>CAZYDI010000119.1:0-5292 GCA_964646255.1 uncultured Bacteroidales bacterium
AACCAATCAACACATCAACCAATCAACAAATAGATATAATGGGAGAAGATTTTTTTGTAGAAGTCGATTATCAGCAAAAAAGCTATGAAGGGCAGCGGATTTGCGGTGATATTTTCCTGTCATCTAAAATAAAGGAAGAAAACCGTATTGTCGTTGTTTTATCCGATGGCATGGGTCATGGTGTAAAAGCCAGTATTTTGGCTACGCTCACTGCCACCATGGCAATGAACTTTACCAAGGAGCACAAGGAGCCCCAAAAGACCGCCGAAATTATCATGAAGACATTGCCAGAGTGCAGTGAACGCAAAATGAATTATTCCACCTTTACCATTATTGATATTGAGCAGAGCAATAAAGTCACCGTTCTTGAATATGACAACCCTGAATGCATTGTGATCAGGGAACGCAAAATCCTTAAACCGCTTAATTCACGCAATATTCTGTTGAATAGTGACGTCAATTGTTCTAAGAAGATCAGGGTTTGTACCTTTACTCCCCAGAAAGGCGACCGTTTGGTTTTTTGTTCCGACGGCATAGCCCAGTCGGGATTAGGTACTCCCCGTTTTCCTTTTGGATGGGGCATTGAGAATGTAGGGCGTTTTGCCATTGACGTCATTAAGCAATATCCGCAAATTTCTGCCCGCAACCTGGCCGGTAAAATACTGAGCATGGCTTTCAGAAACGATGGCTTTCAATCAAAGGATGATTCTACCTGTGGTGTAATTTATTTCAGGGAACCCAGGGAGTTGTTAATATGTACAGGACCTCCTTATAACAAGGAGGACGATGGCAGGCTTGCTGCTGAAGTACGCGATTTCAAAGGGAAAAAAATCGTTATGGGAGCCACTACCGGTGATATTATCTCAAGGGAACTGAACCTTAAAATTGAAGATGTATTCAAGTTTGAGGATGCAGAGTTACCCCCTATCAATGTTATGGAAGGCATAGATCTTTTTACCGAAGGTATTCTTACCCTAAATAAAGTGGAAAAAATTCTGAAAGCGTACAATCCAAATTACAAACTTTCAAGGGGCCCGGCCGATGAAATTGTAAAACTTATTCTCGAAAGCGATGCCATAAAGATTATCATCGGAACAAGGATAAACATTGCTCATCAGGATCCGCATCTTCCGGTAGAGCTTGAGATAAGGCGTACGGTAGTAAACAGAATTGCCGAGTTACTCGAAGAAAAATTGCTTAAAAAGGTTATTGTTACATATATCTGATTATCCCATCTGGCTTTTTCGCCGTATGCTCAGCATATTATTGCATTTTTCATATGCCTCAATCGATGCGTAATAGTTAAGAAGCTTGTTAAAGAAATTCTCATCCGAAAATTTTGGATGCCCTGTTTCAAACCCTATTTTACCCTGCACGGTAAGCTCGAATATCTCCTCATCATCAAGGTATTCTGTCATGTCAATTTCATTAAGCACGTTATGCTCTTCTTCCCACTGCTCAAGAGAATCTTTATGCTTCTCAAGGAAACTTACAAGGTTTAACTGGAGGCTGATAAGGTCGTTGTTTTCAGACAATAATGCTTTATTGGCAGCATAGTTTTTCTCAATCATATAGGTGCGTTCGCTTGAGAACGGCTGATTCATCATTTCATTTAACCTTGTCTGATTTTTATTGATGATCTCCAGGTTTTCCTTTACTTTTTTCTTCAGGAGATCAATAGTCTTTTGAATTAAATCCTTCATGAGCCTTATTTACTCAATCAAAATTACGGAATAATTTAAAACACGTTCACGGATTTTGACCAAATTACTGACAATTGTTGTTGGTAATGTTTGAATCGGTGATTAAAGTGAATAGTATTTTAACCATGAAACCATGCCATTCCACGGTAACTTAATAATTCCGAACCATTCCAAATAATTTTGACACTGGTGGTGGTTTTCTATTTTATTTTATATTTGTAGGCCTGAAAAAAGAACAGGTTGGTCTTTTTTAGTTATATGTTCCTTAAAATGAAGAGGATATAGTTTCATTTATAATGTATATTTTAATAGGCAACACAGAAACAACCATGATTTCCACCCTTAGCGCTACCTATTCACTGCCATTGTCAAGTTGTTCCTTACGCCACAAACAAATTAATCTGTACCTATGAAAATTCTTGTTTGCATTAGCAATGTTCCCGACACAACTACTAAAGTTAAATTTATTGATGACTTTAAAAAGTTGGATACCACCGGTATCCAATGGGTCATTAACCCATGGGATGAGCTGTCACTTACCCGTGCGCTTGAGTTAAAAGATGATGCTACAACCGGTGTTAAATCAGTCACCGTTGCACATGTTGGCCCGGCAACTGCTGAACCGACAATCAGAAAGGCCCTGGCTATTGGTGCCGACGATGCCATCAGAATAAATGCTGAACCGGGTGATGCATTTTTTGTAGCAACCCAGCTTGCTGAAGTTATTAAAAACGAAAAATTTGACATCGTACTTTGCGGAATTGAGTCAAGCGACCATAACGGGTCAACCGTAGGAGGAATGATTTCTGAATTACTCGACTGTCCTTCTGTTTCTGCAGTGTCCGGTTTGAAAATTGAAAACGGACAGGCCATCATCAGCCGTGAAATTGATGGTGGAAAGGAAACAGTTTCCGTTCCGGCACCTTTTGTAGCGATTGTGCAGAAAGGTATTGCTAAAGAACCCAGAATTGCTGCCATGCGTGGTATTATGATGGCCAGGACAAAGCCAGTAAAGGTTGTTGAGCCTGTAGCTTCAGCGGTTTACACCGAAGTGGCAAAGTATGAAATGCCAAAACCACGTGCTGCATGCCGTTTTATAGATGCTGAGAATCCAAAACAGCTTATTGAAGTGCTTCAGAATGAAGCTAAAGTTATTTAATCACTAACCTACAGAACCTGAAAATTATGTCAGTACTCATATATACAGAAAATTGGGACGGGAAATTTAAAAAACTGTCGTTTGAATTGGCTTCATATGCTTCAAAGGTGGCTGAAATGCTTAACACAACTTCCACTGCATTGTCAATCGGAAATGTTGAAGCTTCGGAACTTGCCAAACTTGGCAATTATGGCGTAAACAAAATCATCAATGCTACTGGTGACGGACTCAACATTCTTGATAACCAATTATTTACCAAAACCATTGCTGATTTTGCAGCAAAAGAAGGTGCAAAGGTAATTATCCTGTCCAATAACAATACCGGTAAAGCACTTGCACCACGTTTATCGGTGAGGCTTAAAGCAGGCATAGGATCAGGCGTAAGCCAGTTACCAATTAGTGTAAGTCCGTTTATCGTTTACAAAAGGGCTTATTCAGGCAATGCTTATGCTCACCTGCAAATTAACACCGACATAAAAATCATTACACTTGCGCAAAATTCCTTCGACCTGGTTGAGAAAAACAACAATGCTGCAGTTGAAAATGCCACCGTTAATGTGGATAAGGCTGCAATAAAAACACAGGTTAAAGAAGTTCAGAAACAAAGTGGAAAAATACTGCTAACCGATGCCGACATTGTTGTTTCGGGAGGCAGGGGAATGAAATCACCCGATAATTGGGGTCCGCTTGTTGAATTAGCCGGATTACTGGGTGGTGCAACCGCATGTTCACGTCCCGTATCGGATGAGGGATGGCGTGGCCATGAGGAGCACACCGGCCAAACAGGGAAAATTATTGCGCCCAACCTGTATATTGCACTTGGAATATCCGGGGCAACCCAGCATCTTGCAGGGATCAGCTCATCAAAATATATTGTAGCGGTTAATTCCGATAAGGATGCTCCCATTTTTGAGGCTGCTCAATACGGTATAGTCGGAGACGTTCAAAAAGTTCTGCCCAAGCTTGTTGAAGCGGTAAAGGAAGTAAAAGGCCTTTAATTGATGGTCCGGGAGAACTAATTCACCTTTATTCATTTGGATATGAAACAGATCATATTTGCACTTTCATTGCTGTTAACCCTGGGAATTTTTGCCTTTACGGTAAACCGGCTTGTGGGATTCTTTAAGCTCACCCGTAATAATTTCCCCATAAAGAATTGGGGTAAGCGATTCAGGATTATGATGAATGTTGCTTTCGGTCAGACCAAAATATTCCGCGCCCCGGTCATAGGCCTCTTGCATGCTTTGGTGTTCTGGGGATTTTGTGTTATCCTCATCGGGAGCATTGAAATGGTGATCGATGGCTTGTCCGGAACGGAAAGGGCATTGCAGTTTTTGGGTGTTTTTTATAACATCATCATGGGAACCGGGGATGTATTTGCTTTAATTGTGGCAATAGCAATCCTGGTTTTTCTCAGCCGCAGATTGTTTTTCCATATCCGCAGGTTCGAAGGTATCGAAATGAAAAAGAGCACGCACATCGATGCCAACATTGCCCTTTCGATGATTTTCCTGCTAATGGTTTCGCTGCTGGGAATGAATACTTTTTACGTTGCCACTCAAACGGTAAGTGGTGAACATATTGCCGGTGTTTTTCCAGTAAGTGTACAGTTTGCTTCATTATTCCTGAATACTTCAGCCGGAACGCTTCATGGTTTGCATGAAGTATGCTGGTGGGTTCACATATTGCTGATTTTTATATTTGCCAATATGCTGCCCTATTCAAAGCATTTCCATGTATTCATGTCGGTTCCCAATGTATTCCTTTCAAGGCTCGATCCGCTTGGAAAACTCACCAACATGGACAGCATAACAAGGGAAGTGAAACTGATGATGAATCCCGAAACAGCGTATGCCGCAGCACCTGCTGATGCTCCTGCTGAAAGGTTCGGGATAAAAGATATAGAGGATGTGTCATGGAAGAATTATTTTGATTCACTTTCATGCACACAATGCGGAAGGTGTACTTCGGTATGTCCGGCCAACATTACCGGAAAACGGCTTTCACCCCGGAAGATTATCATGGACGTAAGGGCCCGAATGAATGAAAAGGGCCCCGGAATGGTTAAAAACGGAAAGGATTATAGCGACAATAAATCATTGCTGAGGGATTACATTACCGGGGAAGAATTATGGGCATGCACAACCTGCAATGCCTGTGCAATGGAATGTCCCATCAACATCAATCATCCTACCCTGATTGTGGATATGCGGCGTTACCTGGTAATGGAAGAGGCTTCCGCTCCGGGAGAAATCAAAACCCTGTTTAATAATATCGAAAACAATGGCGCTCCGTGGCAGTTTTCAGCAGAGGACAGACTCAACTGGGCGAAGGATTTGGAGATGAACGTTAAGAATTAAGTCAAGATCCCAGACCAGCAGAGGGACGAGGGAGAGAGGGAGAGAGGGAGCGAGAGAGCGAAAAGAAGTT
>CAZYDI010000119.1:5392-8297 GCA_964646255.1 uncultured Bacteroidales bacterium
GTTTCAGTAGTTTCAGGTAGCTGACCAGAAGACATAGAAGACCAGAAGACATAGAAGACATAGAAGACAATAAACTATGGAAAATCGAAAAATAGAAGTCCCCGTAATGGCCGACCTGTTTGCCAGGGGAGAAAAACCGGAGTATCTTTTTTGGGTAGGCTGCGCCGGAGCATTTGATGACAGGTATAAGAAAGTAGCCAGGGCATTTACCAAAGTGCTCACTTATCTTGGGACAAGTTATGCCGTTTTGGGTAAGGAGGAATCCTGCACCGGCGATCCGGCGCGCAGGGCCGGTAACGAAATGCTTTACCAAATGCAGGCAATGCAGAATATTGAAATCTTTAAAATGTATGAAGTAAAAAAGATACTCACCATTTGTCCTCATTGTTTCAATATCTTTAAAAACGAATATCCCGATCTGGGCGGATCGTATGAAGTTATCCATTATACGCAATTCCTTGATAATGCAATACGCGAAGGGAAACTTAAACTCAACAAGCGTGCTGCAGCTATTACTTACCATGATCCGTGTTATCTGGGCAGGGCCAATAATGAGTACACAGCACCACGCAATGTGATATCAGAGCTTACCGGTGATATGCGCGAGATGAAACGCAACAAAAGTTTTGCTCTTTGTTGCGGTGCAGGAGGCGCTCAGATGTTTAAAGAGGCGGAAAAAGGAAACAAGGAGGTTTTCATTGAGCGTATTGAAGATGCACTTGAAACAGGTGCACAAATTGTTGCAACCTCATGTCCTTTCTGCATGACCATGATGACCGACGGATTAAAATACAAGAATAAAGAAGAAGAAATTAAAAACCTCGACATCGCCGAGCTTATCGCGATGGACCTCAATTTATAGTGCAGTATTATGGATGCCTGCCTGTAAATCAAATGAGCTGTATGCTTCAAAATTTAATAACTCAAACCATTAAAAATGAATAGAAAAGTTTTGAAAAGCGGAGAATTCCTTGTAGAAAATATTGAATCACAAGATGTTTTTATTCCTGAGGAGTTCAACGAAGAACAACGGATGATCGCCCAAACCTGCCAGGATTTTCTTATATCTGAGGTTTATCCTAATGTTGACAAGGTTGATAAACAGGACAGGGAACTGATGAAGGATATGCTTAAAAAGTCAGGAGAGCTTGGCCTGATGGGCATTTCCATACCTGAAGAATATAATGGCTTTGGTCAATCGTTTGTCACCCAAATGCTGGCTGCCGAAACCATTGGCGCCGGTTATTCTTTTTCGGTTGCATTTATGGCTCATTGCGGAATCGGAACATTGCCCATCATGTATTATGGTAATGAAGACCAGCGGTATCGTTATGTTACCAAACTTGCCACCGGCGAATTACTTGGAGCATATTGCCTTACAGAACCGGGCGCAGGAAGTGATGCCAATGCAGGAAAAACCAACGCAAAACTTTCTGAAGATGGCAAGCATTATATACTGAATGGTCAGAAAATGTGGATCACCAATGCCGGTTTTGCCGATGTTCAAACGGTGTTTGCAAAAATTGACAACGACAGGGTATTGAGTGCCTTCATTGTGGAACGTGATTTTCCCGGTGTTGTAGTAAGTCCCGACGAACATAAAATGGGTATCAAAGGCTCGTCAACCTGCCAGATTTTCTTCAATGACGTAAAAGTTCCCGTTGAAAATCTGCTTGGAAAAAGGGGTGAGGGATTCCGTATTGCCCTCAGTATTCTGCATATGGGCAGGTTAAAGCTGGGAGCCAATGTTCTTGGCGCTGCAAAGAAAGCCATTAACGATTCCGTTAAATATGCCAATGAACGCAAGCAGTTCGGTGTGCTGATTTCAACCTTCGGGGCCATTAAACAAAAACTGGCTGAGCAGGTAATTCGCACCTATGCTTCAGAATCAGCTACTTACCGGGTAAGCAAGGATATCGACGATTTGATTGAAAAATACAAAACCGAAGGCTGTGATAAGGGAAAGGCTTCTATTGACGGAATCAGTCACTATGCCGTTGAAGCTGCCATACTAAAGGTATATGGATCGGAAGTATTGGATTTTGTTATTGACGAGGCTGTTCAGATTCATGGCGGAATGGGTTATTCTGCTGAAATGGCCGTTGAAAAAGGTTATCGCGATTCACGTATCAATCGTATTTTCGAAGGAACCAATGAAATTAATCGCTTATTGGTAGTAGATACAGCCATGAAACGTGCCATGAAAGGTGATTTCAAGTTGTTTGACAAAGCCGCTGAAGTATTTGCCAATGCATCTGCAGTAACTGATGGCAAAGCAGCTAACGAAACGTATTTCCAGGAAAAGCTAAGGTACATTGACAATTTCAAAAAGGCTATTCTTATTGCCATTCACGGTGTAAGCACGAAATTCGGAAAACAGCTCGTTAGCGAGGAGGAAGTGTTGAACAACATTTCCAATATGATGATGGAAACTTATGTTGGTGAGTCACTCGTACTGAGGGTGCAGAAACTCCAGGGCATGAAGGGTGAATCAGCTGTTTCAGTATACAAGGATATCGTTGATGTTTACATATATGATGCAGCCGACAAGATCAGGAAGGAAGCCTGTGATGCTGTTTATGCCTTTGCCGATGCATCTGCTGCCCCTTCACTGGTTAAAACCATCGAAACCCTCACCAGGGTGGCCGGTGTGAATACCAAGGATGCACGCCGAAGAATTGCAGATAAAATGATAGAGGAAAACGCCTATAAATTCTAATTATCAAAACCCCGGATTCCACCGGGGTTTTTTATTATAATCTGCAGGTTCTGCCCGGCATTATGGTCGCTGCTGTTTCAGATGGTATCTAAGTCTACTGGTCTGGTGGTCTACTAAGTCTCCAAAGTCTTCAAAGTCTTCAAAGTCTTAAGACCTGGAGACAATCAGACCTGTAGACCTGAAGAC
>CAZYDI010000120.1:0-7997 GCA_964646255.1 uncultured Bacteroidales bacterium
GGAAAGACGGGGTGCATTGAAAGCCCGGTTCACCGGATAATCGGCAACCGGCTTCCTGTTATTATCATAATATACCTGGTTCAGCAATCCCTGGCGCCCCTGGCCTTTCCATTCGGGTTTGGCATAAAGGGGATGAATTACCCAGCTGGTACTATCGTCAAGCATAATGGCCGGAGAACTATGGTTTGGCTCTGCAAATAAAGCCGAAGCCCTTAGCGGATCATTCAAATTGAAGAAATCACCAAGCATTTCCCATGAACCCTGATTGTCGGTCAATACAGTGCTTCGCATTACTTTTTGGCCCCCTGACAAATCCCTGGCAAAAGAATAGTAATAATAACCGTGTGCTTTCCATATGACAGGCCCCTCAGCCCAGCTATACGGATAGGTTGGTCCCGGATTCAGCCAGCTCAGGTTGTATACTGTACCGGTAGGCTGCCCGTTACTGCCCAATTCAACAATAGCGTTATTGGGCTGGCCATTTTTAACGACCAGGTACCATTTTCCATCGTCGTCAATAAATATTGAATTATCGTATCCCAATGAAAATGGCAGCGTTACGGGATTATTAACCCTTGTGGGTAGCGTCCAGGGGCCCTGAGGCTCATTGGCAGTTACAAAATGCATGCTTCCGCCATGTGAAAAGTAATGCCAGTATTTTGAGCCATAATAAACCATATGGCCACCCCAGCAGCCGCCCCCGGGAGTGTCACCGTAACTGGTCCATGATTCACTTACCGGGCGGGCAATTGCTTCCCAATGGACAAGATCGGTTGAATGGTATATCACCGGGGTAGGGTTGAATGAGGAACCTGTTGTGTAAAAGTGATTTCCAACCCGGGTAAGGGTAGCATCGGGATGATCACCGGGAATTACCGGATTTGTGTAGGTATTAAAGGAGGGAGATTGACCATGTAATGATAAAAAACCATAACATAAAAGACAAACGAGCAGGGCTTTTTTAATAGTGTATTTAAGATGGCGGTGTAAAGTGGAGCACATCATTTTTTGGTGGTTTTTACAGGCGAATATAGCTATATTATTGTTGCAGTGCTGCAGTTGTACGATCCAGCCATCCACAAAAAAATCATTCAATAATTACGGATAAAATAATACTTTTGCGTCGGAATTCAGAAATACGTCATTCACTTAGGCATTATACGTATTTTGCATTATCCTGCATCTAATGGCGCAAAATGACTTAATTTGCCGGCAAATATTTTTTTCATGAGCAGAATTGTTTCAAAAGAATACCTCTCACCCAATGTAGTGCAGCTTGAGATTGAAGCTCCCCTGATTGCAAAAAAAAGGAAAGCAGGTCATTTTGTGATCATAAAAATAGGTACACAGGGCGAGCGCATACCGTTAACCATAGCAAAAACCGATGTTGAAAAAGGTACCATTACGCTGATTGTTCAGAAAGTGGGACTTACCAGCCATAAAGTGGCTGCCCTGAATGTTGGTGATGAAGTTACTGATGTGGTAGGTCCGTTGGGAAATCCCACGCATATCGATAATTTCGGAACGGTACTTTGTGCCGGCGGCGGTGTGGGAATAGCTCCCTTGTTGCCAATTGTAGAAGCCTTGCATAATGCAGGAAACAGGGTAATTAGTTTGCTGGCCGCCAAAACAAAGGATTTGCTCATCCTCGAAAAGGAGATCAGGGAACATTCCGATGAGGTGGTTATCATGACGGATGACGGCAGTTATGGCCGGAAGGGGCTGATAACCGTTGGCATGGAAGAAATTTTCAAGTCGCAAAAGATTGACTTTTGTGTAACCATAGGCCCTGCCATTATGATGAAATTTACCAGTCTTGTGGCTGCAAAATTCCAGGTACCGGCCATGGCCAGTTTAAATGCCATAATGGTTGACGGAACCGGTATGTGTGGTGCATGCCGCGTAAGCGTAGGAGGGAAGATAAAGTTTGTATGTGTTGACGGACCTGAGTTTAATGCCGCCGAAGTGGATTTTGATGAATTGCTTATGAGACTGGGTGGATACAGAACCGAGGAAGAACAGGATTATAAAAACGAAATATCAAAATAAATAGCCGGGAATGATCGAAAAAGAAACAGATCGGAAATCGCAACGTGACGAACAGTGGCGGAAAGACCTCAGGAAGACCATTACGGCAAAAGAGCGCACTTCCATTGAAAGGGTGAAAATGCCGGAGGTTGATCCCTCAGAGCGAATCAAGGGAAACGTGGAGGTGAATATCGGTATTACAGCCGAAATGGCCATGAACGAGGCCAAGCGCTGTCTTGATTGTCCCGAACCCGAATGTATGAAAGGATGCCCCGTTGGTGTTGACATTCCTGGCTTTATTAAGCATATTGAAGCCGGTGATTTTTTAAAGGCCATAGCTTGTGTTAAGCAGAGCAATGTGTTTCCATCGATATGCGGGAGAGTTTGTCCTCAGGAGGTTCAATGTGAGGCTAAGTGTGTATATGCCGTAAAGCTTAAAAAAGAGCCTGTTGCCATTGGAAACCTCGAGCGTTTTGTCGCGGATTATGAATATGCTGCAGGGCCGGTTGCACCGCCCGAAATATCAACGCCAAACGACATAAAAGTTGCCGTAATAGGCTCCGGGCCCGCAGGAATGGCTGCTGCCGGTGATTTGGCCAAATTTGGCTATGATGTTACCGTTTTTGAAGCATTGCATGAATTTGGCGGTGTGCTAAAATATGGCATCCCCGAATTCAGGTTACCCAATAAGATTATCGACACTGAAATCGACAACCTGAAAAGCATGGGTGTTAAGTTCATGAAAAACATCATTGCCGGAAGGACAATAACGTTTGATGATTTGCACCATGATGGATTTCAGGCCTTTTTTATTGGAAGTGGTGCCGGCTTGCCGAATTTCATGAGTATTCCCGGTGAAAACTACAATGGCGTTCTCTCATCCAATGAATATCTTACCCGCATTAACCTTATGGGTGCAGCAAAACCTGATCATGACACACCGGTGTTGTCGGGCAAAAACGTAGCAGTTATCGGCGGAGGGAATACTGCCATGGATTCCGTAAGAACAGCAAAGCGATTGGGAGCTGAAAAAGCCATGATTATTTACCGGCGTTCATTCGCAGAAATGCCGGCGCGTAAGGAAGAGATAAGGCATGCACAGGAAGAGGGAATAGAATTCCTGAACCTTCATGCACCGGTAGAGTACCTTGCCGATGAAAAGGGCAGGGTAAACCGGATAAAGTTGCAGCGGATGGAATTATCGGAACCCGACGAATCGGGCCGCCGAAAACCGGTTCCAATAGAAGGATCGGAATATATCATCGAAGCCGACCTGGTAATTGTCAGCGTGGGTGTTTCACCCAACCCGCTCATCCCGTTAAGCCTTCCCGAGCTTAAAGTAAGCCGGCATGGAACTATACAGGTGGATGGTGTGGATTTGCAATCGAATATCACTGGAATGTTTGCAGGCGGAGACATAGTGAGGGGAGGGGCAACCGTAATACTGGCCATGGGAGACGGCCGGAAGGCTGCCATGGGTATTCATGAATACCTGCAAAATAGTCTACATCATACATCGTAGGCTGATCAGAAGGGATTGGTGAACCCGGAGATTTATTGCAAATAAACGTATATTTGCGATATGCAGTCAGTTTTACCCGATAATAGAGAAAGCAGTTACGCCAATATTACCCGTGAGGTAATCGCTGTTCTGTCATCACACGGCAGCCTGCATCAGAAATTACATAAACTTTGCGAGATTATTCCTCAGGCATTTGAGCATCCGGAGCAGGTTTCGGTGAAAATAGCATGGGATGGAGAAAATTACGGAACAACCGGCTTTAATAAACCGGTTTGTATTTCAAAAGATTTGTCTGCTTCTGATTTGGCCGCAGGTTCTATCTCTATACATATCAAAAACAAACAGCAAAGCGTAGAAGAAATCACCGCCCTGCATGGTGATTTCCTTTCAGAAATCGCCTCCCTTGTATCATGGTATTTATCGACGGTAAAGCTTTCGCAGCTGGTTTATGAAAACACTGAACGGCTTAAGGAACTTAAAGGCATTCGTCGTACCACTGAATCGCTTAGCAAAGGAAATTCCATTGAAGAATCATTGCAGGAAATATGTTCGTTTTTACCCGAAGCATGGCAATATCCGGAACATTGCGTAGCAAGGATAAAGTACGGGAACAGGGAATTTATCAGCAAACCTTTTTCCGACACACCCTGGGTTCAGAAGCAGGTTTTTGAAACACCGGATAATCAGCCGGGAAGTATCGAAATATTTTACCTTAAAGAATTCCCACCGGCTGAAGAAGGGCCGTTTCTTAAGGAAGAGCGCGATTTAATAGAAAACCTGGCAGCGCTGATATCCGGAACGGCATCAAAGCAGTCCCTGCGGGAGGTTTTGGCCAGCAATACCGAGCGGTTGAAAGAATTACGCGGTATTAACGAAACCTCAATGATCCTGAAGGAAAGTAATTCATTGGGTGATGCGTTAAAGTACATTTGCAATATTTTGCCCGAGGCCTATCAATATCCCGAGTCTTGTACCGCAAGAATTACTTATGAAGATCAGACTTTTACCAGCAAGGGCTTCAGGGAATCGTCCACGGTACAACAGCAGGTTTTTGATACCCCTGACGGGAAAAAAGGACTTATTGAAGTGTTTTACCTGAAATCATTTCCCGGGGCTGATGAAGGGCCATTTTTGAAAGAGGAGCGTAATTTATTAATCAACCTGGCCTCACTTATTTCAGGTTCGGCAACGCGTGACGTATTTAATAGCTTGTTACACGAAAACCGTGAAAGAATTAAAGAATTGCACGTTATTAACCATACAACCTACATACTCTCACAAAGAAGGCCTGTTGATGAAACACTTCAGAAATTGTGCTATATCATACCCCGGAGCTGGCAACATTCACGCTATACCGCTGTAAGGATTACCTATGATGGAAAGTCATATATAAGCCGTGAATTTTCCGAAACTCCCTGGGTAATGCAGGAGCAATTGGTTACGTTCGACAATAAACAGGGGAGTATAGAAGTATTTTATCTGAAAGAATTTCCTGCAGCATTTGAAGGTCCTTTTCTGAAAGAGGAACGCCAGCTTATCATTAACCTCGGTAAGCTGATTACAGGATACCTGGATAGTTACAAGGGCAAGGAAATATTTAGCCAGACCATACATGAAGCTGTACCTTTAATAGATCCCTCTGATTACAGGCAATCGCTAGTGAAGAACAAGCGGCCGCTGCAGCTGTTCTTCAACCAGCAGTCGCTCGACAAGTACATTTACCTTGATATGATGAAATACAAGGTGAAGGAAATACTTTTTGTAGCCACCCTGTATGATGCCTTCATCCTTGAAAATGAAGACAGCTTCTTTGAGCAGTTTATGGGGATTATATACCAGTACAGCCTCTTTTCATTGCCCCGTATAACCGGAGTCACCACTCCCGAAGAAGCGCTTGAACTTATTGATACCGCCCGATTTGACATTGTTATCCTGATGGTGGGAATTGACAAGCAAACTCCGCTGGAGCTAAGCGATAAAATCCGCCAGAAGAAACCTTCGCTTCCCGTATATGTATTGCTTAACCAGAAAAGCAACATTAAGTATTTTGAAGAGATCGTTCCATCATTGATTTCGGTGAACAAACTTTTTGTGTGGAGCGGCAATTCTCAGATATTTTTTGCCATTGTAAAGTCAATCGAAGATGAAGTTAATGTTGAGAATGATACGCGCATCGGGTTGGTAAGAATCATCCTGTTGGTTGAAGATTCAGCACTCTATTATTCCAAGTACCTTCAGATTTTATACTCCATTGTATTCGGCCAGGTTCAGCAGGTATTGCCCGAGGTTGAGAAAAATGAGCTGGACAAGATCTGCAAAATGCGGTCGAGGCCTAAAATTCTCCATGCGCGTACCTATGAAGATGCCATGTTTATTTTCAATAAGTATAAAGATTATATGTTATGCGTGATATCCGATGTTGAATTTGAACATGATGGCAAGCCTGATAAGGGTGCAGGTATCAAATTTATTAAATACATTAAATCGCATATTCTTAACCTTCCTATACTTCTTCAATCTTCGGAGCCTGAAAATGAACAGCTTGCACGATCATTAAATGTAGGCTTCATTAACAAGAATTCAGATACGCTGCTGACCGATTTAAAGAATTTTCTTACTTACTATCTTGGTTTTGGTGATTTTGTGTTCCGAAACCGTGAAGGGAAACCCATTGCAATAGCCAAGTCTTTGCGGGAATTTGAATCATTGCTTTCCATTGTACCGGATGAAACTTTTTATTTGCATGCGCAGGAGAATCAATTTTCACTGTGGCTCATGGCCAGGGGTGAAATAGAACTGGCGCATATCCTGAATCCTATGCGCATTGGCGATTTTAAGGATATCAGGGAATCAAGGGCAACATTCCTGCAAACCTTTAAGAATTACCGTGAAGAGAAAAAACGCGGTAAAGTGCTTGGTTTTGATGAGACGACAACAATGGATGAAAAAAACATTGTTTCTTTCGCCGGCGGATCTTTTGGAGGGAAGGGAAGAGGTTTAGCCTTTATCAACGCGTTGGTTTACAATATCGATTTCGGGGAGATCAGCAAACTGATCAATATCCGTACACCCATCACCGCCATCATCGGAACCGAAGAATTCGAGTATTTTATAGAAATCAACAGCCTTTTTGAGCTTATCATAAAACCGGAGGTCACTTATAAGGAAGTACGGCAGGCCTTTGTAAACGCCAGGTTATCGCAGGCGCTGATAAAAAAACTTGAGTTCTTTGTTGACCAGATCGAAAAACCAATCGCGGTAAGGTCCTCGAGTCTATCGGAGGATTCACTTACGCAGCCATTTGCAGGAGTATTTGATACCTATATTATTCCCAACAACAGGCAGGATAAAAAGGAGGTGTTGAAAAACCTCATGATGGCGATTAAACTTGTTTTTGCCTCTGTTTATTCCGATAATTCAAGAACCTATTTTCAGGCCATCCACCATAAGGTTGAAGAAGAACGGATGGCTGTGGTTTTGCAGGAACTGGTAGGTAACCAATACGGTGATTATTATTATCCGCATATAAGTGGTATTGCGCAATCGTACAATTACTACCCGGTAGCCCATATGAAACCCGAAGAGGGTTTTGCGGTTGCTGCCGTCGGACTTGGCTCATACGTGGTTGAAGGTTGGAGATCGTACCGTTTTTCACCCCGCTACCCGAAAATTGACATGTATACCACCAAGGACCTCATGGCAAGTTCGCAACTCAAGTTCTATGCATTGAACACGCGGAGGAATGAAGTGGATTACGTAACGGATGGCGAACTGGCATCATTGGAGCTCTTGGATATAAGTGTTGCTGAAGGACATGGTACGCTTTCGCATTCAGCATCGGTTTATATAGCCGACAATGACCGTATAGAGCCGGGATTAAGTAATCCGGGGCCGAGGATTATTAATTTTGCCGACATATTAAAGTTTCACTATATACCATTGGCAGAGACCCTCGACAATATGCTGACTACCATCGAGGATGCGCTCGGATCGCCGGTTGAAATGGAATATGCCGTTGACTTAACCAGGGATTCAAATGGCTTGCCTTCATTCTACCTGCTTCAGATAAAGCCGCTGGTAGGCAATCAATTGGCCTATAATATCAACATGAACAGTATCGATCCTTCGAAAATACTCCTGTATACCACTTCAAGCCTGGGCAATGGTGAAATAAAACACATAAGGGACGTTATTTTTGTTGATAACGAAAAATTTAACAAACTGGAGACTTATGCTATTGCTAAAGAAGTTGAACAGCTTAATCTCGGTATGATACGTGAAGGTCATGAATATATACTCATCGGTCCCGGACGCTGGGGTACGCGCGACCCCTTTCTAGGCATTCCGGTAGTTTGGTCACAAATTTCCAATGCCAGGGTTATTGTTGAAGTAAGCCTGGCCAATTTTGCACTGGATTCATCCCTGGGATCTCACTTTTTTCACAATG
>CAZYDI010000121.1:0-7859 GCA_964646255.1 uncultured Bacteroidales bacterium
ACTTCAGAAACTGCACTGATTTCCTGTCCGGCTTCATCATACTGGTAAGGATTCAGCAAGGGTGATTTTGCCAGGCTGGTTAAAATGGGACTTGTTTGTTGTGAAGTTGCAGCATCTTTAAGGTTTGAACGGTTATAACTTAACCCGACGTTGGCATTCATTTTAAGCCACCTGAAAACATTCAGCCTGCTTACAAAACGAAGGTTATAGGAATTGTAATCGGTTTCCTTTATTATTCCTGCGTTATCGGTTAGTCCAACTGATAATCCGTAGGTGGCAATTTCATCCCCTCCTTTTACATTTACGTTTACATTGGTAGAAAGGGCATTCCTGAAAATCTCATCCTGCCAGAAGGTATTGTGCTGATAATCGATATAGCCCGGATCTTCGAGATCGTAATATAGACTTGGATACCACTGAATTATATCTTCCTCAAACATTCCTGAGCTGTACAAAACTTCATTCATCAGTGTTTTATGCTGCTCTGCATTTAGCTGCGTCAGGGTATTTGACGGGGACAAAGAAATGCTGGTGGACAGGTTAAACTCAATCACCGTTGCAGTGACACTGGGATCGAGGGTTTCAATGGCTATTATACCGTTGGAACCCCTTGAACCGTAGGCAGCAGTGAGTGCAGGATCCTTAAGGATAGTGATTTTGGATACATCATAAGGATTTAATTCCATGAGCGGATTAAAGTTATTGCCCGCCACATTGGACACAAAGACGCCTGTAGAAGTTACCGGTACATCATCAATTAAAAACAATGGCTGGTTACTGGTATTGAGTGAATTGATACCGCGGATATTGATGTATGAACCACTGGCTGGCTGCCCGGAGTTATGAATTATGTTAACGCCCGCAGCCCGGCTCTGAATATATTGATCGATGGTTACAGGAGAAGAATGGGATATACCCCGGGCATCAACAGACCCAAAAGAGGCGGCCACATTTCTCTTCATCAAAGGCCTTGCTAAAATGGTGATCATATCCTCACCCGAAGGCATATCTGATGGTGAAAGATACACATCCAACTGCCGACGGCCGTTTAGGTTAACCCTTTTCATCTTATACTCGCCCGTTGAGGAAAAGATCAGCCAGTCATTCGGCGAAGAGGATATTACAGTGAATTCGCCGGCTTCGTTAGTAACAACAGGCAGTTCAAATGATCCGGCAACACTAACCGATATATCTCCCACCGGTTGATTTTGGTTGGAAAATACGCGGCCGGTTACCATGGTGGTATCCTGGGCATAGCTGAAAAACGAAAACAAAACCATTGCCGCTACCAGCAGTACTCCTCTTTTAATGCTATAGTAAATTTTACCCGGCATCATATTCACATTTAGAATTATTAATTCGTTGTATCTCATCTTTATTGGTTTCAATCAAACCATGGGTTAATAAGGTATAAAATCAATGTAGTCAAGGCCTATTCCGTTTCTAAGGCTGGTGCCAGGCCCCTTATATACCAGCTTGATATTCGCAGTGCCGTATACCTCTAAATCATTTACCCAAAAATCAAATTTAGTCCATTCCCATTTGGGGTAATAATTTTTATTGGGAATCACGCTCTTCACTACCTTATAGAGACTGATTTCAGTCCCGTAATTAAAGGTTCGTACGAGCTGGTTGTTGACATAAATATCGTAGATCCCTCCCCATACCGGTGAAATATGAAAAACGGCAAGATATCGCCGGGGGAAAAGGTTGTCAACATTAAATTCAAGCGTCCAATTACCTGTATAACCATTGGTAAAACTTACAAACATCACGGTATCATTGGAATGGGTAGGAATATAATTCTTGCTGGGAGCAAACTGAACGGTGCTGGTATTTTTGGCAAAGGGGTACCAGACAAAACTCTGTCCAACGGTACGCAGTAACCACTCTGCTTCAAACCTTACAGCTGCCTTATACAAGGTGTCAGGGACACTGAAATCGGCATAATCATAGGCATAGCCATTGCTGCAAATGGTTTTTTCTCCCGGCTCATAATCAATAATAACGCTGTCGCCAAGGATGTTTTTAAGCCTTACCGTATCGCGAATACTTTTGCGGATGAACTCTTCGCGTTCAATCATATTTTCGAAAACCCCGTGTTCAAGCAGATATGGAATCAGTATTTCATTCTGCCATTCCATTGGAATATCACGGTAATCATTATACCCGGCATCAATTTCCAGAGCCATATTGGTGAGTGCCTCCTCATAATTATCTTTCTTCGGAAATACAATGGTTGCGGTCCTGTTTCGGAATTCTTCAGATACTTCAAAGAACTCCAGCTCAAACATATTGATAATGTCAACAACTGAATCGTAAATGGTATTGCCATTCTCATCAAAACCAATGGGTGTGCTCAGGCTTTTATCCAATATCACCGAGTCTTCGCTATCAATGTATGCTTTTAATACCGGATTGTTTATGGCAATATATTCGTATAAGTTATATTTTGGTCTTGCCACTGAGTCAATGACAAAATACTTTCCGTTTTTGAACGTAGGACTTTCAAATCGTAAAGGAACATTATCAATGAATGACCCTTCGGGACGATAATCGAACAAGGCAAATTTTTCAGCAAATGTTTGAATTTTTCGCTTACCCTGGATGCTTGCTGTTTGTATGAAATATTTCGACACCAAATAAGCCATCACCCCCCTGGTTACACTGTCACCTCCTGCAGTGTAGCGGGCAAACGCATCATTGGTTGGTGCAAAAAGCGTGTAGGTGTTGTTGGTAAGAAAGAGCGTATCATACTGGTATTGTTTCATATAGGTAACATATGAGGACAATTCCGGAACTTTTTGAATGGCATCCCATACGTTTTCATTACTACTTGCTTGTGGCGATTCGTAATGATCTTCCCATTCCTTCTTGCAACTTACAAAAACGATGAAGAATGCAAGTATCGCTATTTTGTTGATGAGATTCATATCACAAGTTTTTAAAGTGGTTCAAAACGGATGTAATCCCAGCTCAGACTTCCGGGAATTAGCGTCCTGATAGTTATTTTATGCGATCCATACCTTACAAAGCTTACCGTACCCAATTCCTTTTGGCCAAAAGGAGCGTCGGCCGTAACATTCACATCCGGATCATTGGCGAGGTCAACAGTACCTCCAACCGGTTTGCCATCAATGAAAACATCAACAACAGCATTGTCAGTATTAAAGAAATCGGCCTGCATGAAAACCGTATAATTTCCCTGTACAATTTTATTGGTTGTAAAAGAAATGCTGAAATCACCGTCGATATGAATATAATCATCGCTCCACAGCGCATCGGGGGCTTCACTTTCATCCATCAACACATAAGTAAGGTCGGCTCCTGAGTAGGTAATCGAGTTTAAGGAAAGTGAATCCTCTACAAGATACGAACCAGGCTCATCATTGAATTCATCAAACAAAGGCCGGTCCATCATTTCGTACGTCAATACAGCCCGCGACGGTGTCTGTTGCTTCAATACCCTGTCGATGATATGAATTACCCCGCTTTGGGTGACGATATTGCTGGCATCATAGTTGAAACCAATATAATTGATGAATGTGGTATCACCTATGCTGTGAACAATGGTGTCAAATACCTCCTTGCCAATGTTAATCAGAATATCATCGGTACGACCATCCACATGAAGGGGTATGTCGGAATAGGTGGCATAATTTGTACTCAGCCGGTCGCCATTGCTGTTTGCCATTAAATTCTCCAGAAAATAACCCTCAGTCAGCACATGATAGGCAACAAAATTATACAATGGGTTCAACGGATCATTATAATCAGCCCTGTCGGGACTAATCACGTCAACCAGGTCACCAAAGTCATGAATCCCGGCCTTATGGAAAGTACTGTCATGTTCCAGAAACAAGGTAAATGGCAAAACCGACGTATTCAATTTCGGATTAATGTTTAATAAAGCATTTAAGCCGGTGGCTTCAACAGCATCACGAAAAATGGTATAGCCGTTGTGGTTCTGCAGCCATCCAAACGTTGTAGTAGTGACCGGTGTAAGTGCAACTTTAATCAGGTGTATGAAACCATTCGACATTTCGAGGTTGGTTTGAATTACATGGGCCTGGTTATTAATCTTATAATAGGAAGAATCCTGCTCGTTGATAAAACTTACGGCAAGGTAATCATCAGTGAGGGTAAGGTCGGCAAATGCACCAAAGGGAAAATCATTGGATTCATACATTTCATTCACCACATGATACCTGCAAAAGTACCATATGAATTCATTGTCGGCCAGCATTTCATCAAAGGATGCATAATCACTGCTTAAAACAAAAGAGTCGATAGCGGCATCATTGGGCAGGAACAATGTATACCCGGCACCTTCGGGGTTATAGGCACTTAAGGTTTTATCAAGCTGTCCCACTTCAAGAATTCTCAGGAACTTCGAATATGTTTCCTTATTGGCAATGATATAATCATAGATGCTGTTTTCTTCAATATCCTTGAAATGAATATCGATTTTCTTTTCTTCGCAGGCAATGAACCCAATGGCAACAGCACACATGCTGAAATAGATCAGAAATTTCTTCATCTTTTAAAAATTATAATATGGATTCTGTACCAGGTTCTTGTTTCGCTCGAGTTCAGTTTTCCAAATGGGCATATACCAACTTAACGGATTGGTGAGCTTGGTTTGCAGAATTCTTTTCTGCGTTGAAGGTACATTTCGCACTATAATGGATATAAGCTCCGATTTGCGGTTATAATTGTTTCTTCTGCCCATCCGCATCAGATCGAACCAGCGTTTACCTTCGAACGCCAATTCGCGGGCACGTTCTTCGAGTATAATATCCTCATACCGGCTGGCAGTATTAACCATATTCCGGGGAAGTCCCAGGGAGCGCTCTTCCCTTACTTCCATAATGGCAGCCATGGCGTCATCGAATCTTCCGCGTTGCGACAATGCCTCTGCTTTCATTAAATATACATCCGATAACCGGTAAACAATCCAGTTTGCACTGGTTTGCTGGGCACCTTCCCTGTCGGTCTGGTTGTCACCAAACCGGCCAACATATTTCCAAATAATATAGTTTTTATCCGTTTGCTCCTTGATTGAATTGCCAAGTCCCCTGATCAGGTCAAAGTCATCAAGATCCTCAGGATCAAAAAGCTCAATAGCATACTCGCTGGGATCATAATTGTAAGCATCATGGTTGGTAAGGCCAAAAGTTCCATTGGCCTGCCCCAGGCTTCCATCGAGTTGAAATTCGAAAATACTTTCAAGCGAATTGCCCGGATAGAAAATTTCGAACCAGAATTGGCCCTCCATGATCTCATGTTTATTAAACCGTATGATATTATCGCAATGGGTAATACAGGTTTCATAGTCAAATCTCCAGAGTGCTATATCAGCAAGTAAGGCGTCGTATGCGGGCTTGGTGGCCCTCCCTTTATTATCGGCATAAGTAAGGTAACCGTCAACGGTAGCCCAGTTGTATGCCTCATGAAGATCCGCTGTTATTCTGTCAAGGATTTCAGTATCGCCCGTTTTGGGTAAATACAGGTCACTGGCATCGGATATGGAGGGTTCCAGCACCAGCGGAACATCTTTAAATATGCGCACCAGGTAAAAATAAGCAAGGCTTCGGAGGTAATAAGCCTCAGACAGATAACTATACAATAAATAATCGGTAAAGGTATTGTCTTTTGACTGAACGCCCGGGGCAAAATAAATTACTTCATTGCAGTAGTTTATTACCTCATAAAACTCCGACCAGTTACATAATCCGTTATCAGGATAAATTGTTCCTTCCATAATCCTGCGTTCGTCAGCCGATTGATTGACATCACCGGCAACAAGATCGCCACGAATCTCACCATACTTGAACAATAAGTCATCCATGGCGGCAAAAGTATGGTAGGCACCCATTACGGCAGATTCAACATCTTCCTTTGTTTGCCAGAACTCTTCCCTGATCAGACCATTAGGGGGTTCCAATTCAAGCCATTCGTTGCAGGAAAATTGCAGAAAAAGGGCTGATACAATCAATGTTAACTTCAGGAATATTTTCATCATCTTCTCTTTTTATCTTTTAGAATCCAACGCTTATTGAAAGGGTATACATCCTGGGAGGAGGGGTATTGGATTGATCCTCACCAATCCAAAACGGATCTGATGCGTTTTGTCCGATTTCGGGGTCTTCTCCGGTATAATTGGTAAGGGTGAATAACTTACGCGCACTCAGGGATATATCCAATGCATTAAGGTTCAGTTTCTGACAAAACTCATTCGAGAACTGGTAGGTGAACATAAGGTTCAGTAACCTGAGGTAATCGCCTTTTTCAACGTACCTGTCCGATCCAAGGTTATTGGCCTCATGATCCATGTATGCCCTGGGCAGCATATCCTTATAGTTCTGCCCCTCGATGCGCCAACGGTTCAGAACACGCTTGCTCTGGTTGTTTTTATTGTTCATGCCCTGTGTGTTGATGGCATTCCGGTTTACAATATCAAAACCGATACGGTAATGGAATCCGCACAACATGCTTATATTTTTGTACTTAACCGAAGCCCCAAAACCACCGACAAAATCGGGGTTAGAATCTCCGATATATTCCACATCATTCAAATCGATTTTGCCGTCATGGTTCAGGTCGGCATATTTGGCATCACCGCCCCTGAAAATATAGTCTTTATAGGTCATGGGAATGGCATTGCCATCGGAATCCAATAAAAGATTTCCATTTGCATCACGGGCATAGGCAGCTTCATCGGTTGAATAAACGCCAAGGTACCTGAAACCGAAAAATGATCCAACCGGCTGTTCTTCTTCAACCCGAAGTGGAAACTTTCCATCATCGATGGTGACATCCTTTTCTTTATTGAAATTGTCGGGGAATTTCTTAAATGCGTTTTCGTTATGTGAAGAGTTGAAATTAATGGAAACCTTAAAATCTTTTTTTCTGATCATATTGTATACCATCATGAATTCCCAACCTTTGTTTTCAAGCTCTCCGCCATTAAAATACGGTACATTCTCAAAGCCTGATGAAGAAGAAATATAATAGGGGGCAAAAATCATGTCTTCCGTTTTTTTTCTGTAAATATCGCCTTCAAGGTATAACCTGTCGTTGAAAAGATTCAGCTCCAATCCTATGTCGGTTTGGGTTACCGATTGCCATTTAAGGTTGTCGAGGGCTATTTGTGTATTTACAACACCGGTATGGCTTCCATAATTATAGTTACCTGATTCATAGGTAGCAAAACGGGCATAGGTTACATCGGGCAGGCCAATCCCAGTTTCCGGCGGTTTGCCTGAAACGCCCCAGCTTACCCTGAACATACTCTCACCCAGAAAATTCAGATTGTTCAGAATGGGTTCGTCGGAGAACCGCCAGCCCACTGAGGCACCTTTAAAATAACCCCAGCGGTTGTTGGCACCAAACAGGGAATAAGCATCGGCCCTGAAAATACCCTGCACAAGGTAACGGTCTTTATATTTGTAGTTCAGGTTAACCAAAGCACCAATATTGCGTGATTCACCTGATCCGTCACCTATCCAGTTAATGCGGCCACCGGCAGCAGGATCCTGGATAATAACCGACGGCAGGTTTCTGCTTTGCAGGTTCATCCATTCATATTTTGCCTGGTTTGTAATCCATGCAATTGAACCGGAAATGCTGTGTTTACTGGAATCGGAAAACGGCGAATTAAAAGATAATTGCGTTTCGGTATTGATGGAGGTATTGATATTGTTGCTTTCTTCAGCCTTGTTAACGGTCCATTCGAGCCAATCGGTTCCCAAAGCACTGTAAGGAAGGTAGGTAAAGCCTTTGCTGCCACCAAATTGGAACGATAAGGTTTCCCTGAAATTGATCCAGCGGTTAACATTGTACTGCAGGGTGAAGTT
>CAZYDI010000122.1:0-7788 GCA_964646255.1 uncultured Bacteroidales bacterium
ACATGATTTCCAACACCGCTCCCAATGACGGATGCTAACACACCAATCAAAATTTTCTTCCGGCAGATAAAAAAAGTCAAAATCCTTTTAACTAACTTTGCAATATTGCGTAGAAGGGATTATAACAGTTCAGCGAGGGAGATTATGTCACACAATCGTTTTTCAATTTGGATGCGGCCTGCATTATATGTTACAGGAGCAGTTTTATTT
Organism: uncultured Bacteroidales bacterium; assembly: GCA_964646255.1. Taxonomy (GTDB): domain Bacteria; phylum Bacteroidota; class Bacteroidia; order Bacteroidales; family UBA10428; genus UBA5072. The sequence continues at coordinate 211 of CAZYDI010000122.1, forward strand.
ACTACCGCATTGTTTTCCATTCAGGGATTCACAGGTAAAGAAGGCACACCGGCCATACCATCAAGGATGCCGTCACTCAACCAATCGTTTACTATGCCTGCACAACTTGAATTTGCAGGTGAAATAGTACCTGTCCATAATTTTGACACCCGCGAAAGCCTTGACAAGGAATTGCTGGTTAATGGCTATTGGCATTCCCGCACACTCATGGTGTTGAAGCGATCAAAAAGACACTTTGAGATCATTGAGCCTATTTTAAAGAAATATGGGGTTCCCGATGATTTCAAGTATCTGGCCATGGCTGAAAGCGGCCTCGAAAATGTGATATCCCCTGCAAAAGCAGTAGGTGTTTGGCAAATTCTTGAATCCACCGCAAAAGAGTATGGCCTCGAAGTTAACTCCACCGTTGATGAACGCTATGATCTTGAAAAATCAACCGAACTCGCCTGTAAATACCTTCTTCAGTCATACAAGCAATTCGGGAGCTGGGCTATTGCAGCTGCTACCTATAATGCAGGGCGAAATGGTCTCGAAAACCAGATTAACAAGCAAAAAACAAGCAATTATTATGATTTGCTGCTCAATGATGAAACCGCCCGGTACGTATTCAGGCTGATTGCCCATAAGCTTATCACTGAAAATCCATCCGATTTCGGGTTTCAACTCGAGGATAGCGATTATTATCCGGTGATTGCCACACATCAGGTTGAAGTGAATTCAGAAATATCAAACATTACCGATTTTGCTGCACAACATTCCACCAATTACAAGATTATAAAGGCATTTAACCCCTGGCTCCGTCAGAATAACCTTCCTGCCCGCCCAGGCAAAGTTTACCATATTACCATTCCAAACGAAGGTGAACGTGTAGTGAATAATTAACCCATTAACCCTTATAGCGAACCGAATAAAGAATTGGCAAGATCAGTAGAAAACAAAGCCCTGGAAACAGGGGAAATTAACGTATTCGGCGCGCGTGTTCATAACCTGAAAAACATCGACGTATCCATTCCCCGCAACCAGCTTACCGTAATTACCGGGCTGAGCGGAAGCGGTAAATCATCATTGGCTTTCGACACGATATATGCCGAAGGCCAGCGACGTTATATGGAAACATTATCGGCCTACGCGCGACAATTCCTGGGTAATATGGAAAGGCCCGAAGTGGACAAGATTACGGGTTTAAGTCCCGTAATTGCCATCGAACAAAAAACAACGGGTAAAAATCCCCGGTCCACCGTGGGCACCATAACCGAGATTTATGACTTCCTGAGGCTTTTATATGCCAGGGCATCCATCGCCTATTCCTACAATACCGGGGAAGTAATGGTTAAATACACCGATGATCAGATCATAAACCTGATTATTGAAAAGTATGAGGGACAAAGGATTTATATTCTTTCGCCCCTGGTGAAAGGCCGAAAGGGACATTACAAGGAGGTATTTGAGCAGATCAGGAGAAAAGGATTCCTTAATGCACGGGTTGATGGTGAATTCGTTGAAGTGCGCCATGGATTAAAACTCGACCGCTATAAAAACCATTTTATTGAGATTGTAATTGATAAGCTGGAGGTTAAAACGGAGGATAGAAATCGCCTGAGAAGCGCGGTTAACCTGGCAATGCACCATGGCAAAGGAATAATTATGTTGCTGGATGCCGAAAAGAAATCACCGCGCTATTTCAGCCGGCAACTGATGTGCCCTACATCCGGTATTTCGTACAATGAACCTGCCCCGCATAATTTCTCGTTTAACTCTCCTCAGGGAGCATGCCCCCATTGTAACGGGCTGGGAACCGTTAACCGGATTGATATCTCAAAAATAATTCCCGATCCGGCATTAAGCATAAAAAAAGGAGGAATCCAGCCCCTCGGACCCTATAAGAATTCTCTTATCTTCTGGCAGATTGAAGCGGTTGCTTCAAAGTATAAATTTACCCTGTCCACCCCCATTAAGGATATTCCTGAAGAAGGACTCAATGTGCTGTTATATGGTGCCGAAGAAACGTTTAAACTCGAAAATACGCCGCTCGGATTTTCCACCAATTATTTCCTGAGCTTTGAGGGCGTGGTAAATTACGTGGTTAACCATATTTCGGGTGCCTCTGATAAAAATGAGGAGAAATGGGCCGATCAATATATCCAAAAGATTGTTTGTCCCGATTGCAATGGCACCAGGTTAAAGAAGGAGTCCCTTCACTTTCTCATCCATGACAAGAACATCGCTGAACTATCCGCAATGGACGTGTCGCAGCTGTATTCATGGCTGAATGAGGTCGACCGCCATTTAAACAGCAAACAACTGGCCATCGCTTCTGAAATACTCAAGGAAATAAAAACACGCATACATTTCCTGCTCGATGTGGGACTTGAATACCTGTCGCTCAACCGAAGCGCCGGCAGCCTGTCGGGTGGAGAAAGCCAGCGCATCCGACTGGCAACGCAAATCGGATCGCGACTCGTAAATGTGTTGTACATACTCGACGAACCCAGCATCGGACTTCACCAGCGCGACAATCAAAAGCTCATCGAATCGCTCAGGGAACTGAGAGACTCCGGCAACTCGGTAATTGTGGTGGAACATGACCGGCAAATGATCATGAGTGCCGATTATGTTGTCGACCTGGGCCCGATGGCCGGACGTCACGGGGGAGAAATTTGTGCCGTTGGTACACCATCCGTCATAATGAAGAGCAATTCCCTTACTGCCCAATACCTGAAAAACAAAAAGGAAATTTCTGTTCCCGAAAAACGGCGTAAAGGCAATGGCAAAAAGCTGATCTTAAAAGGTGCCACGGGGAATAACCTGAAAAGTATCAACCTCGAAATTCCCCTCGGAAAGCTGGTATGTATAACCGGGGTGTCCGGAAGCGGCAAATCATCGGTTATTTATGATACCCTGTACCCGGTTTTAAGCAGGCATTTTTATCGCTCACACGCCATGCCGCTTGCTTACAAAGAAATTGTCGGACTCGAACATATCGATAAGGTGATCGAAGTTGACCAGTCACCTATCGGCAGAACTCCGCGGTCGAATCCGGCTACCTACACTGGCGTATTTGGCGATATCCGGAAACTGTTCGAAATTACCAGGGAATCAAAAATAAGGGGGTATAAAGCAGGCCGCTTCTCCTTCAACGTAAAAGGCGGACGATGCGAAGCATGCCAGGGAGCGGGACTCCAGACCATCGAAATGAATTTTCTTCCCGATGTATATGTACATTGCAATGAATGCAACGGTAAAAGATACAACAGGGAAACCCTTGAAATCAGGTATAAGGGGAAGAACATAAGCGAAGTACTCGAAATGACCATCAGCCAGGCTGTCGAATTTTTCGATAGTATTCCTGTAATCAGGCATAAACTGGAAACCATAAACCAGGTAGGGCTTGGATATATTACGCTGGGGCAACCATCCACAACCCTTTCAGGTGGTGAATCACAAAGAATAAAACTAGCGGCGGAACTGTCAAAAAAAGATACCGGGAAAACCATTTATATTCTTGATGAGCCTACAACCGGCTTGCATTTTGAGGATGTAAGGGTATTGCTGGAGGTATTAAACAAACTAACCGATAAGGGGAATACCGTGGTTATCATTGAGCATAACCTCGACGTAATAAAAGTTGCCGACCATATTATTGATATGGGTCCCGAAGGCGGAATACAAGGCGGAGAGATCGTTTGCACAGGCACACCCGAAGAAATCCTGCTGAATAAAAAAAGCCATACTGCCCATTACCTTGCTGAAGAATTAAGCCGCTAATTGGTAAAAATCACTATTTTTACCCCGTAAGGTACAACTTACATAAAATGTTCACGTATAGATACAAGTAATACAAGGATTTTACCGGCATGACACACGGAGAAGAAAAAATTATTGAAGCTTTTAAAAATAAAGACTGGCAGGAAATACAATCTGCCGATAGTTGGGGCATATTTAAAATTATGTCTGAATTTGTCGAAGGTTATGAAAAGTTGGCCCGCATTGGGCCTTGTGTTTCCATATTTGGCTCGGCACGTACCGAACCCGGCACAAAGTTTTATAAGCTGGCCGAAGACATTGCATTCAAACTTACCCAATACGGATACGGGGTTATTACCGGCGGCGGACCCGGAATTATGGAAGCAGCCAACCTGGGTGCCAAAAGAGGCAAAGGACGTTCGGTAGGTATTAATATTGACCTTCCTTTTGAGCAGGAACCCAACCTCTTTATCGATTCAGACAAGCTCATCACCTTCGATCATTTCTTTGTCCGCAAGGTTATGTTTATCAAATATGCGCAGGGCTTTATCGTTCTGCCCGGCGGTTTTGGAACGTTCGACGAGCTTTTCGAAGCGCTGACGCTCATTCAGACTGAGAAAATCGGTAAATTCCCGATCGTGCTGGTGGGCATCGATTATTGGGATGGCCTTGTAAAATGGGTAAAAGAAGTCATGCTCAATGAGCAAAAAAACATCAGCATGGATGATATGGAACTCTTCACGGTGGTTGACACCGCCGAGGATGCGGTAAAACATATCAATGAGTTTTACAGCAAGTACATTTTAAGCCCCAACTTCTGATTCATTTTGGCCTTTGTACCTGCAGAAGACGGCTTATTTTGCATAGTATGTTGATAACTAAATTGATTATATCTGAGAATATCTATATTTTTATTATTCAGTAAAAACCAAATCAATGGTTAAATTAGTTATAACCTTGCTGAACCTTCTTGTGATTCTTGCTTTACAGATATTTCCCGGCGATGTATCTGTAAAGTTGGATGCGCCGGGTGAAGTCACGGCAGGTTCGGAATTCGAGATCAAACTGACCCTCAACAAGGGTGATCTTGATGGATTTTCCCGTTTCCAGCAAAGCATTCCTGCAGGATTAACAGCAATTCCCGTTGCTTCCTCCAACGCTGATTTTTCATTTAGCGATAAAAAAGTCAGGTTGATATGGCTACGCATTCCCGAAAATGATGAAATCGTAGTCAGCTACAAGGTAAAGGTGGATGAGCGACTTAAGGGCACATTTACACTCGATGGCAAGTTCTCCTACATTCAGAACAACGAACGCAAATCGGTGGATATTCAGCCTTATGCCATTAACATTCTGCCCTCACCCGACATAGATCCTTCGCTGATAGTGGACATCAACGACTTCGAAAGAATGATGATGCCCGGCACTTTACCCACCGATGCTGTGCAGGTGGCCTGTTTAAGGCAAACTCCCAATGCCGGCACACAGGGTGATTACCTGGTGAATGTTCTTGTTAATAAAAATTTTACCCGCCAGTTTGCCAAAATTGAGGAAACCGTGCCCGAAGGTTATACGGCTGTTGCCGTGGATCCTAAGGATGCCATCTTCACCTTTAAGGAACAAAAAGTAAAATTCCTCTGGATGAATTTGCCCTCCGAAAAATTCTTTACGGTGTCGTACCGGTTAATACCAAAAAACCAGGCAAAACTTCCTGCACCGGTTATCAATGGTTCTTTTTCCTATCTGGTGGATGAAAAAACCGTGAGCGTCGACATCCTCGAAAGGGATATTAACATGGCGGAGATTACCCCCGAAAATGCAGGCAACCTTATTGCCATGGCCATTGCCACTGAACCGGTAAAGGCAAAGGAAGAACCGGTCGACCTCGCCGCAAATAACCAGCAAGGTAAGGATGACCTTTTGGCGCAGAACAAACAGGAAAAAACCACCCGGCAACAGACACCCAAAAAAGTGAGGACCAATGGCGGCAGCAGAAATGCATCCATGCTCACGCACGAAGACGGAGTGTATTACAGAATTCAGTTGGCCGCAGGCCATAAACCGGTGAATATTACCAGGTATTTCGGTAAAATGAACCTCGAGAAGAAGGTGCAGCTCGAAAACCACGACGGATGGAGAAAGTATTCCGTAGGATCCTTCACGGTATACAAGGATGCCAGGGACTACAGGGTACATATCTGGAATACGACTCCGGTAAAGGATGCATTTATTACAGCTTACAATAGCGGCAAGCGCATTACCGTACAGGAAGCCTTAATGCTCACTGAACAAAGATGGTATCAATGAAAAACAGGTTCCACAATTGGTTAAAAAAGGCAGGATTTCTTACAATCACCTGCTGTTTATGTGTTTTGCATTTGCAGGCACAGGAAGATGAATTCGATCAGATTCTTAACCAACAAGTGGAAAACATCAACCCTGTGTATAAACCTGTTGTGGGATTCGGTGTTGGCGTATTGAATTATTTGGGTGATGTAAAAAACAATTATTACACGCCTACAATAGGAACCCTGGGTTATAAGCTGAACCTGTCAACCTATATTGACAACCAGCGTTATTTAAAAGCCGAGTTTTTCTTTAACGGGGGAAAGGTATCGGGAAATGAACGATCGAATGATCCGGCCAAAAATTTCAATTTCCAGACCGACATCTACAATTTTGGCGTTGACATCAACTATGATTTCGACCATTTTTATAAAAAGAAAGACCGGCGCCTTCATCCGTTTGTGTCGATAGGCATCGGAACCCTGCTTTTTAATTCGCGAACCGACAGCATGGCCAGCATTTATGATCCCGGTACGGGAACCTATTCGGATGTGAAATACAATTACTGGTCCGATGGCACCATAAGGGATATTCCCGAATCGATGAGCGACGGTACCATGTCGCACCTCATGAACAGGGACTTTACGTATGAAACACCATTAAGAAAACACGATTGGGGTCTGGGACAATATACCCAGTACGGCTTTGCCGTTCCTTTTGATGCAGGCCTTGATATGCAGCTTTCCGACAGGGTTATGATCCGCATTGGGCATTCCTTTGTATATACTTTTACCGATTTAATTGACCATGTAAGTCCGAAGAATGAAGGAACCAACGTCAGGGTAGGTAAAAAAGGAAATGACATGCTCAATTTCACTTACATTACCTTTCACCTCGACCTGTTTTCATCGGCAAAAATGCTTAAAGTTGAACGGTTCTTTGCCGATATGGAATTTGATCCCATGTTAATGGGTGATGAGGACAGTGACGGATGGCCCGATGCCATGGATGATTGTCCGGGCACCCCCTTTGGCGTTGAAACCGATTCAACGGGATGCCCGCTTGATTCGGATGACGATGGTATTTATGATTACCTTGACAAAGAACCATTCAGCCGGTCAGGTGCTTATGTAAACCATGAAGGGGTTGAAATAACCGAAGATGACCTTATTGCCCTGTTAAACCAGTCGATGGCAGTAGGAAGAAATGAGATCGACCTGTATTTGAGAAAAAATGATTCTTATGACGGGCGCAGAGGCACCGGTGTACCCATTCCGGATAAATTCAAGTCGGTGGACACCGACAAGGACAATTATATTTCCTTTGATGAAATGCTAAAGGAGATCGACCGTTATTTCGATTTTGAATCCAAGCTCTCCGCACCGGACATCTACGAACTCAATAATTTCTTCTTTACCCAGTAGTTTTAGCACGGGTCACCCTGAGCGTGGCGTCAACCTGAGCGGAGCCTGCACGACTTTTCTTCGATAATCAGACCAACCATAAGGCCTCACCTACGGTGCTTGGCATGGAATGAAAAACTTGTTT
>CAZYDI010000123.1:0-7771 GCA_964646255.1 uncultured Bacteroidales bacterium
GCAGGAATTCACTTAATGAATCTCCAATGCTTATGCTTATACTGTCACCGAATAAACCTTCTTCCAGCTTGTTTTTTCTTCCCTGCAGGGAATTTTGCAGGTTTTTGAGGTTCATCCATGCCATCGCCGGCAATGAATCCATTTGTGAATGTAAAAATGCTTCTGCTCCCGGATTGATTCCAGCCTTTATTTCAACTTCGTCTTCATCTTCTGCATAGTAGTAAAATCTCCGTTGTAATCTGGCATCAGCAATCTCCTTTTCAATCCAGTTTCCCGATGCGTTATTAAAACATCGGATTTTTAGTCCTTCGGGTATCAGTATACCATCCTTTAAAATGTATTGTTTTACATAGCTTGAATTATAACTGGTATCGCTATACACTGTTCTTTGCGTACTTACGCTTACCACGGTATCGTTTAACAATGTTAACTTCATTTTCCGGCCTTCAAATGGCAGCTCCGTTTTATAGGTGTAATCGGTATGAAACCTTGTACTTTCCAGCAGTATTTCTGAATCTGAAACCGGTAAAACATCAACAAAGGTGAGATTGTCCAGTTCACTGCGTGTTGCATTGTATCTTATGTCGGCCATGGCTCGGTTTAAGTCATCGAATGACTTCATGGTATAAATGGTATCGTAGTTGTTGGACAAAATGGTCATATCCAGGTAGCAATTCCCTCTATCATCGTAGTAATAATAAGTGGATGTAAATCCTCCCGACATAGGAGTGTACTTTATTATTGCTTTCCCTTCCTTGTCAAGAATAATGGAATCCTGCATAATCATTTCTCCTGCAGCAGTGCTAAAACGATATACAACAACGGATTTTACTTTTTTTCCCTGTTCGTTTTTATGCTCAGTTAGGGCGCCTACCTCATAACCCATATCTATATGGTAGAAATTATCGAGATTCTTGATGGACAATAACCGTGTGTCCGGCTCAGTGTTGAAATTTGTCAAAAGCATTGCAACCAGCGATGCAATCGCTAATAAGGAGCCAATTTTTAACCTTTTCATCTTTGTGGGCAATTAGGTTTGCTATTTTGTATCTGGAATTCAGGGTTAACTTATCAGGCCAAAGCAAATGGCTATGAAACTCGGGCCATTTATCCCCCCATGCATTATAACCCCAATCCATGTGTTTTTGGTTTTCTGAACGATGTAGGAAAGAATGAATATAAGGGGAATTAAGGTAAGTATTAATTTCCACCCAAAGGCAATATGAAATATTCCCCATCCAATTGCATGTAATATCCAGGTGTATTTTCCAAAGGCCAATTCCTGGCGTGGCAGCATAACACCTCTCCATAGGAATTCTTCTCCCATAATATTTAGAATCCAGTACGGAAACCATACCAGTAAAAGCCAATACCGACCAGGAGTTAAAGGTTCCATGGAAATGAACGAAGGAGAATGTTCAAATTTACCAATTACAATCTCCAAACCTTTCATAATAACTAAACTAAGTAACCCCACAACGATCATTCCGGTTAAAGCATATACCATGTCCCTTATGGTAATTTTACTGAACCGCAGCCGATCAATCCACAATTCTTTGGTGCAGCGTTGTCCCTCGGCTTTCAATATCAATATGCCGGTTATGACTAAGGGTAAGAATATTCCGAATCCGGCAACCAAAAACCACAAAAATATGGTTTCCTGCCCCGTGACTTTACTCAACCAGGGTATAAGGTATTTTGTCAAACAGAACATGAGGATGGCCGCTGGTATGTAAATAGCAAATGAACCGGGCAATCCCAGCTTTTTTAGCTCTGTAACCTTTTTCATTACTGGTATTGTTTAAAACTAATCATAGCTTAACCGGCTGTCACCGGTAATGGGTATTTGATTTCCCAGGTATTTGGGCTTTTTGTTAATGGCCACTTCAGTAAAAGCCTTTACTTTAGCTAATGCTTCCCGTAATTTCAATGTTTTTAAAGCCGCGTACTCCCTTTTATCAGCTTTTATGCCGTAAGCTTCTATGCCCTTATGCCGGGCAATATATATGGCCCTTGGCAAATGAAATTCCTGGGTCACAATAATGGCATCCGTAACCTGAAATATTTTCGCCGCTCTCACCATGGTGTTGTATGTGTCAAATCCGGCATGATCAAGAAAGATATCTTTGGTATTTACCCCTTTGTCAAGCAGGTATGCCTTCATATTATTTACCTCATCGTATGCAGTGGTTCCATGGTCACCGCTTAATAAAAACCGGGTTACTTTATGGTGATGGTAAAGTTCCAGGGCTTTATCCAACCGGTCCTTCAAATAATCGGAAGGATAGCCGTTTGCATAAACTTTCGCACCCAATACAATGGCGGTATAGCAATCAGGGACATCGGTGATTTCATGGCAGAGGTAATTTTTGCTCTGTTTAAAAACCACAACATTGGCAACCATTGTAAGTAACAAGGTTATTGCCGCAACAAACAGCAATGGTTTTATAAGTTTCTTAAGCCTTTTTGTAATCTTACTGATCATGGAGTGGCATTCGTGTTCTGTATCACAGTGGTTTTAATAACGCACTAATATACTTTAATTTCGAATACCGGAATTAACCTGCCCGGTATGGATGATTTGGAATCATATAAAAACCCGGCCCCGATTTTTTCATAAAAGCCTTTGGCAAACGGGTCGGAAAATATCAGCAGGGTAGGGATGCCCTTATTTTTAGAAATCAATTTGGCGTGGTTAACCATAAGCCTGCCTATTCCATTATTATGGTATTCGGGTATGATAAAAATATGTTCCAGCCAAAAGCCTTTTTTAACAAAGACTTCTCCTGAATAAAAATCCTTATTATTCTCTACGATCGAATAAAATCCCACAACAGCATCATCAAGCAGGGTTTTATATACCAGGTTCCCCCTGATATAATCTGCAGTGATGGTCAATTCATTTTTCCAAATATCATAATAGTTGTCGGGATATTTCCAGTGATGTTTTGCCCTAAACGATATGCCGGTAAGTATGTCGGCATCTTCATCCTGTGCTTCCATTATTGACACACGGGATAAATCAGGCTTCACACCCATCGCCTTACCCTTTTTTTGTACTCCAGGTAGTCATTACCAAAGACATCAAACATCAACTTTTCTTCTTTCCTGACAAACACCAGGCCAACAATGGTGCTAAATAATAATGGTAATACCAGGGCCAATATGTTTGTTGAAATTACGGAGAATCCAAGGACGAGTATTGTCATCCCCATATACATGGGATTTCTTGTTTTGGAGAACACTCCTTCAACAACAAGGTGACTCGATTTCTCAATTTGGAGCGTTGTCTGATGCTTTTTAAACAAATCCCTTGCCTTGCCCATTAACACAAATCCTGAAAAGGCAATCAATACACCTGCAAGGTTAAAAGGAAATTCGATCAGGTTATATTGAGGCACGTAATAATACAACATGACCATTATGAAAATACAGTAAAGAATCAATACAGGAGGTATGTAAAGATATTTCACTTTGCATAGCGTTTTAAAGGCTTATAGCCATGGTGATGCGCTAAACCCATGTTGAATGTCATTTATCATTAAACCCGATTTCATTCAACACTTCCTGTCTCTTGTGATAATAGTAATAGTATGATAACGCATGGTCGAATGCTTCTTTTTCAAAATTATTCCTGATTTCCTTGTGAATGCTGTTCAGGTTTTGAGGATCAAGGTAAGCATATTTATTCAGAAGATAAAAATGCTTTGCGGCATTTTCAATATCCTTGAGGTTACAATAATTGGCAACAACTAAAAAGTATTTTACATTGTCATATTCAGGCATCCGTAGAATGCCACCAATTTTATTCAGGAATAATGATGAGTTTTTATAGTCTTTAATAACATAGCTTTCAGCAGCCCTTAATAAATAAACCATTTGTTGCGATGTCCTTACCGGCATTAAACCCACCCTTGACTTTATTAAAAGCGTATCAGCATCACCGGTAGTACAGCCTAACGATACAGAATATTCATGCAGTTCCATCATCGTGGAGTACTCTTGTGCACAAATACTTACACCTGTCAGAGCCAGCAATATCGCAAAAAATTTAATTTTCATCCAATGGAATTTTATGGTTGATGCGTTTAAAAATTGTAAAAATTGTCAGGGCCTATACCAACATCGAATCTTCCGTCGGAAATGGTTACAGGTCTGCCATTAATAACTGCTTTAAAACCGAATAAGCCGGAGAGTATAACTTCAACAAACTGGTCGTCAACCTGCAATACCTGGATTCTCTTAAAATGAATAGCCCCTTCTAAAACTTCCGCCACATATTTTACCGTATCGATGGTAACAAATACATGATTGTAGGGATGTGTTAAATCAACTACTGAATCATGTAAGAATACCAGGTCTTCACATTGGCCCGGAGAAAATCCTGACATGCCAAATGATATCAGCATTTCAGAATTATTGTAACTATAGCGCCGTTGCCCCTTTTCACCATTTAACATGAATGTAAACGAAGTATCAGATACCACAACTTTAGCCGGTACCAGTTCATTGTTCGAAACAAAGATATCTCGGTCATAATACGCACCAAAGGTATTGTATCCCCATTCAGAATATGCAGGCAAATCAATATTTTCCGTATCATAAATGAAAACAGAATCCTTAAGATCGTTCTCTTTGGTGCATGAAATTGCCCATACACATACAAGGCTTGTGATAAATATGAAATAGGGTCTCATTGTGCATTTGATTTAATGGGAATTTGTACACAGATCTGGAAACCTCCGCCGTAAATCGGCCTGGTTATTCCTTTCTGTTCAGGATTAAGATAAAACAATGGAAGATTGGCTTCAACATTCAGCGACGGCTTTTGATCCCGTCCGATTTTTATACCCGCACCACTATATGTAATGACGTTTAACCGGCCAGGTTCATCCAGTTTGTTCGTGATATCATCTGCGTAAATATCCATCGCCGGATTCTCAAAAACAACATCAATGTTGGTTTTCAAAAGATAGCTGATTTCAATTCCCGCTTTAAAGTATATTTGAAAAATTCGTGGTCGCTTTTGTGTAAAATACCTTATTTCTACAGGAATTCCAATGTAATCCACTTTCTGGTTTATCTCCCTCACCCTTAAATATTCGGTAGACAAGCCATCCTCACTATGCAACCAATAGAAATACCTTGTGTTATCAGAAAAATAGTCATTCTTTCCGATATATGAATTGTCTCTCACATACCGGAGCCCTGTTTGTAAGCCAAACCGGTCATTTAAAGAGAATATCTCTGCTTTGGCACCAAGGAAAAACCTGTAATTAAAACTTGTAATTGCATCCTGCGAAAAACCATTGAAATACACTGGCATGCTACCCCTTATGTATTTCATATCGGCGATTTTACTTTCAATGAAATTCATTCCGCTTTCAATGCCAAAATATTTTAACCGGTTATCCTGGGCCAGAGAATGAACGACAGAAAGAATAACGAAAAATGTAAAAAGGATTAGTCTGAACTTCATGCTGGAGTTTTCATTTTCTTAAAAATACAAAAATTTTGGAAGCATCCATTTCTTTAATAGATGACAGAAGTGTGAAAAGGTTGCTTTGGTGATTTTAAAGAAGGAGTGTTTCAGTAACCCCGGCCAATGGGGCACAATGCCGTTAAGGTAACACAATCAGGCTTCGGCTACGCTCAGCCTGACATGTCACCCTGAGCGAAGCCAGCCTGCCGGCAGGTCTAAGGGTGTGCGGTGGCAGGTGCAATTTCTCAGAGGCAACTCCCTAAACATTAAACCCCGGTCGTAGTGGACCGGGGTTTACTATAGATAAACATTTTTATTATTTCTGAACCAAATTTTTAAAAGCCGATCCAAAAATCAGGTAGCTGGTATTTCCGCCAATGGTACCTTCATTCTGTCCCCACAGGAAAGGCCAGTCATCATAATTTTCAAAATGATCGGGTTTTCTGAACAGTATACCCGGCGCTACATTGCCCGGTATAAATGAGAAATCAGCCCTGTTGTTGCCATAAAAAACAGCTTTTGGGCGGGTGGCTCCAACCGTGGCAACCAGCGAATAATTGTGATAGGGATGGCAGCCGAATAAATAATTCGAAACCTTGAAAGCATGGCTGACATCGATAATTTCAGGATAATACTTGCTGGCAATGCACACCGAGGTTCCGAAGTTCAGCACGGCACCGCCCCCTGCCCAGTTGCCTAGTCCAATAGGTACTCCATAAGGATTAACCTTTTCCAGTCCTTCAATATAGGCTTTGTATTTAACAATATATGGCCGGAGCTTCTCTTTGAACGAAGCATCCATATGTGGAATGGCATTGAGCGCGGTTAAAATGTTGAAATTTACGTTTCTGTCCAGCGCCGGCCATAAAAGTTCCTGAAATTTATCAAGGTATTGTTTTTCACCTGTGGAAATGTACAATTGAAGGTAGGTTCCAATATTTGCCGTACGGCTCCACACCGCAGTATCTTTTGGTTGTTTTGCGATTAATTCCGATGCTTCTGCCAGCAGTCTCTTTGATTGTCGCAATGCCCTTTCGGCAAGTTCATCATTATGTCCCTTTAATGCCCTGCTGGCTGCAGCAAAAGTGGTTGCTGCAAACAGATCAAGGTTGGGATCTCGGCTGGTAAAAGCCCACATATCATCTCTAATTCCGCTCGACTGTCCGTCAGGGGCTATTTCATAAGGTCCAAGTTTGGGATTATACGGAAGGCCATCTGTAATTGATGCAGCATCGCCAAGGTGATGATAGTTGTCGAGTACGGCATTGGAGAGGGTTTGTGTCATGTGACCGATTATTTCAGCCTGCGCCACCAGGTTCAATGTTCCGTGTTCGATAAACTGCAACACATCAGGAATTCCATCCGGCCTGTGCAGATCAACATAACGCTGTTTCTGATCAACGAACGTTTGATCGCGCAAAGGTTTAAAATATTCCCATGTATGTACAAAATTCTGCACAACACTGAGGTTCGATCCTGTTTCGATATCAAAATCTCCGGCATCAAAATAGCCGCCAATGTTTAAACCCGGAATTAACTCCAGTGCTTCATATTTGGTGTCGGTGGTTGGACCCTGGGAATGAAGATCGAAATGGTCTGTATTGGGGGGTGCCTGCAAATAACCTTCCTTAAAGGGTTCACCGTGCCATACCCTGTAAGCCTCATTCACAGTCATATGGTTCATATGGATAGGAATCCAGATATCACTGGTGGCATCGGTTATTTTGGAATAAACAGTGTTTTCAATCAGGAAGTTATTTGTTTTGTGCTTGCCATATTGTATGTAGTATATCCCCGGCTTTGTTACCGGTGTAAAATCGAATTTTACATAGTGGTACTTAAAATAATCTCCCCATGGAGTTATCTTCCCGCTGAATACCTGGCTTTCACTTCCGTCTTCGCCAATTTTATAAATCGATGCTTCCGTAAGCGGCTTGTCATTTTTATCCAGTTCAATTACGGCAACTTTTGGCTGTGAAGGGAGATAACCAACCTGTGAAAAACCAATGTTGGGCTCTCTTGTCCAGCCTTTAACTGCATTGGGTTCCATTGTCCAGGTTAAAACCTTTCCGGTTTTTCCGGCAGGAATCAAACTGCGAACTACAAACCAGCCATTCTGCGCCAGCATGCGTCCGTCGTACAGCATAAGATCGGCATCATTCGATGTTATTTTTACCAGTCGGCCGGGTTCATCGGGTGCCAGGACGAATGTACGGCCGGTTTCCAAAGGGAGCGGGTCAATATAACGGCCGGTTCCCCTGTCATCGGAAGTAATATACCCTTTGAATT
>CAZYDI010000124.1:0-7740 GCA_964646255.1 uncultured Bacteroidales bacterium
AGACCAGCAGACCAGAAGACAGATATAAGACCATACCCGAAACTGCAGATCGGGTATCGATAAGATATACAATAGTCTACAAGCTTTTTTAGGTGTCATAACGGATATTCATATAATACTTTTCTATTTAAGGTATTTGTCAAGCCATCCAAAAAATTCCCGTTGCCATAAAAGGCTGTTTTGCGGTTTGGTAACCCAATGGTTCTCTTCGGGAAAAACAAGCAATTTGCTTTCTATACCCCTCAGTCTGGCTATATTGAATGCCTGCAAACTCTCCGTGTAAGGAATCCTGAAGTCATTCATGCCGGTAATAAGCATAATGGGGGTGTCCCATTTATCAACATATAAATGGGGTGAGAATTGGGTGTAGCTCTTTGGTTTTGGCTTATCCCAATAATATCCTCCCAGGTCATGATGAACAAAGAACATTTCTTCGGTACCGGCTGACTGGCTTTCAAGGTTAAACATGCCGCAATGGGCAATAAAAGCCCTGAATCTTTTTTCATGATGCCCTGCAAGGTATAGGACGGAATAGCCGCCATAACTAGCACCAACCGCTCCCAGTTTATCTTTGTCAACATAGGGTTCTTTTGCCAATGCATCGATGGCACTTAAATAATCGCGTATATTCTGTCCGCCATAATCGCCTGATATCTGTTTACTCCATTCGCTGCCGAAAGTTGGCAGGCCGCGACGGTTAGGAGCAACAACCACATATCCTTTTGCTGCCATCAGGTGAAGGTTCCATCGATATGAAAAAAATTGAGACACCGCAGACTGTGGCCCTCCCTGGCAATATAATAACGCCGGGTATTTTTTTGCGGAATCAAATCCCGGAGGAAGAACAACCCATACCAGCATTTGCTTATTATCGGTTGTACGCACCCATTGTTGGGTTATTTCCGGGGTTTTGACGGCATCATAAATATGCTTGTTGGTAAATGTTATTTGGGTTTGGTCACCATTATCGATGTTGATATTGAATATTTCCGCAGCATGAATCATATCGGTTTTTATACCGCAAAGGACACCATTATTGTATGCCAGGTTGTTATAATCATGATTTCCCCTGGTTATCTGTCTTATATTACCCGATTCCACTTCAGCTTCATACACCTGATAGGTGGCATTTATTCCTGAGATAAACAAGATATTGGCACCTTTGTCACTCCAAATGCAGTGAGCAGCATCCTGGTCAAATTTTTCGGTAAGGTATTTTTTTGTCCTGTTTTCCAGGTCATAGATAAACAGCCTGGCCTTATCCGATTCATATCCTGGCGTTTCCATGCTGGTAAAAGCCAGCTTTGAACCATCGGGCGAAAAAACAGGATTCCTGTCATACCCCGGCATACCCTCAGTAATATTGATGGTATTTCCATCTTCATACAGATAGATATCGGAATTTGTGCTTTCAGCAAATTCTTTTCCCCTGAGCTTTTTGCATGTGTAAGCGAGTACCGTTCCATCATGGTTCCAGGTAATTTCTTCGATGTTAAAATAAGGAGGAAGGGGCGAATCCCATCGCTCGCCATCCATAATGTCGGTTCCCGGCTGAATTTTTTGGCCATCAAACGAGGAAATGAAAATGTGGCTGTACGCATAGTCGTGCCATTCATCCCAATGCCGGTACATGAGGTCATCGGCAATTATTGCCTTGGCCAGCGGCAGATCGGGGTATTTATCATTGGGTGATGGGTCGAGTTTTACGTTCTTAAGATAGAACACCCTTTTTCCATCGGCTGAAAATCCAAAAGCATTTATATCACCATCAATCTTAGAAACAGATCTTTGTTGTGAACCATCCCTGGACATTGTCCAGATTTTCATCATGTCTTCCGACTTGCGCAGGAAGGCAATATTGTCGTTATCAATCCACCGCGGACTCCGGCATGATTCATCGTCGCCGGTCAGTTTTTTTGTTTCACCTCCGTTTGAAGCAACTGAATAAATCCAGGTATGGCTTTTATCGGTTTGCAAGTCATACCTTGTTACAGTGAATAATACTGTTTTGCCATCAGGAGATAATTGAAGGTCTCCTACACGCCCGAATTTCCATAGCATTTCAGGGGTAAGCACACCGGCCTTAAGTTCATCGCCGCTCAGATCACTGCTGAAGTTTCCTTCGGTTCTGATTTCCTTATTGTTGTCATTGCATCCAAAAAGACTCATAGCTATAATCAGTAACAGAATATAATGGTTCCACATAGGTTGATATATTGTGTTTTATGGCTTAAAGGTAGTTAAATCAATTCATGGCAGAATGATAATTTTGCTTAATTGCATTGGCATAAATAATTATCTTTGAACCACTAAAATCAAATAATCCCAAGCGTCAATATTATGAAAATTGAACTAAGAAAAGAATTTACCTATTCATTGTTGGTACCTACCAGCATGGGTATTAGAATTACACCTGTGAACGGACAGCCTGTTCAGAGCAGTGAACTGTTTGCGATGCAGGCAACCAGTGCTGAGACTAATGTTGCCAGTATTTCATCATACCTGGGCTTACCGGTTAAAGTACTTACCACGTTTGTAAAGGATAGTCCCATTGCCATGCTGATAAAAAACAACCTTGCAGGCCGCCGTATGGTTTTTGAAGGCAAGGAAGTAGCTCAGGGCGGGCCATGGGGATATCGCCACCAGTTTAACATCGCAGATAGCGGCTATGGTTCGCGCGGGCCCCGGGTTTTAAATGACAGGGCAGGAGAGGTTGGTCGCACACTTAACGTTAAGGACTTTGATCTCGACAGGATATTCGGTAAGGAGGGTGTTCAGATTGTGCATCTCAGCGGGCTTATTGGTGCGCTGTCACCCGATACGAGTAAATTTTGCCTTGAGCTGGCAAGGGCTGCAAAAAAGTATGGAACACGCATAGCCTTCGATCTCAATTACAGGGCTTCTTTCTGGAAGGACAGAGAAAAAGAATTACGGGATATATTCACCGAAATTGCCGGCGTAGCTGACATTCTCGTAGGTAATGAAGAAGATTTCCAGCTTTGCCTGGGCATCGAAGGTCCCGAAGCCGGAGGCAAGGATATTGCCGGTAAAATACAGGGATTTAAGGGAATGATTTCCAATGTTAAAAAGAAATTTCCCAATGCTTCGGTTTTTGCCACCACTTTAAGACAGGTTATCAATACCAATAACCATATGTGGGGTGCTATTATGCTGGAGGGCGATCAATGGCATGTTGTAGAACCGCGTGAGATTGTTGTTCTTGATCGTATTGGTGGTGGTGACGGTTTTGTTGGCGGTATGCTCTATGCCATCCTTAAAGGCTGGGAACCCGAAAAATGGATACAATTTGGCTGGGCCAGCGGTGCATTGGCAACAACCTTCTTAACCGATTATGCCCAACCTGCAGACGAAGAGCAGGTATGGAGCGTATGGGAAGGAAATGCAAGGGTTAAAAGGTAAGTACTGTCTGCCTGAGGTTAAAGGCGCTTAAGTTCTGTGTTTCCTTTCAAGTCACGGAGGGTCTGGTAAAATGATTCAACAACAGTGTTGATCTTTATCAGTTCCTCCGTTTCTTTTTCGAATGGTACCGATTGCCCTTGCTGTTCAAGCGTTTCGATAACGTAGCTTATGGTAATTTTATCGGTATCTATAGCCGGATGGTATCCAATCTCTTTTTCCTGTGCCGTAAGCGTTTCAATGATAATCTTGGCATTGAGCAATTCGTAGATTATTTCCCTCACTGTTCTCACCGGAATATCCAGTTCGGCTGCAATATCTGCTGCATCCATCGGATCTCCTCCCTCCCCAAAGTTTTTCACTATCTTGTGCATAATAAGCAATATAAGCACTCTTTTCTGCTTATAACTTACCGTGATTTCCTCTGCTTCCTGTTCATAATGCGATGCATTCTGATAGGCAAATGATATTTCGGCACCAAGAAGAACAATGAGCCAGCTCCATTCAAGCCATAGCATAAATAAAGGCAGGGCAGCGAATGTGCCGTATATTGCACCGTAACTTGACAGCATTGATTGAATATAAACATATCCCCATTGCAATAGTTGAAACAAGGTACCTGCAATAATACCGGCAATAAGTGCCGGAACGAATTTTACTTTGGTATTTGGAACAACTATGTAAATCAATGTAAATACAAACCACATTAAAGTATAGGAGAGCAGGGTGACCAGCACCTGCAATACGGAATCCAGGTAGTGAAGAAAGGGAATTTTCTCTGAAATACTCCCGAGCTGTGAAACATTAAAGCTACTCGATATGATTAGAAATACCGGCGCAATGATAAGCAGGGAAATATAATCGGTAAACTGGCGGGTAAGCATCCTTGATTTTTTTACCTGCCATATATTGTTAAAGGAACTTTCGATATTGGCAAATACCTTCATCACCGACCAAAACAGGATAACCATACCAATACCGGCAATTGCCCCCGAATTAATCCGGCCCAGGTATTTGTCGACAAATTCCAGAAGTTTTTGCATTACCTCTTCCTGTCCCGCCAGTCGTTGGGTAATGAGCACCGTTAATTTCTCATGGAGGCCAAATCCTTTGGCAATTCCAAAAACCATTGCCAGGATCGGCACAATGGCAAGCATGGTATAAAAAGACAATGCCGATGAGCGAAGCTGAATATTGTCTTTGTTAAAGCCTTTCAGCGCCATGAAAAGAATCTTGCCCTGCTTTACCAGGAAGCTAAAAACAGGATGGCGTCCTTGTGTGGATATTTTCCAAATGTCTTTTTCGAAAAACTCTTTAACCCTGGTGATGATATTTTTTTTCATAACATGGATTACCTGTTAAAATTACGATTTTTATCTATATTTACGCTGAATTGAGCAATAGGTTTGCATGGCGTTCCCTAACTTTGAAAATAAACGGTTTCTTGTTGTTGAAGATGACGAAATGAGTTTTTTATACATCAACCAGTTGTTGATGATTTCAAAGGCCATTTACAGGAGAGAAAAAAATGGGAAAGATGCCATAAATGAATTCACCAATAATAATTACGACCTGGTATTAATGGATATTCAGCTTCCTGATATGGATGGAATGGAAGTCACCAGAAAAATCAGGAGTATCAATCCGGTGATTCCTGTTATAGCCCAAACTGCATCGCGATCATCTGAAGAAAAAGAAAAAATTATGGATGCCGGTTGCACCGACATCTTAATGAAGCCTTTTTCCATTGATGAATTTTTTAAAACCCTTCAGCGAACGTTTCCGGAATAGCCCTTTTTAAATGTAAGGACTTTCAAGCCCTGCATTCTTTTACAATAGCATCAACATGTATTTTAGTGGTATTGAGCATTGGAATCCCGGCGTATTCATCCCCGGTAAGTATTAGCGGAAACTCGGTGCATCCAAGTATAAGCGAGTCGATTCGTTTTTCAGCAACCAGTTTGCTAATTTTGTTGATGAGCAAATCCCTTGTCTCATCTTTAAAAATGCCCTGCTCAATTTCCGAGAACAGTTTCTCATTGATAATTTCCCGGTCTTCAGCTTCGGGAACCTCCACCGCAATTCCATACCGGCTGAAGGTTTCCTGGTAAAAAGTTGCTGCCATGGTAAAACCTGTTCCAAACAAGCCGGGTTTCTTTAGTCCCCTTTTGCGTGTTTCCTGGCAGGTGGCTTCAACAATACTAATCAATGGAAGAGAAGATTTTTCGCTGATGCTGTTGAACAGCAAATGTGGGGTATTGGCTGTGATGGCGGCAAATTCCGCTCCGGCTTTCTTTAATGAACCAATTTTATCAACCAGCATTTCCACGATGGTATCGTAAGCTTTAACCTTCATCAGGCCGAGAAATTCCGACAGGTTAATGCTATATATAATAATTTCGGGATAATTCAGGCTTCCCTGGTTGGTTTTGAATGCATTGATAATGGAATTGTAATAATCCAGCGTTGATTCGGGCCCCATACCCCCAATTAATCCTATTCTTTTCATTTTATCATTGGTTTAAGTTGGTAAGTACCAGGTCCAAAATTAGTCAATAATTCAGGAAGATTGTCTTCTAAGCCTTTTAAGTCTTCTGATCCTTCCATACCAGCTTGCCACCGCATCAATGTCGTTAAGGTAACAATGATTGTTGTACACATCTCATCTGCCAGTCTCCTTCGACTTCGCTCAGGGTGACTTGTCAGGCAGGTCTTCTGAGTCTTCTAAGTTTTCTGAATCTATAGGTTTAGCATACCCGGGAAAGCAAGATTCAAAAAAAAATAACGAACCTATCTGATTTCAGTATTTACTTATCAATAGTTTTCTATTTTTATGACGAGTTTTTTAATCAATAATTTCCCTGTATGAGCGGTTTTTTCGGTTGTATTTCAAAAAGCGATTGTGTTGTTGATGTTTTTTACGGTACCGATTATCATTCACATTTAGGTACGAAGCGTGCAGGTATGGCCTTTTATTCAAAGGATGATGGATTTCAAAGGGCCATTCATAGCCTCGAAGATGGGTACTTCAGGAATAAGTTCGAAAACGATATGCTGAGTTTCAAGGGTAATATAGGAATTGGTGTTATAAGCGATACCGAAGCACAGCCCATACTGGTTAATACACACCTTGGAAAATTTGCAGTGGTTACGGTAAGCAAAATCAACAACCAACTCGATCTTGAACAATATTTCCTGAAAAGGCACCAGACATTTGCTGAAACCAGCCAGGGATCAGTTAATCCAACTGAATTGGTTGCCAAGATCATTGCCGAAGGAGATGATTTTATTTCGGGCATTGAAAATGTCTATAGCCGGATTAAAGGATCATGTTCGATGCTTATTCTTACTGACAGTTGTATCATTGCTGCGCGAGATAAATTTGGCCGGACACCGATAGTGATAGGGAAAAAGGAAAACGCCCACGCAGTTGCATTTGAAACCTGTGCCTTTCCCAATCTTGCCTACCATACGGAAAAGTTTCTGGGGCCCGGAGAAATTGTAAAAATTACCGCCGATGGTTATGAACAACTGCGTAAGCCAAATGAAAGAATGCAGATATGCTCATTTCTGTGGGTCTATTTTGGCTATCCTCCCTCGTTTTATGAAAATATAAACGTTGATGAAACCAGGTACAGGTGCGGTGCTGCACTGGCCATGAAGGATGCGGTTGAGGCCGATTTTGTTGCCGGTATCCCGGATTCGGGCCTGGGACATGCGATAGGATACAGCAATGTGAAAAGAATACCGCTTAAACGCCCTTATTCAAAATATACTCCCACATGGCCACGTAGTTTCATGCCGCAAAACCAGGTCACCAGGGAACTTGTTGCCAAAATGAAACTCATTGCCAATGTTTCGGTTGTAAAGGATAAAAAGGGCGTGTTTCTCGATGATTCTATTGTAAGGGGCACGCAACTTAAAGATAATGTTAAGGATTTACACCTTGCGGGAATTAAGGAAGTGCATATGCGCATAGCTTGCCCTCCGCTTACCTGGCCATGTGAATTTCTTAATTTCAGCAGATCGCGCTCCAATATGGATATGGCGACCTTTAAGGCTGTGAAGCAACTCGAAGGAAAGGAAGGCCTGGATATGACGGAATATTCTGATGCATCCTCACAAAAATATGCCGATATGGTTGAGCAAATAAGGAAAAACCTTAACCTTACCACGCTGGTGTTTCAAAAGCTCGATAACCTGGTTGATGCCATAGGACTGCCCAAGGAGAAGCTATGCACTCACTGCTGGGACGGATCGAGTTATATGTGACTTTAAGAACCGAGAACCAAGATTCAAGATCCAAGATCCAAGATCCAAGAT
>CAZYDI010000125.1:0-7635 GCA_964646255.1 uncultured Bacteroidales bacterium
TGTGTGGTATCGGTTTTGCCATAGGTAAAACTATAGTCCCCGGCAATGAAATCATACCCAAAACCACTGCTGTCGGTTAACATGGCTATGCCATTCTTGTAAGAATAAAAAGCGAAAGATTTGGCGCCGGGCGCCAGCAAGTCCTTGCCCAACACGTATTCATCGTGCGGAAGACCAAGCTGGTTAAGCAGGGTAACGGCAATATCGGACTGCGAACCGATTTTTTCCACGACGGTATCCCTGGTTACCACACCACCGGTAAAGAGCAGCGGAATATGATGCTTGGAAGGTGCGAAAACATCATCAAAACCGGGCAGCCGTGAGCCATGATCAGCCACGATGATTACCAGGGTATTCTCCCATAAACCCGACGCTTTTAACCTGACGATGAAATCACCCAGGCAACTGTCCGCATAATAAGCTGTGCTGAAAAACTTTTCGGTGATGGTGTTGTTTCCGAATTTCGGATGAACGGGAATTTCAAAGGGCTCATGGTTTGACAGGGTCAGCGCGGTCTTAAACCATTTTCCCGTATCGGATTGTATGTTTTCGAAAAGCTTATCATAGTAATAATGATCGGGAACACCCCATTTGCCGGTGTTATAGGCAGAAGGAAAATCGCTGTCGGAAATGATCTGCGAATATCCTCCATTAATCAGGTACGACCGCATGTTGGCAAAGTCAACATCACCCCCGTACAGGAATGAAGCATGATATCCCTCGTTAATGAGATTTTTAGACAGGAAAGGAAGGTAGAGTGTTTTTTCGGGGTATTGTAAAACAGGAATGGCTTCAAGCACGGGATACCCGCTGATAACCGTTGCCAGTCCTTTGTCAGTTCGAGAATCGTTTGCGTAAATGTTGCTGAATAAAATGCCCTGCCTGCTCAGTTCATTGAACCTTGGGGTAACCCCTGTTGCTCCGCCCAGTGGTTCGATCAGTTTGGCGGAGAAGGTCTCCATAATTATTACCAGTATATTGGGTTGTTGCGTTGATAGCACCTTAACCGCAGTGTCGGAATGGTCGTACAGTTCATACAATACAGATTCGAAATTTTCATTACTGAAAAAAATGTAAGGATTGCGTATTTCCTTCTTGTCAATCAACGACTGGCCAAAGTTCCACACGACATTGATGGCGGCATGATTGGCAAAAGCTATTTTGCTGAAGTATACACTGCCGGTGTTGATGGGCGAAATTCCGGTTCCACCCCTGACGGGCAAAAACAAAAAGACCGTAAATACAAGGTGAGTAATTAAGCCAACCATTCCGGTTTTGGCTGAATTCACAAGGGGAACGGCAACCAGTTTTGCATATACCTTATACAAAACCCATATCAATGCTATCAGGGCAACAATATATAACAGGATGGTCAGGAAGCTTGATGAGGCAAGCACTTCCTTCGGATTTCCGAGAAATCGCATGGGCGCACTGTCGAGCCTCGATCCCCAGTATTTATATATCTCCAGGTCAACCATGGTGATGAGGGCGAAAACAAGCAACATGACGGACGTATAAATCCCAATGATGGTGCGCGGTATTGTGGGTTTTGAGAAGGATGTGAAAGCCAGTACCAATGAAGGAAACAAAGTAAAATATCCTGCCGCCGACAGGTCGAGTTTAATTCCGTTGGCAAAAATTCCCATCCAAACACGCGGGTGCAGTCCGAACGACTGGTTGTGCTGGTAAAGAAGAAAAATAAGCCTGGCCAGCACAAAAGCACAAAGCCAGAAAACAAAATACCTGGCAATGAACCATAACCTGTTTTTCAAACCATTGGCGGTTAAATGATTCATCCTATAAGCCGGTTACGAAGGTGTGAAAATCAGAAACAGGGTAAAGGCTATATAGCAGGCAACCAGTGTAGCGCCCTCCCAGCGGCCCAGTATGGCTTTTTTGCCGATATACATAAAAAACAGCAGGAGGAAGGTGCCGGCAATGAGGAAAGTTAAATCGAAATTAAAGCTCAAATGGTATGGCAGCGGGTTAATGAAGGCGGATACACCCAAAATGAGGAATATATTGAAGATATTGGATCCCACAATGTTTCCAACGGCGATATCGGAATTTTTCCTGTATGCTGCCACGGCAGAGGTGGCAAGTTCGGGCAGGGAAGTGCCAACTGCCACTACAGTGAGACCGATGATCCGTTCACTTATTCCCAACGTATGGGCTATGTCGACCGCGTTGTTAACCGAAAGGCTGCCCCCGAATATAAGTCCGGCAAGGCCCAGCGAAATATGAAGTACGATAATCCAGGTGCCCATGGGTTTAAAATCAACCTTGATTTCCTGGTCATCCTGCCGCATATTTTTGAAGGTATATATGAGAAAGAGCCCAAAAAAAACGAGTAAAATAATAGCATCGATTCTGCCTACGAAATTTTCCCTGTTCTGGGTATATAAATGATCATTGGCCAGCAACAGCAATACAATGGCGGCAATGATGGAGTAGGGGATTTCCTTGAAAATGGTTGAACGCTGAACCAAAACCGGTGAAATAACCGCCGTTAATCCCAGTATAAGGAGCAGGTTAACCAGGTTGCTCCCGATAATATTGCCAAGTGCAACATCGTTAAGGCCCTTCAGTGCTGAAACCGAACTTACAACCAGTTCAGGCATAGAGGTTCCGAACGACACAATGGTAAGGCCAATGATAAGCTCCGAAATGTTAAACCGTCTGGCAAGGCCCGACGCGCCAAGAACAAGAAAATCAGCACCCTTTATCAGCAATGCAAAACCAAGCACAAGCAGAAGAATATTCAGTATCATAGGCTATTTATAATAGTGCATATCAACAATATAATCATAAACACGCGGTGGAAGAAAATGTCGGATATCCTTGCCCGCTTTCAGCGCTTTTCTGATAAAGGTTGAAGATATTTCCATCAGCGGGGCATCGACAACCCTGCAATTCACGTTTTCCTTTTCATTTACAGGATATCCCGGGCGCGGATACACGTATCGCATATAATTATTCTCTATTACCGATGCATTCTTCCACTTCGAAAAAGTGGGCAGGCCGTCGGATCCCATTATCAAAACAAATTCATTGGAGGGATGGGCCTCTTTAAGCCATGTGAGTGTATCGATGGTATAGGAGGGTTTGGGCATTTTAAATTCAACATCGCAAACCCTGAAGCGGTCGTCTTGTTCGACCGCTATTTCGAGGAGCGTTCTTCTTTTATGGTCCTCGAGCAGTGTAGCCCTTTGTTTAAAAGGATTTTGCGGACTGATGACAAACCAGAGCTGTTTGAGATCGGTGAAGCTCAGCATGAAATTGGCAATCGCCAGATGGCCTATATGAATTGGATTAAATGAACCAAAATAGAGGCCTGTTTTCATGCTTCAGGAATTTTGGGCCAGGAAATCAGCTACCAGCTTCTCTGTTTCGGCAAGTGCTTCAGGCAAAGCATCATTAAGCACGATCACATCAAACTTTTTGGCATACTTAAGTTCGAGGGAGGCCTTGTTAATGCGGCTCTCAATTTTTTCTTCCGTTTCAGTTCCCCTTTTCTGCAGGCGTTCTCTCAATACTTCGATGGAAGGAGGCATAATAAAAACAGCCAGGGCATTATCCCCGTAAATTTGCTTGAGGTTTACCCCGCCCACTACATCAACATCAAACAGTACATGTTTTTGCTGCTCCCATATACGGTCAACTTCGGTTTTCAGTGTTCCGTAGTAACCGTTTTTATATACTTCTTCCCACTCAAGAAAAGCGCCTTCATCGATCAAGGTTCTGAAATCATTCACCGACATGAAATAATAATCCCTGCCATCCACTTCGTGGTCGCGTTTTGCACGGGTGCAGGCAGAAACCGAAAATGCAAGGTTTAAAGCACTTTGTCCGATGAGGTGACGAACAATGGTTGTTTTGCCGGCACCTGACGGTGCAGATATGATGATAACCTTTCCTGCCATAGGATTATAAAACGTTCAATAATTGTTCTTTAATTTTTTCCAGTTCATCTTTCATCAGAACAACAATCTGCTGAATGCCCGAATGGTTGGCTTTCGAACCGATGGTGTTGATTTCGCGTCCGATTTCCTGGGCAACAAAGCCAAGCTTGCGGCCGGCTTCCTCTTCCTTCATGACATCGGTAAAGTATTTGCAATGGTGGCCAAGACGCGTTTTTTCTTCCGATATGTCAAGCTTTTCAATATAATAGATCAACTCCTGCTCAAATCTGTTTTTATCAATATTATCCTGCTGGGTAAATTCGTTAAGCGAATTCTCAATCCTGTTGCGAAGCAATTGCAGCCTTTCCTTTTCAAAGGGTTCAATCCGCCCGAGAAAGGATTCGATATTCTGTATTCTTTGTGCTATATCCTTGCCAAGTGCAGCCCCTTCGGTGGCCCTGAACTTTTCCATTTCATCAAGCGCGGTGTTAAGGGTAGAAAGCAATTTTTGCGATTCTTCAGGATCAATTAAATGGCGGTCGTTGTTTAACGCTTCGGGCATTCTTAATACCGCCTGCATTACATGCTCCTCGCCGGCACCCAGTTCTTTTAATATGGCCTTTACCTGCTGGTAATAGTCCTTAACAACATCCGCATTAATAAGTGTAGCTTGTTTTCCTTCCTTATACTCGATGGTAAGGTTAACCTCCACTTTTCCGCGGCGAATCCTGCTCATCACCACGTTCCGCATTTCCATTTCCTTTTCACGGTATCCGTTGGGAGTGCGGAAATATAAATCGAGTTGCTTACTGTTCAGTGATTTTATTTCGAAGGTGGCCGTTTTATCTCCCAAATCACAGGAAGCCTTGCCATAACCCGTCATCGACTGTATCATGCTTTTCAGATGTTAACCTGCAAACCTACATTATTTTATAGTTATAACCAATTAACGTATATTAAAATCAAGCAACACCTGTTCCTCAACCGAAGCGGTAAGCCGGTCGCCGGCCTTAACCGGTCCAACCCCTGCAGGAGTGCCGGTAAAAATGAGATCACCTGTTTTAAGGGTAAGGAAAGTGGAAACATAGGCAATGATTTCATCAAAGGAAAAAATCATATCGCCGGTATTGCCCTTTTGCACTGTTTTGCCATTGATGCTGAGGCTGAAATTTATGGCATTGCGGTCGGGCACCTCCTGAATGTCAATAAACCTGTTTATGGCAGCGGATTGATCAAAAGCTTTGGCTATTTCCCACGGATGGCCGGCTTTTTTGCACTGGTCCTGCAGATCGCGGGCTGTGAAATCGATCCCTATGCCAATGGAATTATAATAGCGGGAGGCGAATTTTTTACTGATGTTTTTACCCAGGCGGCTTATTTTAAGGACAATTTCCGCCTCATAATGTATTTCGCTTGAAAAATCGGGAATGAAAAACGGCTTATTCTTCAACAACAGGGCTGAATCGGGTTTCATAAAAAATACCGGCTTTTGCGGTACGGGATTGTTCAGTTCCTTTGCATGCTCACTGTAATTCCTGCCAATGCAAATAATTTTCATACTTTCTGTTCTTTTCCAAAAGCGCTTCTGAGTTTAATGGCGGTAAGCACGTTTTTTGTATGCAGCGGAAACTGCCCGTTCATCATCCAGCCATAGTAGCCCATATCCTTTTTCAGCACGTCCTCAACAGGCTGGCCTTTGTATTTGCCAAAGTTGAAGACTTCCTTACCGTTTTCATTGAGGATTATTCTTCCCAGAAAATCGACATTCTGATTCTGGCATGAGAATTTCGACAATTCATCCACATCGTTCGGAAGATCGTTGTAGCGGTCGAGCTGGGCTTGCAATATCTCATAAGTAGCATAGGTATCGGCTTCTGCCGAGTGGGCATTCACAAGATCCTTGTCGCAGTAAAAGCGATAGGCGGCACTCAGGGTACGCTGTTCCTTTTTATGGAAAATCACCTGGATATCGACAAACTTGCGTTTTTTCAAGTCAATATCAGTTCCTGCCCTCAGAAATTCTTCGGCCAGCAGGGGCAAATCGAATTTATTGGAGTTATAACCAGCAAAATCGCTTCCCTCAAAAACCTTGGCCAGTGATTTGGCAATTTCACTGAATTTAGGGGCATCCTTTACATCGTCGTCGGTAATGCCGTGAATGGCTGTCGATTTTGGCGGAATAGGAATGGTGGGATTTATCTTCATGGTTTTGGATTCCTCATCACCATTGGGATAAATTTTAAGGTATGATATCTCCACTATCCTGTCGCTCGCCACATCAATGCCGGTAGTCTCCAGATCGAAAAAAATGAGTGGATTTTTGAGATTGAGTTTCATTATGCGTTATGCATTGATCATCATGGGCATCAGGAGCATGAGCACATCCTCATTTTCATTTTCCCTGTTAAATGGAATAAACAATCCGGCCCTTGATGCATCGGACAATTCGATTGACACGTCGGATGATTGTATATTGCTGAGAATTTCAACCATAAAAGTGGATTTGAACCCGATTTCCAGTTCATCACCATTATACTGGCAGGCAAGATCTTCTACGGCAGAAGTGGCAAAATCGATATCCTGTGCCGACACGGTAAGCCTGTTTCCTTTGAGGGATAACCGGATAAGGTTGCTGGCCTGGTTTGAAAATACCGATACACGGCGCACCGTATTCAGCAGTTTAATTCTGTCGATGAGGAGTTTATTCGGATTGTTAGCCGGGATAACCGAGTTATAGCTGGGATAATTCCCTTCGACCAAACGGCAGACTACCTGGTAAGAACCGGCTGAGAAATATGCATTTTTATCGTCGAATTCAATATTAACCTGTTCATTTCCTTTGGAAAGCATGTTTTTAAGCAGGCTTGCAGGTTTTTTGGGGAGGATGAACGATGCTCCTGCCTCGGCTTTCACGTCTGTTCTTTTATAACGAACAAGCTTATGGGCGTCGGAAGCAACAAAAGTTATGTCGGAAGGACTCAGTTCCATGAATATCCCGTTCATTACCGGGCGCAATTCATCGTCGGCAGTGGCAAACAAGGTACTCGTAATACCGCTGATGAGGGATGACGAGGATAACTTAAGGGAAACACTGCGTTCGGGTTTTATTTTTGGCAATTGCGGAAAATCTTCGCCATGCTGGCCTACAACGGAGAACTGGCCATTTTCGGAACTGATGGTAACTCCGTATGTGTCCGTATTGATGGTAAATGTAAGCGGCTGATCGGGGAATTCTTTCAGTGAATCGGTGATGAGCTTGGCCGGTATGGCGATGCTGCCCGATCCGTCGGAGTTTTCGAGTTCCATGGTGGTTACCATGGTTGTTTCCAAATCCGAAGCCGTTATTTCCAAAGTTTTACCATCCAGTTTAAATAAAAAGTTATCAAGTATGGGTAAGGTGTTTTTGGAACTGATCACCCGGCTTAAACCCTGAAGGTGATTTAACAGATCAATACTGGATATTACAAATTTCATGAAGATTATGTTTAGCTATTAATATGCAAGTAATTAGGGTGCTGTTTATCGGTGCTCCTAAGGGTACCAATATTACGAAAAAAAAAGGATTGTCTAAAACCGGGAAAATCATTTTTTTACCAATCAATAGATTCCTACCATAATGCCGCCCCTAACGGGGCTTGCAGCTACATGGCCCATAGGGTATAGCCGTCATTGCGAGGCCTTGTTTCTACCATAAGGTCGCACCTATGGTGCTGATTTTTACTAAGCGCTGTAG
>CAZYDI010000126.1:0-7627 GCA_964646255.1 uncultured Bacteroidales bacterium
TCATTCTCTCCCTCTTCTCTCTACTCCTTACTCCTTCCTCCCTACTCCTTACTCCTTCCTCCCTACTCCTTACTCCCTACTCCCTACTCCCTACTCCTTACTCCTCCTCCTCTTATAATGCCCCGAATCGCCCCATTCACCGTAAGCAATTTCATTGTCGGCCAGGGCAATCCGTGCTTCGAGGCAGGTTTTGCAATCATCCGGGTTTTCATCCGTACAAGGCTTATTCTGGTAAAGCAGGTAATCATCACGGTAATTACCGGGCGTGATATTGGGCATGATGACGTTGGCCCCTATTTTAATTGCCTTTTCACGACCCAGTTTGTCAATGGCTTGAAGGGCTGTAGTTGCGGCAATATTAACGTCTTTCATAATGATCCTTAATATGGCAACCATTTTCAGTGAAAGCTGAAACCTTTCCTCTTTTGGAAGCAAGGTATGCCTGAGGGCGAACAGGGGTGTATGCTCATGCTCCAGGTAAGGCCCCATACCAATCATGTCAATATCAAATTTCTTCATGAACAGCAGGTCATTTGCAAGGTCTTCCAATGTTTGAAAAGGAAGTCCGATCATAACTCCTGTACCAACCTGGTAACCGGTTTTCTGCAGGTCGTGCAAACATTTTAGTCTCCTTTTATAACCATGAAGCTCATCGTGAGGGTGGAGCTTTTCATAAAGCGCGCGGCCCGAAGATTCAATACGAAGCAAATACCTGTGCGCACCTGCGCCGAACCATCTGCGGTACACTTCACCATCCTGCTCACCACATGAAAGGGTTATTTTAAGTCTTTCCCCCGTGGCTTTATGGATGTCTTTAAGCAATTTTTCAACGCGCCTGGTAAAACCAGCTGTTTCAAGTTCACCCGACTGAAGAACCAGCGATCCATATTGATTATCAGCGGCAAAACGGGCACAATCCAGTATTTCTGCATCGGAGAGCCGGTAGCGCTTAACCAGTTGATTGTCGTGCCGGATACCACAATATAAACAATTCTTATGGCAAACATTTGAAAATTCAACAAGCCCCCTGAAGTACACCTTATTTCCTACGTTCTCTTCCTTAACCTTTGCGGCACGGGTAAACAGCCTGGTTTTTTCATCGCCGGCAGTGCCCAGTAAATAAACAATGTCTGCCTTTGATAAGGCCGGTTTATGAAGAATATCCTCTACACTCATCTCCCATTCAATTGTTAAAGGGCATCATCACCCTGTCGTAAACACCCTGCATCCATGCGATGGCCATTCCATAATTGGTTACCGCAACACCTGCATCAATGGCGGGTTTCAACCTGTTGGTGAGTTGTTTTCTCGTGATCATACACCCTCCGCACTGCACCACAAGGGCATAATCGGTAACAGGACGGGAGAGCTGATTAAGCCCGGGAACCACATCAAAGAAAAGCGTTTTTCCGGTATAGGCTTTCATCCATGCAGGTATTTTAACCCTTCCAATATCGTCGCAGGCCACATGATGTGTACATGATTCAAGTATCAATACCCGGTCATTATGCTTAAGGCTTTTAATGTGTGGCGTGCCTTGTTTGTAATAGTCAAACTCGCCTTTATACCGGGCAAGCAAAATACTGAACCCGGTAAGTGGAATTTCGGAGGGTACCGAAGCATTTGCCTGCAAAACCACCGAAGTATCACAAACAACCAGTTTTGGTTTAATTCCGGACTCCTTCAGAAAATTATCGACCTCATTCTCCTTGAGTACAATGGCAACGCAATTGTTATCAAGCACATCCCTGATGGCCTGAACCTGCGGTAAAATAAGCCGGCCTTCGGGAGCTTCGGTATCAATGGGTGTTATCAGGAGCACCATTTCACCCGGATGCAAAAGATCGCCCATCAATGAACGTTGACGGTAAGCCGTTTCAGGCATGATGGCGGCAATGGCGTTCATTACTGCATTAAGGTTTTGCGGTTTTTCTGCGATAAAAGGAATTGCCGGTACCTTGTAAGTTTGTTGCAGGAATGATAAAAACGCTTCTTCCGGGGGAAGAATATCCGCCTTATTGCATATAAAAAGAAATGGTACCCCGGCATCATACAACGCATCGAGGAGTGATTTTTCGATTGGCGAAATCTCATTGCCATTGAGCACAACAAGGGCAAGGTCTATTATCTTGTATATTGCTTCAGTTTTTTCAACCCTGAGTTCACCCAGGGTGCCGGTATCATCTATTCCGGCAGTATCTATCATAATTACCGGACCAATTGAAGGAATTTCAATTGACTTTTTAACCGGATCGGTGGTAGTTCCAAGGTGTTCTGATACAATTGAAACACGCTGCCCTGTCAATGCATTAATTAATGCACTTTTGCCAACATTTCGTCGTCCAAAAATACCAATATGCGGTTTATGTTCCCTACCCTTTTCCATAGCCTCAGTCAATCAGTATCGCCTAATAATACAAATCACGCTCACCGGTTTTTATTCTTTCTATTCGCATTCGAAGGTCGTCGGCTTTAACATTACCATTAAGTTTTACAATATTCTCCTCAATAATGGCATAACCTTTTTGCCTGGTGTCAGGTTTTGCGTAATCCTGCAGGTATTCAGCCAGGGTAAGCATAGCGTTGGGCGAGCAAAAGTTTTTAATGAATCCGGGCACTGAAAATTCCATAAAATGCTCACCGGTTCGTCCCAGCCTGTAGCATGCAGTGCAAAACGAGGGTATGTGACCGGTCTCGATGAGTTCATCTATTACTTCATCAAGGGAACGATCATCGTTAATCCTGAATTGCTCACGGTTTAAATTTTGTTGAATTGCTGCATGCTCAGCATAGGCCCCAAGTTCAATCTTAGTTCCACCGTCAATTTGTGATACCCCGTATCGCATAAGTTCTGAACGTATATTGGCAGGTTCACGGGCTGTGAGTATCATCCCGGTGTAAGGAACAGCAAGCCTGAGTATGGCAACAAGCTTTGCAAAATCATCATCGCTTACGGCATATTTTGCCAGGAGATCATCCATGGAAGAAGCGTCCTTAACCCTCGGGAATGAAATGGTATGAGGACCAACATTATAGCAGGCCTCAAAATGATTGGTATGCCGTACCAGACCCATAACCTCAAAACGCCAGTCATACAGTCCGAACAACGCACCTATGCCCACATCATCCAGTCCGGCTTCAAGAGCACGGTCAAGTGCAGTAAGCCGGTAATCATAATTCTTTTTTCTGCCTGACAAATGGTATAAAGCATAGGCGCCGGGGTGATAGCTTTCCTGGAAAATCTGGTAGGTACCAATGCCTGCTTCCTTTACAACCCTGAAGCCCCCAATTTCGAGCGGTGCGGCGTTAATATTAACGCGTCTGATTTCGCCATTACCTTTTTTAACGCTGTATACGGTTTTAACGGTATCGGCTATAAATTGAGGATGATAATCGGGATGTTCACCAAACACCAGGATGAGCCTTTTCTGTCCCTGATCTTCCAGTGCTTCCACCTCACGGATAATCTGATCTGTATTCAGGCTTGTGCGCACCTGTTCTTTATTGGATGCACGAAATCCACAGTACCGGCAATTGTTGATACATTTATTCCCAATGTACAACGGTGCGAACAAAACAATGCGGTTGCCATAAACAGCCTGCTTTAATTTACTGGCTCCTTCTTTGATTTCCTCAATCAACACCGGATCATTGGCATTCAGAAGCATGGCAGTTTCGGCCAAACTAAGCCGATTTTTATCCAATGATTTGGCAATGATATTTCTTACTATTGCTTTATCGGGTTTGGCATTCAGCAGTAATTCATTAATCTCCTGCACATCAATGAAGGGCTTCATTGGTTCATCGGCAATACGGTACTTTTCTGGTGAAAATTTCATTCTCACATAATTTTTAACTGTTATGAATTGATTCAGCCGTTATTCCTTTGCCAATACGGCCTTGCTTGTTACTCCATCAATCCGCCCCAGTTTTCCCGATAAGGTAGAGATTTCATCATTGGTTCCTTCCACCACAAGGGAAATAATAGCAATTCCTTTGTCACGAACAGGAATTCCCTGTCTTCCAATGATTATTGTTGCATGATGAGCAAGGATATCGTTCATTTGCTGAACATTATCCTTTTCTTTAACCAGAATGATAATGGCTCCGATTCTCTTTTCCATAGGAATTACCTGAGGGTCAGAATGATTTTAAAGGATCTTTGTTACAGATTCATCCATAACGCAGATATGGGTCAAAGATAACCATTTTTCTGTTATTTCAATAACAATAAAAGATATTTACAATTCGTTTGATTATATATCATATATAAAAAGAAATGGTATATTTGACTAACCCGAGTAATAAATGACTGACGAATCAACCTTAATACTGCTTAATTCCTTCTTTACCAATAATACAAGGAATATCAGGGATCGTGCTGTTATTGCTGATACTGACCTTGCATTGCTCTTTGAAACCGATATTGAGAATATTCGTCACTTAACCGCTACCAATTTAACCAAGTTCAAAGATGAGTCTGTTTTTGTTTTAACCCGTGAAGAAAAAACGATTCATCAAAATATTCTTTTTGTTTACACCGATGCGGGAATCTTTACGCTGGCAGGGTTGATCAAATCAAAAAGAGCGATAAGAATTTATGTCCAGTTGATTGAACTTTTAGTCAACCGGCTGCAAATCAAGGCATATGACATTGCCACAAGCCACCAGCCTAATAACGCCTGAATATTAATTCCGGTTAGCGTAATTTTTACAATAAGAAGTGTTGGTGATGTAAAATAACTTATTATATTTGTATACTACGGTTAACACCCGGCTCACTAAAACGCTGAACTTTGAATAAAAGGTTTTTGAATAGTGATGTAAACCTGATTCGTAGATTACGGAGGAGTGACAAGCAGGCCTTTGAGATAATCTTTAATGAATTTAAAGAAAAACTCTACTATTATATTTTTGGTTACCTGCATTCATCCGAAGAGTCGAAAGAAATACTCCAGAACATATTTATTTCTTTATGGGAAAACAGGGAATCCTTAAAGGAAGAGTATCAGTTGAGCCATTACATATATAAAGTTGCTGTCAATCATATATACAACTATTTCAAGCATCAGGCTGTAAGGCAAAGATATGTTGATCATGTAGTCTCAAAACAGTCGATTGAAGACGATTACCCTCAGCAGTCTTTAATTACCAGGGACTTACAAAATCATATCAATAAGATAATCGATCATATGCCCTGCCGCCAGCAGGAAATATTCAAGATGAGCCGGAGGGATGGCCTTACGTATGAAGAAATCTCGGTTAAAACCGGGTTGACGGTAAGGGCAGTTGAGAGCCAGATATACAGGGCTTTAAAACTCATCAGGGAAAAGCTTCGCGAAGAATCGTTATTTGCAGATTAAGCCAAAATTAAAATCAGATTAAAAAAACATTAAAAATTTTGCGTAGTTGATGCGAATTGGTTGTATTTATTGACAGTGTAGTCTATTTTTTTTGAATTATCGAATGAATAAGCTGGAAATCAGCAATAAGCTAAAAGAATACCGCGAAAGAATCCGCGAAGCAGATGGTAAATCAGCATCACTTTTTCTTGATATCCATAATGAACCGGCTATTAAGGAAGAGCTTTTTGAGGAATTAAAGAATTTCAATGTCACTGAAAAACAATCAATTAAAATTGATTTTGAAGAAATTTTCAACAGCATCGAAACACGGATCGGGAATAGTGACGTTAATTACGAACTTACCAATCATAATTTCAGGCTGTTCAGGTTTCTCAGGATCGCAGCCATGTTGATTTTTGTTTTTGCAGTAGGTGCCGCGATATCATTTTTTGTTTTTGCTCCCTCACAGGAACCTGATGTTGTATCCTTTAATGAAATAAGGGCTCCCCTTGGTGCCCGCTCGGAGGTAACATTGCCCGACGGAACCCAGGTATGGCTTAATGCAGGAAGCAAACTTACCTACCTGAATGTATTTAACAAAGCCAACCGTATGGTTTCCCTTGAGGGCGAAGGTTATTTTAAAGTAGCAAAAAACAATGACCTGCCCTTTAATGTTAAGGCAGGCGATTTATATATTATGGCCGTTGGTACTGAGTTCAATGTAAAATCCTATAGCGATGAAGGCATCATTGAAACCACGCTTGTTGAAGGAAAAGTATCCATCACGCGCAATAAGGAACATTCAAGGAAGTCGCAGGCCATAGTGCTTGAACCTCATCAAAAAGCTGTATACGTTAAGGAAGACCAGCAGCTGACTGTAGAGGACCTCAAAGTAATACGCCAATCCAAGCCTGAAATGCTTACCATAAAAAAGGGGATCCTGTTTGTGGCTGAGGAAATTGATCCCGAGCCCATTATATCATGGAAGGAAAACAGGCTTATCCTTAAGGGTGAAGAGCTTAACAACCTGCTTATCAGGCTTGAGCGAAAATATGATGTTACATTTGAATATGAAAGTGAAGATATCAAACAATTTCGCTTTAGCGGAACCCTTGAAAATGAAACATTAACACAGGTGCTTGATGTGATTAAACTATCAGCACCCATTGACTATGAACTGGAAGGCAAAACCGTGAAGATTTCCCAGAACAAACATATGAGCAAGCAGTTCAGCGGTCATTTAAAAAAGAAATAACTTAACTATGCACATAAATTTATTCATTAACCCTAATAACCATTTAAACTATGTAGAAAGCCATGCAATGAAAAAAGGGAACAGATGCAATGAACTGTTCCCCGAGTTTTGTCAAACAATCAATTATGCGAGTGGATTTGCAAGCCTTACCCGCATAAATTGTCTAACCAAAAAAACAAATCAAATTTATGAAAAACAATTCTCCTGACGACGTTTTCTTTCCTAAAAGAAAACTTAAAAAACTAATCCTAATTATGAGACTAAGTGCACTATTTTTAATGTTTCTGTCCCTAAATCTTTCTGCTTCTGTGTATTCACAGAACACAAAGTTTACGGTAGATCTGAACGGAAAGACCGTGCGTGAAGTTTTTCAGATTCTCGAACAGCAGAGTGAGTTCCGTTTCTTTTACAATGATGATTTCAGCTACATCGACAATGTAGTTGACATGAATGTAGAAAACGAGAATGTTGAACAGATTCTGGCAAAACTTTTCGAAACTTCTGACATTACTTACAAGGTATTCGACAATAACCTTGTGGTATTAACGCTAAAACAGAATCTTCAGCAGGTAACTGTAAAAGGTACTGTAATGGACGGCACTAACAATGAACCTTTGGCCGGTGCTAACATTCAGGTTAAGGGAACAACCCGTGGTACCACAGCTGATCTTAACGGTAAATACACCGTTGAAGCCAGCAAAGGTGACGTACTGGTATTCAGCTTTATCGGTTATTTGCCCGAAGAAGTAACCGTAGGTGACGAAACCCAGGTTGACGTAACCCTTATGGCCGACATACAGAGCCTCGAAGAGGTTGTTGTTGTTGGTTACGGTACACAGAGAAGAACCGAAGTTACCGGTGCTATCACTTCCGTATCATCGGAAAAACTTACCGCTGTTCCTGCAGCAACACTTGACCAGGCATTACAGGGCCGTGCAGCAGGTTTGACTGTTATCGCAAACGGCTCACCCGGTGTTGCTCCCACAATGCGCGTAAGAGGTATCAGCACTGTTAACGATGCCAATCC
>CAZYDI010000127.1:0-7458 GCA_964646255.1 uncultured Bacteroidales bacterium
CGGTTAAAGAAGATGAATTTTTCAACGCCTTGCAGGTGAAATATGCCTATGCGGTGACAGGTCATAAAGCCCAGGGAGGACAATGGAAAGCTGTTTTCATCGATCAGGGTTTTGTTAAAACCGATCAGGTTTCGCTGGAATATTTAAGATGGTTATATACGGCCATAACCAGGGCAACCAAAGAATTGTACTTTGTCAATTTTCCCAAAACGTTTATGCTCAACGATCATTCTTCTTAATAGACAATCGGCGTTGCTATACGGTACTTTCAGAAATTGATTTTATAACTGATATTGGGAATCACAACGATTTCCTTATGTGCATCAATATTCCCTGTCCTTAGATTATACCTGTGCCCGTAAAACTCCTTTTGAAACAGCAGGTTTACAAATTGAAAAGACCATGTTGATGAATATGTGTCCCGGTTTTTCTGAAACGAAAATGAACAGTCGAGATAATAAACAGCCGGCTTGCGCCCTGCAAAAGCATCCGTTTCATTGTACACTACATCACGGGCTGTTAATGAGCGTTCATAGTCCACCGGGTGAATTCTGTCTCCCCCCAGTATACTGAATTTCCAGTTAATGCCCAGGATGTTGTTCCCGGATTTGCCGACCATCCATTCTTTTCCAAAGAGAAAATTAAAAACATACTGTTTGTTAAACCTTGCATTTCGCTCAATGTTATCGCCGCCTGTATACCTTGCGTCAAAAACTGATCCCGAAACCAGGTAGTAATATCCCGAATGAAGAAAGCGTTCGAGGGTCATATCAATACCGATATTTCTTCCGCTTCCTTTATTCACCAGTGAGTCGTTAAAAAACCAATCAATTTCAAGGTTCATCATTGAAAAGGATGATCCGGGCTTAACCGGAATGTTATATAAGTGCTGATAAAATGGTTCAAATTTTATTCGCGTATGTTCTCCGATACTTCTGTCATATGCCAGAACTATATGATGAGCGCGGCTAAGCTCCAGTTCCTTATTGATATGGATAATGTTTTCGTTAACTTGTTTTGTAGCAAAATAGAAGCCTATTGGTTCAAGCCGGCTGTGCAAGCCATAAGCAAAGCTCACAGAACTATTGTTGTCAACGCGGTATTGAATACCTGCCCGGGGCTCAAGCGACAAGTCGTTATTGAATGTAAAAAGTTGAGCATGCAATCCCAGATTGGCTGTGATCCTTTGCAGAATATTGAACCTTGATTGTGTGTAAACCTGTATCAAACCGCTTCCGCCATGCTCATCGGCAAATTGAAGGCCGTCCTGCTTAAGCGAAACATTGTATGCCAGCCGGTTCAGCACAAATCCTGAGCGCATGGTGTGTTTTCCTGAAAACTTGTGGTTAATCAAAAACGACAGGGAATACTTTCGTTCATTTTGCGCAATATCATCCTTGGGATACAGGTTCAGGTCACTTCCCAGCCGGTTCCTCACCCATGATAAATAATTACCTGTAGCTGCAAGCGTGGTATTCAGGTAAGTTTTTTCAGTTAAAAGAATGCGGTGACTTAAACCCATGGCTCCCATCCGGTTGATGTTCCTGTCTTTTTCAATATCCTGGTAATATTCCCAATCACTTGAATCAGTTTGTACGTCAGAACCTGTTTTGTCGGAAGAAAAAATTCCCCAAATACCAAAAATACCAGCTTTTCCTGCAGGGAAATTCATTTTAAATGAAAGATCCTGATAAACCAAACCACGCGCATTCTCAGGCAGAAGCGGTGAAATCAGTGCCAGTGTGGAATAGCGGTAATTCACAAGGTATGATGACTTTTTTCCTTTTATAAAGGGGCCTTCTGTGGCAAAATCAAGACCAATAAGGCCCGCCTTTAAAGTGTGTTCACGATGTTCGTTATTGCCTGTCCTCACTTTCATATCGAACACTCCCGATAAGGCATTGCCAAATTCAGCAGGAAAAGCACCTGTGTAAAAATCGGAGTTACTAAGCATTTGTGAACTCAGAGCAGTTATGCCCCCTCCTCCGAATGTACTTACATTGGCAAAATGGCTGGGATTAGGTATTTCAATACCTTCCATCCGCCATAAAAGCCCTTTGGGAGCATTGCCTCTGATAACGATAGCATTTGATGACAACGACCCGGCAACACCAGCATATGAAGCCGCCAGGCGGGCCGGGTCATCAACTCCTCCGGCATATCGCGAAGCTTCTTCGACAGATAACTGACGTGAGCTTATGATGGCCATGGGATTCAATGCCTGATCTTTGTTAGCATTTGCTTTCACTTCAACGCCCTCAAATTCAGTGGCTGATTCTTTAAGCAAAATCTCCAGTACAACAATTTTTGCGCTTTGCACCAGCAATTCATAAATAACGGCAGTTTCATATCCGATGTAGCTGACTTGCAGGTTATAGCGCCCAACCTTTGGTGCTGTAAGGTTGAAATTACCATTTGCGTCCGTAACGGTGCCGACTAAGGGTTGAGATTCTAAAATAACAACTGCAGCTCCGGGAAGTGTAATATGAGAATCAGCATCTTTAACAATGCCTGTAATGTTTTGAGCATATATAGGGGCAGGGATGCAACACATAATCAGGCTCAACAAAAGGCAGGGTCTAAATGACCCGGCAGTCAAACAAAACGTTTTTTCCATAGAGTTTATATCTTTGGTACAAAGTTGATCACTGAAAATGGTTTATGTAATCCTGAAAAATCAGTATTTTTTGAAATGAACGAGATCCAAGGATTGATCGAAGAATATTCCAGGCTTTTGGATCAACAGGTATTTGAACCTTCCGAACTTGATTATAGCATCCTGGATTATCACCTGCCCTTACTCAAAAGCATAGATGTTGTAGACAGTGGCTGCATATCGGTTTTTGATTTATACAAACGCACCCATGTTTATTATTCAATGAAGTACAATTCTTTGCTTGGCTGGGATGCATCGCGGGCCGAATCGGATATGGCATACACCAACAGCCTCATTCATCCCGATGATCTTCCGGCGGTGTTCAGGGCAGGAATCTATTACCTTGCAATGGGCTTATCCTTAGAGAAAAAGGAAACCAGCAAAAATTTTAAAACCATTTTTGAGTACAGGGTAAAAGGAAAGTACAATGACTATGTGCGGGTTATTGAACAACAAACACCGCTTGAATTTGATCGTTCGGGAAATGTATGGCTGGCTTTAAGCATGCTTGATTTATCACCTGAAAATGATATAACCCTGCCATTCAGGGGACGATTATTAAATCAGAAAACCGGTGAAATGTATGTTTTTCCACCTGACGATGAAAAGCCTTTACACGGCGAAATAGTTTTAACCAACAGGGAGAAGCAGGTGCTTGAACTTATTGCCAGGGGAATGATCAGTAAACAAATTGCAGATAAGCTGTTCATCAGTGTCAATACTGTAAATACCCACAGGCAACGCATTATTGAAAAACTTAACGTAAGCAATACCTATGAAGCCATACGGTATGCTCACGAACGCGGGATTTTCTAAACCACCCGAATTTTAGTAATATTGCAGATAAACCATCATAGTCATGGCAAATGAATATACCAATGAGTTCCTGCTGGATTTTGGCACCGACGGTAAGCAACTGATACCTGTAATTACCCAGAACTATGTTACCCGCGAGGTTCTTCTTCTTTCTTACATAAACAAAGACGCCTTTCAGGAAACCTTACGCAGCGGGTATGCTACATATTACAGCCGGTCAAGAAAAGAACTTTGGAAAAAAGGCGAAACCTCAGGTGATTTTCTTAAAGTGGAAGAAATACGGATAAACTGTAACCAGGATTCCCTGTTATTTATGGTTACACCTACAGGAAAAGGTGTTTGCCATGCAAAAAAGCAAAATGGAATGCCTTATTCAACCTGCTATTACAGAAAACTGGAAGAAGGAAAACTGGTATTCAGGGAAATATAGGCTTTCAATGATGCGAGAAAAATGCAAAAACCCCAAGCAATATCAGCACCAATCCTGAAATAAGTTTTTCGTTATGATCGAGAAAATGCGATTGTATGGCCTTTACACCTTTGCTGGCAAGTAAAACCAAAAAAATCATCCCCGATACGGTAATCAGTACATAAATCACCGATACCATGAGGATTCCTTTAAATCCGGCTGACGCGGCCTGCAGGTAATATGCTTCAATTTCAAGGCAGGGACTCAGAAACATGGTAATTACAAGCGATACAATGATGGCTGCTTTTGACCTTTTGTTTACTTTTTCAGGGTCAAAACCATGTTGGTGCTTGTGATTCTTTACCCTGTCAATAATGATGTAAACAATTCCTATCACAATTAACAGCGCCGGCGCTATCTTTTCGGTTATTATAGTATAACTGTGACTTAGATGAATACCGATAATGCCAATAACTATGCCCAGTGATACCGTACTCAGGGTATGCGCAAAACCGCTGATCCCGGTAACCATCACGGTCTCACGCAAAGA
The DNA here is from genome assembly GCA_964646255.1 of uncultured Bacteroidales bacterium. Taxonomy (GTDB): domain Bacteria; phylum Bacteroidota; class Bacteroidia; order Bacteroidales; family UBA10428; genus UBA5072. The sequence goes on from CAZYDI010000127.1 coordinate 4,432, forward strand.
CCATTTTTCCGATTTCCCAAGTGCTACGATCGGCAACCAATGATTTGGGATAACGGCATGAACAAGACTAAGGAGAAGGCTGCCAAAAAATAGCTGGGTCATATATGTTATTTTGTATTTGGGTAAGATGCAAATATAACCAAATATTTGCTCAGCATTACCTGGTTCTCATTTGCCTGGTTTGCTCAGCAAGTTTCAAAAGCCTGTTTATTTTTAGTTTATTCAGCCGGTTTAGTCTCAGGGTTTCCAGGTATGCCAGACCCTTGCGAATTACATCGTAATACAGCACAGGGAAGAGTAATAATGAAAATACCCAGATGAATACCAGGTTAAACCAGTAGGTATCAACAAGGCTTCCGAAAAAATACTTATATGGTGCATAAAAGTGAGCTCTCCATGTGTCTGCTGCCGGGTCACGGTATACGGCATCCTTTAAAGGAACCATTTCGCCATCATGAACCGAAAAATGCTGAAATTCCTTTTCATTGGTAAGCACTGCTGTCAATTGCTTATTGTGGTATTTTTGCTTAAAGGCAAGGAAATTATCTTCTCCACCCAGTTGACTGGTGAATTCCCTGTAAATATTGTCCCTTTCCTCCACAGCGAGCCTGTAACGATTCCTGTATACTGCCATGGCCCGGTCGAGGAACCTGAAAAGATCTGCGTTTAGTTCAGGGGTATACAACGCAGGGGTAAGACTATCTGCGAAGCTGTTCATGCTAAACCCGGCATCCTTTCTGATGAATTCAATCTGAGATTGCAATACCCTAAGGTCATTATTGTATTTCATTGTATCGGCCTTATTGCGGTATAAATCAGCGGCATCAACAGCGATTTCCTTTAAGCCGAGAACAACATAGGAACGGTAATAACTTGCGTTCCGGGCTTTGGCCTCTGACTTGTAAAAGTTTTTTTCGTATTCATTATCCTTAAACTGTGTAACAGCCAGGGCTTCATATGCCCAACGCGAGGTCATCAAATCACCAATTACCGGGACTGACTTATCACTGGAAATCCGGTTGTGCATTTTGCTAAAATCGACCACCACACCGCTGAACAGCAGTTGAGGAACCAGGATAAGCGGAACAAGAATATAAATGGTGACTACTGAATTGAATCCGGAAGATATGTTTAGCCCAAGCATATTAGCCCAGCATGAAGCGGTGAAAAGCACAAGCCAGTAGCGGAACAACATACCGTTTATTTCGAGCATTGAATTGCCGATAAGCACAAAAACAAGGGATTGCAGTGCAGATATTCCAAACAGAATACTGATTTTTGAAAACAGGTAACTTGAACGGCTCAAATTCAAAAATTTTTCCCTTTTAAGGATTTTACGATCCTTGAAAATTTCTTCGGCGCTGATTACCAAACCCAAAAACAACGCAACAATAACAGCCATGAAAAGAAATGCCGGCAGAACCTGGTTCTCTCCAAATATATACCGGGGCATTCCATCCACATAGGTAAAATTCTTGGTAAAAAAAGCGAGCAAGAAAGCCAGAATAGGTGCCTCAAATGCCAGCAGCATAAGGTATTGCTTATTATAGAACTTGGCAAGAAGATCGCGCTTGAGGAAAATCCTTATTTGCTTAATATGATCAGGTATGCTGAAATTATTCTTGGGGATGGTGGAATCGTGTTCACGGACAATCAGTTTTGTCTGTGAATCAATATTCGAAAGGAACTTCTGGTACCACTCTTCGGGAGACGTCTTGCGCTTGCGTGTTAACCTGCCATTGGCATCCACTTCCCTCGCCTCTACTATTCTTAGTATTTCATCAGAGCTTATATTCCCGCAACTCAGGCATTCAGTTTCCTCAGCGTCGGGATAATGCGCTTCCTGTTTAAAATACGTAATTGCGCTCATCGGGTGCCCGTAATAAACCACCCTTCCACCCTGATCCATCACCAGAAGCTTGTCAATCATCCTGTATATATCGGATGAAGGCTGGTGTATATTAAAAATGATGAGTTTACCCTTTAATGTTTGTCTTTTCAACAGGGTTATTACCTTTTCGGAATCGGCCGATGATAACCCCGAGGTGGGCTCATCAACAAAAAGTATGGAAGGCTCGCGAATCAGTTCAAGGGCAATATTAAGGCGTTTGCGCTGTCCTCCGCTTAAAAAGGTATTGAATGAATCTCCTACATTTAGGTCGCGTGCCTCCAATAAATCGAAATCAATGAGTGCATCCTCCACAACCTCTTCAATCTGTTCCTCGGAATACCCTGCAAAGCAAAGTTTAGCATTAAAATAAAGGTTCTCATAAACCGTCAGTTCCTTAATAAGCAAATCATCCTGCGGAACGTACCCTATAACACCTTCGAGCATTTCCTTGTTCCGGTGAATATCCCATCCGTTAACTTTTATAGATCCGTGTTTGGGTTTAAGGTTGCCATTCAATACATTAATCAGTGTTGATTTGCCCGATCCGCTTCCACCAATTATACCAACAAGCCGGCCTGATTCTTCGGTTAGGTTAAAACGTTTAACGCCGTTGCGGGAGTTGAAGTAATTGAAATCGATGTCTTCAGCAGTAAAAATAAACTTAACCTCTGCACTGGCCTGAATGAATTTTCCACGCACCCAGCTAAAGTAAATGGAACCTATCTTTTGGTTGCGGATTACTGATCCAACGGACCATATATATGACCGGCCTGTATGAATTCTGTGCCCATTGAGTACCAGTTTCATGCTGCCTGAATACCTGAACACATATATATCTGCGCTGGGAATATGAAGAACCAATATCTGGCCTTCGAGTTTTTCTATTCCCAATTGTTTTATCCGGGTAACTGGTGAAATTTCTTCCTTTGGCCTGATCATGAGCAACCATTCCTGGTTTACGATGTTGTTTATTTCACCAAAAGTAAAGGAAGAGGCATCCTTGAATTCATCCTCGCCGATTTTCAAAAACGATGATGCTGTGCGTATCAGGCTAATTTCATCCCTTCCCGGTTTTTCACCGGTATTGATAAAGTCGAGGAGGTAAATTAAAACGATGATCTTTTGCTTATGTTCCA
>CAZYDI010000128.1:0-7327 GCA_964646255.1 uncultured Bacteroidales bacterium
GAGCACCGGTTTGGGGGTGCCATACAAGAAAATTGAGCATGCACCCTTCGGGTTGATATTTCCTCGTAGCGAGAGGCGGGGTTACTGCGTGAGCACCGGTTTGGGGGTGCTATACAAGGAAATGAAGCATACACCCTTCGGGTTGTTATTTTTTTGCCTGAGCCAATGAAAAAGCAAGCTTTTTCATGTCACAGGCAAAAAAATACCCGGCCGATGGCCGGGTGTATGCTTCATTTCCTTGTAGCGAGAGGCGGGCTTGAACCGCCGACCTCATGATTATGAATCATGCGCTCTAACCAGCTGAGCTACCTCGCCATCCTTTATATAACTTTCGCTTTTTTAATGCGGAGTGCAAAGATATAATTTTTACCAGAAAAACAAAAAATATCGCTAAAGCAGGCCTGACAATTCTTCACCGCACTATTTTCAAAAAATACTGTTATTTTTTTTTGTTTTAAGCATATGTTCATTATATTTGTATTGATCATTTGCTCTTATTATGCCTCGACCCAAACGCATTCGAAAAATGACAAATCCCCCTCATTTTAAGGGGTTTCGTCCTATCGGATTATCTGATGATAACGATCCGGTTGTTTTGAACTTTGAAGAATATGAAGCCATCCGGTTAAGTGATTTTGAACTAAACGGACAGGTAGAAGCCGCTCAAATAATGGAAATTTCACGACCTACCTATGCCCGTATATATGAAAGTGCCCGGCGTAAGGTTGCACAGGCTTTTGTGCAAGGTAAAACAATTGTTTTTGAAGGAGGTAAGGTTTATTTTAATAGTGAATGGTATTCCTGTAACGCCTGTGGCAGTTGGTTTAATCATCCTGCCAAAGAGCAGGAAGTAAAATATTGTGCGCTTTGTGGTTCCGACGATATCGAACAATATAACGACAATCCAGGGCTAACAACCACCCGGGATATTTGCATTTGTCCCGAATGTGGCAGTGAAAAACAACATACCGCCGGCGTTCCCTGCAAAAAAGAAATTTGTCCGAAATGCAATGTTCACATGATAAGGAAAGGTTTTCCTCACCAAAACAGAAGAAACAATAATTGTAAATAAACAGAAGTCATTATGAAAGTAGCCATCACCTCTACCGGCAATAGCACGGAATCAACTCTGGACAGCCGTTTTGGCCGTTGTTCTTTTTTTGTAATCTATGATACTGAAAACCATGCAATAGAATTTATCCCAAATCCAAATAAGGAAAATATTGAGGGAGCAGGTCCTGCCTCAGTTCAATTGGTTGCCTCGCGAGGCGTTAAGAAAGTTGTCTCCGGCGAATTCGGAGCTAAAGTAAAATCCATTTTTGACAGTCTCCAAATTCAATTGGTTATTCTGAATGAATCAGGGAAAAAAATCAATGAAATCATTGAATTATTGAATCATAAAAAGTGAAAAAAGTGCCACAGTTGAACAGAAAAGTAACTGAAGATAAGAAAAAACAAACGGGGAGAGGCCTGGGTAAATGCCGGTCAATTGCAGACAAGGAGGCACTTAAAGAATTACACAAAGGTATGGGTTTACACAGGAAAGCAGATGATGGCTCCGGATTAGAAAAACGCCTGAAAAGCAGATTAAAATGAATATACACTTTAAAAACAAGGAGGTCATTATGCCAGCATTTAACCGACAAGGACCCAATGGAGAGGGCCCCATGACCGGCCGAAGAATGGGCCGGTGCAATCCCGAAAAAAAAGGAGAAATATCTGATGATCTTTTACAACGTCAGGGTTTGGACGGTTCAGAACAAGACAATTCAAGCCCTATTAATGAAAAACGCAGACATCGGGGAACAGGCCGGAGACAAGGTTTTGGACTCAGGTCAGGGATGCGTTTCAGAAGAAATGGATAAATAATTTTTAACCACATTACAAAAAATGAAAAAAATAATTGCTATTCCGCTTGAGAACGGGATTTTGTGTGCACACTTTGGCCATTGTGAAAAATTTGCCATTATTGAAGTTGAAAACAATCTCATCATTCACACTAAAGAAGTAACGCCTCCCGAACATATTCCAGGCCTATACCCCCGTTGGATTGCTGATTTTGGCGTAACCGATGTTATTGGCGGAGGTATGGGACAAAAGGCAATAGAATTATTTAACCTGCAAAATATCAATGCTTTTGTTGGTGCCCCGCTAAAACCTGCAGAGGAACTGGTAATTGATTTTATGAATAACAAGTTAAGTCTTTCAGCCAATTACTGTAATCATGATGGCGATCATGGTTGCGACCATTAACTGGTTTTTTTATGAACATTGCTGTTGCCAGTGGAAAAGGCGGTACCGGTAAAACACTTGTTTCAACAAACATGTTTTGGGCCGCTCAAAAATCAGGGATACCTGTTACTATCGTTGACTGCGATGCGGAAGAGCCCAATGTAACGGAGTTTATTCAAGGAGAATTATTTTCAACTTCTATAGTTACGCAAAATATTCCGGTAATAGACGCAGCGCAATGTGTGTTCTGTGGCAAATGTCATGAATACTGTAACTACCATGCCATAGTTTACTTACCTCCTTCAGGTTTTATTCAGGTAGTGGAAGAATTGTGTCACGATTGCGGGGCTTGTACTGTAGCGTGCAAATTTGGAGCAATTACCGAAAAAGTAAGAAAACTCGGAACGGTAAATTCAATATACCTCAACGGCCATGCTCAGATTATCGAAGCGCGTGCCGAAATAGGTGTATACTCCCCGGTTCCGGTTATTAAAAAAGCAATTAATGAAGCCGGCCGGGAGACGATAAATATTTTTGATTCGCCTCCGGGAATATCCTGTCCGTTTATTGCCACTGTTGATAAAGCCGATTATGTGGTTTTGGTTACTGAGCCCACCCCTTTCGGACTAAGCGATCTGAAATTATCTGTAGGTACATTACAACACCTGGGCAAATCATTCGGGGTAATTGTAAACCGGTCAGACCTGGGTGATCATAGTGTATATAAATATTTACTTGATAACAATATCTCTTTACTAATGGAAATCCCAATGGACAGGGATATTGCCAGGATATATTCCGAAGGCAGGATGTTGGTAGATGAAAAACCGGAATTTCAGTCTCAATTCATTCAATTATATAAGTCAATTAGCCAACTCATAAAAACGCCGCAAAGACAACCTCACTGTACTAACCCATGACCGAAATAGCAATTTTAAGCGGAAAAGGCGGTACCGGTAAAACAAGCCTAAGTGCTGCGTTTGCAACCATAGACCAAAACAATGTGGTTGCCGACTGTGATGTGGATGCTGCCAATTTGCACCTTGTATTGCAACCCGTTGATTATTTAAGAAAAAAATTCGTTACAGGCCATAAAGCAACAATAGACAACAGCCATTGTGATAATTGCGGCTTATGTATTGATTATTGTCGTTTTGGTGCCATTGCTTATATAAACGGTAAAGTTACCATATCTGAAACATCCTGCGATGGTTGCAAACTCTGTGCAAGAGTTTGTCCTTCCGAGTCCATTACCATGGTTCCGAGTGATAAAAGCCAATGGTTTATCGGAAATTACAGGAACGGAAAACTGGTTCATGCACGGCTTGAACCTGGAGAAGAAAACTCAGGAAAACTCGTAAATATGGTACGTGAGCAAGCCCGTAAAACAGCAAAAGAAACAGGTTGTGAAACCATAATAATCGACGGGCCTCCTGGTACAGGATGCCCGGTAATTTCATCGGTTACCGGAGTAAATAAAGTTATTATTGTCACAGAACCTTCAAATTCCGGTTTTCATGACATGAAACGAATTTTGGAACTGGTTGCAAATTTTAAGCTGAAACCCTATGTAGTGATTAACAAATTTGATTTAAATCCCGAAATATCAGGCAGGATAGAAAAATGGTGTGCTGAACAAAATTTTCCTGTTGTTGGTAAAATTAATTTTTATGCACCGGTGGTACACGCCATGCTCAGGTGTAATAGTATAATTGAGTTTGCACCACACTCAGAAGTAAGCAAAGAGATCATTAAAATCTATCATTCAGTTCTTAGAACAAATTAATCGGAAAATATGAATAATCCAATTGCAAAATCAAAGATCCCAAACATCAAAAACATCATTATAGTAGCTTCCGGTAAAGGTGGCGTAGGTAAGTCAACCGTAGCTGCAGGTTTAGCATTGTCGATGGCGATGGAAGGCTATTCTGTGGGTTTAATGGATGCTGATATTTATGGTCCGTCAATCCCTACGCTCTTTAATTTGCACAACCAGCGTCCATCAGTTTCAGAAAAGAACGGGAAATCCCTGATGGAACCAATGATAAAGTTTGGAATTAAAATAATGTCCATTGGTTTCCTGGCAGACCCTTCTCAAGCTATGCTTTGGCGAGGCCCTATGGCTTCCAATGGTCTGAAACAGCTAATCAGTGATACCAATTGGGGAGAACTTGAATACCTTGTAATAGATACCCCACCCGGAACCGGTGATATCCATATTACGTTACTTCAGCAATATGAAATTACCGGAGCCGTTATTGTTACAACACCTCAAACCATTGCACTTGATGATGTAAGAAAAGCAATAACCATGTTCCATAGCGAACATGTCGGAATTCCCGTCTTTGGTATTGTTGAAAATATGGCCTGGTTTACCCCTTCAAAGCATCCGGATGAAAAATATTTCCTCTTCGGACGGGGTGGCGGAAACTTATTATCCAATTCAACAGGAATCCCTCTCATTGCACAAATTCCGGTGAACGAAAATATATGTGGTGTTTGTGATGAAGGTAGGTTAAATGAATTATTTAACGATAAGACTGTTCAATCAGGGTTCGACAATTTGCTAAAAGGTATTTTAAAACCTCAGACTGAAATGTCTTAATAATTGACGAAATGAAAGCATTGATAAGGCAACGGGGAATTATATATTTTCTGCTCATTCTAATCACATTCCTGCTGACAAGCGGCTGTGCATCGCAAAGAAAATCTCATAAACAGGTTCCCTGCCCTTGCGAAAAAAACAACAAACGATGATAGAACACAAATATACGTTCAGGGTTAAGTATTCCGATACTGACCGGATGGGCACAGTGCATCATTCCAATTATCCAAAGTATTACGAAACTGCCCGATGGGAGCTATTCCGCAGTATGGGTATTTCGTATTGCTCCCTTGAGGAAGATGGATATTTGCTTCCGGTTTTGGAAATGAAATTTAAGTTTATTAAAACAACGCATTACGATGCCTTTCTCACTGTTATTACAACGTTAACCGCTATAAAGGGTGCCCGTATCTGGTTCAACTATAAACTCTATAATGAGAACAATGAGTTGATAAATACTGCCGAAACCATACTGGCTTTTGTAAGAAGAGATAATTGGAAGCCCTGTGTTGCACCTGATTTTGTTTTAGAAGCCATTAATGAAAACACGAAAAAACTACGATATTGCCTGTGAGCTGAAAGATTGGGATAAAAAATCGGAATAATAAATCATGGAGATGATACAGAAGGTAAGCATAGAAACTTTAAAAATTTTGCTACTGGTCTTTACCATGATGATTTTGGTTGATCTGATTAATGTTTGGAGCAGGGGAAAAATAAAAATATTTCTGAATGAAAAAAAGAAATACAGGCAGTACCTTGTTGCTTCTTGTATTGGTTCTTTGCCGGGATGTTTCGGGAGTTTCACCAATGTATCATTATATATACATGGCCTTATCAGTTTTGGTGCGTTAACCGGGGCTATGGCGGCCGCATCAGGTGATGAAGCTTTTGTTATGCTGGCACTGTTTCCTAAAACCGCATTATTGCTTATGATAATGTTAATGGTATTGGGAATTCTTATAGGGTGGATAACAGACAAAACAATAAAAAAATTGAATCTAAAAACTTGCAGTGACTGCAAAAGCCAGCAATATCATCCAAATGAAAATGGCATCATCCATTATATACGTAAACATATCTGGGAACATATTATTAAGAACCATCTTTGGAAAACTGCAATGTGGACATTTGGGGCACTTCTGGTGGTTGAAGTTGGGCTAAATTACTTTAACCTGAAATCTTTTACCCTCGAATACCCTTTGTTGTTATTGCTTATTGCTGCAGTTATGGGTTTAATACCCGAATCAGGGCCTCACATGATTTTTGTATCGTTGTTCGCAAGCGGATTAATCCCGTTTTCTGTATTATTTACAAGTGCTTTTGTCCAGGATGGGCATGGTATGTTGCCCATGCTTTCTTATTCTATTAAAGACTCAATTCTTATAAAGACTTTCAATATCGTATTTGGGTTAATTTTTGGTTTGTTTATTTATTTAATTGGGTTTTAAAACGAATTTGTAAAATTACCAATTGGAGCTTGAATACACTGGTGCTGAAAGTTACTCCTATCTGGGAAAATAATCCAATAGGTCTGTTCTATATAACCATTCCGGATATATTAATAAATAATGATTATCCGTAATGATACCTGGCAAATTAATGACTCCGGAGGAGTCAAATATTTATAGACATTGCGTTATAAGAGAGAATTCGACTCCTGCAGGAGTCGAATGTTTAACATAAATTTGTTCTTCTAATTAATATGCAATCCCTCCGGTATTTTCGTGGTTTCAAAGGATTAAAAAAAAAATATTCTTTATGGTGCCTTTTGTATACAGTAATCCGTTTTGACCAGTAGGAATAGCCATTTATATACTCGAAACTGCAGATATCGTAATATTAGTCTACAATCTTTTTTAAGTGTCATAACGGATATTCATATAATAAATTATAAAACAGATTCAATTATATTTGAGCGACCGTATTAAAGCCAATATATTATAAACATGAAAATTGCAGTACCAACAAGAGGAAACAATGTAGATGAACATTTCGGACATTGCGAATATTACACCATTTTTACTGTTAGTGAAAACAAGACTATTGAAAGTTCTGAGACTTTACCCTCCCCTCAGGGATGTGGATGTAAAAGCAATATTGCTGCTGTACTTCAGCAAAAAGGTGTAAAAATTATGCTTGCCGGTAATATGGGAAATGGGGCTTTGAATGTTTTAAATAGTCACGGCATCGAAGTATACCGCGGTGCTGCAGGAGATGTCCGAAAGCTGGTTGAGGATTATCTGAAGGGTCACATAAAGGATTCGGGTGAAAGTTGCCATCATCATGAACATCACCATGGTGAAGAAGGGCATGGTTGCCATCAATAAAAAAGTTGTCTGATTTCAACTTATTGGTTGTCCTGCAAATAGCATTTTTTGCGTATTACAGGACATACATATCTTAATTTTACACTATAAAAATTAAAGATATGAAAACAATTGTCTGGATATCTCTCCTTCTTATGGCCAATCCCTTATTATCCCAGGT
>CAZYDI010000129.1:0-7236 GCA_964646255.1 uncultured Bacteroidales bacterium
CTCTCTCCCTCGCTTTCCCTACTCCTTTCTCCTTACTCCCAACTTTTCACGCGGGTGAAACTCGCTACAATTTCTTATCTTTGCAAAAAAGATCAGTAATGGCATTTTTGAAAACACTGGCCATCATTTTTATTGTTTACTATGTAATCCGGCTTTTTACCCGTTACATATTGCCCGGCCTGTTTGTCAATTATATGGACAATAAAATGAATGAGTTTAAAAAGCAGCAAAAACGGCAACAGCAGAATATGAGGAAACGCGAGGGAGAAGTAACTGTTGATTATGATCCGGCAAACAACGGCAAAAACAAGCCCGCCCGGGGCGAATATGTCGATTATGTTGAAGTGAAAGAGTAAGCAATCTGCCCGGCCTACTTGGAATACAACCTTATTTTTGCTGGTAGAGCTTTACTTTTTTTGCGAAATTGGAAGCAAATACAAAGTCATTGACATGCGCGTCATCTGTATCGAGAATTTCATCCCGGTTTCCTTCCCAGCATTTATTTCCTTCGTGAATAAACACCACCTTTTCACCTATTTCCATCACGGAATTCATATCGTGGGTATTGATTACCGTGGTGATACCATACTCATGTGTAATTTCGCTGATGAGGTCATCAATTACCAGTGAGGTTTTCGGATCGAGACCGGAGTTTGGCTCATCACAAAAAAGATACCGCGGATTTTCAACGATGGCACGCGCAATAGCAACCCTTTTCTTCATTCCGCCGCTAAGCTCCCCGGGATAAAGCCTATTTGAGTCAGGAAGGTTAACCCTGCTTAGGCAGGTATTCACGCGTTCCCTTTTTTGTTCGAGCGTCATTTCGGTGAACATGTTCAGGGGAAACATTACATTCTCCTCAACGGTAAGTGAGTCAAACAAAGCACTGCCCTGGAAAAGCATGCCGATTTCGCGACGGATTTGCTTTCGTTCCTGGAAATTCATGTTAACAAAATCGCGGTCATCATAATAAACAGCACCGCTGTCTACTTCGTGCAGTCCAACAAGGCATTTCATCAGCACGGTTTTACCTGAACCACTTCGTCCGATAATGAGGTTGGTTTTTCCCTTTTCGAATGTGACGAAGATATCGCGGAGAACATTGTTTCCGTTGAACGACTTAAATAACTTTTCAACCCGGATCATATCAGGCGAGCATCATTTGTGTTAATACCAAATCGGCAAGTAAAATAAGAATACTGCTGTATACAACTCCCCGTGTGCTGGCACGGCCAACTTCAAGCGCACCTCCCTGAACATGGTAACCGTAAAATGCCGATACCGATGTTATGATGAAGGCATACACCACTGTTTTTACCAGCGCATAGGTTACATAAAAAGGAATAAACAGGTATTGTATTCCATAAATATAATCGGCTGAGGGGAGTGCACCAGTTATGATTACTGCCAGCCATCCGCCCACCAGGCCAACGAACATGCTAATGAGGGTAAGGAATGGATTAAAAAACATGGCAGCAACAATTTTCGGCAAAATAAGATAACTGGCCGAGTTTATGCCCATCATCTCGAGGGCATCGATTTGCTCGGTGATACGCATGGTGCCTATTTCGGAAGCAATGTTGGAACCAACTTTTCCGGCAAGGATAAGGCCAACCATGGTTGATGAGAATTCCAGCAACAGGGTGTCACGGGCTGTTAATCCGATGAGGTAAAGCGGAATCCATGAATTTTCGAGGTTATACCTTGTCTGCAGGGTAATGACCGCACCTATGAATATGGAAATGATGATTACAATTCCCACTGAATTCAGCCCCAGGCTTTCGATCTCTTTAATGGTCTGTTTTAGGTAAATCCGGTGTTTTTCGGGTTTTGCAAAAACACGCGACATGAGGATGATGTATCGACCGAATATGGAGAAAAAGTTCATGTTGACAAAAATAATGATATAAAATCAAAGTTTACTTTTTATTGATCGTCAGATTGACTTAACAGGTCAAAATTAATTCACTTACAAAACTTTATTTGTTAATTTCGCTTCACAAGTTAACACACGTAACCAATATGCAGAAAGCATGAACAAAAACCATTTTTGTATTATTATGGCAGGCGGAATCGGAAGCCGTTTCTGGCCACTCAGCCGAACCAAGAAACCCAAGCAATTTCTCGATATTCTGGGTACTGGCAGAACCCTTTTGCAACAAACAGTTGACAGGCTGAAAAAGGTGATCCCGGTTGAGAACATTTTTATTGTCACCAATGAAGATTATGATGACCTGGTGAGAAAACAATTGCCCGAGCTTAAGTCAATGCAAGTCCTGCTCGAGCCCATGCGCAGAAATACCGCCCCGTGTATTGCCTATGCAAACCATAAGATAAGGCTGATCAATCCCGACGCTAAAATATTGGTTGCCCCTTCTGACCATATCATTTTAAAAGAAGAAGATTTCCTGAAAGTAGTGATAAAGGGTCTCGAATTCGTAACCAAAAACGACAGCATCCTTACCCTGGGAATCCAGCCCAACAGGCCCGAAACCGGATACGGATACATTCAGATTAATGGCGACAAAACGAGTATTGAGCTGAACGAAAGTTTCAGGAGGGTTAAGACCTTTACCGAAAAGCCCGATTTGGCCATGGCTGAAGTATTTCTTCAGAGTGGTGATTTCTTTTGGAATTCGGGGATGTTCTTCTGGTCACTTCCAACCATCATAAAAGCATTCAATAATTACCTGCCCGAGGTTGATTTGCTGTTTGCCGAGGGAAAGGACTATTACAATACCGACAAGGAAAGTGAATTTATCAGCAAGGTTTATCCCAATTGCAAGAACATTTCCATCGACTACGGCATCATGGAGAAAGCGGAAAACGTCTTTGTCCTTTGTTCCGATTTCGGCTGGTCGGATTTGGGAACCTGGGGTTCATTATATGATATGCTCGATAAGGACGATGAAAGGAATTCAATTACCGGTTCAAATGTGTTTAATTACAACACCAGAAATTGCCTTATCAATATGCCTGAAAACAAGCTGGCAGTGATACAGGGACTGGATGACTATATTGTTGTGGAGTCGGACAACATATTGCTGATTTGCCGCAAGCAGGATGAACAAAAAATAAAGAATTTCGTGAATGATGTAATGCTGGAAAAAGGAGAGGGCTTCATTTAAAATGAAGCCTGCAACCTTTACCAGGTCGTTATTACTATTCTAATTGCTTACCAAACAAAAAAGCCGCGGTGTACGCGGCTTTTTTTATGGCTGAGAATTCTCAGTTTCAGTGTTTTCTAGTATTCCCAAAGGTCGTGTTCGGTTTCAAACAGGTATTGTTTAACCCTTTCGGCTTCGAGCAGTGCGTCAAGACCTACTGAATAGTCAGTGATAACACGGTTTGAATACACGTTCGACTCGGCAAAAATGTAGCTGTTAAAACGGCGCTGTATGAAGTAATCATCAAACGATATCCGTTGTGCATCGTTATTCTGGTTGAACATTTCATGGCGTGCGAACAGCGGGCGCAATTCAGGGAAATATACCCATACGGTTTTCTGCCTGAAAATAGCATCGGTAGGCAAACCCTGGTCATCGAGCTGGTTATATACGCGGATCGGGCAAAGGCCAACAATCCTTACATTCATAACCGAGTGGTTTTTATCGAAGAACCATTTTTCTTTAACCAGAATTTGTTTTACCTCATCGGTTCTGCGTTCGTTTACAATGGTAGTGTCAACCAGGTTACCTTCCATATCGAGGCGCTTTATGGTTTGTGTACCTGCACCAAATACTTCGTCAATCTGATTGCGGTCGAGCGGAATGGTAAACTCATTGTTGGGATCATCGGACGAGAATGCCCTGATTCCTTCATTATCAATACCCCAAAGAATAAGTGATACCAGGTTATACCGGTCATTAATGGGATTAAGGGGGTAATACAAAGGCAGGTTTTGCTTTTGTTTCAGGTCGACAATCCTGTAGATATCCTTAGCCCACATAACATCAGCTTCCCTGAGGTAGGAATAAGGCACGGGGGCTTTATTCGGGATATGCTCACGGGTATACACTTCAGTAAGTCTGTCCTGGGCCGTCATTTTTTGCGGAGCAACGGCAAGCATTGCAAATCCCGTTAAGATTAAAGCAACTCGTTTCATTTGGCTATATATTAAATAAATTAATTCAGTTTAAATGTTAATGAACCAAGGTCCCTCACGGTTCCATCGGGGCCTACTGCCCTGATATCGGTGATCATTACGGGATTACCTTTTGGTACGTTGTTGATGAGGTTTCTGATGTCCTGGCTAAAAGCAGCACCTTTTACGGTTTTTTCCTGCAAGAAGCCCTGAACGATAGTTCCTACTTTGTATTCGGTAATATTAAATTTAAGGTCGAATTCAAAGTCGACCGGCATGGTAGCCATAACACCGGCCTGTGCCATCAGCACATTTTTGGCAATAACGCCGCCCTTTTGGCCGCCAACGGTGGCAATAGGGTCGGGAACCGCCTTTACACGGAACTCTTTGCTGGCCACGGTTGACCATTTACCATCGAGTTCGGCGGATACCGTTACCATGCAGTTACCCAAGCGTTTCGGGCGCATGTTCCATGAACCGCCGCGTGCTTCGAGCAAGCCGTTTGATGCAGTAGCCCTAATCTTATTTCCGGGAACTCCGGACACCGATATTTCAACCGGGTTATCCACGGCCAGGTAGAACACATTCATTTTTGTAGGAGACACAACGGCACTTCCTTCAGCAACGGTATATTCAGCAGAGAATGGACGGATAATGGGTTCACCACCCGGTCCTTTAATCTCAATAATGCCGCCCCAGTTTCTCTGTCCAACGCCACTGCCACCGCGTTCATAAAGGCCTTTACCGGTACCCTTTTCTGCAGGGAGCTTGGTATAATTCAAACCTTCGCGTCTTTTATATTCCCTTACTCCGGTTACCGGATCGGTGGTTTCAACCCAGGGCTCGCTGACTCCTTCAACGATATAAATATCGGGAGCCTGCGTGGTATCGCGTGCTGCAAGGAATATATTGGCGCGGTAAGGATTACCCTTAATAATGTAATTGGAATTGGGGATTACAACGGCTTCAAGTTCATTGAACTTTACTTCGCCTGCACTGATTTGTGCGTACAGGTAGTTTATCATCTCCGATTCCGCATTTCTCAGGTCGATCTGGAGGGATGACATAATGGCCAGGAAGCCCATCAATGGAGAGTGTCCGAATTTATGGTATTCCCAGGTTCTTTCTTCAGGTGATTTCTTTTTTGTAACCGGGGGTTCTGTATCCAAACTCTTTGATATGGAGGTTTTTAACTGCTCGGGCAATTCTTTTTCCTTTACTACGGTAAGCATGAATTCCCTCAAGCCAGCGATTTCATTTTTCAGTTTCCGGGCTTCGCTTTTATCGTTAAGTTCCTCACCGATCATAATCCTGTGCGGAGTGTCGTAATCGGTGGTTGCTTCGATATTGTCACGATTAATGTTGGAACCTTCAATAATTCCTTCCACCTTGCCCCTTTCAGCCTCGCTTAGTGTGGTAATCTTAAGCCCCTGAATATAATCATAGAGCTTTTGGGTACGTTCCCGTACCTGGTTAGCCCTTTCCATCCACAAAGCTGTTTTGGTCTGGTTTAATTGGTAGGCCTGGGCGAAATCATTGTAAATGTCCTCATTCTTATTCTGCATCGTGACCCCGGTCTTCTCCAGTCCCTCGTCGATGATCTTGAACGCGTCGAGTACACTGGTTGATACATTCAGCGCTAACAATGCAGTCAGCACCAAATACATCATACCGATCATCTTTTGTCTTGGAGTTTCTTTTCCGTGTGCCATAATTGTGATTCCGGATTAATTACTTGTTAATAATCACGTTCATGGCTGACAACATATTGCCATATATGTTATTGAGTGATGAAAGGTTATCACGGAGCTTTACTACTTCTTCCTTATACCTGCTGGTTTCATCGATGGAATCTTTCAGCTTGGCAATCATTTCTTCTATACCGGAATAAACTTTCTGGGTACCCTGCAGGTGTTCGGTTCCTTCTTTAACCTGAAGTTCATAAACCGAATTGAGGGCTGAAAGGTTTTTATTCAGTGCTTCGAGATGTTGTTCGTGTGCCTTTCCACTCTGTTCAATCAGGGAGTTTTCGCCTTTGAGTGTTTCGGCAATCTTCTGGTATGAACCGGCTACCTCGGATCCTGATTTGGATATTTCTGCAGCCGATGCCAGGTAAGCTGATGCAAGGGTGGAGGCTGAATCCTTAATGGAGGAAACCGTTGTTACATAGGCTTCATTCAATCCGTTAACCGATCCGGCAGCATGTTGTATGTTTTTCAGGAACTCCTGTGTGGCTACGGTAGCGCCCGAAATTTCGGCGATGCCTGAGGCCGCTACATTGAGCTTTTGAAGTCCTGATCCAATGTTCTTTAATGTATCTTCGTTTATGCTGGCTTCACCCAAGAGGCTTTCGATTTTTTCAACCGGTCTGCCACCAAATCCTGTTCCTTCCTTTAGCTCGGCCATTTCATCCTGTTCCGACATACCGGCCAGTTCGGGATAAACAAGTGTCCAGTCAAGTTCTTCATGCAGGGGTTCAAAAGCAGAGAAGAAGAAAATGATAGCTTCGGTAAGAAGACCAAGGGTGAGGAACAGCCCTGCAAATTTCCAGTGCTGAATTTTGAAAAGTGCACCCACTATTACAACGGAGGCTCCCCAGCCATAAAGCTTGGCCATGAATTTTTTCCACGTTGAACTCGATGTGATATCTGCTAAACTTGCCATGTTGGTAGCTATTAAATATTGTTTGGTTAAGTTGTTTTAAATTCCTCCAAGAACAGGTCTTACACAACGGAATCCAATAAAAGACTTGGATGTGTCCTGATATTCATAAGCACGTGTACCGTTTTGCATGTAATAGCCGATATCTTTCCATGATCCACCTCTGATAACTTTTCTTTTCATTACCGGAGGATCATCGGGACGGGCGTTATAGCGATAATCAGGGTTCAGGTCGTGTGAGAAGGCATAGGATGATTCATCGAAGGCGGTAAGTGTCCATTCTGAAACGTTTCCTGCCATGTCATACAGTCCGTATTCGTTGGGCTGGTAGGTTCCAACCGGCACTGTGGTAACGCCACCATCATCGGCATAATTACCGCGCAACGGTTTGAAATTGGCAAGGAAGCAACCATCCTTATTACGGGTATAGTAACCACCCCAGGGGTACATGGAGTTTTCCAGACCGCCACGGGCAGCATATTCCCATTCTG
>CAZYDI010000130.1:0-7225 GCA_964646255.1 uncultured Bacteroidales bacterium
TGCCGGTGCAAAGATAATGGGTAAATCCACAATTCAAAAATTTTGAACCAGACCTTCCAATCTTCTTTTACTTCCCATCAGGACTGTTTTTTCGGCTGAGCTCAGGCTTCGATTCCGTTTATGATCAATAAAAGACAATAAAATTCAATAACCAGGCATTTTTTTGCAGAATCATCACAGCACCCAAAACACTCTTTACATTTATTTGTTAATATTGGTGGTTAATGAAACCATATAGAATGATCAAATCGCTTTCCATATTCGTTTCTTTTCTACTTCTGATCTCCTTTTTACATGTATCAGTGGCCACTCATTATTGCTCGGGTGATATTGCTGCTTTTGGCATTACTTTTTCCGGCAAAACCCTTTCATGCGGAATGGAAGCCCAACACCAGATAGCTCCACATACAATACTGACATCCAATTGTTGTACCGATGTTGTACATGAATATTCCACAGATCAGCTATATACACAATCCCTTTTAAAGGTTATCAAAAACATTCACCAATTATCGTGTTCCTTTTTCCTGCCGGCTGGTTCATTGGACACCCCTGAAAAATATGCTGAAAAATCCTGGTCGGACACAGGTCCCCCCTCGCTATTCAATGCCAGATCCGTGGCACTGGATGAAATTTGTACCCTGCGCATTTAACAACAACTGGTTTTTTTTGTAAATCCATGCATTTACAGGCATTGGTATTGGTATGACTACAGGCTGGTCATGCCGTTTAAATTGCTGTACGTACAAATTCAAATTAAGTAATGCAATATGTTGTTTAACCGACTTGTCAGGTACTTTCTTGATAACAGGCTGATTACATTTATTATTCTGACCCTGTTTATTTTGTCCGGACTGGTATATGCTCCCTTTAACTGGAAATTGGGAATTATTCCCCGGAATCCTGTTCCCGTTGATGCCATTCCCGATATTGGCGAGAACCAGCAAATAATTGCAACGGAATGGATGGGACGTTCTCCCCAGGATATCCAGGATCAGGTGACCTATCCACTCACTACGGCACTGTTGGGAATTCCAGGAGTAAAAACCATCCGCAGCACCTCAATGTTTGGTATGTCTTTCATTTATATCATTTTTGATGAGGATGTTGAATTCTATTGGAGCAGGTCACGGATTTTGGAAAAGCTGAATTCATTGCCGTCGGGAACATTGCCCGATGGCGTGCAACCTACGCTGGGACCTGATGCTACAGCTCTGGGGCAGGTATATTGGTATACACTGGAAGGCCGCAATCCGGAAACCGGAGAACCCAATGGCGGATGGGATCCGCAGGAATTAAGATCCATCCAGGATTTCACCGTTAAGTACGGTTTGTCAACTGCCGAAGGTGTAGCAGAAGTCGCCCCGGTGGGAGGCTTTGTTAAGGAATACCAGGTCGACATCAATCCTGAAGCCTTAAAAGCTTTCAATGTTTCCATAATGGAGGTTATGAATGCAGTGAGGAACAGCAATCTCGACATTGGCGCTGAAACGATAGAACTGAACCATGTGGAATACATCATCAGGGGCCTTGGCTATATAAAAACCCTGAACGACCTTGAGAACTCCGTTGTTACGGTGCGCAACAACACTCCTGTAAGGATCAAAGATATAGGATACGTGACTTTTGGCCCCGGTACAAGGCGTGGTGGGCTTGATAAAGCAGGAGTTGAAGCGGTGGGAGGTGTTGTTGTGGCGCGTTACGGATCAAATCCATTGGAAGTAATCAACAATGTAAAGCAAAAGATAGGTGAAATAGATGCGGCCCTTCCGCAAAAAACGCTGGCCGATGGCAGCGTATCCAAGGTAACCATTGTGCCGTTTTACGACAGAACAGGGCTGATCAAGGAAACCATTGGTACACTCGAACGTGCATTATCGCATGAAATTCTGATCAGCATCATTGTCATCATCGTGCTGGTTTTAAATATCAGGGCATCATTGATAGTCACAGGATTATTGCCCATTGGGGTTCTGATGACATTTATTTTCATGTACATGTTTGGCGTGGATGCAAATATTGTTGCACTGTCAGGAATTGCCATTGCTATTGGGGTTATGGTGGATATCGGAATTGTTGATGTGGAAAACATTCTCAGGCATCTTGAAATGCCCGAAAACCGAGGCATTAAAGGAAAAAAACTGCTCAATGTCATTTACCATGCAACCACCGAAGTAAGGGCTGCCGTGGTAACATCCATTGCAACGACCATTGTAAGTTTTCTTCCCGTTTTTGTAATGGAGGCCTCCGAAGGAAAATTATTCCGTCCTCTGGCGTTTACCAAAACGTTTGCGTTGTTGTCCTCCTTTGTGCTGGGAATTGTGGTATTGCCAACATTGTCGCACATTGTATTCAATGTAAACATCAACAGGGCCAAAATCAGGACTTACCTCAACTATGCACTTATTGGTGCCGGCATAATCTTCATAATCATTTGGAAGGCATGGATTGCCATGGCCCTCATATTTATCGGCATCAATAACCTTACCCAGCACAGATGGAGTGCAGAACGTAAAGGTTATCCATCGTATATTACCACCTTCGTAATTGTACTTTTTGCCGTATTCTTTCTGTCTGAGGAATGGTTACCGCTGGGTGATAGAAACGGCACGATCATTAACTTCCTGTTTGTTGCCTTCATCGTCACTTTGATCCTGATCTCGCTGATGAGCATGGTTCGGTTTTATGAACCCATTATGCACTGGGCGCTGAGAAATAAAGGCCGGTTTTTGGTTATTCCTGCGATTACTATTTTCATTGGGGTGCTTGTTTGGCTTGGCTTTGAAAGAACGTTTGGTTTTGTTGCCGCTACCATGGAAAGGGCCGGATGGAAAACTTTCAGGCAGACGTCATTCTGGAGTAGCGGTGTACATACGTTTCCGGGAACGGGTAAGGAATTCATGCCCTCACTCAATGAAGGATCATTTCTTCTGATGCCCACCAGCATGCCTCATTCAAGCATTGCCAAAAACCTTGAGTATATTGAAACACTTGATCAGCGCTTGTCGGCAATCCCGGAAGTTGAACTGGCCGTTGGAAAATGGGGCAGGGTAAACTCCGCCCTTGATCCCGCCCCCATTCAAATGTTTGAAAACACAATTAACTACAGGCCTGAATATATACTGGATGAAAATGGCCATAGGATGCGTTTTAAAACCGATCGCGAAAAGCGTTTTGTTCTGCGCAATCAACAACTATACGATCCTGTAAGGGATGGATTCAGGATTATTCCTGCCGACAGCCTTGTTCCGGATAAGCATGGCAGGTATTTTCGTCAATGGAGGCCGCATATTCAAAAGCCTGACGATATATGGAATGAAATTGAAAAGGTTACCAGCATACCGGGATTGACTTCAGCGCCTAAATTACAACCCATTGAAACGCGACTTGTGATGCTTGCTACCGGAATGCGTGCTCCCATGGGATTGAAAATATACGGACCAAACCTTGAAGCCATTGAACAGGCCGGAAGACAGATGGAAGATGCCCTTAAAATGGTTCCTTCGGTAAATGCTCCTTCGGTATTTTACGATCGTGCAGTTGGCGCACCCTACGTCGAAATCAGGTTCAACAGGGAAGCGATGGCACGTTATGGAATAACAATAGCTGAAGCACAGGAAATGCTTCAGGTTGCCCTGGGCGGAATGTCATTGAGTACCTCCGTTGAAGGGCGTGAAAGATTTCCTGTAAGGGTAAGGTATGCCAGGGAACTTCGTGATAATCCTGATGATATTAAAAGGACGCTTATACAGGCTATGAACGGAACGCACATACCGTTGGGCGAAATAGCAGATATTAACTATAGCAGGGGCGCCCAGATGATTAGGAGCGAAAACACCTTCCTTGTCGGGTATGTGATTTTTGATAAAAAGGAAAATTATGCAGAGGTTGATGTTGTGGAAAAGGCCGATGAAATAATAAGGCAGCAGGTGAAGGATGGAACAATTGCGCTACCCGAAGGCGTGACCTACGGGTTTGCAGGCACATATGAACAGCAGGTGAGTGCGGAGAAAAGGCTCGCACTGGTAATCCCTGCCAGTTTATTGTTGATTCTTCTGTTGCTCTATTTCCAGTTTAAAACGGTTACCGCATCGCTTATTCACTTTTCCGGCGTATTTGTTGCTTTCGCCGGCGGTTTTATTATGCTGTGGCTTTATGGCCAGGAATGGTTTCTGAATTTTTCCGTTGCTGATGTTAATATGCGCGATTTATTCCAGATGCACACAGTGAACCTTAGCATAGCCGTATGGGTTGGATTTATTGCATTATTTGGCATTGCAACCAACGATGGTGTATTAATGGGCACATATATACACCAGGTGTTTGAAGAGAAAAATCCTTCGTCGGTTAGTGCAGTTCGTGATGCTGTTGTAAATGCAGGCAGGAAACGTGTACGACCGGCTATGATGACTACCGCCGTGGCTGTAATTGCATTGTTGCCCGTACTTACCTCAACCGGTAAGGGTGCCGAAATAATGATACCAATGGCCATTCCGGCATTTGGTGGAATGATCATACAGGTGATGACCATTTTTGTTGTCCCCCTTTTCCAGGCAATCTGGAGAGAGAACGCAGTGAAAAAACAAAATGACATTAGGATATGACAGACAAGAGACATTTAAAATTCCTGCTTCCGGCTTTCCTTCTATTTGTATTGAAGGCAACCGGTTATTCACAGATGCACGATTCCCTTTTATATTATATGGATATAGCAGTAAAAAACAATCCGGTTGTTTTACAGCGCTATAATGAATATAAGGCAGCCCTTGAGAAAGTGACGCAGGTTGGTGCGTTGCCTGATCCGGAATTGAATGCCGGGATACTTTTAAGTCCCATGGAACTGGTAATGGGAAAACAACTTGCAGAAATTCAGCTTATGCAAATGTTTCCCTGGTTTGGCACACTCAACGCAGCCGAAAATGAAATGAGCCTGATGGCCAGAGCAAAATATGAATCGCTGATGAATGCCAAATCTCAGGTTTTATATGACGTTCACCGTGCATGGAATTCCCTTATAATAATCAACAGCAAGAATGAATTGAATGAGAAAAACATTGCGATACTGAAATCATTGGAGCAACTGTTGATGGTTAAGTTCCGGGCGCCATTGGAAACTGATCCCGGGAACTCCTCACTGGCAGATTTATATACGCTGCAAATGGAAATACTGAATGTGGAAAACGCCTCTGCTCTGGCACGCAATGAGGCAAGCACCAATATTGCCCGGTTTAACAGTCTGCTCAACAGGCCGGCCGAAACACCTGTATTCATTCCTGATACGATTTTGGCTGATGCCGGTGAATTAAACCTTAAGCATATTGCAGACAGCCTGCTGCACAACAATCCGATGCTGAAAGGGCTGTTTTATGAACAGCAATCTGCCGAATTCCGGAAAAAACTGGTTACCCGCATGGGTTACCCGATGATTGGTCTCGGCTTAAGTTATACGGTTATGTCGAAAAATGAAGGACTTACTTCAGATATGAATGGCAATGACATGATTATGCCCATGGTTTCACTGTCGATTCCTATTTACCGGGGAAAGTATAAATCGATGCAGAACGAAGCTGAATGGGCTAAAGCTGCCGTGGAAGATAGTTACGAGGCTGCGGTGAATGACCTGAACATTGAATATTTTGAAGCCACGCAACAGTTATTTGATGCAAGGCGCCGGATTGACCTTTATGAGAAGCAGCGCAAACTTGCTAATCAAGTGATCAATGTGCGTATTCAAAGCTTTACATCCAACGGATCGGGACTGGATGAAATATTGCTGGCTTATCGCCTGCTATATGATTATGAATTTAATAAAATTGAGGCTGTAGCTGATTATTCCAATGCTGTAGCCTGGCTAAAAAGATTGGGAAACATTAATGCTGAATTGCCATGAAAAAAATACTAAGTAAAAAATACCTGCAATACGCTTTATTGTTGGCATCAGGAGTGTTCCTGGGATGGCTGTTTTTTCATTCGCCCCGGGAAGCAACCCCCCATTACCATGAAACGGTTGATGCATCAACTTTATGGACCTGTTCTATGCACCCGCAGATTCAGATGACTTCACCGGGAAAATGTCCGCTATGCGGAATGAACCTTATCCCAGTGGCCAGAAGTAATGAAGGAATGGACGAGGATGCTGTTCAGCTTTCAAAAGAAGCCATTCAGCTTGCCGGCATTCAGACAACAATTGTTCAACGGCAAAAACCATCTAAGGAAATACGTCTGTACGGAAAAGTGCAGGCGCCTGAAAGTTCATTGCAAAGCCAGGTTTCACAGGTTAACGGACGCATAGAAAAACTGTTGGTAAATTCCACCGGTGTTGCAGTGCATGAAGGGCAGGCACTCGCAGTTGTATATTCGCCGGAACTATTGATTGCCCAGCAGGAACTGATTGAAGCGGCCAAAGTAAAACAGGTTCAGCCGCTGATTTATGAAGCTGCAAAACAACGGTTGCGACAGATGAAATTATCAGAAGCGCAGATTGCCAAAATAGAGGCTTCGGCATCTGTTACCAGCAATATTGAAATTGTGGCAAACACATCGGGGACTGTTATAGCCAAACGCGTAAATACCGGAGACTATATTGAAAAAGGATCTGTATTGTTTGATGTTGCAGATTTGTCGAATGTATGGGTATTGTTTGATGCCTATGAAAGTGACCTGCCGTTATTAAAGGAAGGTCAAAGGATTGAATTTACGCTTCAGGCAATACCGGGAAAGACTTTTACCGGAAATATCTCACTTATAGATCCGGTAATTAATCCCGATACCAGGGTTGCAGGTGTACGGATTTCAACATCAAATATAAGCGGGCAGTTAAAGCCAGGGATGTTTGTAACCGGTACAGCCAATACCGGAATTGGCATGAGCAAAAAGGAAATAGTCATCCCCGGGTCAGCTGTATTATGGACAGGAGAGCGTTCGGTGGTATATGTGAAAGAACCCAACTCAGAAAGTCCGGTTTTTAAGATGCGTGAAATTACATTGGGGCCCTCCCTTGGAGATGACTTTATTGTATACCGGGGAGTGACTGAAGGGGAGGAAATTGTAACCAACGGGACTTTCAGTGTGGATGCTGCCGCTCAGCTAGAGGGTAAGCCCAGTATGATGAACAAGGACGTCAGCATGCAAGATACGCATGGCAATTAAGTTGTCAGGCGTTATCATAATATTAACAACAATTACAGAATACATTATAACCTTTTATGGGGTTGGATTGTTATGA
>CAZYDI010000131.1:0-7100 GCA_964646255.1 uncultured Bacteroidales bacterium
TTACCCATACCCGTTACATTGTCTGATTTGAACGGTAAATTACTTATGGTAAATGATGCATTTTGCAATGATCTCGGATTTAACCGTGATGAAATTGTTGGTAAAGTCATATGGGATATGGGCGTGATAACTGAAGGAGGAAAAGAAGATGTCATCCTTAAAACGCTTGAAACCAATGGTTTTGTCGAAAACTTTGAAATATCTACGATAAGCAAAAAGGGAAGGCATATTCTTTATGTTTATGCTACTTACGTAACCATAAATAACCAAAAGGTAATATTACGTTCGAATATCAATGTCACAGAGAAAAAAGTGCTGGAAAATAAGTTACGCGAAAGTGAGAACCTCTGGAGGACCATGGTAAATATGGTACCTTACCCGGTTACCATTACCGATATAAACTATAGGCTTACTTTGGCCAATGAGGCTTTTCTTAACCGATTTCATTGTTCGCAGGAAGATATTAAGGGTAAAACCTTCATGGATATTGGATTAACCTTTGATGAAGATTCCATGCTAAACTACAGAAAGGAATTCGATGAAAAAGGATGTGTGTTGAATATGGAAATGAAATTATCTTACGGTACGCAAAAGCAGATATGGACTTTACTTTCATCTAACCTGGTTAATATTGACAATGAACCTCATATTATTCATACTACAGTTGATATTACCGAACGGAAACAATTGGAAGAATACCTCAGAAACTATAATCAGCAGCTGGAAATGCTTGTGAAGCTCAGAACGGATGAACTACTGCAGAGCAACGAAGAGTTGACGGCAACCAATGAGGAACTGTTCGAAAAGAATGATATTATTAACCAAAAGAACACGGAACTAAATGAAGCCCTTGAAACCATTAAAAATACTCAACTTCAGTTAATTGAAACGGAGAAAATGGCATCACTGGGTGTATTGACTGCCGGTGTTGCTCATGAAGTTAACAATCCCCTCAATTATCTTATGGGCGTTTTTGTCGGGCTTGAAAATTACTTCAACGAACACAGGAGCAAAGAACCGGAAAAAATCCAGATTCTCTTAAGTAGCATGCAGATTGGCATAGAACGCATTTCGAATATTGTAAAAGGCCTTAACCAGTTTAGCCGGAACGTTGAAAATATGGACGAAGATTGCGATATTCATGCTATTATCGACAATTGTTTATTGATGTTGCAGAATAAGATAAAACATACAGCCGTATTGAAGAAAGCTTACTATACAGCACCCATCGTTTTTAAAGGCAATGTTGGCCGGCTTCACCAGGTATTTGTGAACCTGATTTCCAATGCCATTCAAGCTATTACCGATAAAGGGAATATAGTCATAAAAACATATTTGAAAGGAGCAAATGCCATAATTGAGATTGAAGATGATGGGGTGGGTATCGACAAGAAAGTTTTACCCAAAATTACGGATCCATTTTACACCACAAAATCTCCGGGACAAGGAACCGGACTTGGATTATCTGTTACACAAACAATTGTGAATGAGCATAGAGGGCAAATGAAATTTGAATCAGAACTTAATAAGGGTACTAAGGTAAAATTGATATTTCCATTGAAAAAGTAATTTTTTATGAAGACAAAAATTTTATATGTGGACGATGAACCCATTAATCTAAAGCTGTTTGAAATAAATTTTTCAAAAAAATATGAAGTTGTGGTTGGAAATGATGGCTTCGAAGGCCTGAATGTTTTATCCAATAATCCGGGTATTATGGTGGTAATCAGTGATATGAAAATGCCTCAAATGAATGGTCTTGAATTTATCAAAAAGGGCAAAGAAATGTATCCTGATAAAAAGTTTTACATTTTAACCGGGTATGAAATTACACACGAGATACAGGAGGCTTTGAATGCCGGATTAATCATAAAATATTTCAGCAAGCCTTTTAATTATTATGATATTGATAAGTCGATTGAGAAGGCCCTGGTCAATTTTAATAATGAAAATTCAGTGTAAGTATATATAAAATTGATAATCATTCGATTTTTACGGTGCAGTGAATAATGTATACGGAAAATCTTTATATTTATATAACCCAGAACTTTTATTGATTTTGTATTTATTCTTTGCTCCTGTCTGACAGAATATTAATGGTTTTTTTCACACCAAACCTTTTCCAGCCATGTATGCTGATCAGCAGACCTTCAAAAACCTTTTTAATGCCATCCCCGATTTTCTGTTTATTTTGGATGTAAACGGAAACATCATTGAATTCAATACTTCGGTAACTTCTGATTTGGGTTATGAAATTGAAGATTTACGGGGTCAGCATATTCTGGCAGTACATCCTCCCGAGCATAGAAATAATGCTGCTGTAATAGTCCGGAATATGCTCAATGGCCTCGCCGACTCTTGTCCCTTGCCATTACTGGCAAAGGATGGCAGGCGAATTCCGGTTGAAACCAAAGTATTCAATGGCCAATGGAATGGTGAAAAAGTGCTTATCGGTATCAGCAGAAACTTATCCGATATATCTATTTCAGAAGAAAAGTTCTATAAAGTATTTGATAATTCACAGGCCATGATGGCCATCACTGTTATTGATACTGGAACTTTCATCAATATCAATAAGGCCTTCCTTAAAGTTCTCGGGTACGAAAAAAATGAATTGATTGGCAAAAATTTGTTGGAAATCAGTCTTTATAATAGTAACCAGGATAGGAAAGAACTTGAAAGTGAAATCCGACAAAATGGTATTGTCGAAAATCAGTACGTTTCCATCAGAACCAAGTCGGGTAAACCTGTTGATTGCCTGTATTCAGCTTCGGTGATAAAAATACAAACAATCAGCTACCTGTTAATTTCTGCCACTGATATTTCTTCATTAAAGAAAACAGAGCTTAAACTCAAAATAAGCCTTGCCCAACAAAAATTACTTGCCGATATTTCACAACTCTTTCTTTCTGTTGATGAGCTTGATGATAAAATTGAAAAAGCATTGAACATCATCGGTAATTACCTGGCAGTAGGCAGTATTTGTATTTTACTCGACAATCATAAAGGTACTGAAACAAACATTAGGTATTCGTGGCATAAACCTGGAATTGCATCTGCCGTGTATACCCTGCGAGGTATTTCATATGATAGCATACCATCATGGAAAAAGCTGTTTGATGTTTCGGAAAAAGCTTTTCAGTTGAGCATTAACAATGCTCCCGACGACATAATAAAAGCATTCGATTTGCAGGATATTAAATCAATGCTTGTTGTGCCACTGGTTTTTCAGCATATCATTACCGGTTATATTTTATATAACGAACATGCCATGATAAGGGATTGGGAAACCACGGAAATTGACAACCTGATCACGATATCAGGCATTATTTGCAACGCACTGGAACGCCATAGTATTCAACGTCGCTTAAAGGAAAGTGAATTACAGAAGAAATTAGCCCTGGAGAATACCGAAGCAGGTTTGTGGGACTGGAATATCCAGACCGGAGATGTGTATTTTAATGATATGTGGTATAAAATGATTGGATTTGAACCGGGTGATGTTGCACCAAATGTGAGTTCGTGGGAGAAACTGGTTCATCCGGATGATTTTCCGGATACAATGAAGGAGCTGGAGATGCATATATCCGGGAAGTCTGAAAAATATTCCAGTGTACACCGGCTGCTGACCAAATCGGGAAAATGGAAATGGATTCTGGATAAGGGCAAGATCGTTGAATATAGTGCAGATGGCAAACCTTTAAGGGCAATTGGCACGCACATTGACCTCGACCGTGAGAAGCGCATTGAAGAAGAACTTCGAAACCTTAATGAAACAAAGGATAAAGTCTTTTCAATAATCGCACACGACTTAAGGGGTCCAATTGCTTCCATGATGAATTTATCCGAAATGATATCTGAAAACGGCAGAATATCGGATGATGATTTTTATGAAACCATCAATCTTCAGAAGGAGCTTTCACAAAGCACCTATCAATTGCTCGAGAATTTACTGAATTGGGCCAGGGTAAACAGTAACCAGATTATGGTTAATCCGACAAAAATCTGTTTAAATGATATTGTTACGGAAACCCTGAGCAGTATGAAATATAACGCTGATCACAAGGAAATCATCATCAGAAAAGAGTATCATGTTCCCTTTGAAGGTTTCGCCGATGAAGAGATGACAAGGATTGTCGTTCGTAATCTTTTATCCAATGCCATCAAATTCACACCCCGGAAAGGAGTTATCACCGTTGAAATCAACAATACCAACGGATATGTAATAGCCCGTTTTAAGGATACCGGAACAGGAATCTCACCTCAAAATATAAAGAAGATACTTTCGGATAATCATTTCTACTCCACTTTTGGTACCGACAAGGAAAGAGGGACCGGTCTGGGTTTAAAACTGTGTAAAAGTTTTATTTCACTTAACCATGGTGAATTGTCCGTTTCGAGCGAGGTAGGCAAAGGTTCCTGTTTTACTTTTACATTACCGAGGAAAACAGGATGATTCCCAATCATGCATTGATGAACGGGGCTATTTTAAACCGATCATTTTTTTTATTTCATTCAACTTGTTCAATGCCTCTATGGGTGTGAGGTTATTGATGTCCACTTTTCTTATTTCATCACGAATTTGCTTTAATACCGGGTCGTCCAGCTGGAAAATACTGAGCTGTATGCCCTCGCGTTTTTCTGCAATATCCGCTACGGGCCTGGCCAGCTTATCATTTTCGTTGGTGTTTTCTAATTGCTGAAGCACTTCAGAGGCTCTGTTAACCAGGCTTCGCGGCATTCCTGCCATCTGCGCCACATGAATTCCAAAGCTGTGTTCACTGCCACCTTTAACCATTTTCCTCAGAAAAATAACCCGGTCGTTAAGTTCTTTAATGGATATATGGAAATTTTTCACCCTTTCAAATGAACTTTCCATGGCATTGAGTTCATGGTAATGCGTGGCAAACATCGTTAAAGGTCTGAACCTGGCATGCCCGTGCAAATATTCGACGATTGCCCATGCTATCGAAATGCCGTCATAGGTGCTGGTTCCCCTCCCGATTTCGTCCAGCAAA
This sequence comes from uncultured Bacteroidales bacterium, assembly GCA_964646255.1. GTDB lineage: Bacteria > Bacteroidota > Bacteroidia > Bacteroidales > UBA10428 > UBA5072. The sequence goes on from CAZYDI010000131.1 coordinate 5,019, forward strand.
ACCAGGCTTTTATTGGAGAGATTATTTAATATGCTGGCGGTTTCGGTCATTTCAACCATAAAGGTCGATTCACCCATAGAAATATTATCGGATGCCCCAACCCGGGTGAAAATCCTGTCGACCAACCCTATCTCGGCACCTTCAGCCGGCACAAAACAACCCATTTGCGCCATAAGCACAATGAGTGCGGTTTGTCGAAGCACGGCTGATTTCCCCGACATGTTCGGGCCGGTAAGGATAATTATTTGCTGGTTTTCCTGGTCGAGTTCAATGTCATTGGGAATATAAGGCTCAGTTTCCGGCAACTGTTTTTCGATAACCGGATGGCGGCCCAGGCGAATGTTAATGCTGTTACCGTCATTAATAACCGGCCTTACATATTTGTTTTCAGCCGAACACCTGGCAAAAGCCAACAGGCAATCGAGCTGGGCTATCAGGACGGCATTTAGCTGAACGGGTGAAGTATACTCGCTTACGGCCAGTACCAATTCGTTAAAGAGCCGTGTTTCCAGATCCAGTATCTTCTCCTCAGCACCCAGGATTTTTGATTCATACTCTTTAAGCTCTTCGGTTATATACCGTTCTGCATTTACAAGGGTTTGCTTTCTGATCCATTCCGGTGGCACTTTATCCTTATGGGTATTCCTAACTTCAATGTAGTAACCAAATACATTGTTAAAGGATACCCGCAGTGAGGTAATGCCGGTTCGTTCAATTTCGCGCTGCTGCATTTGCAAAAGGTATTCCTTGCCCGAATGCAGGAGGGTTCTTAATTCATCCAGTTCCGGTGAAACACCGGCAGCAATAATATTCCCCCGCACCAGTTGAACAGGTGCATCGGGCTGTAATTCCTTTTCAATGCGTTCACATACCAGTTGGCAGGGATTGATTTGTTCGCCGATTCTTCGCATCACCGGCTCATTTGAACCCGCGCATATGTCTTTAACGGGAATCATTTCCTTTAACGATTGCTTGAGCTGTATTACCTCACGGGGTGTGATCCGGTTTACGGCTACGCGTGACATAAGTCGCTCCAAATCACCTATCCGGGCAATATGCTCCTCGAGTTCATTTTTAACATCAGCATTACCGATAAAGTACGCCACAGCATCGAGTCGTTCATTTACAGGCTTGCTGTCCTTTAACGGTAAGGCAACCCATCGTTTCATCAAGCGTGCTCCCATTGGAGAAATGGTTTTGTCGATGACATCGATGAAAGCCTTGCCTCCTTCAAACAACGGGTAGAATAGTTCCAGGTTTCGCACCGTAAATTTGTCAAGCCACACATAATGATCTTCATGGATCCGTGAAAGCGTTGTAATGTGTTTTACCTGGTTATGTTCAGTGAGGTCAAGATACCTTAGAATAGCCCCTGCTGCAATGATTCCCAAACGGAGATTGCTTATGCCAAATCCTTTCAGTGAGGTTGTTCCAAAGTGCTTTAATAACTTGTCGTTCGCTGTTTGTTCAGTGAAAATCCAGTCGTCCAGTTTATATGTACAAAAACTGTTTCCAAAAACTTCTGAAAATTGTGATTGTTTGCCGCGTTCGAATAACACCTCTTTCGGATTGAAGCTGTTGAGCAATTTATCGGCATAGTCAAAATTTCCTTCGGCAGCAAGGAATTCACCGGTTGAAATATCCAAAAAGGAAAGCCCTGCCATGTTTTTTTCCAAGTGAACCGACGCAAGAAAATTATTTTCCTTGTGCTCCAGCACCTTTTCGCTGAGCGCTATACCCGGCGTCACCAATTCAGTTATTCCGCGTTTTACAATTTTTTTGGTTAATTTGGGATCCTCGAGCTGTTCGCAGATGGCCACACGCTGCCCGGCCCTGACAAGCTTAGGCAGGTATGTATCGATAGCATGGTAGGGAAATCCTGCCAGTTCAACAAAAGAGGCCGAACCATTGGCTCTCCTGGTAAGGGTAATGCCCAAAATATCCGATGCTTTAATGGCATCCTCACCAAAAGTCTCATAAAAATCACCAACCCTGAACAATAAAATTGCATCGGGATGTTTTGCTTTGATGCTTGCATATTGCTTCATCAAAGGTGTGTCAACTATGTTCTCTTCTTTCAGG
>CAZYDI010000132.1:0-6964 GCA_964646255.1 uncultured Bacteroidales bacterium
GACACTTCATAAAACAAGATGTATAAAGAAATTAATTGCGGGTTGCCTGTTCGAGTGCAACCAGTATCCTATTACTATTAAAAGGCTTATATATTATTTCAATATCTTCGGGCTCAACATTTTTGCCATTGATATATAAAGTATCGTGTGCGGTAATAATTACAACCTTAATTTCAGGATAGTTTAGTCTCAGGTATCCCAGGAAATCAATACCCAATCCGTCGGGCAAATGATTGTCCAGGAATATAACCGATGGGGAAAAGGTATTGAGGAATGATTTCGCTTCTGAAAGTGAATATACCGAATAACATTCCACTCCTTTACCTTTGAGAATTTTTGTCAGCAAGTAACAAATTTCTGTCTCATCGTCAATGATCAATACTTTCAAACCCGCCTTCACATTTTTCATCTCATATATTCCAACAAGTCTTTACAATAATTGATCCAATATTATTCATTACTGTTAAAAACCATTGTAAAAAGGGTTCCGTTGTTGGGTTTGCTTTCAACAGTGATATCGCCTTTATGATTTAATACAATATTCTGCGCCAATGTCAATCCCAGGCCGTTACCGTTTTCCTTCAATGTGTAAAAGGGTTCAAATATTCTTGAGAGTTCATTTTCGTCCATACCACTGCCATTGTCTTTAATGCTGACGATACATTTACCATCGTTTTGCTGCGTGGTTATTTCAATTATACCCTTTTCGGGTTCCACAGCTTCAATACTATTAACCACTACATTGAGCAGTGCAACTTTTATTTTCTCGCGGTCTGCCTTAATTATACAAGGCTGAGTATCGAGGTTTACTACTGTCTTAATGGCGTTGAGGTCTATCCGGTCTTTTGCCAGATCTATAACTTCATGCACCAATGTATTTAAAGACACTGTATCCAGCGTGAGTTGCGAAAATTTGGTGGAATTGAGCAACTCCTGAATTAATAAGTGAATACGGTTAATACCACGGTTGATGATTTCAAGCATTGATTTTTCTTCTTCTTCAACCAGGGTCGATTCGAGTTGCTCCGTTGCAAGTGAAATGCTGGTAAGCGGATTCCGGATTTCATGGGCAATGGCCCTTGCAATTCTACCGCTTGCAGCAAACTTTTCAATGCTGCGCAAGTTAATAAGATCGTTGTTGGCTGTTTTCAGTTTTTTAAATCCGTCCTCCAACTGTTCCCTGTATAATAGCTTTTCCTTGCTTACGTTATTAAACACCAGCACCGAATAAATAAGCAATAACAAGGCAATGATAAAAGTCGTAAGGTGCACTATTTTCAGTGTATTCGATGTTGTTTCAAACTCTGTTGAACTCGATGCCAACTGTTTGGTTTCATTCGTCTGCATCTCAAAAACAATCCTTCTAATTTCCTTAACATTGGCCGATTGCCGCGCGAGCCTGGTTTTTATGTTTTGTTCCTGTGCTTTTGCACCGTTCAATTCTGATAAGGTAGAATCGGATAGACTTACGTTCGCACTGACCCTTGTATACAAAGTATCGAGGTACTTTAACTGTGCATCATCAACCTCAAGCAGTTTTTTCAAGGTTTGAAATGAAGATTCCGCGCAATGATTATGATTTCTGTATGAGTCAAGCAATCCACTATCCTGCAAAATGATGAAACCCTTGAATACATTCTCTGATTCATTAACACAGGATAGCAGGATGTCCAGGTTATTGATTTTTTCACTGGTTTTATTCACCAGCATTACTCTTTTTTCCATTTGCCACAGAACAAAAAATACAAGGAAATAGGAAATCATCAGCAATACAAAAGCCGCAATATAGCCGTTGCGTACTTTTTGCTCTTTATAAAAAATCTTCATTGAACAAGTGCCCGGAGTTTAGTTTCTACCAGAAAATGTGATATGACAGGAAATCTTTAAAATATAACAAGAATGCAAACAAGATGAATAACAATGAATTGAAGAAATGGTTGTAATGAAGTGGGGAGGCATTGGCCCGCCTGAAAAAATATTGAGCAAGCACAGATGTTTGTACTTGCTCAAAAGGACTGTACTGGTTTGGTTGTCGTACGTTTACGCATAATCGGCCAGTGAGTCAATTAACTTTTTCCGTGTGAAGAATATCCGGCTTTTTACGGTACCGATTTTCAAATTGAGGTTTTCGGCAATTTCCTGGTATTTATATCCATCATGATGCATCTGAAAAGGCACTTTAAACTCATTACCGAGCTTATTGATTGCTTTATTGATTTCGTGATATTCATATTCGCAATCAGGCAGGTATTGGCTCGATTGCTTGGTATTGTTGAGCATAAGAAGATCTTTGCTGCTGTCCATTACCATATTTACCCTGATGTTTTTTCGGTAATTATTGATAAAAATGTTTTTCATAATCGTAAAAACCCAGGCCTTCAGGTTTGAATAATCAACGAATTTGTCTTTGTATGTTAAGGCTTTCAAATAGGTTTCCTGTATCAGGTCTTTGGCTTTTTCCTTATCATAAGTCAATGACAGTGCAAACCTTTCGAGATGGGTCTGAAGTTTCAGAAGATGCTTGTTAAATTCCTGATTGGTCATGTTGATAGTATTAGGTTAAGTCTCCTCAAAACTACCAACTCCTAACGGTTAAGGTCTTAAGTTGATGTTAATGATGCATTAAGAATAGATTAAGAACGTGCATGCTTTACTGGGCTTCTTCGGACAGCACGTATCCAAACCCGATACGGGTATGGATCAACTTCGGGTTAAAATCCTTGTCGATTTTTTTCCTCAGTGAATTTATATGAACATCAATTACATTGGTTCCACTATTAAATGACATTCCCCATATGCTTTCAGCTATGTCAACCCGGTCGAAAACCTTTCCCTTATTGCTCAATAGCAATTCCAGGATTTTGTATTCAGTGGGCGTTAGTTTTATTTCCTTGTTGTTCCTGAAAACTTTTCTGCTTATGGAATCAAGTTCCAGGTCAAGCACCCTTAAAGTAGGGCTAACAAAAGATTCCCTGCTGCGTCGATGCAAAGCCTTTACTCTTGCAAGCAGTTCCTTAAACACAAAGGGCTTTAACAGGTAGTCATCGGCTCCGTAATCAAATCCGGTAATTTTATCGTCAACCGAATCAAGCGAAGTGAGCATAATAACAGGGGTAAGAATATTATTGTTCCGGATCCGCTTGCATAATTCAAAACCAGATATTCCGGGAATCACTACATCCAGAATGATTACTTCATATTTCCTGGTTGTGACCAGCTTTTCTCCCATCAATCCGTCATAGGCAACATCAACAATATAACTGTTGCTTTCAAGTCCGATTTTAACAAAGGAGGAAATTTTCGGATCATCTTCCACCAGCAAAATTTTCATGATGTTTCCAATTAAGTACGCAATATACTAAACTTAAGCCAGCTTGATATGATTTTTGGGTTTATAAATCAGGGAGCCTACATTAAACAAATATTAGAGGTACTTTTGGTATTATTGACATAAATTCGTAATTTATATCAGTGCAGACAGTTTTAATAAGCGTTAATAACCATAGGAAGCTTTAAATGCATGTAAACGAAACCCGCATAAACGTGAAACGAAAACGATATTCTCCGGGTATATCGCCTTCGCTGGAATTAACCTTATGGATTGCATTAGCCATACCCCTTCTCATTAGCTTTTTCGACCTGTATCGGATTTATAGGGGCATACCCGGATCGATTTTTCTGCCTCAATGGGTGCCTATGAAGGCAGTAACCGCTTACGGTTTCATTATTACTGTTGCCGCACTTATTAGCATTCATTTGCACTTTAAGGCGATTATCCGAAAATCCATTGGTTGGATATTGATTATTACTGTCCTGTCCTTGGGTCTTGCCACACTCCTTTCTTACGTTCCTCATTTTTTCAGTGGTTTTGCGAAAATACCCCTGGCGAATGATTTTTTAAGTCCCGGCAATCGGATGGCATTTCTTACCTGTACAGGATTTCTGTTGCTGGGATGCAGTATGGTTATGTTGTTTTTTAACAAGGCCAATGCCGCCCATATCATTATTCTTGCCCTTGCGTTACTAACCTATTTTTTCATCCTATCGTTTGTGCTTGGTGTTAATGCATCCCGCAATTCCGGTTACCTTGCAGCTTCAATTAATACAAGCATTGCATTTGCGGCAATCTGTACTGCCATGCTTGCAATACGACCGGATTCCATCATTGTGAGGGCCTTTTCTTCAAGTTCTTCAGGTGGCATCATTGCCAGGCAGCTTTTATTGCCCCTGGTTTTTCTTCCGGTCATCATAGGGTGGTTAAGAATAAGGGGAGAACGCGAAGGGTTGTTTTCATCCGAAGAGGGTGTGGTTATTGTTGCCATTGCATATACATTGTGCTTTGGAGTTTTGGCATGGCTTACAGCCAGGTCGGTTAACAAAATTGATTATAAGCGACAATTGTCGGAACAATCCTCCATCAGGTATAAAGAACGGCTCCAGCTTCTTTCGGATATTGCGGGAAAGCTTTTACTCAACAATAATCCGCATAAAGTGGTTGAGGAAATTTGCAAGCAGGTCTGTCAGTTCATTGACTGTCAGTACTTTTTCAATTATCTCGTCACCGATTCGGGCAGGCTTCACTTAAATGCATGGTCGGGTATTGACGAACCAGGTGCTAAACGAATTGAATGGCTTGATGCAAACGGATCTATTTGTGGAAGCGTTGCCCATGAAGGACTAAAAATTATTGCAGAGCAGGTGCAACAGGGTGATGATCCACGTGCCGGCTTAATTAAATCATTTGGAGTCAGAGCCTATGCATGTCATCCGTTGCTGTTTCATGAAGAGATTCTTGGCACGTTATCCTTCGGTACCGTTAACCGCGACCGTTTCAGCGAAGATGATATTTCACTTATGCGCATTGTTTCCGATCAGGTATCCATTGCCATCAGCAGAATAAAAAATGAAACTGCCTTGCGCGAAAGCGAAGACAGGTTTAAGACAATCGCCGTTTCGCTTCCGGTGGCCATTTCCATAACAAGGACAAGCGATTCCACGGTCCAGTTTACCAATGAAGCATTTAACCATATTTTCGGATATAAGGCCCGCGAGTTGGTTGGTAAACCTGCAAGTGATCTTTATATGAACCCGGATGACAGGAACAGTATCATTCGTAGACTAAACACCGAAGGCTCGGTTAACCACGTAGAGGTAGAGGTTAAAAAGTCCGATGGTTCACCATTCTGGATATTAACATCCATCCGCAAAATATTTTATAATAACAATCCCGCGTATCTGAGTGCTTTCATTGATGTAACCGAAAACAAGAAGTCCCGCGAAAAACTTGTGCAGCTGAACCGCACCCTTAATGCACTTGGCAAAAGCAGCCAGGCCATGATGCATACACATAATGAATTTGATTACCTTAAGAAAGTCTGCAAGATCATAATTGAAGACTGCGACCATCTTATGGTATGGGTTGGTTATGCCAGGAATGATAATGAAAAAACAGTGGAGCCGGTGGCTTACTATGGTTTTGATAAATCCTATATCGACAATATGCAAATAACGTGGGAAGATAGCGAGAGAGGAAGAGGACCCACAGGAACTGCTATCAGAACCCGTAAACCTGTTCTGTGCAGGAATATGCAGACCGATCCGGATTTCGGCCCATGGCGTGAAGAGGCTGTGAAGAGAGGTTATGCCTCATCGTTTGTTCTTCCCTTGGTTGCTGAAGATAAAGCTTTCGGGGCCATATCGATATATTCAAAACACGTTGATGCTTTTCAGCCGGAGGAAGTGGAACTGCTCTCAGGATTAGCCAATGACCTGGCCTACGGTATTTACAATATAAGGCTTCAGGAATTTGAAACCAGGGCCGCCGAAACCATTCGTTTAAGCGAGGAAAAATACAGGCAGTTGTTTGATGGCATGGTTGAAGGTTTTGCATTGCATGAAATCATCCTCGACAATAAAGGAAAACCATATGATTACCGCTTTGTATCTGCTAACCCTGCATTTGAGCAGCAAACCGGACTCAGGCCGGATGAAATTGTCGGAAAAACAATCCGGCAAATTATGCCGGATATTGAGGATTTCTGGATAGAAACATACGGAGAGGTTGCCACTACGGGTAAAAGCATAGATTTTGAAAACTATAATGCAAGCCTTGATGCACACTTCAGGGTAAGTGCTTTTAGTCCGCATAAGGGTTTCTTTGCAGTGATATGCGAAAACATAAGCCGCCGTATTAAAGCTGAACAGGAGCTGAAAAGCACAAAGGATTACCTTGAAAAACTTATTAACTATGCCAACGCTCCCATCATTGTATGGGATAATACTACCAGAATCCAGCTCTTCAATCATGCATTTGAGCACCTTACAGGATATAAGGCCGAAGAAGTAGAAGGCAAAATGCTCGATTTACTGTTTCCCAAAACCTCACTTAAGGATTCAAAAGAAAAAATAAGAAATGCCCTTACCAAGAACTGGGAAACAATTGAAATCCCAATCCTTACCAAAAACAATGAAATAAGAACCGTGTTGTGGAATTCAGCCAATATTTACGATGCCGATAACAAAACGGTTTTGTCAACCATTGCCCAGGGAAACGATATTACCGAGAGGATAATGGCTGAACAGGAAGTTAGAAAAGCCAAAGAGAAGCTTGATATAGCGCTTGAAAACGCCAACATTGGAATATGGGCATGGAATATTCAGGACGATGATTTTGAGTGGGATGACAGGGTAAAGGCTATGCTGCAAATAACTGATAAAAAGGCCCATAACTTTGAAGATTTTGAAAAATGTGTTTATGAAGACGATTTACCCCATTTAAAAAGGGCACTTCATAGTGTGTTGGAGCAGGATATGCCTTTTGATACGATTTTCAGGATTAAGCTTCCCAATGGCGATTTTAAATCAATTGATGCAAAAGCGCGACTTGCAAAAGATGAGAGCGGTAAACCCGTAAGAATGAGCGGTGTTTTCCTTGATATCACCGAAATGAAGAAAAGCACCGATC
>CAZYDI010000133.1:0-6947 GCA_964646255.1 uncultured Bacteroidales bacterium
ACCATTGGCTGGGAAAATTATGATTCCATGTGTGATGTCACTTATTCAGGCAGTATGGATTATACTGCAAAGCACAATGAATAAGGAAAATAATCATACCCCTTTTGAAAGACAAATACTTAAGCGCTATACCATGAAATCACACAGATCCAGACTTTTCTTAATCCTTACCATCCTCTGCCATATTCCCTGGTTTACAACCAATGCCCAAAGCAAAGAATTCACCCTGGCCATGGGTGAAAAAATATCCTCAACATTAACCACCGGTGATATACACCGTTATGCACTGATGCTTGATGCACAGCAATTCATTCACGCCAACCTTTTTCAAAATGGAATTGACCTGAAAATCGTTGCCTACAGTCCCGACGGAAGTATAATTGGCCAGTTTGACAGTCCAAATTACAGAAACGGCGATGAACCCATCACATTGCTTACCGACAAACAAGGAAAATATATACTGGAAGTCAGTTCCATTGACGCAAAAAAATGGAAAGGGCAATATGACATTACATTGTTAGTATTGGAGCCCAGGGGTAACACTCCCGAAAAGCAAATTGACCAGATTATGTCCCGTTTTAACCGCCCCTCAGCTCCGGGTGCATCCATTGCCGTTGTTATGGACGGTAAGGTCGTATTCAAAAAAGGATACGGCAATGCCGAACTGGAATATGACAATCCTATCACTCCTTTAACTGTATTCCACATTGCTTCGGTTTCAAAACAGTTTACGGCCTTTGCCATCCTCATGCTTGAAAGTGAAGGCAAGTTGTCCGTTCGCGATGATATCCGCAAATACATTCCTGAAGTCCCTGATTTCGGAAAGACAATAACACTGGATCATCTTATTCATCATACCAGTGGCTTGCGTGATCAGTGGGAAATCCTTGCTATGGCAGGCTGGAGATTGGATGATAACATTACAACCAAACAGATACTCAATCTTGTCCGTCATCAGAAAGAACTTAACTTCAATCCGGGTGATCGGATGATGTATTGTAATACCGGCTATACCTTGCTTGCTGAGGTGGTTGCCCGTGTGTCGGGAATGAGCTTTGCCGATTTCACACGAACCCGGATATTTGAGCCGCTTAAGATGAGTCAAACCCAGTTTTACGATGATTGCCAGAAAGTGGTTAAAAACAGAGCATATTCCTATTCTCTGGATGGTTCGGAATATAAGAAAAGTAACCTGAATTATTCCACTGTCGGAGCCACCAGCCTTTTTACTACATCCGAAGACCTTTGTAACTGGGCCCTTAATTTTGAACAACCGGTGGTAGGAAAAGATTTTATTGAAAAAATGGCGCAAAGGGGAGTGCTGAATAACGGTGACACTATTGGTTATGCTATGGGACAGGGAATATATAGTTTTAAGGGACTGCAAATATTTGAACACGGAGGGGCTGATGCCGGATACCGGTCCGACCTGATGAGAATTCCCGGCAGGCATTTTTCAGTGAACGTATTAAGCAATATGGCATCCTTTAATCCGGGTGATATAGCCGGAAAAATTCGCGATATATACCTGTCAGGTTTCATGACCAAAGATCCCCCGAAACCTTCAGAACCGGACCAGAAGGAAGAGGCAGGGAATATTGAACTATCACGCGACCTTTTGCTGACGTATGCCGGAAGGTATGAATTGCAACCCGGTATGGTTGCCACCATCACGGCCAAAAACAGGGAATTGTTCGCCGAAGCGCCGGGTTTGCCGAATGCGAAAATGATACCCCTTTCCGAAACAAAATTTGCCATAAAAGAAGCAGGTGCCGAAGTAACGTTTGTACCGGACGGGAACGGAAGCATTACAACAATGAAGGTATCAATACAGGGACAAATGATCACGGCCAACCGTATCCCCGACTTTGACCCGGCATCGGTCAACCTTAAGGAATTAACCGGACTGTTTTTCAGCGATGAACTCAACACAGGCTATACCTTCGTAATAGAGGACGGAAGGCTGATAGCACGGCATTTCAGGACGGGTGATGTAAAACTGACACCGGTGAAAGAGAACGTTTTTGGCGGAGATCAATGGTACTTCGGACAGGTGGAGTTCCTGCGTGACCAATCAGGAAGCGTTACCGGCTGCAAGATTAGTGGCAGCAGGGCTGTAAATTTAATATTCAGCCGCAGGAATTCTCCTGAATAGAAACACGCCGGTAGCGATACCTGTCAGTATTTACCAGACCGGCAAACAGCAATGCCGCTCATGGATATCAACTGGCACGTCTGGTCCGGCCGCGGTGTATGTGACGCTTGTTTTTCCCCGATGGCCGGCTTTGATGCTTGCCGGATACTTTTTCATCCCATGATGGCAATTGGCCCAGGTCGATGCCGGGTTGAATTCTCGGTATACTGTAACCGATCAATTTCTCAATTTTATTCAGCAGGTGCAATTCCCTTGGTATAACCAGGGTTATGGCCTCTCCCTTTGTATTAATACGGGCTGTTCTTCCGATACGATGAACATACTCCTCGGCATCCTGGGGCAGATTGTAATTGATCACAAGGTTAATATCCTTTACATCGATACCGCGGCTCAGAATATTGGTGGCTACCAGTATACGGATCCTTTTTGCCCTGAACTTGCCCAGGACTTCTTCACGGATCTCCTGATCGAGGTCCGATGAAATTCCTTTGGCAGGAATGCCGTATTTGTACAATGCCGTTACAATTTCAGACACCTCTCGCTTTGCAGAGGTGAAGATCAGAATGCTGTTAAATTCCTTTCGCTCTGTAAGCAAATATTGGAGCAGTTTGACCTTTTGTTCCTGATAAATCAGAAAGACCTTTTGATCCAAAGCTTCTACCGGTGTGGACAATGATAAAAAGACTTCAACCGGCCTTACCAGAATTTTCTGGGCGAGTTGGCGGATATTATTGGGCATGGTGGCACTGAACATCAGTGTCTGGCGTTTATGAGGCAGATGGGAAATGATGGTTTTTATGTCGTCAATAAATCCCATATCCAGCATACGATCGGCTTCATCCAGCACAAGGTGCCGGATATGATCAAAGTTCACATATCCCATTTTCAGATGAGACAGCAGTCGGCCCGGAGTGGCAATGATGATTTCGGTTCCTTTTTGGAGGGCGCTTTTTTCCTGTTCCCAATCCGCTCCGTCACCACCTCCGTAGATGGCCATTGACCTTGCTGAAACAAAATAAGCGAAACCCTGCACCTGTTGTTCAATTTGTATGGCCAATTCACGGGTCGGCACAAGGATAAGCGTATCAGCGTAATCAGGTTTCGTACGGATAATCTTATCCAGTATAGGGAGAATGTACGCCCCGGTCTTCCCTGTGCCGGTTTGCGCGCAAGCCATGATATCATGGTTTTCAATTATCTGGGGAATTACCTTTTCCTGGATCAGCGTGGGTGTTTCAAAGCCCATATAGGAAATTGCATGCAATATTTGATCGTGAAGATCGAGTTCCTGAAATGACATTATTTGAAAATTTATGCAAAGGTAAGAAAATACCATTTGCCTGTGAATAAAGTATTCAAGCACCCGGCCTCACCCTGATTTACACTGGATTAATGTATTCAAACTAAACATCAATCAGTTGAAATTGTTAAACATTTATCCCACTCAAATGTGGGATCTAAAGATTATGAAAGCAAATAGAATTTTACTCAGCACATTCATATTGCTTGCTTCTGCTTTTGCCGTTGATGCAGCCGCACAGCAACCTATGGTTGAAAAAGATATCGCTACTACAACCAGGTTGGAAAACATGGAAAGCAACCTGAAAAATCTGGAAAGACAGTATAACGACCTTAAGAAGGAAAGCAACGATGCACGGGATGCTGCAAAGGATGCACGGAAGGCTGAAATGGATGCCCGCCGGGCATATACTGAAGCAAAGAAGGCAGTGAATGCCGAAAAAAGAGCATTAAGGGCCAGAGAAAAGGCTAATGAGCAGGCAGCAAAGGCGAGAGAAGCGAGGATGGAATAGGGAGAAACATTTATACCAGATTAAAACGGATGTGAAAAATGAAAACTGTCGTTGTTATCTCTATTGTTATATCGGTTGGTTTGTTATCATGCAGGAATGATGCTAAAAATGCCATTGCTCCTTCAAAACATGGCAAATTCAATACCGGAAAAGACTTTTTACTCGCAAACTTCGATTGCAAAACAGATGTGGATGATCTTCATAGTGTCGCAGCATTTGCCATGCTATTAAGCAATCCGGAATTTTCCGGCATCCGTTACCATGCCGTTGCCGGTACTTATGGTATTCAGGAGGGCTTGTATGTTCCGCCCGAGGACTTGTTTAACCTTGCGTTTGGAAAAAACTGGACAAATGCTCATGCGGATTCCGCAAATGACTTTGCAAATGCTGTTGAACAGGTTTTGAATTTCATTAAAGAAACACTGGTAAATGGCGGGGATATATGGATTGCAGAAGCCGGCCAGTCAGATTTTACCGCCCGGTTAATAAAGAACATACAAAATGTCATGCCTGATGTATCCACCTCCATGCGCATACATGTAGTACAGCATGCCGACTGGAACGAACAGGTCACTTCAGCCGAAAACCTTCAGTATGTAAAAGATAATGCAGATTATATGAAAATACCGGATGGCAATGTTGTAGGAAATGGCACACCCGGATTCCGTTCCCCCGCGTTCAGGGAATGGACGAAATTTGTCAAGAATCCTACGTTTATTTCTATCTGGCAGCTTGCTATTGATTTATCAAACCAGTATAACGCCAGAGATGGACGTTACAACAACGAGGCTGTTACAGCCGGGGGACTCGACTTTTCAGACCTTGCTGAAGTCTGCTGGATTCTTGGAATAGCAGATATAAAGAATAGCAAGGAGTTTTTCACACTGTATGGCAATTAAACATTTTGGTGGTCACCCTTCGACTCCGCTCAGGAACGTAGAGATGCGATTATGTTTTTCTTCAATTGTCACGGCCTTCAGGCCGTGGTTTACAGGTTGACATAAATACCCGTAGAGACGCAAAATCTTGCGTCTCTGCATGGTGCCCATATCATTTTGGGAATTAGACACGATAAATCGCGTCTCTACATGTCCTGCGCTGATTTATTCAATATAAGCGTTTGGGTGGGATAAGCAAATTCAATACCCTTTTGCTGAAACGCATCAAAAATCTGAAGGTTTATGGCTTGCTGAATATCCATGTATTTATTGTAATCGGACGTCATTACATAATATACCACTTCAAAATTTAAACTATAATCATTGTATTTATTGAAATGGGCACGGTCAAATTCAACTTCACCCTGTGCTGTAATGGCATTCTTTATAATATCAGGAATCAAACGCAAGTTCTCAGGCGATGTTTGATAGGTGACACCGATTGAAAAGACGATCCTTCTTTTTTCCATCCTTTTATAGTTATGGATACGGGAATTGGTGAGGTCACTGTTGGCAAAAACCAATTGTTCTCCGGTCAGGCTCCTGATTCGGGATGTCTTTATTCCAATTGCTTCCACAGTACCCATCTTATTGTCGATGATAATGAAGTCTCCAACCTCAAATGGCCGGTCAAAGAAAATCACAAAATAATTGAAAAGATCGCCCAGAATATTCTGCGCGGCAAGGGCAATGGCAATTCCACCAATTCCAATCCCAGTGAGAAATGCAGTTACATCATATCCAAAATTGTCGAGCAGAAATATGATACCGAGAATCCAAATCACAGCATTGATGATAAACATAATGCCTGTAACCTGTTTCAGTTTTGCTTCGCTGTTATCCTGGTTTTGAACCCTTGTTTCAATAAAATGCCTGATCGCTTGTGTGGCAAGCCGAAGGACAAAAAAAGTAATTACCACTGCCGAGGCGGCATGGAGCAGTTTATGTATTTTTTCCGGAAGAGTAAGTGTATTTACAGATAAGTAAAACGCGCCAAAATACAACAATGGTAAAACAGCCTTTTCAATCGCCTGAATCAAAAAATCATCCAACCTGGTTTTGGTTTTTACGGACCACTTTTTGAGATACTTGAGAACTACAACCCTGAATATTTTCAATACTGCAATCAGAAGTACAAATATACCGGCAGCAATAAGATATGCCAGGACTGTATTATTATAATAAACCTGTTCTAAAGCATTCATCGGAATTCATGGTTCAAATCATTTGCATTAATACAACCAATCAAAAGTAGTTTTTTTCTTATGAGACTGCAAGACTTAACGCAACATCCATACAGTAATAATGCGGTAATTGCACTTTTTACTGCCAAACTGGAACATCATGAATTGAACCCATTATGAGTTCTATATCTTCTTAATCTGATTTGCCTTTAAATGTTGCATAAATTGCCATTGCATGTCCCTGACCCAACTTAAACTCATCCTTGAGCCAGTTTGTGATTTCAGTTGCTTTTACGGTTTTCTGAAGTTGTCCGTCTTTTATATAGCCTTTTTGCTCGGCCAATTTTTTAAAATCATCAGGACTTTTCCCTGTCTTTGATTTAATATTGTCAATATATGCCTGGAATGACATGGTTAAACGCTTTGAGTTGTAATTCTTAAAACACTTATTGCTGTAGAATGTTTGAAATAATCGATTGTGAATTCATTTTTGAAACAAATTATCAATGCCATAATTGCCATTTCAAATTATGCGCTTTTAAATTGCCACGGCCTTCAGGCCGTGGTTAATGGTTGAAATGATTGTTGTAGAGATGCGATTGGTGCCAATATCATTATTAATGCCAATTTCAATTCCAGTCCTCTTCAATTGCCACGGCCTTCAGGCCGTGGATCACTGGTTGATTTGAACCATGCAGGGCTTCAGCCCTTTTTTGCATCCAACACCAGGGATATCATCCTGATTTTTTATGCGCACCGAACATTATGGACAATGAGATGCAAAATCTTGCGTCTCTACATTGGTGCCGACATCATTTCGGGAATGAGACGCGATGAATCGTTAGATTTTGCGTCTCTC
>CAZYDI010000134.1:0-6904 GCA_964646255.1 uncultured Bacteroidales bacterium
ATTTCACCCATGATCCATCCGATCCGAAAAGTCTCAGCAGCAATAGGATATATAAAGTCTCGCAGGATAGTAAAGGCAATATCTGGATTTGCACCGAAACAGCGCTAAATCTTTTTGTGCCGGCTGAAAAAAATGTCGATAAAAAAGCCGGATTTGAGAAATTCACGTACTCCGGGTCATCTGCCCCAATTACCTGGGTATTTGAAAACAGTAAAAGGCAGTTATTGCTGTTTTCAGAATGGTTATATTATTTCGATCCGTTGAAAAAAGAAATAACCAATTCAGGCATAAGGCTGGGAGGAAATTATATAAGATCTGTTATTGAAGATGACCAGGCCGGTTTATATATAGGAACTACCTATGATGGGATTATTAAACTGGCTTATAATGAAGTAACCGGTAAATATCTGAAAGTGGACCCGGGAAAGATAAACGTTACTCCTGAAAACCGGAATTGTCTTTTACGTGATCACAATAACCATATATGGATTGGAACTGAAATACAGGGATTATATCGTTATAAACCGGAAACCGATACACTGGAGCATTTTGAACCAGATGAACTGGACAATAATACCATAAGTGATAATACTGTTTTTTCATTATTTGAAGACAATACAGGGGTATTATGGATTGGAACCTTCAGTTACGGATTGAACAAAGTTGATTTCTACAGAAAGGAATTCATCCACTTCAGAAAAATACCCTATAAAAAGAATGCTTTGAGTGGAGATGTAATCTCTTCTATCCATGGTCTTAATCCGAATGAACTCTGGGTAGGATTGGATATCGGGGGTGGCATTAACCGTATTGTTTTCTCTGGTGATCAGGAACCGAAGTTCATACGCTATTTAAATGATCCGAAAGATCCGAATTCAATCGGTGGTAACAGTACCCTTTGTCTCGTTCACCGGAAAAACGGCGAAGTATGGGTAGGCAGCGGAGGCGGAGTGATTTCAAGGATCATGCCTGAACCTGCATTCTCCGGGAGAAAACCCGTAGTTAAAAATTACCGTTTCGATCGATGGACCTTTTCAATATATGAAGACAGTGATGGTATTTTATGGGGTGGTACATGGGAAGCGGGATTGTGGCGTTACAACGATGAGATGGATGAATTCGACTTTTTTGTCCCTGATGAAACCAATAATTACAGCATAGGCGACGATATCATATGGTCGATAGGAGAAGATCTCCATAAAAATATTTGGATAGGCGGTCATGGTAATGGAATAAGTGTGCTAACCGCTGATGAGAAGAGGAAAGCCGATCCACGATTTATTCATTTCCGGGGCGAAAAGAATAACCCAAGAAGCATTAGCAACAATACCATTAATGCATTTTGCCAGGCACGCGACAGCTCCTTTTGGATTTGTACGGCTGGAGGCCTTAACAAAGTAATTAATTACCGCGAAATTACCGGGCGTTTTGAACGTTTTCCGGATATCTCCTTTACATCCTATCATACCTCACATGGACTGCCTGCCGAAGGAATAGTGGGTATTGTAGAAGATAAAAATGGCTCCATCTGGCTCAGTTCAACAAAGGGAATTTCCAAATTGAATCCTCAAACCGAAGAATTTGTGAATTACGATGTGAACCATGGATTACAAAGCAATGAGTTTTGGCATAATGCTTATTATATTAATCCCGATGGCATGATCTTTTTTGGGGGTCAAAACGGATTCAATGCCTTTTATCCCGATAAGATATTACCTAATCCGTTTTTACCCAGGGTCGTTTTAACCGAACTGCGGGTATTTAACAAGCCTGTTCATATCGGAGATACCATAAACAATCAGGTGATACTCGAAGAACCGATTCATTTAACCAGGAAAATCAAGCTTTCCTATAAAAACAATTTCCTTACATTTCAGTTTGCCGCGCTCCATTATGCTCAGCCTTCCCTGAATATGTATGCTTATTACCTTGAAGGAATTGAGGATGACTGGAATTATGCAGGCAATAAAAGGGAAGCTAATTATACTAACCTTAATCCGGGCGAATACATTTTCAGGGTTAAAGCCTCAAACAATGATGGGATTTGGAATGAAACCGGAGTTTCATTGCATATAGTCATCAGTCCGCCCTGGTGGAAGACTTTGGTGTTCAGAATATTCATATTATTGGTGATTGTGGGTATTGTTTTGGGATTTTACTTTTACAGAATAAATCTGCTGAAATCCCAGAAGAAGCATCTAGAAGATTTGGTAAAGGAGCGTACAAGGGAAGTTGAAGAAATAAACGCAGCATTGATGCTTCAGGCAGAAGAATTAAACGAATCAACTGCAGTTATGGAAGAACGCCAGCAGTTCATTGAAGAACAGACGGAAGAACTTAAGGTGAACAATGAACACCTTCATGAAGCCAATGAAGAATTATTGAAAAAACAGACGGTGATATTGATGCAGGCAGATAATCTTGTTGAGACCAACAGGAAATTACTGGTAACCAATGCAACAAAAGACAAACTTTTTTCAATCATTGCCCATGATCTGAAGAATCCCTTCAGTTCTATACTGAGCTTCTCTGAAATTCTACTGAAAAAATTCCACGATTTGTCTGAAGAAAAGAAGTTGACTTTTCTGGGCGCTATTTACGAGTCTTCCCTAAGGGTATATGATTTGCTCGAAAATCTGCTGCAATGGGCCAGAACGCAAACCGGGAACATACAGTATAAACCGGAATCCTTTAATTTATCTGAGGTAATTGATATCAATTACAATTTAATCAAAGACATGCTGGCGGAAAAGGAAATTGCCTTCAGAAAAGATGCTACGGTTGATACGTTTGTCTTTGCAGATCGGAACATGATCAACACTGTGATCCGGAATTTACTTGGAAATGCTGTTAAATATACCGAAAAAGGCTTTATATCGGTTGGCCTTACCAGGAATGGAGAGTATGCAGAAATACATATAAATGATTCGGGAACTGGCATGTCCGAGGCTAAAGTGAAATCGCTTTTCGAAACGGGAGAAGAGAGATCTGCCATGGGAACAAGGAATGAAAAGGGAAGCGGGTTGGGATTATTGGTATGCAAGGATTTTGTGGAGATTAATAAAGGCAGGATCTCAGTTAAAAGTGTTACCGGTAAGGGCACCACAATTACCTTTACATTACCTGTTAACAAATAGATTATATTTTCTTTTCAGAGACTTCTAATACCTGTTAAGCCACCTGTATCTTCTTGCGTTATCACCAAATTTAATGGCGGCCATAACTTCGTGAGACCCAAATGTACGGGCTCCTATGGCATTAAAGGTGTAATCAAAAGCATATCCGAAGTAAATCTTGTCAACACGCAAGCCGGCCATGATAATGGCTGAAGAACCTTTACCGCTGAAGGATTCCTCTACAAGGCTGTAACTTCCACCGGTACGCCAGGAAATTCCTGCCCAGTAATCTTCCTTGATGTACATTTTCATGTTGACATCGATCTGGGAAATTAATTTTTCTGTTGACTTAAACAGGAATGAAGGTTCCATTAATAAATCCCGTCCTATTTCAAAGCGGTATCCGGCCATTACAAAATAGTGCCTGATCATTTTATACCCTGGTCCGTCGGCATCTGCACCAAGCCGGAGTGGTGACTGAAACAGCTGCATGGCAGAAATGCCGGCATATAAATCTTTGTTGGAGAAATAAACCCCGAAATTGGCATCGGGAATGATGGCCGATTTTTCGGTATTCAGCAATAACATGTCTGCTTCGTCATGAAGAATCATTTTCGATTCATCGATTCTGAATTGATAGCCGGTAACAGAAAGACCTAATGACAACTGCGACCTGTCGAACGGGATATGGTAGGTATATGTTCCCTGAATACCTGTTCGGTTAAAGGCTCCGGCCATGTCCGTAAAAGCATACCCTCCATATCCCACTCTGCCACTGCGTGACATCACTCTTTTGCGTCTGCGTATGGAGGCTGATCGTGAGATATAGCTGTTTTTCAGTAAGCGTGTCTGGTAGCTGATGGCATATGTTCCCGGTGCATCTTTCATACCTGCCCATTGTTCACGGGCGGTTACATTAACGGCGGTATATCCTTCATGACCGGCTACTGCAGGATTTATCAGAAAACCGTTCATCATATACTGGCTATATACTGGTAATTGCTGGGCTTCCGTGATATAGAGATTCAGGGTGAGGGTGATTGCAATCAGGGTAATAACCTTTGTATATAACTTTATCATGTAAATTTTCTTTTTGTCTTCTTATACTCAAAATCCAGATCAAGGTTATGGTTGTTTGACATCAAAATACGCGTTGATCTCGGTCAATGCATATTTTGCAACCTCACCCTTTACCTGCCTGGCAATAGAAACCGCAAAATAGTTCATTTTGATTGGATTTTGACAAATTAACCAAACTGTTGGACGAAAATTTAACCGGGCTACAAATTGTAATCTAATTCTACCTTTTCAATGGTAAATTGTTAACTTGTATAAACCCTTGGTTAATTAAATCACCGTTTATCTGAGATAAAGTTATTACACTTTTTATTTTACACAATTATGAAACCCATTAACGATAGAAATTTCAGGTTTCGGATCATCATGTTAGCAATGGGAGTTGTTATTTTGTTAATTCTATTGGCTTCTTTCCATTTCAAACACCAGAAGTATTTTATCAGGAAGGAAAAGCACAGTCAGCTTAGTGCCATCTCTGAACTAAAAATTAACCAGCTTACCCAATGGTATAAAGAGCGTTTATCCGAAGCCCATTTCTTTGCTTCATCCAGCCCTTATACCACGTATATTAACAATATTTTACACGGTAACGCTGAAGCTGAAGCTGAGTACCGTAAAGCATTACTGCATATAATAAGCGGTAAGCGCTATCAAAATATCGCCTTGTTAACTGCAAATGGTAATCACATATACAGTGCTGTTGAGGATAAACCAGTGATTGTGGATTCGGTTGTTGCTGAATTGTTGGACCGTGTGCGCCGGCTACGAAAAATTGAAGTAAGCGACTTTTATATATGCCCGCAGCACAATAAAATACACATTGATTTTATTTCGCCGGTGATTTCAGAAACCGATGAACTGATTGCATTTCTTGTTTTTATAGTAGAGCCGGATGATTATATCATTCCCATGGTCAGAAAATGGCCCATGCCATCTGAAACTGCTGAAACCTATCTGGTAAGGAAAGATGGTGACAGTGTTACTTTTTTAAGTCAGTTACGACATATTCAGATGATTCCGCTAAAGATGAAGGTGGCAGTAAATCGGCCGGAAATAACTGCAGTCAAGGCCGTTCAAGGTAGTTTAGGTATTATAGAAGGAATAGATTACCGGGGCGAAAAAGTTTTATCAGATGTCCGTAAAGTACCTGACACAAACTGGTATATTATTTCTGAAATAGACCATCGTGAGATTTACAATGAGATATACAAACAGGCATTGTTGTTGTCAATTATCATCTTCATCAGCTTGTTACTGATAGGCTTCATAGTGGTATGGATATTTCATTACCGGCAACGAAACATTTACAGGGAATTATTATTTAAACAATCCCAGCTTAATTTCAGGGAGGAAGAACTGAGATCTACATTATACAGTATAGGGGAGGGGGTTATAACCACAGATAATAATGGCCGTATTGAAAATCTCAATCCTGCCGCCACTGCCATGACAGGATGGAGTGAGGGTGAGGCTCGGCAGAAAAGGATTGAGGACGTAGTCAGAATAATTCATGAAGATAGTCGGGAACTTATAGAAGATCCTGCAAACAAGGTTCTTCGCGAAGGAAAGGTGGCAGAAATGACCGATCGTGCTGTTCTTGTAACACGGGTAGGCAGAGAAATTCCGGTGGCTTTCAATGCCGCACCCATCAAAGACCAGCAGGGAAGAATACTGGGTATTGTGTTGGTTATATTAAACCATACTGAAAATCGTGCAAGACAAAAAGCCCTTGAGGAAAGCGAGGAGAAATACCGCCGGATTGCCATGAATATAACCGATGTAATATGGACTTCTGATCTTAATTTGAATACCACCTATATAAGCCCCTCTGTTGAAAGATTGCTTGGAGAAAAACCCGAGAAGCACCTGCTTCGTTCCATGGAAGAAAAATTTCCCCCGGAATCGCTTCGTAAGATAGAAAGAATATACACTGAAGAATTGGAATTGGAAAAGGATCCTGCCAACCAACCCGACCGCACCAGAATGCTTGAAGTAGAGCATTACCGGGCCGATGGGAGTGTCATATGGGTAGGCATGAATATTTCTTTTATTCGCGACAGGGAGGGGAAAGTTACCGGACTGCTTGGCGTAACCCGTGATATCAGCGAATGGAGGCAGGCTGAAGAAGCCATGCGTATCAGTGAAGAAAAGATGAGGACCTTGTTTACCGTTGCCCCGGTAGGGATAGGCATGGTTAAAGCAGGTAAGTTGATTGAATTGAATTCGCTGATTTGCAGTATATCCGGATATGAAATGGAAGAGTTACTCGGGGAGCCCTTCAGCAAATTGTGTCCCGGTGGCAGAGAATGCACACTTTCGGAGTTTGAAAAGGAAAATCAGTTTATACTGACAGGAAACGGGGAAAGGGAGGTGCGTTGGAAGAAGAAAGACGGCACCCTTATCGATGTAAGTTTTTCATGGTTACCCGTTGATCCGGATAATACTTCAGCGGGCACCATTTTTTCTGCACGGGATATATCCGAACAAAAAAGCATTGAGAACAAGTTAAGAACCAGCGACCTGATTTTCAACCTTTCCCGGGATATGCTTACCATTTCGGGGTTTGATGGCTATTTTAAAGTACTTAATCCTGCCTGGGAAAAAACGTTAGGTTGGACAGTGGAAGAGCTTACTGCCGTGCCGTTTAAGGAATTTCTGCATCCGGATGATCTGCCCCAGACCATACAAACGCATCAGGAATTGATCAGCGG
>CAZYDI010000135.1:0-1533 GCA_964646255.1 uncultured Bacteroidales bacterium
ACATAAGACTTTACATCCGATGGTGTGAGGCCTACCCTGTATTCGTGGGTTTTTATTTCTTTAACGCAGCCGATTTTCATTGAAGAACAGATTAGTTATTTATGATCGTAGATCATTGACACTTAGGTATTGGGTTGTGGGTATTGGTATGGAACAGCAAGTCAAAATAAAAAAACAGCCTGTTGATAAGCCATGATTTTGATCAGTGCAAAACCTGATCTAATACCATTAATTATGTGAATTCTCTGAACCAACCCTGCTTTACCTTATATTGTCCGGAGCCATGATTTTTATCAATGCTTCCTTTGTTAAACGATTGAATATTTGCTATTTATGAAATGAATAAATCCTTTATTCATTCTAAATTTCATTTTTCATTTGGTAGTTTGGTTTATCCTAATTATTTTTAGTTGTGAATTAATTAACAAAACAGATTGTTCTGTTTTCAGGTACATTGACAACATCATCCGCGTTCAGTTTTTCAACACACAGCGTTTTTCATTTTTGTTTCAAACTCAAAGCGATCATTATGAAGACAGGTGTTCAAAAAATCCTTGAGAAATATTCCAAGGATAAAACCAGGCTCATGGACATTCTCATTGATGTTCAAACGGAATTCGGTTACATTCCGCATAACATCATTGTGCAAATTGCTGATGAACTGGGCATGTCGGAAGTAGACGTTGACCAAACCGTTTCTTTCTACCATTTCTTTTCACAAAAACCCACCGGAAAATACCATATTTTTCTCAACAATAGTGCTGTTGCCAATATGATGGGCAGGGCAGCTGTTGCAAGCACCTTCGAAAAAGAGCTGGGCATAAGATTTAACGAAGTCACTCCCGATGGGTTGGTGGGGTTATTTGACACGGCCTGCATTGGAATGAATGACCAGGAACCGGCTGCCATCATTAACAACCAGATCTTTACCAGGCTTACTCCATTCAGGGCCAAGGAAATCGTTCGCGATATCAGGGAAGGCAAAAGTGTGCATGAAATGTTTGTGCAGGATTATGGCGATGGTGAAAACCGGTCAGATCTTATCAAATCAGTTGTATCAAACAACATCCGAAAAATAGGGCCGGTGCTCGAAAGAACGTTTACCGCCGGTCAGGCCATTGATAAACTGGTTACCATAACTCCGGAACAGGTTATTGATGAGGTTAAAAAATCAAACATGCGCGGGAGGGGCGGTGCCGGATTTCCAACCGGACTAAAGTGGGAGTTTTGCCGGAACGCTGCAGGTGAAAGAAAATACCTCTTCTGCAATGCGGATGAAGGTGAACCGGGAACCTTTAAGGACAGGGTAATCCTTACCGAACGTCCCCGCCTGCTGTTTGAAGGTATGGTAATAGCAGGATATGCCATTGGAGCTTCGGAAGGTATATTATATATAAGGCATGAGTACAAGTATTTGCAAAACCACCTTGAATCGATTTTGCAAATGGCACGTGATGCCAATTACCTGGGCAAAAATATCCTCGGAAAGAAAGGCTTTAATTTTGATATTCGTATTCAGTTTGGTGCAGGCGC
>CAZYDI010000135.1:1633-5585 GCA_964646255.1 uncultured Bacteroidales bacterium
TCCTCGGAAAGAAAGGCTTTAATTTTGATATTCGTATTCAGTTTGGTGCAGGCGCTTATGTTTGCGGTGAAGAATCTGCGTTAATTGAATCTGCTGAAGGAAAACGGGGTGAACCGCGTGATCGTCCCCCTTTCCCTGTTGAAAAGGGATACCTGGACATGCCTACGGTTGTGAATAATGTAGAAACGCTTTGTTCGGTTGTTAAAGTAGTGCTTAACGGGGGCGATTGGTATAAATCCCTTGGAACAACTGAATCTACAGGAACCAAACTGCTGAGTATTTCAGGTGATTGCAAATTTCCCGGCGTTTATGAAGTGGTTTGGGGATTTTCCATTGATGACATTCTTGATATGGTTGGCGCCCATAAAGATGAGGTTCAGGCTGTGCAGGTTGGAGGGCCATCAGGGGCAATTATCGCTCAGAATGAATTTAACCGCATATTGGGATATGAAGATCTGGCCACAGGCGGGTCGCTTATTATCATTGGAAAAGACAGGGATATCCTATCGGATATTGTACTCAATTTCATGGAGTTTTTTATAGATGAATCATGTGGCAGCTGCTCCACCTGCCGGATAATGCCAACGCTGCTGCGTAACAAACTCGTAAAGATCCTGAATGCACGGGGAGTTAAACAGGATATTGATGATATAGTTGAATGGGGTAAAGTGCTAAAGGCAAGCCGTTGCGGGCTTGGACAAACAGCAGCAAATCCCATATTGTCAAGCCTCAAAAACTTCAGGCATCTCTACGAAGCAAAAATCCAGAAGAACAAAGAATACGACCATGGATTCGACTTGAGCATGGCGGTGAAAGAATCATGTGATGTAACCGGCAGGATACCTAATTTTTAAAACAATTCCACTATGAGTCAGTTTGTAAGGTTTACCATTGATGGAACAGAGTGCATGGCAGCACGGGGCCAATTTTTGGTTGATGCAGCAAGGGAAAACGGTGTATTCATCCCTACCCTTTGCAATTACCCGGGTGTTAAGCCCAAAGGCAGTTGCCGGATATGTACGGTAAAAGTGAATGGCCGTTTGATGACAGCCTGCACTACGCCGGTTGCCGAAGGCATGACGATTGAAAATGAATCAAAAGAAATCACTGAACTTCGTAAAAACATTATTGAGCTGCTATTTATTGAAGGCAACCATTTTTGTCCTGCCTGTGAAAAAAGTGGTAACTGTGAATTACAGGCACTTGCTTACCGTTTCAGAATGCTTGTTCCCCGCTTTCCTTTTCAATTTCCATACCGTCATGTAGATGCAGGTCACCCAAAAATCATTAAAGACCATAACCGATGCATCCTTTGTAAACGATGCATCAGGGTTGTCACCGATGAAAACGGGCGGAGCATTTTCGCCTACCGGAAACGCAGTGCAAGTGTAGAGGTAGTTGTAGATACAAAATTAGGTAAACAGCTCACCGATGAAATGGCTCAAAAAGCAATGGATGTATGCCCTGTAGGCTCGATACTGGTAAAGGAAAAAGGATTTGTGATTCCGATTGGAGAAAGAAAATACGACAATACGCCTATTGGCAGTGATATTGAAAATATACAGATTACCTAATTTAAAACGTATTCCATGAGCAAACCAATTGTAGCCACAACTTCGCTGGCAGGATGTTTTGGATGTCATATGTCGGTGCTGGATATTGATGAAAGGATTCTCGAACTCATTGAACTGGTTGAATTCAATAAATCACCCATTGATGACATCAAGAAATTCACAAAAAAATGCGATATCGGGTTGATTGAAGGCGGTTGTTGTAACAGTGAAAACATACATGTACTGAAAGATTTCCGGGAGCATTGCAAAATACTGGTTTCTGTGGGTGAATGTGCGATAATGGGCGGACTCCCCGCAATGAGAAATGGAATACCGATAAGGGAATGCCTCGAAGAGGCCTATTTGAACGGCCCAACGGTGGTTGGAAATGAAAAGTCAATTATTCCTAACGATCCTGAATTACCTATGTTGTTGGACAGGGTATATCCCTGTCATGAAATTGTAAAAATTGACTATTTCCTTCCCGGATGTCCGCCTCGTGCCGATCTTATTTGGGAAGCCCTGGTAGCACTCGTTACCGGTAATGAACTGAAACTGCCTTATGAAGTTGTAAAATTCGATTAACTACATTCACCATGGGACAAAAAATAACCATTGAACCGGTAACACGGGTGGAAGGACATGGCAAGGTGACCATTCACCTTAACAATGAAGGAAAAATTGAGCAGACACGGTTGCATATTGTTGAATTCCGAGGTTTTGAACGCTTTGTTCAGGGCCGGCCATATTGGGAAATGCCCGTGCTTGTTCAGCGTTTATGCGGTATATGCCCTGTAAGCCACCATCTTGCTGCAGCCAAAGCCCTTGACGTAATTGTTGGTGCCGGAACCGGTGAAGGATTAACGCCAACCGGTGAAAAAATGCGCCGACTGATGCATTACGGGCAAATGTTCCAATCACACTCGCTGCATTTTTTCCACCTGGCCTCACCTGATCTTTTATTCGGAATCGATGCTGATCCATTGAAAAGGAATATCATTGGTGTTGCCCTGGAATTCAAGGACCTGGCCGTGCAGGGTGTAATGATGCGAAAATACGGACAGGAAATAATTAAGGCTACAGCAGGCAAAAAAATTCATGGTACAGGGGCTATTCCGGGAGGAATTAACAAACACCTCTCTGAAGAGGAAAGGGATTATTTGCTCCACGGCGATGCATATATGAATATTGATAAAATGATAGGCTGGGCAAAGGATGCAATTGATTTTTTCAAGGACTACCATAAAAAAAACACGGCTATAATTGACGGATTCATTGAATTCCCGTCAAGCTACCTTAGTTTGATAAGAAAGGACGGGGCACTCGACTTATATCATGGGGTATTGCGGGCAGTTGACGCTGAAGGGAAGAAAATCCTGCACGATGTGGACTACCAGGAATACTACAAGTACATTGATGAAGAGGTAAAAACCTGGAGTTACATGAAATTTCCTTATCTGAAGGAATTGGGTAAAAAAACCGGCTGGTATACAGTGGGCCCGCTTGCCCGCATGAATACCGCAGAATTTATCGACACTCCTTTGGCACAAAAGGAATTTGAATTGTTCAAAAAATACAATGTCGGAAAACCCAGCAACAGGCCAATGCATATGCACTGGGCAAGGCTGATAGAAATTTTGCATAGCGCCGAAAAAATCAAGGAACTCATCAATGACCCTGATTTAATGGAAGGCGAACTGGTTACCAAAGGCAATAAGAACTTCGAAGGTGTGGGACTTATTGAAGCACCGCGCGGTACCTTGTTTCATCATTATAAAATTGGTGAAGACGATATGATTAAGATGGCTAACCTCATTGTTTCAACCACCAACAACAATCAACCCATGAATGAAGCGGTGAACAGGGTAGCAGAAAAAGTAATGACAGGCAAAAAGGAAATCACCGAAGGAATGATGAATGCCGTAGAAGTAGCCATAAGGGCATACGATCCGTGCTTAAGCTGTGCCACCCATGCGCTGGGAAAAATGCCCCTTGAATTTGAAGTTTTTGATGCACAAAACAACCTCATTGAAAGGAAAATAAAAAATTGACCGAAGCTAAACCTGCCATTCTAATTTATGGTTACGGAAATCCAGGGAGACAGGATGATGGAGCCGGGGTGTTGTTGGCTGAAGCAATAGAAAAATGGTCGAGTGAAAACAGCATATCTCAAGTGGAGGTTGATTCGGACTACCAGTTGAATCTAGAAGATGCACTGACCGTTTCGCGATATGAGACAGTGGTTTTTGCAGATGCTTCACACGAAAACATAACGGATTTTTTATTTGAGTCTGTGGAACCCTCAGCAGAAGTTGAGTTTACCATGCACGCCGTGTCACCCCGTTTTATTCTTCACCTTTGCAACCAGGTATTTGGATGCACTCCAAAGGCATATTTAT
>CAZYDI010000135.1:5685-6792 GCA_964646255.1 uncultured Bacteroidales bacterium
TTTATTCTTCACCTTTGCAACCAGGTATTTGGATGCACTCCAAAGGCATATTTATTGCACATTAAAGGCTATGCATGGGAGTTTATGGCTAATGTAACACCTGAGGCTATACAAAATATTGAAAAAGCCTCGGCGTATTTAAAGGATTTTATCCTTGGCAAAATCACCGGAAAGTAACTAACTTCACAAGATCAGTCAAAAAAATACTAGCACCATGGATCTTTCAACAACTTTTATGGGTATACCTATCAAAAACCCTATCATCATATCAAGCTCAGGTTTAACAAACAGTGCTGAAAAAGTTAAAGCTTGTGCTGATCATGGCGCGGGGGCAGTTGTGCTGAAATCACTTTTTGAGGAACAACTGGTAAGCAAAAAATCATTTATGATCGATCAGGATGAAATGTATTTCTGGTATCCCGAAGCCATGCAATTCATCAATACATTTTCTACCAAAGAAGGCCTGAATGAGTATATTAAGCTGATTGAGAATGCCAAGAAGGCAGTTTCGATTCCGGTAATTGCCAGCATAAATTGCGTTACATCTAAAGAATGGCCGAAGTTTGCTGCCCAAATAGCCAATTCAGGTGCTGACGGACTTGAACTGAATATTTTCATTCCGCCTACCAACATCAACCTTACGGGCTACAAAATGGAAGAGGCCTATATGGATATTATCCATGAAGTAAGAAAATATGCCAGTAATATTCCTATTGCTGTTAAAGTAGGATTCTATTTTACCAACATTTACCGGATGCTTTACAAAATAAGCAACCTTGATGTGAACAGCCTTGTGTTGTTTAACCGCTATTACCGCCCTGATATCGACATACATACCATGCAGGTGGTAGCGCAAAATGTTTACAGTTCGCCACATGAAATTACGCTTTCTCTTCGATGGATTGCTTTGCTTTCCAGCAAAATACGGACCGAATTGGTTGCAGCAACCGGCATACATGATTACCAGGGCGTGATTAAACAACTGCTTGCGGGCGCATCCGCTGTGCAGATCTGTTCGACACTTTACCAAAACGGAATCGGCTATATAGAAACCCTGATAAAGGATATTGAAGGCTGGATGAAAGAAAAAGGATATACCAACCTGGC
>CAZYDI010000136.1:0-6769 GCA_964646255.1 uncultured Bacteroidales bacterium
ACCGTAGGTGAGGCCTTATGGTTGGGCTGCGGGTCGAAGAGTTGTCTTCTGGTCTTTTGGTCTTCCCTCCTTCGCCATAGGCTTCGGCGGGTGAAACTGGTTTGCTGGTTTGCCAATCTGCTTGTCATCTGGTTCGCAAGGCCCATAGGGCCGCAATTATGGTAGCATATCCATAGGATCGGCATTATGGGTTTTTGGTTATATGTTTTCCGACTGTCATAGTGCCGCTCTGTGGAGCTTGATCACCGATTTTCAAAATTCAATCCAAAGGACGAAGCTATTTTGCCGGCCAGGATTTTCTTTACCTTTTGCATGTTTACACCCCTGCCGGTTTCTTTTTCAATGGAGGTGACCCCTTTGTTGGTGAAACCGCAGGGATTGATATAGGAAAAATAATCGAGGTTGGTATTCACATTCAGCGCAAATCCATGCATGGTAATGCCCCTGCTTACTTTCACCCCTATAGCACAGATTTTTCTGTCAATGGGCGGCTCATTTGATTTAACCCATACACCTGTAGCCCCGTCAAGCAGTGATGCTTCAATGCCAAATTCTGCAAGGGCACCAATTACGGAGTCTTCAAGTGTATGGATATATTTCTTTACGCCAATGCCCATTTTATCCAGGTCGAATATCGGATAACCAACGAGTTGACCCGGGCCGTGATAGGTTATATCACCACCTCTGTCGGTATGATAATAGGTTGCATGTATCGTTGCCAAAAAATCGGCATTGATCAACAGGTTGTTGTCCTTGCCGCTCTTACCAAGGGTATACACATGAGGGTGCTCGACAAAAATAAGGCATTCAGGGCTGCCTTGCTGATGCATGTTTACTTTTGCATCAATTAGCGCATCCTGAACCTGCTGTTGATAATCCCAGGTCTCCTTGTAATCCTTTAACCCAAGGTCGATATAGCGTACCGTATGCATGCAGACACGTAAAATCGGTTATAATGATGCGAATGTTTTTTCGAGCAATTTTTTTGTTGCCAAAATACCCTCAGGTTCGCTTAATTTGCTTCCTTCGTATTCTATGCCAACCCAGCCTTTATATCCTGCATCATCAACAATCTTCATCATGCGGCTGAAATCAGACCTTGTTTCATTGCCCTGGGTGTCAAAATCGTGCGACTTGGCGCTAACGCCTTTTGCATAGGGCATTAATTCCTTCATCCCCAAATACCGGTCGTATTCTTCGGTTTGGTTAAGGCGAAAATTTCCGAAATCGGGTAAGGTGCCGCAATTTTTAAGGCTCACTTTTTTCATAACACCGGCCAGCCATTTTCCATTCGAAGAATAACCCCCGTGGTTTTCCACGATAACATTCATTTTCATAGGCCTTGCAAAAGTGCAGAGTTTCGTCAGCGACTCTGCAACGGCATCTGCAACAGCGGTTTCACTTCCGCTGCCTGCAGCATTCACCCGTATAGAATGGCAACCAAGGAATTTTGCTGCCTCAATCCACGGTTTATGATTCTCAACTGCTTTGGCACGTGCAGCAGTATCAGCATCGCCCAGCGATCCCTGGGCGTCAATCATTATCAATACATTGGTAACTCCATGGTCTTTGCTGATTTTCAGCAATTCATTGAGGTATGCATGTTCAGTACTTTTAAAGAAAGTACTGACATATTCTACACCGTATACTCCATATTCCTTTGCTGCTTTTACCGGGAAATCAAGGTTACTCATTTCGTTAGCATGCAAGGCCCTGTGGAGTGACCACTCGGCCAAAGAAATTTTATATTTTGATTTCGCGTTTTTTTCCATACCAATCGCATTGGCCATTAGCGGAAAACCGGCAGCGGCAATTGCTGCAGTCTGAAGAAATGATCTCCTGCTGTGTTTCATATTGGTTAAAGAATTAATGGTTAAAATGAAAAAGGTTGCCATAAACCGACAACCTTTTTTCCTTGTTCATGCATTGAATACTATAGTGCCCTGATCTTAATATTTCTGAACCACACGTCGTTGCCATGATCCTGCAGTGCAATATATCCTTCGATATATTTGCCAAATTCGCTGAAGTCCTTGAATTTGCTTTCCCTGATCATTTTATCCCAGTCGGGGGTGCCAATGTGGTATTCCAACACGGTTTCGCCGTTTTGTTTATGAACCACGGTACCCTGGTAAACCATAATTTCTATCTCATTCCATTCACCTGCCGGTTTTGTGTTTTGAGGATTGGCAGGGATAAGGTCATACAGTGATCCGGCTTTACGGTTTCCATCTTTCCCAAGATTGGCATCAAGGTGTTTGAGGTTGTCAAGAACCTGCATTTCGGGTGCGGATTTCCATACCGGTTCGTTGGGTATTTCCTGGCCCAGGTAAAAAATTCCGCTGTTACCGCCTTCGGATATCTTCCATTCCAGTTTAAGGTGGAAATCCTTGTACTTTTTATCATAGATAATGTCACCACCTTTTCCGCCTGCTTCACCCTGACCTGAACCAATGCAGCGAAGCACGCCATTTTCAACCGCCCAGCCTGAGTCGGGGAAGGCAGGTTTATTATAACCACGCCATCCGGCAGTACTTTTACCGTCAAAGATTAATTCAAAGCCTTGGGCTTGTTCTTCGGCTGTTAACATATTGTTGGAGTCTAACGCAGGCATAGTTTCTGCTGTTGTGTCGGCACCTTTGCCGGCGGGTTTACAGGAATAAAAGAAATGACTGGTTGTCGTAAATAACGCAACCATAAATAAAGAAATAAAGATACGTTTCATATCACATACAATGTTTTTGGTTTTTACAATATTTTTTAAGCAGGCAAAGCCGGTAAATTCCAGCCATTTCTGTAGGTATGCTTTATTAACTCTGCAGCAAAGGCTTTTGCAGGCAGCGGATCGGTCCATTTCTTGTTAAAAGTCGGATGTCCGTCCTTTACCGAGAAGTTGTCCTCAATGCATATTCTCAGCGTTTCATCGTCGCGAATGTTTTTGAATTGCATATTGGGGCCATCCCACTCAAGTTCTTTATTCAGGCCCTGCAAACGCACAGCAAGAACTCCCATTACCACCATTTCATTAAATGGCCCGGCTTCCTTAAAGTCTGATGACAATTCAACACGGCTTTCGGGATTCTGCTTACAGGCATTTACCCAATCCATTTCGTGGGTAACATCCTGTTCCAGGCGGCGCAGTGTTTTCGGTGTTGCAGGTGTTCTCCCAGAGAGTAACCAGGGGTTTTTTCCATAGCATCCGCAAACAAGGGTATCTTTAGATCCGTGGAAGATAACACCTCCACCGCTGTCATTCATGTCTTTACCTTCGGGCCATCCCTTCGGGAACAATGGCTTGATGCCGCCATCCGACCAGGTAACTTCCACCTCGGGAAATTTAACCTTATCGGTTTTTAAACCTGTGCGGGCGGGGAAAATGTATTTCACAAATTCAGCATTAGGAGCACAATCAGTAAGCAACAAGGTTGAATTGCCCTGCACGCGTGTTGGATATTGCAGTCGCAGGCCTTTAAATACGGGGTGCAGGATGTGGCATGCCATATCACCCAGGGCTCCGGTTCCGAAATCCCACCAACCGCGCCAGTTCCATGGGGTATAAATGGAATTGTAAGGACGCATGGGGGCCGGACCAATGAACAAATCCCAGTTCAATGTATCAGGAACCCAATGGCCCTGCGACGGACGATTTAGTCCCTGTGGCCATATCGGACGATCGGTAAAGGATTCAACCTTTTTTATCTCACCAATTTCACCAGCCCAGATCCATTCACATGTCTGACGTACGCCTTCGCCTGAAGCACCCTGATTTCCCATCTGGGTTGCTACTTTGTACTTTGCAGCAAGCCTGGTAAGCAGGCGTGATTCATAAACCGTGTGGGTAAGGGGTTTCTGCACAAAAACATGTTTGCCAAGGGTTATGGCAGTGGCGGCAATGATGGCATGGGTATGATCGGCAGTAGCTACAATAACGGCATCAATGCCGTCTTTCATTTCATCAAACATAACACGCCAATCCCAATAACGCTTAGCATTTGGGTAAGCGTCGAAAACACCTTTGGAATAAGCCCAATCTACATCGCATAATGCAACGATATTTTCAGTGGGAGCAATTGCTTTAAGGTTGGAATTTCCCATTCCACCGATGCCAACACAAGCAACATTCAGTTTATCGCTTGGTGCTTTGTATCCTAAACCGCTCACAACGTGACTTGGAACAATGGTGAACACTGCTGCCGCTTTTGCAGTGTTACCCAGGAACTCCCTACGGCTTATTCCTGATTTTTTTTCGTCATTCATAATGAAGTTTTTTAGTTTGAAATAAGTTATAGTATAAGTTAGTCAGGTATCGCAGACTTTTCAGGGCTTCTGAACCTTAATCCGGGTTTTGATGCCCTAAGTTAATGAAAAACATGTTTGTTTAGCTTTGTTATGCTGAATGAATCGTTAAAAAAACAATTCCGGACACTAAAAGTTTATACAATTTCTTGTTTGTCAGCATCCCAAAAAACTTTGCGGTTTTCGAGCAATGCCTTGGTTGACATATGGGCACTAATTCCTTCTTCGAATGCCTGGTGAATGTTACAACTGGGCTGCACGCCGGCTTGTATGCAGTTAATCCACTCTTTTATATGCAAATGCGTGGTGTCAACCCTCCTGCCATCGCGATACGTATATAGCAATCCACGGCTTGCAAAATATTGCTCTGTTGCGGTGGCAAAACCATCGGCTTCTTTCTTGCCTGGTGTAAAGGCATATATGGGCGTTCCGGGATCTATGAGTCCCTGTTCAATTTTGTCCTTGTATTGAGTCGACTGCGGATCGGCATATATTACCAGGCGATCACTGATTTCCATGCTGGCATCATGCCCCATGATTACTTTGCCCCTTGACCGGTTGCTGGCCAGTGTAGCGCTGTATAAGAAGGACAGGTCGTGCTTCGGAAATTCCATTACCACTTGTAGAACATCAGGTACTGTTCTGCCGTCCTTAAAGAAATAGATGCCACCTGAAGAGGCAACGGATGCCGGAATACCCAGGCCAAGAATCTGGTTTATCGCATCGTATTCATGGGTAAGCAGGTCGCCATTAAGTCCGGTGCTGTAATCCCACCAGCATCTCCAACGGAAAAATCTTTCGAGCGAAAATTCATGGTATGGAGCAGGGCCAATAAACTGGTTCCAGTCAATTGTGGAAGGATTTGCCTCCGGGTGTATATCATATACCCAGGCTCCGTTAGGATCGTTCCTGTTTGTGCACACCTCAATAAGGTTTATTTTCCCCAAAACATTCTTTTCAATGGCTTCTTTTGCCTTGGTATAGCTTTCCGTCTGGCGTCCCTGGTGACCAAGCTGAAAGACAATTCCTTTTTCCTTAACCACTTTAACAAGCTCATAGGTTTCGGGAACAGTCCAGCTCACCGGCTTTTCACAATAAACATGCTTGCCTCTTTTTGCTGCTTCAATGGCCATGGTAGCATGCCAGTGGTCGGGGCTTGCTATAATAACGGCATCTATGTCAGGTGCATCAAGCAATTCAAGGTAAGTCTTATACTGTTTTGGCGCTTTCCCCATCTTTCCACCGGTGCCTTCGCGATTGATGTTAGATCCTGCAAGCACTGCGGCATCACCATAAACCGAAAACACATCACAAACACCGGTTACCTCCATGTTGAGCTTTTCCTGCTCCAGGTAATAGTCATAGTTCCTGTTCTGGCTGTTTTCAGCGTTGGCTTTAATCTGTTCATCTATCCATGAAGGTTCGGGAAATCCTGCAGCGCGCAGCAATTGTTTACCCCTGATTCCAAAACCGATGATCCCGACCCTGACCGGCTTACCGTCCTTTATGGTTCCGGCAAGTTCAACCGGCTGAGAGGTGAGGTTGACGACTTCACGCATTTGTTGCTTAAAATGCTCATCGATCTTATTTTTACGTGCCCATGCATAGGAAAATGCTCCCAAAACAGGCAAGGCAGCAAGCCCTTTTAATATATCCCTGCGGCCAATATTCTTTGGAACCGGTTGTGCTGAATTTGAGCTGCCCTTATCGTTATTCTTTTTCATTGTCCTGATTGTGTTTCTCACTTTTTTAAAATAAACCTGTCAAGTCCGAAAATATGACTGGTAGGGAATAGAAGCAATACCACCATGGTAAAAATTTCTATGAGGGTTTTGTTTACCCATAAATAGCTGCCTTCCTGCGGAAGAATATAGCTGACGGAAGCCAGGGGGGGATGTGATAAATAATAAAGTACCAGCAGCATTATTCCGCCCCAAAGCGCAATGCGGGTAAGCAATCCAAGCATCAGTCCTAAACCGATCATGGTAAGTCCCCACTTGTTCAGCCAGTCGATTATTACAACGGTATCCGGGTTTCCGGCCATGGAGTGGAACATGCCCGAAAACCATCCCTTGGAATCCATAAGGTAACCCAATGACGACCAATCAGGATTTTCGATTTTAGTGAGGCCCTCATATAAAAAATACCATCCGATGATGATACGCAGAGCAACTAAAAAAAAGGTTTGCAGGTTGGTGTAATTGCTGCCAGTATTTGAATTTCGCATAGAAGGAAATTTAAAGGAAATTCAAATCTAAAAAAACTTTTTAAAACTAATCATGACTCCTTACACTAAGTTGAGAATTGCAGAAAATATACACACCTGCAATATTGCATCAAATCCTTTCCTTGCACCGGTATCGGCTTTGTAGTGGCCAATACGCTAACCATGCAACAGGGGTTAATAATCGGCCAACTCCCCGCTAGGCGTAGTTTTTTTAACCATAGCCGTCAACTTAAGGATACATATTGT
>CAZYDI010000137.1:0-6724 GCA_964646255.1 uncultured Bacteroidales bacterium
CTCCGGGAGTCCTTTTTCTTTAAATCCTCGCGCTTGTCAAATTCCTTCTTACCCCTTGCCAGGGCAATCTCAATTTTCGCATAACTATTTTCCGACATAAAAATCTTCAACGCCACAATAGTCAGCCCCTTTTCCTTTACATTCTTTTGCAGCTTTTTCAATTCCCTTTTGGTTAACAGCAATTTACGGTCGCGTTTGGGAAAATGGTTGTATATATTTCCGTAATCGTATTCGGTTATGTGCATTCCCTTCACAAACAACTCCCCTTCCTGAAAAAAACAATAGGAATCAACCAGGCTCGCTTTTCCGGCCCTGATCGACTTAATCTCTGTTCCGGTAAGCACAATGCCTGCAGTAAACTTATCCAGGATTTCAAAGTCGTGCCATGCTTTCTTATTTCTTATGTCTACTGCCATTATTGCGGTATATGATGCAAATTAAATCCAATTTATCCGATTTTCCATAAATTAGCCTGAATGAAATAGAGCATATGCCATCAAAATACGACATGATAGCCGTTATTGGGCCTACCGCCAGCGGAAAAACAACGTTTGCAGCCCACCTGGCCAAAAGGCTCAATGGTGAAATTATCAGTGCTGATTCCAGGCAAATCTACCGGCGCATGAACCTTGGCACCGGAAAGGATTATGAAAGTTATCTTGTTGATGGCTTTACAGTGCCCGTGCACATGGTCGATATTGCCGATCCCGGATACAAGTACAGCATTTATGAATACCGGCGCGATTTCTCCGATGCATACGATGATATCCGGAATCGCGGCAAGCTGCCTGTTCTTTGCGGCGGATCGGGAATGTATATTGATGCCGTAACCCGCAATTACCGGCTTGAAGAGGTGCCGGTAAACGACCGGCTGCGCCGCGAAATGTCAGGCAAAAGCCTTGGCGAGTTGCACGACATACTCAGGCAGCTTAAATCACTGCACAACACCACCGACGTCGATACCGTTGAACATGCCCTGCGGGCGCTTGAAATCGAATACCACTACAGGCAAAACCCTGTTAAGGAAACACGGCCTGTTCCCTCCACCCTGTTTTTAGGCGTGATGTATGAGAGGGAAACTGAACGCGAAAGAATAACACAGCGGCTAAAGGAAAGACTTCAGCAGGGCATGATTGAAGAAGTACGCCAATTGCTTGAATCAGGATTAAGCGCTGAATCACTGGTTTATTACGGGTTGGAATACAGGTTCATCACCCAACACCTGCAGGGAGAAATGGATTACCACACCATGTTTACCCGACTGAATACAGCAATACATCAATTTTCCAAAAGGCAGAGAACGTGGTTCAGGAAAATGGAGAAAGGGGGAACTGTCATTCACTGGATCAATGGCGAACTTCCGCTCAATGAGAAGGTGGAGATAGCTGTTGCCCTTACATAATCGCCCACTTCTGCGAAATGCTGAGATAGGTGAGGTAAACAAAATACAGCAGGTTGATGATCGTTACCAGGATATTGTATTCAATCCGGTTATGCTTGATTTTCCGGCGGATCATTATACCAACGTTCGGAATAAGTGTGGAGGAAAGAAAAAACAGGAAGTGAATGTTAAAGAGGGTATCATACTTATCTGCACTGTCAAGATCCTTTTTTCCAAAAAGCAACAGGTAGGAAAATACCAAAAACGACAGCAGGTACAGCAAATAACTAACCTTAAGCAAAATGGTTGTGCCCCTCCTTCGCTTGTGATACCTGAACGGCTTTAAAATCAGAATGGTTACCACAAAAAGTACAACATAGCCGATCAGGAAAAATACCTGAAAAACTCCCTGGAAAAAATTGCCCATACTCGATGAATTGAAGGTTTGGCCAAATTAATAAAAATCAGGCAAATATATTATACAAATATTCAGGCATCTATGAAGATTTCTGATGCCTTACCAGCAGTGTCACATTTTCCACATGGTGTGTATAGGGGAACATATCGACAGGCCTTGATTTTACGGCATTGTATGCTACCGATAGCATTTCTGTATCCCTGGCCTGGGTGGCAGGATTACAGCTCACATACACAATTTTTTCCGGCGCAGCTTTAATGATGGAGGCCACCACATCGGCATGCATGCCCGTACGTGGCGGATCGGTAATAATGACATCGGGCCTGCCCGTTTCATCAATGAAATCATCATTCAACAAGGCTTTTATATCGCCTGCAAAAAACCGGGCATTGGTAATTTCGTTTAATGCGGCATTTATTTTTGCATCCTCAATAGCTTCATCCACATATTCCAGTCCGATTACCTGTTTGCATCCGCGCGCTAAAAACAACGCAATGGTGCCTGTTCCGGTATAAAGGTCGTATACGGTTTCACTGCCCGTTAATGCTGCAAACTCCCGCACAACTTTGTAAAGCCTGTACGCCTGGTTGGTGTTGGTTTGGAAAAACGATTTGGGTGAGATCCTGAATTTCAGGTCTTCTATCATCTCTATCAGATGATCATTCCCGCTGAAAAGCTTAATGTCGAGGTCATTTATGGTGTCATTGCCTTTGCTGTTGATCACATACAGGAGTGCCGTAATTTCAGGAAATTGTTTCCCGGTCTCGCTCAGCAGCTTTTGTATAACATCATGGTCATCCCTGAAAAAGGAGAAAACCACCATAAACTCGCCCTTGTTGTTGTTGCGGACAATTATATTGCGAAGCAATCCCTCCTGGTTAACCAGGTCGAAAAAGGGAAGATCATTCTCAATGGCATACCGGCGTACGAACTGCCGGATTTTATTCGATGGTTCAGGTTGCAGGTAACATTCATCAATGTCGAGCACCTTGTCGAACTTGCCGGGAATGTGAAATCCCAGGCCTCTTCGTTCCAGATTCTCCGGTGACTGTTGAATTTCCTCATTGGTCAGCCAGCGGTTCCGGGTAAAGGTAAATTCAAGCTTGTTGCGGTAAGCGACCTGCTTTTCTGATCCCAGGATTTCCTCAACACTGGCCGAAGAAACTTTGCCAATTCTTTCAAGGGCATCGGCTACCTGTTTATGCTTGAATTTCAACTGTTCAGGGTATGGCAGGTGTTGCCATTTACACCCCCCGCAAACGCCAAAATGCTTGCAAAACGGTGTGCTGCGGTTTTTTGAATACGCATGAAACTTAACCGGAAAACCTTCCATGAACCGCTTTCTTTTGCGTATTACCTGAACATCCACCACGTCACCGGGAACGCACTGTGATATAAAAACCACCTGGCCATCGTAACGGGCTATGGCCTTCCCCTCGGCAGCAACATCTTCCACCGTCAGATTTTCAAGTAAAGGTTTCACTTTCGATCTTCCCATAGGTAATTCAAATGAACGGCAAAGATAATGATCGTGAAATCAAATGTGTGTTTTTTTGTTAACTTCACCCGTTATAATAACTACAAAAAAATATCATCCGTATGAAATCTTATGCTGCTCTGGTACTGCTGGTATTTGCCATTTTGGCTGCCGGCTGTACAAAGGAGAAATTCAACAAACTAAAGAATGCGGTTTCTAAAGAAGCCAAAAACGACAGTGTTGTTGATACCTCTGCTGTAAAGGTTTTGAAGGAATATTTCAGCAATGGAAAAGTCAAGACCGAAACCTCGGCAAAGGGTAATCTTCGACACGGGCTTACGAAAAACTATGATCGCGATGGTCATTTGCTCTCCCAGGTTAATTACGTGAACAATACACGCGAAGGCATGGCTACCAATTTTTACCCGTCAGGAAAAGTCAATTCCACCCTGGTGTATAAAAATGGTATTAAAGTGGGAGATGAAATATGGTATTATGAAAGCGGACAACCCTACAGGGTTACACCTTATGTAAACGGCATTGCCAATGGCATCCAGAAGTATTATTATGAAGATGGCAAAATAAAAGCAGAACTGCCGCTGAAAAAAGGCGATCCGGGCCTTGGCTTAAAAGAGTATAAACCCGATGGCTCTTTGATAACCGATTATCCAAAGCTGGTCATAACCCAAAAGGACTTTATTGCCAATGCCAACAAGGTGATTATTAACATCGAGCTCTCCGATCCGCGTGCCACGGTTAAATTTTACAGGGGTTCACTCGATGAAGGCAAGTATATAACGGATAAATTGCTGACGCTGGCCACCCAAAACGGCATTGCACAGATTGACTTTAATGTGCCTCCGGGATCGCAGGTAAACCAAAAGGTTATCATCAGTGCCAATGTAAAAACCAAGTTTGGCAATTCCCTGATACTGACCAAAACGGTTAGTGTTAATGCCGTGAACAACAATTAATCACCCGACAAAAACGCTGTTTAAAGAAAGTATCGATGTATTCTTTGTTGACTAAGGAAATTAAAGGCTTTTTTAATTCGCTTACCGGTTATATCGTAATCATTGTCTTTCTTTTGATTAACAGCCTTTTTATTTGGGTTTTCGATGGTCCGCTGAACATTCCCGAAGGCGGATATGCCACGCTTGATTCCCTGTTCTTTATTGCGCCGTGGGTATTCCTTATGCTCATACCGGCCATAACCATGCGCAGCTTCTCCGAGGAGAAACGTTCAGGAACACTTGATTTACTGCTAACCCGGCCATTAAGCTATATGCAAATCATTGGCTCCAAATATGCGGCTTCGGTATTGCTCATTCTGCTGGCTATCCTTCCAACCTTTGTCTTTTATTTTTCGGTGGTGGCACTGGGTAGTCCGGCCGGCAATATCGACCATGGCGGTACATGGGGATCGTATATCGGTTTGCTGATGCTGGCTTGTGCATATGCGGCCATAGGCATCTTCTGCTCTTCACTTACCGATAATCTTGTAGTTTCATTCATGTTGTCGGCAGTGATATGCCTCTTTGTGTGCTATGGTTTTGAGCAGATTGGCAATTTATTCGGAACCGGAATGGCAGGAAGTTTTTTTGTGTCGCTCGGCATTTCGGAACATTATGAATCAATGAGCCGGGGAGTTATCGATACCCGCGACCTGATATATTTTTTAGCGCTGGTAGCCATATTTATCAGCCTCACCAAAACCAGTCTGGAATTGCAAAAAAGATAGTCCGCCAATGCGCAAGGTAAAAAACAGCATAAGAAACCCATTGATAAAGCTGGCGGTAAACATCACCGTCATCATTGTTGCGGCCCTGCTGCTCTCGGTTTTTCATTACCGCTTCGATCTCACATCCGAAAAGCGCTATACCCTGTCCGACTATACCAAAGCTACCCTCAAAGACCTTAAGGGCGATGTAAGTGTTAAGGTATACCTGGCGGGTGAACTGAACATTCCTTTTCATAAAATGCAGCAGCGGCTAAAAGAAACGCTCGAAGAATTCCGTATTCATTCGCGCAAGCGGCTCCATTATGACATCATCAATCCATTCGACAATACCGACAGTGAGGCGACGGATAAATTGCTGAATGAGTTGGTTGAAAAAGGATTAAAGCCGACCAACATCCTGGACAAGGATAAGGAAGGCGGCAGCGCCGAAAAAATAATCATTCCGGGAGCCATGGTGCAATACGGGGATTATGAAATCCCGGTTAACCTGTTAAAAAACAACCCCGGCGCAGGTGCCGAAGAGAATATCAACAATTCCATCGAGTCATTTGAATTTGAATTAATGCGGGTGATCAGTTCCCTGCTCACCGATTCAACGGAGAGGGTTGCCTTTATTGAAGGGCATGGAGAATTCAATGAATATGAGGTGGGCGATATTACCCGTGAGCTGGGATGGTATTACCAGGTAGACAGGGGCCGCATAGAGGGAAAGCCGGGAGTGCTCGATGAATATAAGGCGGTAATTATTGCAGGCCCAACCATGCCGTTTAACGAAAAGGACAAATATGTACTCGACCAGTATTTAATGAAAGGCGGTAAGGTATTGTGGTTCATTGATATGGTTGATGCCAGCCTGGATAGCATCAGCAGGGGTAATGCATCGCTGGCAATGATAAGGACACTGAATGTCGAGGACCTGCTGTTCAGGTATGGCGCACGCATTAATCCTGTACTGGTACAGGATGTTCAATGCAGCACCATTCCGGTGAACGTTGCTTTGGCGGGAAATCCACCCGATTTCAGGCCGGCACCCTGGCTGTACTCACCCTTGCT
Organism: uncultured Bacteroidales bacterium; assembly: GCA_964646255.1. GTDB lineage: Bacteria > Bacteroidota > Bacteroidia > Bacteroidales > UBA10428 > UBA5072. The sequence continues at coordinate 6,071 of CAZYDI010000137.1, forward strand.
TACGGCACCGGTAAAAAATGCATTAACGCGTAACCTCAACAATATCAAGTCGGAATTCGCCAGCACCATCGACACCATCGAAGCCCGCCGGGGTATTCGCAAAAGGGCATTGCTTACCACGTCGCAGTACACGCGGGTATTGTCTGCTCCCCTGGTCATAAGCCTTGATGAAGTGCGGCATACCCCGTCGGAACAGGATTTCCGATACCAATACCTTCCTGTTGCCGTTTTGCTGGAAGGGAAATTTGAGTCGGCTTTCAGAAACCGATTGATGGCAGGAATATTTCCAGATACTGCGGTATCGGTGGTTGAAACCGGGGAGCCCTCTTCGGTATTGGTGGTATCGGATGCCAGCATCATAAAGAATGAAATCAGGCCTACGCCCAATGGCGTGTTAATTACACCGCTTGGTTTTGACAAGTATACCTCGCAAACGTACGGGAATAAAGACTTTATTGTAAACACCATACAGTACATGACCGGACAGAGGGGACTCATCAATCTGCGGTCGCGTGAGCTGACCATCCGCCTGCTCGACAAGACGAAGCTGGCAAAGGACAGGAAAAAATGGATTTTGCTCAACACAGTCCTTCCTCCCATAACGGTTATCCTGGCGGGTTTGGTGTATACATGGCTGCGCCGGAAAAAATTTGC
>CAZYDI010000138.1:0-6643 GCA_964646255.1 uncultured Bacteroidales bacterium
TGAGTGATGTGAGCGTATTCAGGGTAAAGATATGCTGAATAATATAAACTGCCTCGCTGAATGATTTTGCCCTGAAAAATACCCAAGCGAATGTAACAAGGATAAAGGTAATGAGTACCTGTGACAATTTAAGCAAGCCGGGAAACTTCGTGAAGCCAATAAACTCATTGATTTTTGTGCGGTACGGGTTTGTAAACCTGTCGAATACTTTATAAAAACCATGCAATGCTCCCCAGATTACAAATGTCCAGTTGGCTCCATGCCATAAGCCGCTGACCACAAAAACCACCATGGTGTTAAATACTTCTCTGCTTAGCTTTACGCGGCATCCTCCCAGTGGAATATATACATAGTCCTTAAACCATGAAGACAAGGATATATGCCAGCGCTTCCAGAAATCCCTGATATTGGTTGCCAGGTAAGGTCGCCTGAAGTTCTGCATTAGGTTAATGCCGAAAATTTTAGCCGTTCCAATGGCAATTGAGGAATATCCCGAAAAGTCACAATATATCTGGAATGAGAAGAATATAGTGGCAATAAGCATATTGGCACCGTTATGATCCTGCGGGTTGTTGTAAACAACATTCACATATTCAGCCAGCCTGTCGGCTATCACTACTTTCTTAAACAAGCCCCAGATTATGTTTTTGAGTCCGGTAACTACATTATGGTAATCGATGTTGATCTTTTTGCGAAACTGGTGAAGCATATTCTGAGGTCTTTCAATCGGACCTGCAACCAACTGAGGAAAGAACATTACATACAGGGCATATATTCCAAAGTGCCGTTCCGCTTTCTGATTGCCCCTGTATACCTCAATGGTATAACTCATCGCCTGGAATGTATGGAAAGAAAGACCTATAGGAAGAAGAATGGACAAATAAGGTATAGGATTGTCAATGGCTATTCCCTTTAGCAAAACAGTGAGGTTTTCATTCAAAAAGTTGTAATACTTGAATACGGCTAACACTCCGGTGTTTGCAATGATGCTTGCAATCAGCAATAATTTTCGCTTACGGCCTTCGGTTTTTTCAAGCCATAATCCGGCGAAATAGTCTACTACGATGGTAAAGCCCAGGATTACAATGTAAACCGGAACAAATACCATATAAAAATAGCAACTGCTGACAAGCAATAAGAACCACCTGTATTTATAGGGTAGCGCATAATACAGCGCAACCACAATGGGAAAGAAAATCAGAAACTCAAGAGAATTGAAAAGCATATAACTGACCTACGTGATATAAATTCAATATACTGTGTTTGGCCAGTAAAGGTTGTTCTTTTTTAAAATTTTTGTTACGGGATTTTTACCAAGGTTGTAAATTTTTGGATTAACACTATCGAATATTTGGCGAAGTTTAAGGCATTCCCGGCATTTTAGGCCTTAAACCGCCAAAAATGGAATCGTTTTTTTCACCGGGATTAGAAAATGCTCAGTTTGGGAATGAAGGTTACAAATTTCGCTCCCCATTCCCGTATGTATTTTAACTGACTGCTAATTTCTTCCTTCAGGTTCCAGGGCAGGATAATTATATAATCGGGCTTGTATTCCTCTATGCTTTTTAAATTGCTGATAGGGATGTGACTGGCGGGCATATACTTGTTTTGCTTATGAGGAGAGGCATCAACAATAAACTGGATGAGGTCTATGCCTTTAATTCCACAATAGTTTAACAATGTATTGCCTTTTGCAGCCGCTCCATAGCCTATAACTTTTTTACCTTTACGCATTGCACTCAGCAGAAATTTCCATAATGCGTATTTTATTGAATCCACCCTTTGTTTGAAATCAGCATAATAACTGATGGAATTCATGCCAACGGTATCTTCTTTTTGCAGGAGTGCTGCAACATTAGTTGACATTTCCTTTGATATATCCCCTGAATGTTTTGCGAATATCCTCAGTGATCCGCCATGGGTTGGTAATTCTTCCACATCAAAAATTTCGAGGCCCTGACTTTTGAAAATTTTATTTACTATAGTAAACGACAGGTATGAAAAATGCTCATGGTAAATGGTATCGAACTGGCATTGTTCCACAAGCCTCATTAGATGAGGAAATTCAAAGGAAGCAACACCATATTGTTTGAGTGCGATTTTTACACCTTTAACAAAGTCAATAATATCGGGAACATGTGCCAGAACATTGCACCCATGTATTAAATCAGCCTTGATATTTTTTTCAGCCAATTCATGCCGGGCAAAATCTGCACCGAAAAAGTCAATAATGGTAGGTATGCCTTTTGAAATGGCAACGGTGGCAGCTGATGCAGAAGGGTCCACGCCCAGTACCGGGATGTTATATTCTTTAAAATATTGCAACAGATAACCATCATTACTGGCAATTTCAATTACTTGTGAAGAGGAGTTTATATTGAAACGCCTTACCATCATATCAACATATTTTTTTGAATGTGCAAGCCAGCTTGATGAGTAGGATGAAAAATACACATAGTTTTCATTAAAGATTGAATTCACTTTTCTGATTTCATCTACCTGAACCAAAAAGCATTCAGCGCAGGTATAAATCTTTAATGGGTAATAAACTTCAGGTTCATTGATTTGCTCAGGCATTAATAAATCGTTTACCAGGGGAGCATTGATGAGGTCGATAAAAACTGAGTGCAGGTATGATTTGCAAAACCTGCATCTTAAGCCATTCAGCGAATCATCTTTTTTGATGTCGCGCTTTTTTTCAAGTTGAATAAGTTCATTCATGGTTAATGGATTTGGGTTAATAAATGCCAAAGAAGTAAGACCACACCTCCTTATTGGATTGCCGGGCTAATTGAAAGCATGTGATGAAAAGAAATAAAATAATTGGGAAGGCTTTCTATTTATGAAAGCAAAAGAAGGGATGAAAATTATAGGGAGTGAAAAGCAGGGATGGAACTTACGTTCTTTAACCAAAGGTCGGAAAATTCCTATGAGTTTTTTTTGTTGCCGGATGTTAAATATTTGTTAAAGAAATAAGTGCTGCAAGATTATCAGCACAGCGTGCCCATAATACAGCATGCAACAATGCCGGCAGTTTCGGTTCGGAGCCTGTTGCTGCCTAAAGAAACCGGTATAAATCCTGCGGTCTCTGCCAGGGAAATCTCCTGAGGTGAAAAGTCACCTTCGGGGCCGATAAGTATTATTGTATCATTCGATTTTGAACAGACTTCTGCCAAAGGCTTTTTTGGAGATGCTTCACAATGGGCAATAAACCGGTCAGCTCCGGATTTTTCTTTGATAAACTTGTCAAATGGTGTAAGTTCATTTATCAGGGGAAACTCCGTAACGATGGCCTGTTTCATGGTTGATAAAACCAGCTTTTGAAGCCTTTCAGTTTTTATCACCTTTCTTTCAGATCGTTGGCAGAGTATGGGAGTAATCGCATCAATACCAATTTCTACTGCTTTTTCAACAAACCACTCAAAACGGTCAATATTTTTTGTAGGTGAAATGGCAATATGAATGTTGTTTTTTCTTGGTCGTGTAACAGGAATAAACCTTATTGTTTTCAGGTGGCATGCTTTTGAATCGGCTTTCTCAATCCTTGCTTCGTATAATCCTCCTTTGCCGTTTATAACGTATATTATGTCTTCTACGGTAAGACGCATTACCCGAATGCAGTGCGCTGATTCCTCTTCCGGCAGGATTATTTCATCACCAACAATATGTTCCGAAAAAAATATCTGCATACTAATTTCGCCTGTTTAAACGAAATACACCCGCTGGTTCACCCAGCGACATGGGCTCAATATTAACTGTACTGGCATCAAATCCGAGGGCCTTTACATCCGACAAACTATGTTTGCTCAGAAAAAGGTAAATATTCATAATTAGCCGTTCACGGAACTTGAAATCGAGATCGGCTATGTTCAAACGGTCAATGAGGATAAACCTGAAGTCGGTTAGAATATTATGTTTCCTCAATGATGGGTATCCGCTGAACAAATCTATCTCACCGGCACGGGCCATCTCATTGGTGATTTGTTTAAACATGGCATTAATGCGGGGCTCAACTTTAAAACCCAGATAGAAATCCACACGCGTAAGTATTCCGGGAATAATATGGGTAACCTTGTAATCCATTTCTCTTGGATCATCAAGTATATCTACATGCAAAAACCAGTAATGATCTGCACGCTTGGGCTGTTTGTTGAGAATGGATAATATAATTTTTGATTCAATATCGGTTGAACGATTGGCCTTGGTAAGAAAGACAAGGTTGGTTGCTGTTTTAGGTATACTGGTGTCATTGCGGAGATCTTTAATCACACCCAGGTATTGTTCAAGCGGAAGAAACCTGAGAAAGCGATTGGCAATTTTGCGGCCGTTATACCATGACAGCATAATAATGGCAATAAATCCTCCAACAACAATGGGAAAATATCCGCCCTGTGAAAATTTAAACATGTTTGCGTACAGGAAACTTCCTTCCACCGTTAAATAAACCAAAAAGAACAATCCTATGAGAAGTGGACTTGTACGCTTATTCGACAGAAAGAATACAAGCAGAAAGGTGTCAATAAGCATGGTAATGTTGATGGATAAGCCATACGCCTGTTCCAGATTGCCTGACTCACGAAAAATTAATACTACACCAATGCAGGCCATCCATAAGAATGTATTAATGCTGGCTATGTACATCTGTCCCTTTTGCAGGGTAGGGTATTTGATTTTTATTTTTGGCCAGAAGTTCAATGATTTTGCTTCGCTGATCAGGGTAAACGATGCGGTAATCAAAGCCTGGCTGGCTATAATTGCAGCTGCTGTGGCAATCATGATTCCTATGGGAAGAAACCATTCCGGCATTACCGCAAAAAACGGATTGGTAGCGCTGGTAATCTCATTCTTATGTCCAAGAATCCATGCCCCGACTCCAAGATAGTTGAGGATCAGCATAATCTTAACAAAAGTCCAGGAAACACGGATGTTTTTAATTCCGCAATGTCCCAGGTCGGCGTATAAGGCCTCACCTCCGGTAGTACAAAGAAAAATCGCACCCAACAATAAAATTCCTCCAGGATACTTCGTTAACAAGTCAATGGCATAAACAGGATTAAAAGCCTTAAGCACAACAACCTGCTCTTTAATTTCAGTCAGCCCAAAAAATCCCAGCATGATAAACCAAATAAACATTATCGGCCCGAAAAACCGGCCTACATATTCAGTACCGAATTGCTGGATGGAAAAAAGTATGGTAAGAAGAATAATGACTATCGGTATAACTTTAATATCGGGGTTGATCATTTGCAAACCTTCAACCGCTGAAAGAACAGTAATGGCAGGTGTTATAATCCCATCAGCGAGCAGTAAACTTCCGCCGGCAATGGCAAAAATATATATCCAACGCTTGCTTTTTCGTAACAGCGCGAATAAGGCAAAAATTCCACCTTCACCTTTATTGTCGGCCTTTAAGGTAATCAACACATATTTAACGGTAGTCTGAATGGTAAGGGTCCATATTACGCATGATAATATGCCCAGAATCAGGTTGGTGTCAATGGTATTTACATTGCGGATAGCTGCCCTTAACACATATAGTGGTGATGTTCCGATATCTCCGAATACAATGCCCAGCGTCATGATAACGCCTGCCAGACTGAACTTTACACCGTGGCTTTTACTGATGCCTGTCATTTATAAGTTTACCCGCCGCTTTAGTGGCTGGTTGTTACGGAATAATAAATGTATTAAAAAAAACATGCAAAGGTGTATGATAAAGTTGGATTTAGCAAAGAATTAGGGGAAAAAGTAATTCTTCCTTTTACAGGCCGAAGCCCGGATGGAAAATACGCACATATTTATAGCCGAGCGTTTGGAGAGGTCTGAAACAATCTATATATTTGCCAAACTAAAGATTCATAATCTCTTAAACTAATTAATATTATGTATACAAAAAATCTGGTCTATAGGATTCCTTCTATCCTTGTTGTAATAGCTTTACTTGTTATGGTATCTTGCAAAGGAGGAGTAAAAACTCAGAATCAGGATGAGATGTCGGCAGATAGTCTGAATAAGGAACTTCTAGCCTCCGATATTCAGGAAGTAATGTATCCGCTGCCTGCTCCTTTCGAGATGACTCAGATGCTCAATGACATTGGCGCTACCTATACTTCCAAAAACCTTAACCCTCCCAATAAAGTTGAAAAGTATGTTACCGAGCAGGATAAGGCGATCAACCTTGGCGTATATGCTGCCGACCTTGCCTATGTGGCTACTTTCCAACAGCAGCAGGATGTCCAAACATATCTGAATTCTATTAAAACCCTCGCCGACCAATTGGGTGTCACTTATGATTATGCCCGTTTCATGTCCGATGAATACAAGGCAAAATTTGAAAATAAGGATTCACTAACAAAAATTGTTACCAATACCATATACGAAACTTACCAGTTCCTTGAACAAAACAGCAACCCCGATTTAGCGGTTGACATGGTGGCCGGAGTGTGGATTGAATTGATGTACATTGCTACCAATATATCGGAGGACTCCTACAATTTCAGCGGACTTGTCGATATTATCAGCAAGCAAAAATCCTCTTATGAAAAGGTTATGAGTTTGCTTGCTGCGCGTAACAGCAATCCCGATATTAAGACCCTGGAAACCAAGCTGCAGGTTCTGAAACCGGTGTATGATAAGGTTGAAA
>CAZYDI010000139.1:0-6538 GCA_964646255.1 uncultured Bacteroidales bacterium
TTGGATAAATTCTGTATGTGCTACTATATGATTTTTTTATTGAAATAAGTCCCCGGCTGCATTCACATTTCATTGGTTTTTGCAAGCGAAGCCAATCCTCCCATTACCCCCAGGTTCATTGATTCCAGCGCGGAACTTGGCACAATAACCATTGATCCCTTTTCTTTAAGACCTTCAAACAACATATTCATCCCGCGTAAGTGAAGTGCAATGGGATTTTCGCGATACTGTTCACTGGCTTTTGCAAATTTTTCGGCTATTTCAGTCTCTGCTGTGCCGAGAATTACACGGGCCCTGCGCTCTCTTTCGGCCTGTGCCTCTTTGCTCATGGCATCGGCCAAACCTTGCGGTATAACAATATCCTTTATCCCAACTGTCTGGCAGGTAATTCCCCACGCGTTGGTATTGCTATCCAGTACTTTCTGCAAATCATCGGCAATTTTATCCCTGTCCTGTAAAAGATCGGCCAATTCATGCTTTCCGATAATATCCCTTAAGCCGGTTTGTGCAATGTAAAAAATGGCATTTTCATAGTCCTGAACCTCAAGTGCCGCCTTTTCCACATCCCACACTGTCCAGTAAATAATAGCATCCACATTCACCGGCACCGTGTCTTTGGTCAGGGTTTGTTCGGCTTTAAATACGGTAACCCTTACGCGCTGATCAATATAACTGTGAACCTTATCCAGGATGGGAATAATAAAAAATATACCCGGCCCTTTTAGTCCTTTGTATTTGCCAAGCCTGAGTACAACGGCTTTTTCCCATTGATCGGCAATATACACAGAAGCGCAGATAAGTGCCGTAAGAATTAAAAATGCGATGAGCAAAGGCAGGCGGATAATCTGAAAGTAATATAAGCCCGCGCTTAAACCCGTTAGAATAATGCCCAGGGTAATTGAAACCGGATTTAATGCTCCCTTGTTAATGATGATTTTTTCCATTTTAGTAATTTTTTTGGAGATGATTAGTAATGTCCTTTACCGTAAAGCCATAGCTTAATGCTATGGTACAGAATTCGTTGCAAATGTCCTGCAGCTTTTTGGATTTTTCATTTTCAGTTATCTGAACATCAGTTTTGCTGATGAAGGTGCCTGTTCCCTGCTGTGTTTCGAGGATATTCTGTATTTCAAGCTCCTTATAGGCTTTAGCTACTGTATTCAGGTTGACTTTCAGCTCAACAGCCAGAGCACGTACAGTTGGTAACTGCTCACCAATTTTTAAATCGCCTTTTGCTATCCCAAACCTTATCTGGTCAATGATCTGCCGATAAAATGGGGTACCTGTTTTCGGATCTAAAATAAACGTTATCATTATACTAATGTTATATTGTCATATTTTTATAGTACAAATATACAACCAAAAACAAGAATTCCAAAAAAATTTAAAGAAAAGTGATGATTTCTGCTACAAAGGCAGAAAGAGGCCGGGTGCCGGATGCCTTCCTTCGCCAGGGCTTCGGCGGGTGATAATGGATGCCGGATGTTGGATATTGGATTTGCTGCCCGACCAGTTTCAGCGGTGCTTAATGGACACTTTTTCTAATAACCATGGTTGTTCCGACAATTTTATTTTCGAGCACATCATTTTCAATTTCCTGTCTTTTTATATAATCCAGGAACAACTCCTTCTTGTCAGGATATTGTTCAATCAATTCCCGGCAACGATTTTTCAAGGGATCAAAAATAACCTCATCGGCTTCTTTTACTTTCTCGCTGCTCATAATATCATCTTCAACCAGAATCATCCCGGCTTTTTCAATTTGTCTCCGTAATTCGGACTTTTTCAATATCAGGGGATGTGTGAAATCGCTGCTATCATCAATATAGCCGTCATCAATAATGAAAAGCCCTTTGTCGTTGATACAATTTTTCAACGTAGACAAAGTAGCATATATATCGCCAAATACCGGGCCGATAGCACCAAGGATTACTACACCATAATCTGTAAAGCTATTCACCATTCCTCTTATATCAGCTGTTTCGAACCTGCATAAATGACTTACGTGATGCTCGATTGCCTTTTGCTTTGCATATTCTACAAATTCAGGAATTGCGTCAATTCCATAACAAAAACAGCCAAGCTCCCGCGATACATTAACGGATACTGCACCTTTCCCGCATCCCAGATCAAGCACCCTGAGTTCTTTTGTGTCCGTACAATGTTTCTTTATGAGATTGATTATGGCACGCGGATTGGCACCAATTTCCCAAACGTCCTGTAAAATATAGGGCAGGAAAGGGACAAGGGCAACATCTGATCCATCCATTGCAACCACAACACTTTCCTCAACTGTTTTCATAATTTTAATACTAAATCGTGCTTATGATAGAATTCAGGTTCCTATGCCGTCATCTGTTTCAAAGTTAACACCAGCTGAAATACAGACACAATAGAGGTGGCAATGATTATAGATTTTGAAAGAACCGTATTAAATTCCGGTCGGCCCTTTCTAAGATGATAATAATGAAATACAAAAGCAAATATTCCACCGGCAGCTAAAATCAGTGACATTATATACCCTGTGGGACTTTGCTTGTATACCATTACCAACCCAAGTAAAACAAACAGGATCATTGGAAAATGCAACAACAGAAAGCCGTTAATACCATTCCTGTCATCAGGGTTTAGCAATTTCCATTCCTGCCAGTAAGCGGAATCTATTTCATGGTTGATTAGCAAAGTAGCATTGACAATATAAATCCAAAATAATAAACTCATGATATGGTAAGTGTTGGATTGCTTGATTGTGTGACCCAAGGCAAATATAAAGAATTTCTCTGTTTATGCATATCAAGAATTTTGGTGAACAAAATCCTTGATTTTTAAGTATGGTATTGCTATTTTTCAGGCAATTTTGTTGGTTAAACTGTTAAATAGCTTACATACCCATGAAACCTTCCATTTTAGTAATACTTTGCTTGTTGTTCATGTGTTCGTGGACAAATGCCCAGATTGACCTTAAGGGAAAACTAAAAAATCAAAGCCTAAATCGCGCCAACCAAAGGACTGAAGAGGGAATTGACAAAAGCCTCGATAAAGCTGAAGAAGGCGTTAAAAGCATCTTTAAAAAGGACAAAGAAAAAGATGATGAAGCTGAAGCGGAAGAATCATCTGATGATGCAGAAGCTTCTGAGGACGATGATGCAGAAAGCAAGAGTAAAGAGAGTGTAGCCGATGCTCCCACCAAACTGGAATCATACACCAGGTACGATTTTGTTCCCGGAGATAAGGTACTCTTCTTCGAAGACTTTTCACAGGATGCCGTGGGTGATTTCCCTGCCTTATGGACAACGAACGGGTCGGGTGAAATCCGTACATTAAACAAATACCCCGGCAACTGGCTGTATATGAATTCAAGCGAAAATGTCTACACCCTGATGCATGACCTTACCCTTCCCGACAATTTCATTATTGAATACGACGTGGTGCCCACACCTGAGGAAGAAGATGGTCACCACTGCGGTTACTATATGTCATTGTATCAGGGTACCGGCGAGTATCTTGATGATGCATTGTTCCCGGGAACCGGCGGTGTGCATATCACCGTTGTCCAGGACAGATGGGGGATACAATCGTATTGCGATGGAGTTGACGGGATGTTTGATGGGAATTCGCAAATCGCAACCGTTAAGATTAACCAGCTAAACCACGTTATTATTTGGGTGCAAAAGCGCAGGTTGCGCATTTACCATAACGGACAAAAGGCAGTCGACCTCCCTACCGCATTGTATCAACAGGTGAAATACAACAGGCTTCGTTTTTCACTTTGGGGAAATCAGGGTTTTCCATATATCACCAATTTGCGAATAACCACCGCAGCGCCCGATATGCGCAGTAAACTGCTCACTGAAGGGAAGCTGGTAAGCTATGGCATTTATTTCGATGTAAATAAGGATGTTGTAAAACCCGAATCCCATGGAACGCTCAAAGGTATCGCCCAGGTGCTTACTGAAAACCCTGATGTAAAAATTAGCATCGTTGGTCACACCGACAGTGATGGTGCCGATGCTGCGAACCTCGATTTATCCAAACGCCGTGCTGCTGCTGTTAAGAACGAACTGGTAAAAACCTTTGCCATTGATGCCGGCAGAATTGTCACCGACGGAAAGGGTGAAAGCGCACCGATTGCAGCCAATGATACCCCTGCCAACAAAGCACTTAACAGGCGGGTAGAATTTATTAAACAGTAAGAATAATACGTTTAAAAAGGAACCTCATCGCTGTAATCTGCAGCTCCGAGATCATTTTTGCTGAATCCGTCACCAATGATGTTTTTGTTCATCTTTGATCCGCGGGTTACAGCGATGGGTTGTACCTCAGCTTCCTCAAGGGGAGCAAGGAAGTTTTCTTCCATCTCAACGAATTTGGCAAACTCATCCTTAAACTTAAGATATACATCACCGATAGGACCGTTTCTGTGCTTTGCCAGGATTATTTCGGCAACGCCCCGCAGTGAATTGCCATCTTCATCTTCCATTAATCCGTATTTTTCCGGACGGTGAATAAACAACACCATATCGGCATCCTGCTCAATAGCACCCGATTCACGAAGGTCAGACAACTGTGGCCTTTTTGAACCCGATCGGATTTCTACCGATCGGTTGAGCTGAGACAGGGCTATAACCGGAATATTGAGCTCTTTGGCAATTCCTTTTAAGGCGCGGGATATGGTACTTACTTCCTGTTCGCGGTTACCGCGGGTATCGGGTGTTCCCGTCATCAACTGCAGGTAATCGATGATGAGGATATCCATATTTTGCTGCCTTTTAAGCCTCCTAGCCTTTGCCCTGAGCTCAAAAACAGAAATAGCGGGCGTGTCATCAATAAAAATGGGGGCATCTACCAGTTTCTTAATTTTATAGTCGAGTTGCTCCCATTCGAAATCGGCCAGTTTGCCATTGCGGATGCGGTTGGAGGGCAGTTCAGTTTCTGCCACAATTAAGCGGTTAACCAATTGCAGCGAAGCCATTTCCAATGAAAAAATGGCCACGGCCCTGTTATGCTCAACAGCCATATTGCGTGCCATGGACAGGACAAAGGCAGTTTTACCCATCGAAGGGCGGGCAGCAACAATCACCAGGTCTGAATTCTGCCAGCCATTGGTCATCCGGTCGAGTTTGGTAAATCCCGAAGGTATACCTATCAGGCTGTCGGCACGTTTGCTTGCCTCTTCAATCTGGCTGATGGCTTCTTTTATCAGGACATTGACTTTTTGAGATTCCTTTTTTATGTTTCCCTGGGCTATATTAAACAGTTCCGCTTCGGAAAAATCGAGCAAGTCATCCACATCGGTACTTTCATCGAAAGCACGGCCCTGGATTTCAGATGAGACCCTTATAAGCTCACGCTGGATAAATTTCTGGGCAACGATGCGCGCATGGAATTCAACATGGGCAGCAGAACCCACGCGGGTAGTCAATTGGGTAATATATACCGGTCCCCCTACCTCATCAAGCTGTTTCTTTTTTCTTAACTCCTCGGTAACGGTAAGAAGGTCTATCGCCCTGTTGCTCGAAGTAAGGTCAACAATGGCCTGGAATATTTTCTGATGCTCATCTTTATAAAAGCTCTCTGGCTTTATAAGATCTATTATTTGCAGGATGGCATCCTTCTCCAGCATTACCGCACCCAAAACGGCTTCTTCGAGTTCCAATGCCTGTGGCGGTACTTTTCCAAAATCAATTGCCACGGGACTCACCGAGGATATGTGTGTTGGTTTTTTTTGTGCCATGTCGCAGTTTTTATCAGCCCTTCAAAATGAAGGTCAAAAATAACCACAGTGCCGTTTGAAAAGGATATATCTCCACATACTTTATAAACACTTTGAAAAAAGATTTCTTCATTTTATGTTGAAAAATATATCAATCAATTATCAGCATAAACTTGTTTTTATTGGTTATATTCTTTCCAGAGCAATATAGTGTAATGGTTTAATTGTCTGCGGTCTTCCCTCCTTCGCCACAGGCTTCGGCGGGTGAAACTGGTCTGATGGTCTTCTGGTCTACTAGTCTGCTGGTCAATGAAGAAGTCATGCAGTCGTAAAGTCTTGCAGTTTTGCAGCATAGATAGTTTTAAAGAATTTGCTTGATCCGATCCCAGGTTAGGTTGAGGTTCTACCTCAGCCTGACTATCTTCTGAGGCTTTGCCTCAGGCCTTGTTCCTTTTTGCAACAGCGCAAAAAGGAACCAAAAAACGCCGCCGCTGCTGAAAAATTTGCTAAAAATCAATTCAGCCTGTTGGTTAAGGAAATAAACTCGCCCGGATTTAGTCTGTCTGCTAGTCTTCTGGTCTTCTGGTCAATGAAGAAGTCTTGCAGTCTTAGAGCATAGATAAATTTTCTTAACGTTTTTTTTCAATGGCAGATCGCGTGGGTTAGCAGCAACTACTATTCGGAAATATTAATATTATATGGTCGCTGCTGTAATAGTGAACTCACCTCAGTACTCCTTACTCCTTACGCTCCAGTATATTACTCATTGATAATTGTTCATTACTCATTGTTCATTAAGTTCTACTGGTCTACTAGTCTGCTGGT
>CAZYDI010000140.1:0-6487 GCA_964646255.1 uncultured Bacteroidales bacterium
GTTTATTTTACTGAACAATGCTTCGTTGGCCATACCGTAATTACTCTCCTCATGGTTGGCCGGAACACAACGTTCATCTGACCAGTAAAAATGAATTTTATTCCATTGTATCTGTTGATCATATTCCTTTTTGGCGAGCGATGCAAGAAAAACCTTGGGTGTATTGCCCCCGGAGAGTCCAATATGCATGAGGGAGGACATGGACAGTCTTTCATTGGTGTATTGCACAAAGTCACTACACAGAAAATTAACCAAATCATTCACCGTTGTAAAGCATCTCACCATAAGCATCAATCAAAGTTCACAATAGGTACCATTTTCAACCAGGTTCTTGCACGGAAACCTCCATACCGTTCCCGGTTCATCGAACAGGTGCTCGGATTGTACAGGTCCCCAGGTCAGGGCCGGATAACTATACAAGGGTATTGCAGGATCTGCATTCCATGCTTCAATTATCGGATCAACCAAACGCCATGATTGTTCAATGGCGTCACCACGTGTGAATAGCGTAGCATCACCCTGCATACAGTCGAGCAACAAACGCTGGTATGCCTCCGGTATCCTTGTATCGGCCAGATCGGCATAGTGAAAATTCATGCTCACATCCTGGATATTATAACCGGCTCCCGGTACTTTCATGCTTACTTTTAGTAATATTCCTTCATCAGGCTGAATTCTTATGATGAGTTGGTTGTCTGAACCCGGTTTTCCTTCATCAAAGCAAAATAACCTGTGCGGCGTTGGTTTAAAATGCACTACTATTTCCGTGACCCTTGTGGGTAAATATTTTCCTGTTCTGATATAAAACGGAACACCTCCCCAACGCCAGTTATCAATAAACAAACGTATTGCCGCATATGTTTCGGTGCGCGAATCGGAGGCCACACCAGGTTCATCACGGTAAGCCTTATATTGCACACCACCGGATAAAGAGGCAGCATACTGTCCCCTGATTGCATTTTTTTCTACGTCCCTTACGCCAATAGGCCTGATGGATTGAAGGACCTTCAGTGTTTCATTTCTGAGGGCATGCGCATGTATTTGCGTAGGAGGTTCCATGGCTATCAATGAAACAACCTGCATAAGGTGATTCTGAACCATGTCACGCATCGCTCCCGACCGGTCATAGTAACCTCCCCGTCCTTCAACGCCGATTCTTTCAGCAGCAGTAATTTCAATATGATGAATATAGTTCCTGTTCCATAACGGTTCAAAAATACCATTGGAGAACCGGGTTACCATTACATTCTGCACGGTTTCTTTACCCAGGAAATGATCGATCCTGTATATCTGGTCTTCGGTAAAGCACTGCAGCAATTTCTGGTTAAGCTGTTTTGCCGACTTCAGGTTTATCCCAAAAGGTTTCTCTACAATGATGCGTTTCCATCCATTGTCATTTGAGGTAAGTTCATTTTCGTGAAGCCCGGTTGAAATGGTCTCGTATAAGCCCGGGGGTGTGGCAAGGTAATAAATACAGTTTCCTCCGGTTTGGCAATCCCTCTCAATTTCGGTAATTTTGTCCTTTACTTTATAATATTCAGCGTGATTTGATGTTTCGATGGACAAATAGTGTAACAATTTGCAAAATGTTTCAATATGTTCCTTTTGGTATCCTTTGCTATGGGTTGTTTTAGACAGATCATCAAAAACCTTTTCCCTGAACCGGTCGTCGGAGTAGTCTGTTCTGCTTACACCAAGTATGGCAAAATGATCGGGCAAAAGCTGCTGGTCATACAGTTCAAACAGGGCCGGAATTAATTTGCGGCTTGTAAGGTCTCCGGATGCGCCGAATATTACAAGCAATTGATTTTCCATCACTTTCATTGTACTCGTTTAAGAAATATAAAAATACCAAAAAAAAATGTTAATTATGCTTCTCCGAATAAACCGGCAATTTCAGATGAAACCTGTTCCTGTATTTTTGTTTCTTTTGGTGGTCGTTTGCGCTCTGCCTGTTGATGCTCAACAATCCTCAGGCTTCAGTTTAAGCGAACAATTAATGATAGCAGCCGATGAAGGTGATTCAGTAAAGGTTCAGGTGCTCATCAGGGGCGGTGCCGATGTTAATGCCAAAACGTATGAAGGTGTCACACCCCTCATGTATGCCGCTCAATCAGGCCATTTGGGGATTGTACAGGTTTTGGCAGAGCAAGGGGCCAATATCAATTCCAACATATTTGACGGTAACACAGCACTTATGATGGCCATTCAAAACAATTACTTTTATGTTGCCGAATATTTGCTATCCAAGGGAGCGCATCTTGATGCTGCGGACATAGACGGTATCACTCCGCTTATGCATGCCATAATAGTTGATAGTTTTTACATGGCCGATATGGTTATTGCCTTTGGAGCCGATGTATCCGATAGTGACAATTCAGGTAAAGATGCATTAATGCTTGCGGCTGAATTAGGGAGGTTTGAAATTGTTTATGTATTGCTTACGGAGGGCGCAAATATTAATAGCACCAATAATGCGGGAAATACTCCGTTGCACTTTTCTGCTGTGAACGGTCACCATGAGGTTGTCGAATTGCTTCTCATGAACGGGGCTGAACCCGATGCAATAAACAAAAGCGGTATCACACCATTGGCATTGGCTGTTATGGGGAATGATTACGAAACCGTAAAGTTACTGATAAGTTATGGTGCTGATGTAAATAAATTGGCAGGCCGTAACCAGAATATTCTATCGTTTGTAAACAGAAACACAGATTCATCCATCATTGACATTCTTAAAGCAAATGGTGCTGTACCTCTGAAGAAGATAAGCTTAAATGAAGTTACTTTTGGAGCAGGAGATCGGTTTAACGACAATGATCAATTGGTATTTTTTACGTTTGGACTAAAAAGCAACATTTATAACCTGATGCCCGGAATGTCTTATGGTTTCAGACCTAAAGCCATCCGTGTGATGGAAAAAGAGAGTGATAATGTATACTATCAGTACTGGGAGCGCAGGCATGAAGTTAGCCTTTACGTTGATAAAGGTTTTTTTACCACTTCCTACAATTCGGGGCTGCAAACAGGTGCTTTTTTGGGATTGGCAGGAACTTTTACGTTTGGTTCATACCGTGGTGCCGATGAAAATCCCAAAGCCCGGTTTTTAATTTCACCTCGCGCAGGATGCGTGGTTGACTATGGTAAAATACGGTTGAAACTGTTCTATCAATATACCGACCTTCAATTGAAATCTTACCATAGTCACTGGGCAGGCATTGGTCTTGAATTTCTCATTACACCAAAACCTATTGTAACAAAAATAAAATAAACCATGTTGTTATCAGGATTTAGTAAAATAGGAATGTTGGTAGCCCTGGTAATTGCCATGGTTGCCTGTGAAGAAAAGATTTTTACAAGCGATGTCAATTGCAATGAATGCTATACCGATAAATATTTTGAAGCGGATTTGATGGTGAGCCTGACGATAAACAGTATGTACCCCGAAGTACCATTAACCTTATATGAGGGAGAAGCAGAAGAAGGCAATATTATTGCCAATTATACGGCATATGAATCACCGTTCCATTTTTATGTGACAACCGATAAAAAATACACGGTTAAGGCAGAATATAAAAGGGATGATATTACAATTTTTGCCATCGATGGTACCAACCTGAAGGTAAAACGGGTAAGTGACGCCTGCGATGAGGTGTGTTATGTTGTGGAAAATAATGAATTAGACGTCAGCCTAAGGCAAGAACTTTTTCCCTGAGCTATTGCAGCATCACAATATCTATAACCGAATTGCCGGGCTTTTTGTCTTTATACCTGACCAGTATATCATAAAAGGCCGTTTTATTGCAGACAAAGCCAATGGTTTCGAAATACTTTTCTCCGATGGAATTGGTGAGTACCATGTTATCAGCATCAAGCAATTCAATAACCGCTTTGCCGGCAAAATTCTCAAGGTGGTTGGTAATCTTAAATTTGTATGAGGTTCCCTTGTTCAGCTTAATGGTCATAAAATATTCGTTTTCATAGTCCTTGGCACTAACCGTAGATAGTTTAAAACCTATCTGCTTGATGAATATTTCTTTCTGTTGAGAAAATAAGCTTCCCGGGATTAAAATGAATGCTATGAATACCAGAATACACTTCATACGCTGCATTATTTATTGTCAAATTTAACTAAAGTAACCCTTTACTAAAAATGAATTATTCACTACTAATTAACAGGCTTGATTGAAATCCAGCTAAAATCACTGTCGAGCATAATTAGCTTGGCATTCTCCGAAACCCTGTTTATTCCGGATTTTGATAATTGTTCTACCCTTTTTGCAAGTTTTGTTTTATAGAATTTTTCGTTAAGCCCTTTACACAATGTTTTACCATTCCTCAGATAGAAAAGTGCTTTCACCTGATTTCGTTCATCATTGCTTTTTAAAGCCATCTCCAGCGATGCAAGTCGCGACCATTGCCTGGAAGATGTTTGCCACCATGCCTTTGCCTTTTCTATGCTCAGGTTTCTTATCAACTGCCTTTTCTCATCTTCTGCCATGGCCATAACTTTACTTTGCTGTGCAGGTACAGCATAGTAATCGGCAAAATTATTCCTGATAAAACCGGTGAGTTCCCCGGCCGGCAGGTGTATGCCTGAAAAGCCAAATGTGGTAAAGGTAAGTTCCTCGAGAAGCCATCCGGCTCTAACGCAAATGATGTCGATATCATAATCGATAATTTGGCCATGACCAACAAATTTTGTTGCACCGGGGTAAATGAGATCGCCTGTATTCTCCAGTTTATTTATTTTACAATCATTTAAAGCTGACATTATTTCAGGTATGCCCGCTGCGCCAAGGCTTTCAATTTTTTCTTTGGCTGAAAGCACAGACGGCCAGTCATTCGATAAAAACTTATCCATCAGTGGTTTTATGGGTTCAGATACGGAGGAGGCCATTAGGCCAAGGGTGCACATGGTAAGAAAGAGGCAGGCAAGTTGCTTTTTCATAATTGATATTTTCAGTTATTCCGCTTTTACGAAAATCCTTTTTAAAGTGTTGCAGATGGTTATAACAGAATGGTTAACACCTTAATTCATTGGATAAAAAACCATTCCTCATTTGTCAGCTACCAAAAACAAGCTATATTAGCAGCAAAATTTCCAGGAAAGTAATGGACATTCGATGGGGCATTATTGGTTGCGGTAATGTTACTGAAGTAAAAAGCGGTCCGGTGTTTAACAAAGTACCCGGATCTGTTTTGGTTGCCGTAATGCGACGCAACGAAGCGTTGGCACGCGATTTCGCAGCGCGGCATAATGTTGCTGCCTGGTACAAAGATGCAGCCGACCTTATTAATGATCCTGCAGTTAATGCTGTGTATATTGCCACTCCGCCTTCATCGCATGCGCAGTATGCCATTATGGCCATGGAAGCAGGGAAAATTGCATACGTTGAGAAGCCAATGGCAGCGCATTATTCGGACTGCCTCGAAATGATAAAAGTGTCTGAAAAAACCGGAATTTCGCTGTTTGTTGCTTATTACCGCCGAAACCTGCCTTATTTCATAAAAGTAAAGGAATTGCTTGACGCGGGAAAAATTGGTAAACTGTTGTATGCAACCATAAACATGCATATATGCCCCAGGCCTGATGATTATAACAAGGATTCACTTCCATGGCGGGTAAAGCCTGAAATTGCCGGAGGCGGTTATTTTTACGACCTGGCATGCCATCAATTGGATTTGTTTAACTGGTTTTTTGGTGAAGCAACCATAGCCAGCAGCAGCGTTTTTAACCGCAGGGGACTGTATGATGCTGAAGACACTGTGTTTGCAGATATCCTATACAGTTCAGGGTTGCCGGTTAGCGCCCGGTGGTGTTTTTCAGCAGGAAATGAAGAACATACCGATAACATTGTCTTTCATGGCGATAAAGGTTCGCTGGAATTCTCCACCTTCGACTTTACGCCAATTAAAGTATCAACCATAAGCGGATTTGAGGAACATTTGCCCGGAAATCCCGAAAACATCCAGTATTGTTTCATAAAACATATGGTTGAATCACTCACCCGTGGAGGCATGAGCCTGGGTAATGGACGGGAAGCTGCCCATGTAAACTGGCTGATGGATACAATATTGCATAAATTACAGTCATGAAAATTGTCGCTGACGATAAAATCCCTTTCCTGAAGGGCGTTCTCGAGCCTTTTGCAGATGTCGTGTACGTAAACGGAAAATCCATTTCCCGACAGCACCTTATGGATGCCGATGCACTGCTTGTTCGTACCAGGACACGTTGCAACGAAGAATTACTTAGTGGTACCGGCGTTAAATTTGTAGGTACTGCAACCATAGGATACGATCATATCGACACCCGATGGTGTGAGCGCCATGGCATAAAATGGACGAATGCCCCGGGGTGTAACTCAACTTCTGTACAGCAGTATATTGCTTCTACACTGCTTAATGCTGCCGGCCGGTATGGTTTTTCACTTACCAACAGGGTACTGGGTGTGGTTGGCGTCGGGAATGTAGGGAGTAAAGT
>CAZYDI010000141.1:0-6468 GCA_964646255.1 uncultured Bacteroidales bacterium
ATGGTTCTGGTGGGGAGCCAAAGGCGCTGCACCATGCCTTGCTTTATGGGATATTCTGCGTGACCGGTTAATCAATCACCATAACCTACATAATCTTATATGGGTTTGGTCATCGCCTGAACCGGAATGGTATCCGGGTAATGATAAAGTGGATTTTATCGGATATGACTCTTATCCGGGCTCTAAGAATTACACCATACAAAAAGATATGTTCGATAACCTGAATACGATAACCCGGGGCAGGAAATTAATCGCGCTTACTGAAAACGGACCCATACCGGATATTGATGCATGCCTCCGGGAAGATGCCCCCTGGCTGTACTTTATGTCGTGGACCGACCTGGTTTTTGAACAAAATTCAGCTCAGCATTTGCAGGATGTATATCACAATCCCATGGTGTTAACCCTTGAATCAACCAATGTAAAAACCGGTTTTGAGTGGCGCAGCCAACTCTACCCGGAGAACTGGAAACCTGGTTTCAGGGATGCCGCCGGCAGGTATTTACACGACTTCTCGTACGCAGGGTATCACAGCGGCAATACGCCAATACCCATTGTTGATGGGAATATTCTGGATGTAACACAGCCTCCTTACAATGCAGATAATACAGGTAATATCGATGTAACAGACATACTGCAACAAGCACTGGATGATGCAGGCGCAGCTGGCGGAGGGGTGGTTTATCTGCCCGAAGGTAAATACCGGATAAGCCCGTCAGCAAACAATTATGCATTGTACATCAGGCATGACAGTACGATACTAAGGGGTGCCGGTACAGACAAGACATTTATCGTCAATACCGAAACCAATATGAGGCAAAAAGACATCATCAGGGTTGCCGGAAATGCGGCCGGGTGGTTTTCACCGCAAGGAACACCATCCCTGTTGACCTTTGACCTCATTGAACCGACAAAGACAATTCCGGTGGAATCGGTCAATAGTTTCAATGTGGGTGACCTTATCGTTATTTCCTCAACACCTACAGCCGGTTTTATTGAAGAGCATAAAATGAGTGGATATTGGAAAGCTTCTGATATTAAAGGAGTTGCATTTCTGCGAAGAATCGAAACCATTGATCCGATCAATAACCTGATTACTGTGGATGCTCCCACCCGTTATGCCTTAAAAACAAGAGACCAGGCCAGGATTTATAAAGTTACCCATCACATACGTGAATGCGGTATAGAAAATCTATCCCTTGGAAATTTAGAGAATCCAAAAACCGGATGGGATGAGGAAACTTACAGCATCGAAGGTACAGGGGCATATGAAGTTCATTTTGCCCAGGCCATCCATTTTAAAAATGCCGAAAACTGCTGGATGAAAAACGTTCATACCTATAAACCGGAATCCAATGTAAATGATGTTCACTTGCTGTCAAACGGTGTTAAACTAAATCAATGCCGTTTTATTACCATCGATTCATGCTCGTTTAACAAACCACAGTATGAAGGAGGCGGAGGCAACGGTTATATGTATACCCTTGAATCAAATGACTGCCTCATTGCCAACAGCAGCGCTAATGACGGCAGGCACAATTATGACTTCAAGTATCCATACAGCAATGGCAATGTAATTCACCGGTGCAGGGGCGAGAACTCAAAATATGCAAGCGATTTTCACATGTTTCTGAGTATGTCCAATCTTTTTGACAACTGCACCATGAACAAGGATTTTATGGAGTCTATGTTCCGCCCTTATGGAGGCGCCGCAATGCATGGATACAGTTCCACACAATCGGTCTTTTACAATACCATTGGCGAAGCCTATCCTGCAGGGAAAAATTATATTATCGATTCGAGGCAACTTGGCTGGGGATACATCATTGGCACTTCGGGTGCAGCCGCTGAAGTAAAGGTAGATCCTGCCGAAGGTACGTTGAACGGTTATCTGTACAATACTTCACCGCGTGATTATACCGAAGGAATTGGTTTGGGTGAATACCTCATTCCGGCTTCACTTTACCTTGATCAACTGGAACGCAGGCTTAACGATGTCACGGGGAACTCCCGCAAGTTTTCAGTTAACATTGTGATGCGCAATTCAGAAACCAATGATCCATTGGCAGGCATCAGGGTGAAAATATTCAATACAACATTGGTTACCGACAACCAGGGTGTTGCCGCTTTCACTGATATTCCGGAGTTTTTTGTACTCAATGCAGGCAAGCAAAGTCATGACACCTTGATTAACAAGGCTTTTATGATATATAGTGATACCACCCTCTGCCTGATGCTTACCCCAAATAGTTATAGCGTCACCATCCGCCTGCTCAGGAGTGGAACACTTGAACCCATTATGATGAACACCGTATTGCTGGGCGATATGAGCCAGGTCACCAATTCCACAGGAAATGCCGTATTTTCAGTATTATCAGGTTCCTTCAACTATTCAGTAAGTAAAACCTCATATCAGACCGCTGCAGGAACCATCGAAGTTAATTCAGATACGCTTGTTGTAATCATGCTTACACAAATTAACGCTAACCTGAGAATACGCCTTCGAAAAGGAACTACGCCCGTCAACAATGCAACAGTAACCCTGAATGACATCACCGCTACCAGCAATAGTATCGGTGATGCTGTTTTTAATCAGATCAGCGTGCCGCTGACATATCAATATCAAATAACCAAAACCGGATATGAAGAGATCACCGGATCGATATATGTGCAAAGGGATACCATTGCAGAAATACAAATGACTTCAATACCCGTTTCATCAAATGAAACAATGGAGGAGAAGTTTCACATATGGCCCAACCCGGCCGATGATTTGCTGAATGTAAAATTGTCCGAAGATTTTATCGGAGGAACCATGACCATAACGGATATAAGCGGTGCAGAGGTCATGAGGCATCCAATATCCCATCATGAAATAGTAGTTGAGTTGCATCAGTTTCTCTCCGGAACGTATATTCTTAATGCAATATCAGATGAGTTGAAGGTAGTGCGGTATTTTATCAAAAAATAAACAGTCAGACACTTTGGGCGCTTTTATCCGACAAAATTTTGGAATTCTTTTGCTTATGTCATGTATTGCCGGGATGTTTTTGCCCCAGCCCGGTAAAATAACACCCTTGATCGTTCAGTTTTGCCTTGCATTCATCATTTTCTGCTCATTTTTTCAGATCAATTTCAATGCGTCAGTATTATTCACCGATTTCAAAATTTCTTTGGTGTATTGGGGGCTAAGGTTTGTTGTAATTCCGGTGTTGCTGTTTTTCGCATTTAAATGGGTCAGTGATTTTTATGCCATTGTATTGTTGCTTACCTTCCTTTTGCCATCAGCGGTTTCATCACCCTCATTTTCGGCTATCTATGGAGGACAACCGGATCTGTCGATGAAAATACTGATATATAGCAGTTTTCTTGCTGTTATAACACTTCCGTTTCTGCTGTCGCACCTATTGGGCTCATCGGTTGAAATTAGCCGGAACAAAATGCTGATGACCCTGGTATATACGATTGTTATTCCTTTTATAGCTCACCTGCCTTTAAGAAAAGTGCCTGAAGTTTCAGGCTTTATCAACCGTTACAATGCCCTTTTTACACTTTTGGGATTGAGCACCATTTTTATTATCGTAACAGCACGCAACAAAGCGGATATTCTCGATAACCTACTGAGGGTTGGATTGTACAGCGCCATATCGCTCGTTATTTACCTCAGCATGTACCTTATCGGATACTTCCTTCTGCCAAAACAAACCAGGGTTTATAAAAGGACTTTTTCCATAAGCTCGGGGGCGAATAACATTGGCCTGGGTGTAACCATTACAGCCTTGTTTTTCCCGGGCAACATAAACATTTTCTTTATAGTGTCGCAGTTAATGTGGGTGATAATGCTGGTGCCGCTCAGAAGAATCTTCAGTCATTCCTGACCCTTTCACATATATAGATAAAATTCACGGGTTAGTGCCGTGTATTCATCGGAATAAGCATTGCTTTGCACTTTTCTTATATTCAGTGTTTCGGTAACCGGAGTGTTGCAACGGTTGGCGGAGAATTCCAGCAGGCACCTCACTGCCCTTTCACCGGGGCGGGAGTATACCAATGTATTCCTTTGCAGCCAAAAACCATTTAATGCTGCAATGCCCGTAAAATACCCAAGGTCGACATAGGGAATAATCACGGAAAGTCTTGACCTGGCAGAGCACAATTTCGCGGAATGCCGAATCAGGGTTTCATAACTCAGGTTATCATCGTGCCTGGCTGCTGAACGCAAGGTGTCGGGAGGTTTAAGGGAATTCCTGAAATAAGGCGGGTTGGAAACAATGACATCGAATTTCCGTGACGAGGTAAATGCTGCAAATGATTCATGGCAGGTTGTGAGGCGTGAATGCCAGGGACTCATGGCAAAATTCTCCTTTGCCTGTTTAACCGAATTTTTGTCACTTTCCACAGCTTCAATAAAGGCATCCGATCGCTGGGCGCACATAAGGGCAATAATTCCGCAGCCTGTACCAACATCAAGAACAGAAGTTGCGTTTTGAAGGTTAACCCAGGCCCCTAATAACACGGCATCGGTTCCCACCTTCATAGCGCACTCATTGTGCCACACCTGGAATTGCTTGAATTTAAAGTCGGGCTGCCGCATTGGATGATAATAAATTTACTTTTTCAAACGCCCCCATTCCAAAGAGTGCAAAATCGTATTTAACAGGATCGTCGGGATCAAATTCTTTTAACCGGTTGGTAAGTTCCTCCACTGCTTTCCAGTCGTCCTGCCTGCGCGTGAGCAATCCCAATTTCCTGGCAGTGGTTCCGGAATGAATATCCAATGGAACACTAAGCCATGATGGGCTTATATTTCTCCAGATACCAAAATCAACACCACGGTTATCACAGCGAACCATCCACCGGAGAAACATATTCAGGCGCTTGGCGGCAGAACCCTGCAATACATCGGGGACATGCTTTTTGGTGCGCTGAGGAAATTCATATTGAAAAAAAACACCGTGAAAGAAGGCAATGGCATCATGGGCCTTATGCGTCGGTTGAAACCCTTTTTCAAACACTTCACGCAGCCCGCCAAGGTTAATGTATATATTGCGCAAAGAATGGATAAAATACAAGAGGTCGGTTGCGTTGAAAGTGCGATGGCAAAAGGAATCAAAGCGCCGGAAGTGCTTCTCAGCCGCGGTGGTAATAAATTCGTAAGGATGATTGTCCATTAGCGACATCAATGACAACGATTTGTCAATGATTGTTTTTCTCTGTCCCCAGGCCAGCGTAGCGGTAAAAAAGGCAGCTATTTCAATATCTTCATGGCGACTGAACATATGCGGAATCCGGATCGGATCATAAGCAATGAATTCAGGTCGGTTGTATTCTTCAACCCCTGCGTCTAGCAATGCCTTAAGATTCATCAGAAAAATGATTAAATGAAACTTGTCCGTGAGGCATTTGATCTTTTATACCAATAAACCGTCGTGCATGGCAATGGTGCGGTCACTCATGCCGGCCAGTTCAGTATCATGGGTGACAATGATAAAAGTCTGATTGTATTTATCCCTCAACGTAAAAAACAACGCGTGCAATTCCTTTTTGTTTTGTGAATCAAGGTTTCCCGAAGGTTCATCGGCCAGCACTACATCCGGATTGTTAATGAGTGCCCTGGCAACAGCAACCCTTTGCTGTTCGCCTCCCGATAGTTCTGCAGGTTTATGGTTAAGCCGGTGATCGAGCCCGAGAAAGGTCATGATATCCCTGGCGCGCCTGTTTGCTTCGTTTTTTGGAACCGAAGCAATAAAAGCCGGTATGCATACATTCTCCAGCGCAGTGAATTCAGGCAGGAGATGATGAAACTGAAAAACAAAACCGATATGCTTATTGCGAAAATCCGCCAATTGGTTATCCTTTAATCGGCTTACTTCGGTATTGTTGATGATCACGGAGCCGGATGAAGGCCGCATAAGGGTTCCCGTAATTTGAAGAAAGGTGGTCTTCCCTGCCCCGCTTGCTCCCACAATGGTTACAATTTCGCCCTTTTTTATTGATGTTGTTATGCCTTTAAGCACCTGTAAAGGACCAAATGATTTATGAATATCACGGGCTTCAATAATGTTCATGGGAATGGCTGCAGTAATTATTTAGTTAGATCACCTATATTTTTATTGATTTCGTCTGAAGCCTTATTGATGTCTGAGGTAATATCGCCGGTTATATCGGTGATGTTTTTTCTTATGCCGCCAACGCTATCGGATATTTCCTTTGAAATGCCTTCGGTACTCTGGTTTATTTCACGCTTGATATCATCAGTGGCTTTTTTGAATTCACGCAAGCCTTTTCCCAATCCTTTTGCCAGTTCGGGTATTTTATTCGAGCCAAAAAACAGTAAAAATACCAGAAAAACAAGGACCAGCTCTCCTCCGCTTAAAAACAACAATGCAGGATCCATACCATATATATAAGGATACAAATATAAGAAAAGATGAATCGGGGAACAAGAAGTATTGTTTTCTGGTCTTC
>CAZYDI010000142.1:0-6408 GCA_964646255.1 uncultured Bacteroidales bacterium
GTGAAATGTTACAAAAAAGCAGTGAAATGGACTTTCAACGACCAGGATTTGATTATCTATAAAGACAATATAAGGCGGTGCAGGGATAAAAGGTGGATACTTATGTTTTGACCTTAATGAAATCCCGGTTAACATTGATCGGGATTTCCATACCTTACATCACTATGTATGGTTTTTTTATTGGGTATAATATGTGTAATTTCATGAGGTAACCAGCTTCATGATCAGTTAAACGGTTAAAATAAAGCATAGCCACACAGGTCAGTGTAAATGGATGGTATAGACCTATGTGGTTTAAATCAAAAAAAATGAAAAGTGTAATTAACACCGAAAAAATTCCAATTAAGTTGTGGTTGGATGATATTGAAGCAGGGGCTTTAAATCAGGCAAGAAACATGGCTAATCTTCCGTTTGCATTCAGGCATATCGCCATAATGCCCGACAGTCATGAGGGATACGGAATGCCAATTGGTGGTGTTTTGGCAACCCGGGGTGTTATAGTTCCCAATGCAGTCGGGGTGGATATTGGTTGCGGAATGTGTGCGTTACAAACAAACCTTGAAGAAATATCCGGGGAATCCCTGAAGAAAATTATGAGGGGCATCAGGGAACTGGTCCCGCTTGGTTTTGATCATCACAAGGAAAAAAAGGACATTTCGTTAATGCCTTCCACAGAGGGTATGGTAAAGAATGGTATTGTTGAGCGCCAGTTTGAGAATGCCCGTAAACAAATTGGGACACTGGGCGGGGGAAATCATTTTATCGAAATACAGAAAGGATCCGATGGTTATATCTGGATTATGATTCATTCGGGAAGCCGGAATATTGGTCTGCAAGTGGCAAATCATTACAACAACATAGCAAAGCGGTTGAATGAAAGATGGCATGTGCCCGTTGAAAAATCGGTCAACCTTGCTTTTCTTCCAATAGAGGAACAGGAAGCAAAGGATTACTTTACCGAAATGCAATACTGTATAGATTTTGCATTTGCAAACCGAAAGCTGATGATGGATAATATTGTAACCGTATTTAGTGAACAGTTAAAGGGTAGGTTTTCTGCCCTTGATTTTGTGAATATTGCCCACAATTATGCGCGATGGGAAAATCATTTCAATACCAATGTCATTGTACACAGGAAAGGTGCTACCAGTGCCCGTGAAGGTGAAACCGGTATTATACCGGGATCGCAGGGTACAAAAAGTTATATTGTAAAGGGTAAAGGTAACGCTGAGAGTTTTGAGAGTTGTTCCCACGGGGCAGGTCGTGCACTTGGCCGCAAGCAGGCACAACGAACGCTTGAACTGGATGCAGAGATTGAAAAGATGAACAAAAAAGGAATTATTCATGGCATCCGTAACAAAAGCGATTTGGATGAGGCCCCGGGCGCATACAAGAACATTGATGTAGTAATGGAAAACCAGGATGACCTGGTAGAAATCCTTGTTAAACTTCGTCCGCTTGCGGTAATAAAGGGTTAACCGGATCAGGAAACTATGGCTCATTCATAGTTTCCTGTTTCCCTGACATTCATTTTTCCCCTCGAAAATTCCCGTTCCCAAAGCCACCAATATCAGCGCTTGACATTTCCTGTGTATTTCACATACTAAAAATAGATTGTACTGTGATAATGACAACAACAATTAAGTATATTTGAATATTTTGTAAATCATTCGGTTTAGCCTGATTACAGATTCCGGATGGGAGGGCCTGGTAATTTTCATTGATTAAAAAGCGTCAAAGACCACTTACATTCAAAACAGCTTATATGAGTATTCATCCAACCATCAACAAAATCAAAGCCTACTTTATAGAGCTTACTATTATTACCATTGGTGTTTTGATTGCTTTGATCATAAATGGATAAGCTGATGGATTTTGTTTATCCTAACACTTTGGTTAATACGGAAGAAAGCAAGAAGTTATTTTGTATTCATCTTGGAAATGTTGTAGAAAGTGAGATGCAATTTATAGAACTATGCAAGAACTTCAGTGATACATATGTTAACAATAAACCTGATTTCAAAAAGGATACCATCCGATGAATACCTGCAAAAAATGCCATGGTGAGTTTCAAGGTAATTATTGTCCCGATTGCGGATATCCCCAAAAAATAGAAAGGATAGACCGGCGTTATATCCTGGCTGAAATCGCCGATGTTTTAAATTTCCAGAAGGGATTTCTATACACGGTAAAAGAATTACTGATAAGGCCAGGTCATAGTATCAGGGTATTTCTTAATGAAGATAGAAAGCGGTTGGTAAGGCCCATTATGTTCATATTGGTTACCTCCCTGATATATACAATCATAATTAAAATTTTTCATTTTGACGATGGAGTTATAGATGGTGCCAGGGCTGCTTTAGACGGCACCAATATGGCAACATTTACCATAGTGGAATGGATACAGGAGAATTACGGGTATGCTAATATTATTATGGCTTTTTTTATTGGATTATGGTTGAAATTATTCTTCAGCAAGTATCCCTATAATTTTTTCGAAATTTTAGTGCTTCTATGTTTTATAATGGGTATAGGGATGTTGATTTATTCGGTTTTTGATATCATTCGTGGCTTTACCCATGCCAACATAATGATGGTACAAATATTGGCCGGATTTATTTATACTACGTTTGCTGTTGGACAATTCTTTGACAAAAAGAAAATCTGGAACTATGTACTGGGGCTGGTTTCATATTTACTAGGGATGTTTACTTTCTTTTTTGTTGCAATGGGAATAGGTGTCATCATTGATTTGGCCAGATAAAACTTGAAAAATGTACTATGAGTATATGGCCATGGTGAACCTTTATTGTTGTTACAAGGAGGGACAGGAACAATAGAAGGCTTTAGTTGCATTATTCCCAATTTGTCAAAAGAATTCCAGGTAATAGCGGTTGATTTTCGGGCTCATGGACGAACAAATAACAGTATTGATTCAATGAGTTATGACTTGCACACAAGTGATATAATTCAATTTATAAGAGCGGCTGGGGCTAAGTATTTTACACATTGCTTTTCTCCTGACTGAAGCCCAATGCCGTTCTGACACAATGGCTAACAGTGTGCAAATTATCATATATATATACAAATGTCGGGTTAATGCCGCTCTAAAACCGTGATAAATACTATAAATCCCGTGAACTGTTTTTAAATTAATATATAAAATTGCTCAAAATTTCAATGGATTATGAAGCAACCAGAATTAGGCAAAAAGATTGCCGATTTGAGAAAATCAAAAGGATTGACTCAGGAAGAACTTGTGGAGAAATGTAATTTAAATGTTCGAACCCTTCAGCGTATTGAAGCTGGAGAGGCCACGCCAAGAAGTTACACCATAAGGATAATTTTTGCTGCCCTGGACTATGATTTTTATGATTCGTCTGAAGTTACTCAAAGTAAATTCAGCAAAGCTGGGTTTGCTATTTTTCAAAGGCTCGGGCAACTTTATAGATATTTATTTGATTTTATTAATTTAAAAACAAACTCAATGAAAAAGATTTCGATTTTGTTAGTGACGTTTATCATTGTTGGTATAGGTTTATTTACGTTTTGCTCGGAGAGCAAAGCTCAGAAATCGCAAAAGACAATTAAGGCAATTACAGCAATTAAAAACGCCGAAGTTAGTTTGGTACATTGGCTTAATAATGGACTAATTGATTCGGTTTTGACTTTATATCGTGATGATGCTTGTGTTATACCATTTTCATGTGGTAAAAGAGATATGTATAACGGTTTAAAACCATTGATTGACAATGGTTATAAAATAAAGGAATACACTTCATTGGATATTAGCATCGGCGATTCCATTGCGGTTGAAAAATACTTTTCTGTATATAATTATATGGGAGCGGAGGTTAAGCAAAAAGGGATGAAAGAATGGCGTTTTACAAATGGAAGATGGTTGATAGTAAATCAAATGATGACGGATTATTAATAAAGACCAGCATACAGCACTTATGAAAAAGCATTGGGATGTTGAATCGCATCGGCCATTGTATCATCGGATTGAAGCGAACTCAGCATCCTAAAAAAAATGTTGGTAAGTTGAAAGCGATAAACTGCAAATCGTTATAATATATGAGACCTGTTTTTTTATCAATAGCTTTTGGTTTGATATTCCAGGCCGGTTTTTCACAGGAAGTGATTGTGAAAAACTATAAATCAATCTTTAATACTTATGGAGTTGATGGATGCTTTGTACTTTACAATCAGACTGACAACGAATATATAAAATACAATGCAGAATTATGTGATACCGGATACCTGCCGGCATCAACATTTAAAATACCCAATAGCTTGATTTCACTGGAAGAAGGAGTAGTTAAAGACACAAATCAAATATTCAAATGGGATGGACATGAATGGCCAAATACCTACTGGAACCAGGATCAGACTTTAAAATCAGCTGTAAAATACTCCTGTATTTGGGTTTATTTCGGATTTGCAGAGCAAATAGGAATAAAAAAGTATCATGAATATGTTAATTCATTTGACTATGGAAATAAAAACCTTACCGGCCCACCGACACGATTTTGGTTAGCCGGGTTGTTCCGTATTAGCGCAAACCAACAGATTGACTTTTTGAGAAAATTCTACAATTATGAATTGCCGGATATATCCCGCAATTCAATTAACATAGTTAAAGACATCATAGTGCTGGAACAGACAGAGAATTACAAATTCAGTGGCAAGACAGGTGGCGGAGTGTTGTCTGATTCAGCGTATATCATGTGGTTAGTCGGGTACATTGAAAAAGATAATAAACCATATTTTTATGCGCTGAATTTTAAGACATGTGACTTTAATAAGACAAGTAAGGCACGATATGAGATAGCAAAGGACATCCTCAGAGAATTGAAGATTATGGAATGAAATTGAAAGCCACCAGCGGATAGCTCCCGTTAGCCCGCAACCAGGCGCAACGCAACCTTTATAATTGAATTATCATCATCATAAAAAAAGGCGATGAAAAAATTTATAGCTGTATTTATCGGGTTTTTATCATTGAGTTGTGAGAAACCGTCAGATATTAGTAATCACCAGTTTTTGGCTAAGATTGTTGATTATGACCTGAATTGTTCAACCTGTATTCTGGAGTTTCCTTATGATTCCGACTATATGGCTGCTAAGACCGGGAATTCTGATATGCATTTGTACCACGCCATTAATTTGAATAAATATGACTTTACGCCCGGACAATTGATAAAGGTAAAATTCAGGAATCCCCGGGAAGACGAGTTACGGCCTTGCATTACATTGTATCCGTCCTATGTTTATTACGATATTTATGTAACAGATTACGAGAAATACTGCGATTTTGTTTTTAATGATACCATCGATTTGTGCTATAATAGTTGCCTGACTGATTATTCCAACCAGACTACATTTTGTTTTGACTCTGTCTTAACAGATTCTCGATGCCCTGAAAACCTTATATGTATTTGGGAGGGAGAGGCCATTGTCAGGATTAGTGTTCTTATTAATAGTGAGCCGCTTAATATTGATTTATATACTGGTACCATTGATACCGTAATTGGTGATTATAAGGTCTCACTTCTTGATTTAATACCCTATCCAAATACTGAGATTGAAAGAGATATTTATGATTATAAAGCAAAACTGATCATTAAGCGAAAATTATGAGTGACGTTTAGTTTGATAGACCGTTACACCGTTTTAATGAAATGAGTATATTTGTTTAAGGACCTTAAAGAACCTCCCTGTTTTTTAATTTTATCATTCGGAAACTATGCGTGCCATATTTTGGTCATGGATAATCCACCTCCGGAGCGGGATGAGCCGTATTAAACATTCATTACTGGTTTTATTAATATTATTTATCTGCCCCGTTGTTGTGAAAGCAATTACTCCGGCATCTATTGACACAATAGTGGATATAGCGCTCAATGGGATTAAACAAAAGGTATTGATTAAATCCAATGATGTAAACAATCCTGTTTTACTATGGTTACATGGAGGGCCTGGTACTTCCGAGATGTTTATTACACACCATTGTATGGACAGCCTGATTGATTATTTTACGATAGTGCACTGGGACCAGCGGGGAACAGCACTGTCATATAACAACAGGATTAAGGGTACGGATATTTCATTTGACAAGATTTTCGATGATGCGGTCAGTTTAACAGAGGTTTTGAGAAAAATGTACAATCAGGACAAAATATTTCTTATCGGGCATTCATTTGGAAGTGTTTTAGGTATTCACCTGGTTGAAAAATATCCCCATTATTACCATGCTTATGTGGGTATAGGACAAGTTATAAATGACAGGTTATCCAGAGAGATAACCTATAAATGGTTTGTTAATAAGCTTAAGGAAGATAATGATACGAATGGATTACTGAGCATTCGCGGGAAGCAGAATATTCCCCGGGATTTAGTCAATAA
>CAZYDI010000143.1:0-2137 GCA_964646255.1 uncultured Bacteroidales bacterium
GTGCACCATATAAATATGGCCATATAGGCTACAACAATCAGGATTTCCTTAAAGGAAACATAATCCTGAATTTCACGCAGCGCATATTTGCCAAACGGCATATGAATCAGGTTATTGATGGCTTTGATGGGAAACAGTCCTTTTATCCAGGCGGTATGGATCCTCAAAAGTACAACCGGTTCAATAATCAGCGTGTACAGGAACATAAGTCCCATAGCCAGGCCAGTTCTTTTTATCAGCAGACCTATGAGCATGGCAAAGATCATGTAAGCCGTCAACAAAAGAAAATAGGCCGGAACAAATCCTGAATATTTAATAAGATCGTGCATTTCAACCTCAGGGGTGCTTATTAATCCCAGTACCAGGGATGTAAGAAAAATAAAGAGGGTTGATATGAATGAAATAAGAACAATCATCGACAGTTTAGAAGCAATAAAATCGGCACGGCTCAACCCGTTCATTACACTTTGACGCAGCGTATTGTAACTGATTTCACCCGTTATGGAGATAATAACGAAGATGGCAAGAATGAATTTGAGAAATCCTGCCACCCAGGTTACGTTATGCCAAATGTCCGGAAACTGGTAAAGCGGAACCGAGGCCGTATTGATGGCATTCTTCATAAAATCACCATCGATATTCAGGGAGCGTAAAAATAGTTTGCCACTCAGAACCAACAATAAAATAATGGCAATATGCAGGCTTAACAATACCCAGAATGAGGCGTTCGACCTGATTTTTATGAGTTCAATTCTGAATAACCTGTTCATGCTTTTTCATTTAATATTTCCAGAAATTGGGTTTCGAGCGACTTTTTCCGTGCTACCATATGGGTAATGGAAATGCCTTTTGAGAAAATGAAGCGGCTGAACGATGCAACCGATTGCCCGGCTGGCAATTTCAGGGAAATCAGCTCTCCGGATTCTTCTATTTCAGAAACATCGGGATATTGTTTTATAGCAATGGCAAGCGCATCCATATCATCAGCGGCCACTTCGAGCAATAATTCATTCCGCGGTTCCTGAACAGGTCCGGAATACTTTAGTTCGCCCTTATTAAGCACCGCAAAATGGGTACACACTTTCTGCACTTCGTCCAGCAAATGACTTGCCAGTATTATTGTTTTGCCCCTGGATGCAATGGTTTTGATGAGATCCCTTATTTCTGCAATTCCACGGGGATCAAGACCGTTGGTGGGTTCATCCAGAATGAGTACCTGCGGATCTCCGGTTAAGGTCGCAGCGAGCGCCAGCCTTTGCTTCATACCCAGCGAATAGGTCCTGAATGGTGAAAACCGGCGGTCATAAAGGCCTGTAATTTTCAGAGCTTCGTCAATACCGTCGTATCCTGCTCCTTTTATTTCGGCAATAATTTTCAGGTTATCGATGGCCGATAAATAGGGATAAAAAGAAGGCACTTCGAGGATTGAACCAATTTTCTGCAATTGTTTTTTATCGGGTTTGCTGCCAAACCATTCATAATTGCCCGAGGTTGGATTAACAACGTTGAGTATCATTCCCAGCGTTGTTGTTTTTCCACTGCCATTTGGGCCGAGTATTCCAAAAACACTGTTCTCCGGTATGCCAATGGTAAGCTTTTCCACTGCCTTGATCCGGCCATAGTGCTTGGTCAGGTTGTTTGTTGTTACTACATGTTTCAAATTGCTGCGGTATTAAATTCTGACAAATTACACCTTTCGCTGTTAAAAACTAGCCTCCTGAACGAGCGTCCAGTTTATTTTTGAGTTCCAGGAATTTCTTTACATCTAAAACGCCAATGAGGTCAATAATTATAAGGCTTTCAGTATTCTCAACCAGCGCTACTATTCCAACAGTTGCACCCTTTTTTTCGCGGCCATACACCTGAATATTGTTACCCTTGTCGTTAATCATTAACATATTATTGTACGATTCTTTTTCAAGGGCTGCCTTTAAGCCTGACACGTCTTCCCTGTTAAATTTTTGCTGCGCTTTGGTATAATTAAGAACGCGGATTTCCTCGATGCCATCAAGCAGTTCGGCAAATTCAGGATTATTATCCGTATTCAGCATTTTAAGTGTGCTGCTGTAAAAAAACATGTTGGTGTTTTCCTTAAAGTCGGATCGGAAGCTCGTAACGCTTTTGCTCTGGCCGGATA
>CAZYDI010000143.1:2237-6010 GCA_964646255.1 uncultured Bacteroidales bacterium
GTTGAAGTTTGAGCATCAATGACGGTTATGGCGGCCATATTGACAATTTCACGCACAGAGCTGGCCATTTGTAAAACCTGAATTGGCTTGCGAAGCCCTGTCACAATGGGTCCGATAACTTCTGCTCCTCCAAGTTCCTGCATCATTTTATAGGCTATGTTGCCTGAATTCAAATCGGGGAATATGGCGGTATTCACATCGTTGTCGGCCAGCTTGCTGAACGGGAATTTCTCCTGTCTCAATTCCTTGTTAAACGCATAATTTGCTTGCATTTCACCATCCACAATCAAATCAGGATAATCCCTGTGAAGAATTTGCACTGCTTCCCTCACTATATTTGGGCTGTCATTCCTGTTGGAGCCGAAATTGGAAAAAGAAAGCATGGCAATATGAGGAACAATGTTGAATTTTCTTACTTCATTGGCCACCAGCAAGGTGGTGTCAGCAAGCATTCTGGCCGTAGGATTTATATTGACAGTGGTATCGGCAAAAAAGAACGGGCCTTTTTTGGTAATTACAATGTACATTCCTGCAATATGGTGCAGACTGTTGTTTGTTCCGGTGATTTGCAGTGCAGGCCTAATGGTGTTTGCGTAGCGTGTTGAAAAACCTGACAGAAACCCGTCGGCTTCGCCCGATTGAACCATCATTACACCAAAATAATTAGGATCATGTATAAGATCGTGTGCTTCATCAATCGTCATTCCCTTTCTTTGCCTTATTTTATAAAGCCCCTGAGCAAACCGGTTTCTTCGTTCCTCCTGTACCGGACTATGGATATCCATTACAGGTACATCTTCGATATCCATTTTGTTGTCAACAATCATCTTTTTTATTTCGTCCTCGTTACCCAAAAGGATAGGCCTGGCGATTTTTTCATTAATAACAATCTGTACCGCTTTTAGTATTTTAAGGTTGTTGGCATTGGCAAAGACAATGGTTTTAGGGTTTTGGGCAGCCCGGTTGCGGATGTCATCAACCAGTTTGTCGTAAAGACCCATTCTTTTCATCAATTCTATTTCGTAGGCCTTCCAGTCGGTTATTTCGAACCGGGCCACACCGGTTTCCATGGCGGCCCTTGCAACTGCCGGTGCAACGCGGGTAATCAACCTCGGATCGAGGGGTTTAGGAATGATATAATCACGTCCAAAGGTGATATTGCTGGCCTTATAGGCTGCATTTACCTGTTCTGGTACGGCTTCCTTGGCAAGATTTGCCAATGCATACACTGCGGCCAGTTTCATTTCTTCGTTTATTGTTTTTGCCTTAACATCCAACGCTCCTCTGAATATAAACGGAAATCCGAGCACATTGTTAACCTGGTTGGGATAATCACTGCGTCCGGTGCCTATGATTACATCCTTTCGGGCTTCAATGGCATCTTCGTAGGCTATTTCGGGTGTGGGATTGGCCATGGCAAAAACAACCGGATTATCGGCCATGCTTTTCAGCATTTCCCCGGTGAGTACATTCCCCTTTGAAAGGCCCAAAAACATATCGGCACCCTTGATGGCTTCAGCCAGGGTAGTTATAGGAGTATCCTGGGCAAATTCCTTCTTGTATTTATTCAGATCGGTACGGCTGGTTGAAATGACGCCCTTGCTGTCGAGCATGATGAAATTCTCACGGCTGACACCCAGGGCTTTATATAAGCGTCCGCAAGAAATAGCCGAAGCACCGGCACCATTGATCACCACCTTTATCTCGGATATTTTCTTGCCGGTTATTTCCAGTGAATTCAGTAAACCTGCTGCGGAAATGATGGCTGTACCATGCTGATCGTCATGAAAAACAGGGATATCCAGTTCTTTTTTCAGCCTTTCTTCCACCTCAAAACATTCAGGGGCTTTAATGTCTTCGAGATTAATGCCTCCGAACGTCGGAGAAATGGCCTTGATGGTGGCAACCAGCCGGTCAATATCCTTTTCATCAACTTCAATATCAAATACATCAACATCGGCAAAAACCTTGAAAAGCAGTCCCTTTCCTTCCATAACAGGCTTTCCGGCAAGCGGGCCGATATCGCCAAGTCCCAGTACCGCTGTACCATTCGAAATAACAGCAACAAGGTTGCATTTTGATGTATACAGGTAGGCATCGTCAGGATTTTTTTTGATTTCCAGGCAGGGTTCAGCAACACCGGGTGTATAGGCAAGGGCCAAATCATACTGGGTGTTGTATGGCTTTGAAGGAATGACCTCGATTTTCCCGGGTCTTCCGCCCGAATGGTAATTCAGGGCGTCTTCACGTATGGCTTTTGACATTTGATTTCAGGTTTTACAGGGATTTACCAAAAGATACAAAAATAAGCAGATGAACAATACGACAAATATCATGGATGATGTAATTTCACGGTAATAATATCCAATATTCATGAACAACAGAAAGCTGAGAATGGGCATGGTCGGTGGAGGCCAGGGCTCTTTTATCGGAGGAATTCATCGTATGGCAGCCATTATGGATGGCCAGGCCGAGCTTGTATGCGGATGCTTCAGCAGTCATAAGCAAATCAACAAGGCAACCGGAGAGGCACTGTATTTGGACGAAAACCGGGTATACAACAGTTATGCTGAAATGTTTACAGCCGAAGCCCGCTTTCCAGAAGAAGCACGAATGGATTTTGTTGCCATTGTAACGCCCAACCATGTTCATTTTGAACCTGCCATGATGGCATTGGATTATGGTTTTCATGTGGTGTTGGATAAACCCCTTACCTTTTCGTTGGAAGAGGCTAAACAACTACGTTCAAGGTTGCACGAAACCGGATTGCTGCTGGCACTTACCCACACCTATTCGGGTTACCCTGCAATAAAGGAGGCCCGTAATCTGGTCAGCAAGGGAGTGTTGGGAAAAATTCGCCGTGTAAATGTTGAATATCCGCAGGGTTGGCTTTCGGACAGTGAAGAAAAGAAAGGAAATATGCAGGCAGCCTGGCGAACTGATCCCAAAAGAGCCGGAAAGGCAGGCTGTATGGGTGACATTGGAACACATGCTTTTCACCTTGCGGAATATGTAAGCGGACTCTCGGTGGTACAGGTGTGTGCTGAATTAAATACATTCGTTACAGGGAGGTTGCTTGATGACGATGGTGCAGCCCTGTTGCATTTCAACAATGGAGCAAGGGGTATGTTATTTGCCACGCAGGTTGCTGGCGGCGAGGAAAACTCAGTAAGGTTATGTATATACGGAGAAAAGGCCAGCCTGGAGTGGATACAAACCAATGCAAATACCCTGATGCTGAAACAGGCCGGAAAACCTGCAGAAGTAATAAGAACAGGCCATCCCTATATGGGTATATTGGCCAGGCACAATGCCCGTACGCCGGGTGGTCACCCTGAAGGATATATTGAAGCCTTTGCCAATATTTACAGGAACTTTATCCTTACCTTAAAGGCAAACCGTGCGGGGATAAAACCCGAAACAGCATGGCTGGATTTCCCCTCCATTGATGATGGTGTAAGGGGAATGCAATTCATTGAGACAATGGTAACATCGGGATATTCTGATGACAAAAAATGGGTAAATTTTGTCGACTGATTTATAGTAAGTTATGATGCAGAAAAAAATAACGGAAGGCGCGTAAATATTGGTATTTACAAATGATTCATTCGTCAAAATTTCCTTGCATTTTTCATTGTATTGACATACCTTTAATTAAGTTTTTTATCCCAAAAGACCCTTAAAAAAGGGTTCATAAACTTTAGCCTAAAAGGCTTATACAGCGCAATTTAATTGCGACTGTTTTGATGCCCGGCACTTTTGCCGGGCTTTTT
>CAZYDI010000144.1:0-6001 GCA_964646255.1 uncultured Bacteroidales bacterium
CGGTTACCAGCGGAGAAGATGGTAGCACGCTTCCCGGGGTATACGTAAAGATTAAGGGTACCAATACAGGTACGGCAACCGACACTGATGGAAAATATCAGTTGTCGGTTAATTCAGACGCTACCCTTGTGTTCTCTTCGGTTGGTTTTACTGATCAGGAAGTTGTCGTTGGCGGTCAATCTATAATTGACATCGCTATGCAACCTGATGTAACACAAATGGACGAAGTTATTGTTACTGCTGTTGGTATTCAGCGTACACAAAAATCTCTGGGATATTCTGTAGCCCAGGTGGAAGCTGATAAAGCCAACGTGAAAGCTGAGCCTGATATGCTGAAAGCTCTGCAGGGAAAAGTTCCGGGAGTTGATATCAGGGTTTCACAAGGTGCACCTGGTGCTGCAACCAGAATTAATATCCGTGGTAATTCATCCTTCTTCGGTGATAACCAGGCATTGATTGTTGTTGACAACATCCCTTACAGTAATGACCAGGTTACAACATCAAACCAGGCTTCAGGCAACGGCGGTGCTTATTCAAACGGATTGAGTACACTTGACCCTAATAATATTGAGTCTATTTCAGTTCTCAAAGGATCTGCTGCAGCCGCCCTATACGGATCAAGAGCTTCAAATGGTGTTGTATTGATTACCACCAAAACCGGCTCAGGCAGCAAAACGAGAAAGGGTTTGGAAGTATCCTATTCTACTTCTTATTCATGGGAAAAGATAGCCAACTTGCCCGATTATCAAAACACATATGGTGCAGGCTCAAATTTTGAGTATTCCAATGCCAATGGATCATGGGGACCTATGTTTGGTACTATTGATTCAGTACAGGCATGGCCTGCCATATATGCCGTTTTCCCGGAATATTTCTCATCAACCGGACAGATGGCCTATAAAGCTCAACCTAACAATGTGAAAGAGCTGTTTAAAACCGGACAGATATTTGAAAACTCGTTGACTTTCAAAGGTGGAGATGCCAAAAACTCCATGAGCGCAACGGTTTCTTCATTAAACCAGGACGGATACATCCCTCATTCGAGCTTTGACCGTTATAGCATCAGTGTTGGCGGAAACAGCAAACTTGATAATGGGCTTTTGGTTTCAGGAAACCTTGCTTATTCCAAAACCGAACAGATCGGTGGTTTCTTCGGCGAAAACCAGTTTGATGGCGCTGCCTCCTCATTTGCAAGAACATTGTTCCTTGCCAGAAACTGGGATATGACACTTCCGTATGAAGATCCTGCTAACGGGTTTCCTGTATCTTCAAATCCTTCCCAGTATGACCATCCGTTATGGTCGAATGAACACAATACCATTACAACAGTTACAGACCGTATTGTTGGCGGACTCAATTTATCTTATGATATTGCACCATGGTTGAATGTTGCATACCGTATAGGATACAACAGTGTCGCCCTCAACAGAAAAGAGGTTACTGATATTGGTTCAAGGGCTGCTGCCGGCGAAGGTGAAATAATTGAAGACAGTTATACAAAGCGCGAATTGGAGTCCAACTTCATGATAACTTTTGCACGTCAGATTGGTGATAATTTTAGTTTGAAAGCCATTCTGGGTCATAACGTCAACCAGAGAAATACACTGCGTCAGGCTTACCAGGGTTCGATTATCATTTCCCCGGGTATTTATGACATCGACAATACCCAGAGTGTTGAAGCAATTGGTGGTGGCAGGTCCCAGGTAAGGTTATGGGCCTTATTGGGCGATATTTCCCTGGGTTATAAGAACTGGTTCTTCGTGGGTGTTACCGGAAGAAACGATTGGACGTCTACACTTCCAACGGATAACAGAAGTTATTTCTATCCCTCATTTAATACCTCACTTGTATTTACAGATGCATTCGGGTTAAACAGCAACGTACTGAATTTCGGGAAAATTCGTGCCAGCTATGCACAGGTTGGTCTGGCAGCTGATCCCTATGCTCTTGTGAACACATACACAGTTGGATCTACTTTCCTGGATCAGCCAACCATGTACACACCCAATACAGGGATGAATGCTGAATTAAAACCAGAAATGTCAAAAGAAATTGAACTTGGTACAGACCTTCAGTTCTTTAATTCCAGGATAGGTATTGATTTTACCTGGTATAACAAAACTTCTTCTGACATGATAGCCCCGGTGCCTATTCCTGCGTCCAGCGGATTCACTTACACCTATTTAAATTATGGTGAAATCAGGAATCGTGGTATTGAGCTTGGTTTGAATCTTGTTCCGGTAAAAATGGCAAACAGTCTTACCTGGACCATTTTCACCTCATTGACAAAGAATAATAATGAAGTATTATCCTTAATTGAAGGTGTTGAGTGGCTTGCTTTGGAAGAGTTGGGGGTTGATGTAACTCCTTCAATTCAACCCGGATATGCCATGGGCGCATTCAGGGGTAACTATGCCATCCGTACCGATGAAGGACAGCTTATTATAAACCCTGTTACGGGTTTCCCTTTCCTTTCGGATGATGAAAAAATTGTAGGTGATCCTAACCCCGATTATACCTTAGGTATTACCAACACCATTTCTTTCAAAGGACTCACATTAAGTGCGCTGTTTGATTATAAGAAAGGTGGAGATATCTACAGTGTTACCATTAGTTCCCTGCTTGGTAGAGGCGTTACCAAAGATACTGAAGATCGTGAGCATTTCTGGATTATCCCGGGTGTATATGGTGACAACCAGGGTAATGTCTTTGAAGATGAAAGTGGCAGACCAATTGCCAACAGGACTCAAATTACAGAAAATGACCTCTGGTTTTATGGTGGTGGTAATGAAACTACATTTGCTATCAATGGTGCCGCTGAATATCAAATATATGACGGTACTGTATACAGGCTTAGAGAAGTTTCGCTTGGTTATGATATACCTTCAAAATTTACCGATAAGCTAAAGCTTGGCCGGGTTAATGTAAGTGTGGTAGGTAGAAATTTATGGTATTTTGCACCCAATGTTCCTGAATATACCAATTTCGACCCGGATATCAATGGGTTTGGATCCACTACCACACAGGGAGTTGACCTCTCATGTGCTCCAACATCCAGGAGAATAAGCGTGAACCTTATGGTAAATTTCTAAAACCTGTACACTCAACATTTAAAAAAATCAGCATATGAAAAATATTATCAAAATATTATTGGCCTTTATGATTTTGATAGCCGGATGTACCAAAGACTATCTGGATGTCAATGAGGACCCCAATAATCCCCGGGACGCTCAACTTCCCCTTTTACTCACCAACGCACAGTGGGGTATGGGTGATTACCTTTCGGTAAACCAGGGATTGTCTAATTTTGCTGCAGTTTATATGCACCAGATAACCATGCGTGAAGATCCCGATCAGTACGGAGTAACTGGCAACTCATTCTATACAAACGCTCCATGGTCAAATCTTTATGCAGGTCCGCTTCAGGATATCGAACTCATTATTTCAAAAGGTGTTGCAGACGATAACCTTGTTTATGCCGGTATAGGTAAAATCCTGAAGGCATATTTATTTAGTCTGTTGGTTGACGTATATGGTGATGTGCCATTTTCTGAAGCCAATCGTCAACCTGAGGGTATTTTCTATCCTGTATATGATCAGGGTTCCGCAATTTATCCTCAATTATTTGCTTTACTTGATCAGGGTATTGCTGATATTAACAATACTGAATCAAGAAATATTCTGGTTCCTGGGGATGATGACGTTATTTATGGTGGTGATACTGATAAATGGATACGTACTGCCAATACCATTAAGCTGAAACTTCTAACACAAACACGTCTGGTATCAGATGTTGCCGCTGATGTAAATGCTTTACTCACCGGCGATCAATTAATCACTGAGGATTTTAATTTTGAGCTTCCTTATGGATTATCCAAGAGTCCGGATAACAGAAACCCGGGAAGTTTGGAATATGAAGCCACTCAGAGAAGTTTCTATATCAGCCCCTGGTTCTACCGTATTATGAACGGTCAAAACGACAATATTCTTAATGGTGTTGTTGACCCCCGTATACCTTATTATTTCTACAAGCAATTGGGTGCTACCCAAGCATCACGCGAAGGAAATAAGACGGAATACCGCGACGGAGGCTTTGTAAGTATATATTTCGGATCCATTGGTAAAAATCGTGACCACTCAACAGACAGGTCGATGACGGTTATGGGTATGTATCCTGTTGGTGGACGTTACGATCAGGGTGATCATATTGCTGTTACCGGAACCAGCGCTACCGGAGCTGCCCCTTACAGGTTCATTACATACGCTGACAGACTTTATCTTGAAGCTGAATTGATCAATGTTGGTCTTGTTACAGGCGATGAAGAAGAAGTTTTGGAAGCAGCCATTCTGGCATCTTTTTCATTGGTTGATCATGTAGTTGAACTTACGCAGACAACACAGAATGTTCCTGAATTATCCGGTACAACTGCCGAAACCAATTATCTAGACGCTGTTTTGGATGAGTTTGATGCTGCTGCTGATGCTGACCGGAGACTCGAAATTATCATGACGCAGAAATGGATTGCCAGTTTTGGAAGTAATGTGGACCAATGGACCGATTATCGCAGAACGGGATACCCGGTTGTATTTAATCCAAACAACACGGCACATGCTCCTGGTGGATTTGTGATTTCGCCTGATCCTCCAGCTGAAGGAGATGATCCTGCCATTCCTGTGCAGTTGATTAATGCTCCGCCATTATCATTGCCATGGAGTCAGGATGATATTGGTAAAAATCCAAATGCACCTGCTCAAAAAAATCCGGCCACCTTTAAAGTGTTCTGGGATAATTAATCAAGACAAACGAGCAATAATTGATAAAAAATATAATTATGATTCGCATGAAAAATAAAATCAAAATATTGACAATTCTGGCATTCGGTGCTATGTTACTGCCTACCTGTCAGAAAGATCCCAATTTGCCCTATCCTGATTTACAGGAAGGAGTCGCTCCGGTGATATTAAAGAACACCGATCTGGATCAGACATTGGATGTTTTTAATTTATCAGCATTTAACGCATCGGTTGATGTGGATATATATTTCGAGACTCTACCTCAGAGTATGACCATAATGATTTCGATGAATGATGATTATGAAAATAAGGCTGTTTTACGTGAAAATGTCACTACTTTTCCGACTTCTATTGGCCTGACAGCAAATGATCTGGTGACACTTCTTCCGGGACTTGACAGCATAAATCAACTTCAACCCGGTGATTTTTTCAGGGTGTATGCTGTTACCACTCTAGAGGACGGTACAGTTATCGATGGCTTGGATACTCTATATAACGCATATGGAGATGGGATTGCCAATCTTCCGGGGAGTAGTGTTGATGTGGTATATCCAGTTGTATGTCCCTATGATCCTGATTTTGCAACCGGAAGTTATCGTTGCGTTTCCGAAGGCTGGAATGTTGACGGTGACGTCACCATAACAGCTGATCCGGAAGATCCTTATACTATATATGTAGTAGGAATGGCCGAATTAGACGGAGCCGTTGAAGATTTAGGACCTATGGTGATGCATATTAATCCTGCTACTTACGAAGTAACTGTTGATAGATCAATACTCAGCAGTTCATTTTTTGGTTATCATAATTTTGCATATTCTGGTTCCGGAGTTTATAATTCCTGCGACGGATCATATGAATTGAAACTACAACCGTCAGTTGATGAAGGTGGTTGGAATCCGGAGTCCTTTACTTTCACCAGAAACGATTAAGCGAAAATTTTTAGGATAAATAAAAGAGGCTGTCTAAAAGGGCAGCCTTTTTTATTTAATTCACCATCAAATTCCAATTTTATTAATAAAAATTAAAAAAGTTATTTTATATTCAAGAAATAAAA
The DNA here is from genome assembly GCA_964646255.1 of uncultured Bacteroidales bacterium. Classification (GTDB taxonomy): domain Bacteria; phylum Bacteroidota; class Bacteroidia; order Bacteroidales; family UBA10428; genus UBA5072. The sequence continues at coordinate 5,849 of CAZYDI010000144.1, forward strand.
TAAAACATAATATATTAAAGCATAACGTTATACGACAAATTTGTAAAATTAACTTCTAAATAATTTGGAAATAAAACATATTTTTTATAAGATTTGTATGTATGCTAATGCATTTATTAGGTAATCGTTCTTGTTTAGGGGAATTGTGTTGTT
>CAZYDI010000145.1:0-5968 GCA_964646255.1 uncultured Bacteroidales bacterium
TAGCCTGTAGCCTTTAGCCTGTAGTCTACATTAGCTTTTTTCTCAGGTACTTCCCTGTATACGACGATTCGCATTTTACAAGATCTTCAGGCGTGCCTTCAAAAACCACGTATCCTCCGCTTTCACCACCTTCAGGACCCAGGTCAATAACCCAGTCTGCCGTTTTTATTACTTCGGGATTGTGCTCAATGATAATTACAGAATGACCGTTGGCTACCAATGCATTGAAGGAATCAAGCAATTTGCGGATATCATGAAAATGCAATCCTGTGGTTGGTTCATCAAAGATAAACAGTACCGGTTCATCGGTTTTTTCAACGCCCAGAAAAGCAGCGAGCTTAACCCTTTGGCTTTCACCACCCGAAAGTGTACTTGAAGCCTGGCCGAGTTTAACATATCCCAATCCCACATCAGCCAAAGGTGTCAGCTTGCGTGCAATGGCTTTTTCGGTTGTGCCTTTATGTGCCTTGAAAAACGCTATGGCCTCATCAATGGTCAATTCCAGCACATCATAAATGCTCTTGCCATCAAACAGCACTTCCAGAATTTCATCTTTGAACCTTCTGCCATGGCAACTTTCGCATACCAGGTGCACATCGGCCATAAACTGCATTTCAACTTTTATTTCACCTTCACCCTGGCATTCCTCACATCTTCCGCCGTCGATATTGAATGAAAAATGGGATGGAGTAAATCCGTTTTGCTTAGACAACTGTTGATTGGCAAAGAGTTTCCTTATCTCATCATAAGCCTTTATATAGGTGACAGGATTTGACCGGGTTGACTTTCCTATGGGATTCTGATCGACGAATTCAACAGCAAACAAACTTTTCAAATCGCCGCTGAGTTTCCCAAACTTGCCGCTTTTGTCGCCCGATCCATTGATTGCCTTATTGAGTGCAGGATATAAAATTCCTTTTATCAGTGATGATTTTCCCGATCCGCTTACACCGGTTACAACAGTAATCACATTGAGGGGGAATTTCACCTGGATATTTTTGAGGTTGTTCTCACGAGCCCCTGTGATTTCGATAAAATTATTCCATTTTCTGCGATAAGGTGGTACATCAATGGCCAGTTCACCCCTCAGATATTTAGCTGTTAATCCTGAATTTTTTTTCAACAGATCCGCCTGTGTGCCCTTGAATACTACCTCACCTCCATGTAATCCCGCATTTGGTCCTATATCGATAATTTCATCGGCAGCCCTGATCACTTCTTCTTCATGTTCAACAACCAAAACAGAATTGCCAATTTCACGCAGGTTCTTCAGTACCTTTACAAGCAGTCCGGTGTCGCGCGGATGCAATCCTATGCTTGGCTCATCGAGTACATACAGCGAACCAACCAAACTGCTCCCCAGTGTGGTTGCCAGGTTTATTCTTTGCGATTCGCCACCTGAAAGGGTTGATGACAAACGGTTAAGTGTAAGGTAACCCAAACCTACATCACATAAGTATTGAATCCGGGCTCTTATTTCGGTAAGAATGCGGGCACCAACAATGGTGTCGTGTTTGTTTAATTGTATGTTGTCAAAAAATGCTTTCAGTTCCGTTACAGGCATCAACACGATGTCCATCACCGACTTATCGTTGATTTTTACCCACGAAGCTTCTTTTTTCAGGCGCGATCCCTTGCATTCAGGACAGGTGGTTTTACCACGGTACCTTGCAAGCATTACCCGATATTGGATTTTATATTTTTTTGATTCGAGGTATTCAAAAAAATCATTAATGCCATGAAAATTCCGGTTGCCATTCCACAAAAGTGATAATTGCTCATCGTTGAGTTCATGATAGGGCTTATGAATAGGAAAATCATATTTGGCGGCATTGTATATGATTTTCTCTTTCCACCTGGTCATCTTTTCACCCTTCCAGCAAACCACAGCATCATCGTATACCGACAAGCTTTTATTGGGAATAACCAGGTCTTCATCTATGCCAATCACTTTTCCGTATCCCTCGCATTTGGGACAGGCTCCGACGGGGTTATTAAAGTTAAACATGTGGACACTCGGTTCTTCAAGTGTAATACCATCAGCCTCGAATTTATCGCTGAAAACCCTTGAGACCTCTTTACCATCGGCCGTCTTTACAATGCAATATCCGTTGCCCAGACTGAATGCCATTTGCGCTGAATCGGCATAGCGGCTCCTGGAATCTTCATCACCGGCAACCACAATCCTGTCGATTACAGCATTTATCTGGTCCTTTTTCAAAGGGGTATAGCTAACAATGGCCTCTTCCAGTTTTAGAATTTCACCATTGATGTCAAGTCGGGATATTCCCTGGTGGTTAAGATCCTCAAGTATTTGAGCGAAGCTAAGATTACCGTTAATATTTAAGGGGTATAAAATAAACAACCGTGTATTCAGTGGAAATGATTCAATATAGTCTACCACATCGGATACTGTTTCTTTTTTTACCAGTTTCCCTGTTACAGGGGAATATGTTTTACCCACCCGTGCATACAACAATTTTATGTAATCGTATATTTCGGTAGATGTACCCACAGTGGAGCGCGGATTGCGGGTATTTACCTTTTGTTCAATGGCAATGGCCGGTGGCAGGCCTTTAATAAAGTCCACTTCGGGCTTGTTCATTCTTCCCAAAAACTGGCGTGCATAAGAAGACAGGCTTTCAACATACCTTCTTTGTCCTTCGGCATATATGGTATCGAAGGCAAGAGAGGATTTTCCCGAACCCGATAAACCGGTAATGACGATAAGCTTTTCCCTGGGAATGGACAGGCTGATGTTTTTTAAATTATGTACCCTGGCACCTGAAACCAGAATGGCATTTTTATCGTATAACAACTTGTTTTCTGACATGCAAAAAAAAAGAACAGTTTTGCTTTTATTTTGAAAAAAGAATTATTTTCGCAAAAGTATTGCTTTATTTCTTAAAAAAGCGTCACAATCGTTATTTATCAATAATACAACAAGGAGGACTGCCTATCGCCACAATTCTACTTAGCTTTTTCACTTCAAAAAGGAGGTAGTTTTGAATAACATCTATTTAGCTGACCAGGAACTCGTGGAGAGGTTCGTCAGCGGCGATATGAACAGTCTGGAACTGCTCATAAACAGGTACAGAAAACAAGTTTACACGTATATTTTTCTGTTGGTTAAAAATCAACATCTTGCTGAAGACATATTTCAGGACACGTTTATTAAAGTAATCAAGTCGCTGGATTGTGGAAAATACCAGGACAATGGTAAATTTCTTGCCTGGGTTCTTCGTATTGCACACAACCTGGTAATCGATCATTACCGCAAGGAACGTCAACTGAATGCAACTTCGCGCGAGGACTTTGGGATGGACATCCTGAATTCAAGAAAATATGCAGACAGACCTGCGGAAGATACAATGATCGATCGTCAGATAAAGAAGGATATTCGCGGACTGATCGATAATTTGCCCGAAGAACAAAAGGAGGTGCTTATTTTAAGGCAATACTGCGAATTAAGCTTTAAGGAAATCGCAGATCATACCAATGTAAGCATTAATACTGCCCTGGGACGTATGCGTTATGCACTGATTAACCTCAGGAGAATGGTAAAGGAGAAAAATCTCACTTTAACGGCGTAGTAAATTTCTTTATTTAAGCCTATTGCATAAGAGTCAGGCTGGGAATTCCATGCCCGTGGCCTGATTCCGACGCTATTGCTTAAAAAAAATTATTTATTACTTTTGTCACAATTTCAGTGATTTTGGTACGTTCTATTTTAAAATGATTTATTAATTTATTCATTGGCTTATGAACAGAACCTTTACGATGTATGGTTCAACCAAATTCTCGGATGATAGTGAAAATGAGTTAATAAAGCTTGCGGGGTTCCTCGAAAGCGAGGAGCTTGAGGCCGTAGGATATTACCTAAAGGGCCTACAAAGTGATGTTGATGATAGTGTTGTTCGACGGATAGTTGATTTCTCAAGAAACTACTCCAAAATCCCTAAACGGGAGCAGAATGCGGCTTATTGAATCATGAAATGAACTGTTAAACCGTTAGATGAAAATCTAACGGTTTTTTTCTTCCAGCCTATCCAGTACATCCATAGTTTCCTTTACCGATTTGGCACTGGAATGCAACAATGCTTTTTCCTGATCAGTAAGTTTAAGTTCGATGATTTGTTCTACACCGTTTCGTCCAAGAATTACCGGAACTCCAACAAAAACATCATTAAGCCCGTATTCGCCTTCAAGTTTCACACAGCAAGGAAAAACGCGCATGTGATTTCTGATGACAGCTTCTGCCATTCGGGCTGCAGCCGCACCAGGTGCATACCATGCCGAAGTACCCATGAGCTTGACAAGTTCACCGCCGCCAAATCGTGTTCGCTCAACTATGGCATTTATCCTGTCTTCAGGAAGCAATTCTGTGATTGGAATACCCGACACTGTTGTATATCGTGGCAAAGGGACCATGGTATCTCCATGTCCGCCCAGCAATAAAGCGCTGATGTCCTTGGGTGAAACATTCAACTCATCGGCAATAAAAGCTTTATAACGTCCGGTGTCCAGCAAACCTGCCATTCCCATCACCCTGGTCCGGGGAAATCTCGATGTAATATATGCCTGGTAGGTCATTACATCAAGTGGGTTTGAAACAACAATAATTACAGCGCATGGAGAATACTGTATTATCTGTTCGGTTACATGCTTAACAATAACCGCATTGGTTTCGATGAGGTCGTCACGGCTCATTCCCGGCTTACGCGGAAGCCCTGATGTAATAACAACCACATTGGAGTTTTCAGTTGGCCTGTAATCATTGGTAACGCCAATAGGCCGGGCATTGAACCGTACGATTGGTGCACTTTGCCAAATATCCAGCGCCTTACCTTCTGCTATGCCTGGTTTTATGTCCAGCAATACGATATCATGAGCGGTATCTCTTTGGGCAAGAACATCAGCACAGGTGGCGCCTACATTTCCGGCACCGATTACGGTAATCTTCATATGTTATGTAAAATTCGTCAGCAATGATTACAATTTTGCACTCCAATGTCGTTAAATTAACGTTGATCCCTTACTGCCGGCTTCGACTCCGCTCAGCCTGACAGGCCTTCTACCTGTCTGCCGGCTTCAACTCCGCACATCCTGACAGTCTTCATTTTGGCTCAGACCGCCTGTATCGACATTAATTTATACTCTGTAAAAATAGTGCATTTTATTTATTTCCCTATGCATTTGGGTGCGATTTATATCCCGGACCAGCCAGCATCCGCCAACCCGGTGGTATTGTTTATAATAGACATGATATAGCGCATTTGCCAGTACTTATTCACTCTGCTATGACGGTAAGGGGAGGGAACCAAAGTAGCATCAATTCATACCCGCGCCATGTAGGCCGTTCAGCATATAAAATATCTTTTCATCGGCAACAATTACAATGTCCGCAAAATACCTATATTGGTCATCTGTTTTTCAATCTTATGATTGAATAAACTTCTTTTGGTCAAATTCATGAACTGATAAACAACGTAGGATTCAAAAATGCGTAAAAAGGCCTGGCAACAGTTCTGTATTAATAAAAAGTTAATAAGTAATCACCTGATTTTTTTCATTATGCAAGTTGATGCCTTATCTTGCCATAATCCATAAACACTACCTATGAAGACTAAATTTTACCTTGATCTGCATAATCTGATTGCTTTTGTTAAATACCGGTTTTTTATAGCAATTGGTATTATATTGCTCAGCGGCCCGGCCATTTTTGCTCAAAATGCGTTGTACAGTTACCAATCAGGTAACTGGAACAATGCAGCAACATGGACCACCGATCCGTCAGGTACTCTCTTTGTTAATCCCACCAGCCTTACACCAACGGCAGCAACCCTTGTTGTTATTCTCAACGGAAGAACCGTTACCATTCCGGCGGGTCAGAATAATCGGTCCTGTACATCTCTCGAACTGAAAGAAGGCGGTATATTAAACCTGGGCCAGACTACAGGTCATAATT
>CAZYDI010000146.1:0-5857 GCA_964646255.1 uncultured Bacteroidales bacterium
TCATACGCGTGTATGGATTGCTCATCAACAATTCGGCACAAATTTTGTTGAGTGATGAATACTTGTTTGACCAGCGAATGACAAAGTTTCCGGGAGGTGGGATGGAACCCGGAGAAGGCCCGGAAGATTGTCTTAAACGTGAAGCCCTTGAAGAGCTTGGACAGGAGATTGAAATTTTGGAACACTTTTATACCACCGGATTTTACCAGAAGGCGCTGTTTTACGAAAACAACCAGCTCATCAGTATATATTATAAGATGAAATTAATTGAAACGGCCAGGTTCAGAATTTCCAACAGGGCTTTTGATTTTGAAAATAACAACACCCAATCCTTCAGATGGGCAGAAATTAAAAATTTTAAAACAGAGGACCTGACGTTTCCAATTGACCGACATGTAATGAATTTATTGAAGACTTCATCCATTTAAACATATCAACGGTCAAAACATGACCCATCATTTTGAAGTATTCATTAATTAAATTTTTATATTTACGAAATGACAATAACCTATTATTAATCTAAATAAGCAGATGATGAATTCAGTTAATATCAAAAGAATTGCAGGTGTCTTTATGCTTGTCTCTGCAATGATCACAGGAGTTATGGCTCAGGAGAAAAATGATGCCATTAATTTATTTAACCAGGGTGTTGAACAAATGAAAGCCAATGACCCAAAGGCAGTTGAAACATTTGAAAAATGTGTTGCAATCTGCGAACAAATAGGTGATTCGGCTGCAGATATTAAATCAAAAGCCATTGGCGTGATCCCAAACTTGTACTATAAAAAAGCATTTAACCTTCTTACCGTTGATAAGAATATACCTTTGGCAATAGGAGCATCAAAAGTAACCTTAAAAGTTGCTGAAAAATATAATGATCCCAATGTTGTCGAGGATGTAAAACGCTTGCTGGTACAAGGCTATACCAATATGGCAGCTGGCTATGTTGGTGCAAAGGAAAATAACAATGCTATTCTTGCTTTTGACAGTGTTTTAATGATCAATCCGGACCATATCCCTTCACTGTATAACAAGGCACTTATGTACAGGGGACTTGATGATGAGGATAAATTTGTCGAATCGATTGATTTATATATCAGCAAACTGAAAGAAGCAGGAGATACAACCAAACTTGCACAGGCCAATAAAGTAGCCAGGGACTATTTCAGAATTGCCGGTGGCAAAGCCAACCAGGCCAATAAACTTAGTGAAGCCCTGGCCTCCTTAAACAAGGCCCTTAAGTATGGCACTGATAACAATGTACATTATCAGCTGGCCAGTGTTTATAATAAACAGGGAAAATCCGAGCTGGCTATAGAAAACGCTCAAAAAGGCCTTTCCCTTGAAACCACCGATACTCCCGAGGCAAAGGCAAAATATTATTATGAGTGGGGTTCAGCACTCAATAAAATGGGAAAAACAAGTGAAGCTTGTGAAACATTAAAGAACGCTATGTATGGTCCCTTTTTGCAAGCTGCCAAAGCACAGCGCACCAATTTAAAATGCCAGTAAGCTGCCATCGATAAACGAAAAAAGCGTGAAACAATTTATTCACGCTTTTTTTGTTTAAAGACGTCCGTTTTATAATTTCCCTCAGTTACATATTTATTGCAAAAAAAGGTTTTCTTTTGCATTATTTGAAAGATTAATGATGAAAGCACTCATTCTGGCCGGTGGAAAAGGAACACGCCTTGGCGACATTGCCAGCGAAACTCCAAAGCCGATGATGATGATTGGCGGGAAACCACTGTTGCACCACCAGGTGAACCTGCTGGTGAATCATGGTTTCATTGATATCATCATACTTGTCAATCACCTCAAGGAATCCATCATTGATTATTTTAAGGATGGATCAGAATTCGGTGCCAACATTTCCTATTTTGAAGAACCTCAACCATTGGGAACCGCAGGGGGGATTAAAGAACTCGAAAAATCCCTTGACCGCGACTTCCTATTACTCTATGGCGATGTAATGGCAGATATGGATCTTTCCCGCCTGGTCACCTTTCACCGTCGAAACAGCAGTGAATGTTCCATTGTTGTTCATCCCAACGATCATCCGTATGACAGCGACCTTATCGAAACCGATGACTCAGGAAGGGTAATCAGATTTCATGCTAAACCGCATGAGCCCGGCATATGGTATCATAACATGGTAAACGCTGGTTTATATGTGTTGTCACCTCGCGTATTGCCATTCATCGAAAAAGGCAAAAAATCGGATTTTGGCCGGGATGTGTTCCCTGTTCTGTATAAAAAGCTGGCAATGTATGGCTACCATACAACAGAATATCTCAAGGACATGGGAACTCCTGAGCGGTTATCGAAAGTAAACAAGGATTTTCAATCCGGCCGGATTCAGCAAAGCAACTATTCCCATAAGCAAAAGGCCATTTTTTTGGATCGGGACGGCGTTCTTAATGTTGAAAAAAGCTTCATCAGCAAACCCGAAGAACTGGTACTGTATGATTATACGCCCCATGCGGTTCGGAAAATCAATAGTTCATCTTTCCTTTCCATTGTGGTGACAAACCAAAGTGCAGTAGCCCGCAATTTATGCACGGAGGAGGACGTAAGAACCATCCATAAAAAAATGGAAACCCTTATTGGTGAAAAAGGCGCATGGCTTGATGCCATTTATTATTGTCCGCATCATCCCGATAAAGGATTTCCCGAAGAAAACAAAAAATATAAAGTTGATTGTAATTGCCGCAAACCGGGTATCGGGATGTTTCAAAAGGCAATTGATGCATTCAATATTGATCCGTCCGGTTCCTTTATGATAGGAGATTCCGAAAGGGATATCCTGGCAGGAATAAATGCAGGTTGCACCACGGTTGGTGTGCGCACCGGATACGGTATTAAGAAAACACGCATTTTGCCGGATTTTATGTTTGATACCCTTATGGAGGCGGTAAATTTCATTGTAGACGATCCGTTGCATAAAACGTTTACCGAAGTTTTTTCCCGGTATCAATCAGGGGGTCAACCTAAACCATGGACGTTACTCATCGGGGGCAATGCGCGTACCGGCAAAAGCACACTTGCCGCCTATCTGAAAAGGGGATTTGAGAGAACAGGAAAAAAGGTACTGCAGGTATCCTTGGATAACTGGATACTTGCGGAAGAAATGCGAACCAAGACCATGAATGTCTTCGACCGGTATCAACTCAGAATTATTGAACATGATATGGCAAAGTTGGCTGAGGGAAGGCGCATTGTAGTTGCTTCGTACGCCAACCATGAAGACAGGATTTCAATGCCTGTTGAATATAATCCTGAAGATGCCGATATTATCATTATCGAAGGTGTTGTGGCATTGAGTTCGGAGAAAGTCAGAAAGCTGGCCCAGATGAAGTTATTTTTAGCCCTGGATCATGAAAAGTATACACGCCGCTTTTTTGAATATTATGCATGGAGGGGAAAATCACACGAGGAAATTGAGCGGCTTATCAAAAAAAGAGAACAGGATGAATATCAATTAATAGAAAAAGAAAGTAAATTAGCTGACCTGATCATAAATTCAAGCGCTTCATGATAATTACCCGTACGCCTTTCAGAATTAGCTTTGTCGGGGGTGGTTCGGATATGGAACCATTTTACTCACGGCATCCGGGAGCTGTTCTGAGCACCAGCATCAATAAGTACATGTATATTTCATCGCATCGTTTCTTTTTCCCCGGGCAGGTAAGGGTTAAGTATTCAGAAACAGAAACAGTCAATCATATCGACGAGCTAAAACATCCGCTGTTAAAGGAAGCAATGCGGTTGACAGGGGTAACCAACGGCATTGAGATAAGCTCAATTGCCGATATTCCTTCCGGTACAGGAATGGGGTCATCTTCATCCTTTACCGTTGGCTTACTACATTGTTTATACGCTGTTAAGCGTAAATATGTAAGCCATGAACAACTGGCCAGTGAAGCATGCAAAATAGAAATTGAAATTCTTGGCGAGCCCATTGGTAAACAGGATCAATATGCAGCAGCATTCGGCGGGCTTAACATTATTCATTTTCAACCCAATGGTGATGTAAAGGTTGAACCGCTCTACCTTAATAATGAGACATATTTACGGTTACAGGAAAATCTGATCATGTTTTATGTTGGAAATCAACGTAAGGCTTCTGATATTTTATCTGAACAAAAGAAAAATGCTTCGCAGGAAGATAAATTCAATACACTTAAATCGATGGTCAACCTTGTTTTTGATTTGAGGGATTGTCTTTATGGGAACAGGTTGGAAGATTTTGGCAGAATTTTACATGAAAACTGGATATTGAAGCAAAGGCTTGCTTCACAAATATCCAATAACCATATTGATGAAATTTATTCTGCAGGAATTAAAGCAGGTGCCGTTGGAGGTAAACTGTTGGGTGCCGGCGGAGGTGGGTTTATGCTATTTTATTGCGAAAAAGCAAAACAGCAAAAACTGGCAGATGCCTTGAAGCCACTTGAAAAGTTTGACTTTGCTTTCGACCGCGATGGATCTAAAGTAATACATTATGCTGATGAAGAGTTCTGATTTTAACGATTATTTCGACCGGGTATCAAAAACCCTCAACCAGCTGGATGTGGAAAAAATTTCCAGTTTTGTTGAACTCCTTTTAAAAGCCAGGGACAATGGCAACACCATATTTATTTTCGGAAACGGAGGAAGTGGCGCAACAGCATCCCATGTTACCGGTGATTTTTTAAAGGGAATCTCTTACGGGCTTGAAAAACGTTTTCGGGTTCAGAGCCTGAACGATAATATTCCCGGTATGATGGCGATTTCAAACGACCTTACCTACGATGAAATTTTTATTGAGCAGCTTAAGGTGTTCTTAAAAAAGGATGATGTTGTCATTGGGATCTCGGGAAGTGGAAATTCCGCCAATGTTGTTAAGGCTCTTGAGTATGCCAGAATAAATGGCGCAAAAACCGTGGCTTTTTGCGGATATAAGGGAGGTAAGGTTATTGGGATGGCAGATATTGCTGTTCATGCACCCATTCATGATATGGAGATCACTGAGGATATTCATATCATCATCTTCCATGCCGTCAAACAAGTATTGATGAAAGCGTTGAAAGGCGATCATTTTTCAATGGGAGCAACCTACGATAACAGGATCAAGTAATTACAAACATTGCAGCATGTTTTTTTCCATTGTGGTTCCTACATTTGGAAGGCCCGATGAGGTTACTGAACTTCTGAACAGTCTGAAAAACCAAGATTATAAGGAATTTGAAGTAATTCTCGCGGATGGAAGCCCTGATGATTCTGTTAAGCATGTTGCTGATCAGTTCATGAATTCATTGACGCTATTGCATTTGCACAGAAAAAGACTTGGTATCAGTGAATCAAGAAACCTGGGTGTAGAAAATGCAAAAGGTGATGTTGTGGTTTTTTTTGATTCGGATTGTGTGATTCCTTCCCGGTATCTGGGCGTTGTTCGGAAATATCTTGCTCAAAATCCACTTGATGCATATGGCGGCCCTGACCGCGCTGATGAATCTTTCAACAATCAGCAGAAAGCTATAAGCTATGCCATGACTTCCTTTTTTACCACAGGTGGAATCAGGGGTAGTAAAAAGCATCTGGGCAAATATCAACCCCGGACATTCAACATGGGTATTCGCCGGCAGGTTTTCAATGCGTTGAATGGATTCAGCGGATTGAAAGTATCTGAAGATATTGATTTGAGCATAAGATTAGATAAGGCCGGATATCGTACAGGGCTGGTTGAAGAAGCCTATGTTTTCCATAAAAGACGATCTACCTTTTACAAATTTTTCCGACAAGTTTTTTCATTTGGTAGCGGAAGACTTGATCTTCAAATGCGCCATGGTGATGCGCTAAAGCCGGTACATATGCT
>CAZYDI010000147.1:0-5828 GCA_964646255.1 uncultured Bacteroidales bacterium
TGCCGGAGGTTGATCCCTCAGAGCGAATCAAGGGAAACGTGGAGGTGAATATCGGCATTACGGCCGAAATGGCCATGAATGAGGCCAAGCGCTGTCTTGATTGTCCCGAACCCGAATGCATGAAAGGATGCCCCGTTGGTGTTGACATTCCTGGCTTTATTAAGCATATTGAGGCCGGTGATTTTTTAAAGGCCATTGCCTGTGTTAAGCAGAGTAACGTGTTCCCATCCATATGCGGGAGGGTTTGTCCGCAGGAAGTTCAATGTGAAGCGCAGTGTGTATATACCGTAAAGCTAAAAAAAGAGCCTGTTGCCATTGGAAACCTCGAGCGTTTTGTTGCGGATTATGAATATGCTGCAGGGCCGGTTGCACGTCCCGAAATATCATCAACAAACAACATCAAGGTTGCCGTAATAGGCTCCGGGCCTGCCGGAATGGCTGCTGCCGGTGATTTGGCCAAATTTGGCTATGACGTTACTGTTTTTGAAGCATTACATGAATTTGGCGGTGTGCTGAAATATGGTATCCCCGAATTCAGGTTACCCAATAAGATTATCGACACTGAAATTGATAATCTCAAGGGCATGGGTGTTAAGTTCATGAAAAACATCATTGCCGGAAGGACAATAACGTTTGAAGATTTGCACAATGATGGATTTCAGGCCTTTTTTATTGGAAGCGGTGCAGGCCTGCCGAATTTTATGAGCATTCCAGGCGAGAACTACAATGGCGTTCTCTCATCCAACGAATATCTTACCCGCATTAACCTTATGGGTGCAGCAAAACCTGATCATGACACTCCGGTGTTGTCGGGCAAAAAAGTAGCTGTTATCGGGGGAGGGAATACTGCCATGGATTCTGTTAGAACGGCAAAGCGATTGGGAGCTGAAAAAGCCATGATTATTTACCGTCGATCATTCGCAGAAATGCCGGCACGCAAGGAAGAAGTAAGGCATGCACAGGAAGAGGGAATAGAATTCCTGAACCTTCATGCACCGGTAGAGTACCTTGCCGATGAAAAGGGCAGGGTGAACCGTATTAAATTGCAGCGGATGGAATTATCGGAACCCGACGGGTCGGGCCGCCGGAAGCCGGTTCCCATTGAAGGTTCGGAATATCTCATCGAAGCCGACCTGGTAATTGTAAGCGTGGGTGTATCACCCAACCCGCTCATCCCGTTAAGCCTTCCTGAACTTAAAGTAAGCCGGCATGGTACTATACAGGTTGATGGCGTGGATTTGCAATCGAATATCACAGGAATGTTTGCAGGCGGCGACATAGTGAGGGGAGGGGCAACCGTTATACTTGCCATGGGAGACGGCCGAAAGGCAGCCATGGGTATTCATGAGTATCTGCAAAATAGCGCACATCATACGCCTTAGTGTAATCGCAAGGGATTGATGAACCCGGTGATTTATTGCAAATAATGTATATTTGCGATATGCAGTCAGTTTTGCCCGATAATAGAGAAAACAGTCACTCCAGTGCTGCCAGCAAGGTAATCGCTGTTCTGTCTTCACACGGCAGCCTGCATCAGAAATTACATACACTTTGTGAAATTATCCCTCTGGCCTTTGAGCATCCGGAGCAGGTTTTGGTGCAAATAGCATGGGATGGGGAAAAATACGGAACTGCCGGCTCTAATAAACTGGTTTGTATTTCTAAAGATTTATCCACTTCCGATTTAACCGAGGGTTCTATTTCTATACATTTCAAAAACAAACAGCAAAGCGTAAAAGAAATCACCTCCCTGCATGGTGATTTCCTTTCCGAAATTGCTTCCCTTGTTTCATGGTATTTATCGACGGTAAGGCTCTCGCAACTGGTTTATGAAAATACTGAACGGCTTAAGGAACTTAAAGGCATACGTCGTACTGCTGAATCGTTAAACAAGGGAAATTCCATTGAAGAATCATTGCAGGAAATATGTTCGTTTTTGCCTGAAGCCTGGCAATATCCGGAGCATTGTGTTGCAAGGATAAGGTACGGGAATAAGGAATTTACCAGTAAACCTTTTGCCGATACTCCCTGGGTTCAAAAGCAGGTTTTTGAAACACCGGACAATCAGCCGGGAAGTATCGAAATATTTTACCTAAAAGAATTTCCCACAGCTGAAGAAGGTCCCTTTCTTAAGGAAGAGCGCGATTTAATTGAAAACCTGGCAGCACTGATATCCGGAACAGCATCAAAACAATCCTTGCGGGAGGTATTGGCCAGCAATACAGAGCGATTAAAAGAATTACGCGGTATTAACGAAACCTCAATGATCCTGAAGGAAAGTAAATCATTGGGAGATGCGTTAAGGTACATTTGCAATATTTTACCTGAGGCTTATCAATATCCTGAATTCTGCACTGCAAGAATTACTTATGAAGACAAGATTTTTACCAGCAAGGGCTTCAGGGAATCCTCCACGGCACAGCAGCAGGCTTTTGATACCCCCGACGGGAAAAAAGGACTTATTGAAGTATTTTACCTGAAAGAATTTCCCCGGGCCGATGAAGGGCCATTTTTGACAGAGGAGCGTAATTTATTAATCAACCTGGCCTCGCTGATTTCCGGTTCGGCAACGCGTGATGTATTTAACAGCTTGTTGCACGAAAACCGTGAAAGAATTAAAGAATTGCATGTTATTAACCATACAACCTATATACTCTCGCAAAGAAGACCTGTTGATGAAACGCTTCAGAAATTATGCTATATCATACCACGGAGCTGGCAATATTCACGCTTTACCGCTGTAAGGATTACCTATGATGGAAAGTCATTTATAAGCCGTGAATTTTCCGAGACTCCCTGGGTAATGCAGGAGCAATTGGTTACGTTCGACAATAAACAGGGGAGTATTGAGGTATTTTACCTGAAAGAATTCCCTGCTGCATTTGAAGGTCCTTTCCTGAAAGAGGAACGGCAGCTTATCATTAACCTGGGTAAGCTGATAACCGGATACCTGGATAGTTACAAGGGCAAGGAAATATTTAGCCAGGCCGTACATGAAGCTGTGCCGATAATAAATCCATCCGATTACCGGCAATCGCTGGTGAAGAACAAGCGGCCGCTGCAACTGTTCTTCAACCAGCAATCGCTCGACAAGTACATTTACCTTGATATGATGAAGTACAAGGTGAAGGAAATACTTTTTGTAGCCACCCTGTACGATGCTTTTATCCTTGAAAATGAAGACAGCTTCTTTGAGCAGTTTATGGGAATTATTTATCAGTACAGCCTCTTTTCATTACCGCGTATAACAGGTGTTACCACTCCCGAAGAAGCACTGGAGCTGATTGATACCGCCCGATTTGACATTGTTATCCTGATGGTGGGAATTGACAGGCAAACACCGCTGGAGCTAAGCGATAAAATTCGTCAGAAAAAACCTTCTCTGCCCGTGTATGTATTGCTTAACCAGAAAAGCAACATTAAGTATTTTGAAGAAATAGTTCCATCACTGATTTCGGTGAACAAACTTTTTGTGTGGAGCGGCAATTCACAGATATTTTTTGCCATTGTAAAGTCCATTGAAGATGAAGTAAATGTTGAAAATGATACGCGCATTGGGTTGGTAAGAATCATTTTACTGGTTGAAGATTCAGCACTATATTATTCCAAATACCTTCAGATTTTATACTCCATTGTTTTCGGCCAGGTTCAGCAAGTTTTGCCCGAGGTTGAAAAAAATGAGCTCGACAAGATCTGCAAAATGCGGTCGAGGCCAAAAATTCTGCATGCGCGTACCTATGAAGACGCCATGTTTATTTTCAATAAGTACAAAGATTATATGTTATGCGTGATATCCGATGTTGAATTTGAACATGACGGTAAACCTGACAAGGGTGCAGGAATCAAATTCATTAAATACATCAAATCGCATATATTAAACCTTCCTATACTTCTTCAATCTTCGGAACCTGAAAATGAACAGCTTGCACGATCATTAAATGTAGGCTTCATTAACAAGAATTCGGATACACTGCTGACGGATCTAAAGAATTTTCTTACTTATTACCTGGGTTTTGGTGATTTTGTATTCCGGAACCGCGAAGGGAAACCCATTGCCATAGCCAAATCATTGCGGGAATTTGAGTCCCTGCTTTCCATTGTCCCGGATGAAACGTTTTATCTGCATGCCCAGGAGAATCAATTTTCATTGTGGCTTATGGCCAGGGGTGAAATAGAACTGGCACATATCCTGAATCCCATGCGCATAGGTGATTTTAAGGATATCAAGGAATCAAGGGCAACCTTCCTGAAAACCTTTCAAAACTACCGCGAAGAGAAAAAACGCGGCAAAGTGCTTGGTTTTGATGAGACGGCAACAATGGACGAAAAGAACATTGTTTCATTCGCCGGTGGATCTTTTGGAGGGAAGGGAAGGGGTTTGGCTTTTATCAACGCCTTGGTGTACAATATCGATTTCGGGGAGGTCAGCAAACGGATCAATATCCGTACGCCCATCACCGCCATAATCGGTACCGAAGAATTCGAGTATTTTATTGAAA
The DNA here is from genome assembly GCA_964646255.1 of uncultured Bacteroidales bacterium. Classification (GTDB taxonomy): domain Bacteria; phylum Bacteroidota; class Bacteroidia; order Bacteroidales; family UBA10428; genus UBA5072. The sequence goes on from CAZYDI010000147.1 coordinate 4,500, forward strand.
TCAACAGTCTTTTTGAGCTTATCATAAAACCCGAGGTCACCTATACAGAAGTACGGCAGGCTTTTGTAAACGCCAGGTTATCGCAGGCGCTGATAAAAAAACTTGAGTTCTTTGTTGACCAGATCGAAAAACCAATCGCGGTAAGGTCCTCGAGTCTATCGGAGGATTCACTTACGCAGCCATTTGCAGGAGTATTTGATACCTATATTATTCCCAACAACAGGCAGGATAAAAAGGAGGTGTTGAAAAACCTCATGATGGCGATTAAACTTGTTTTTGCCTCTGTTTATTCCGATAATTCAAGAACCTATTTTCAGGCTATCCACCACAAAGTCGAAGAAGAACGAATGGCTGTGGTTTTGCAGGAACTGGTAGGGAGCCAATACGGTGATTATTATTATCCGCATATTAGCGGTATTGCGCAATCATACAATTACTATCCGGTAGCACACATGAAGCCCGAAGAAGGTTTTGCTGTTGCTGCAGTCGGACTTGGCTCATACGTGGTAGAAGGTTGGAGGTCGTACCGTTTTTCACCCCGCTATCCGAAAATTGAAATGTATACCACCAAGGACCTCATGGCAAGTTCGCAACTCAAGTTCTATGCATTGAACACGCGGAGGAATGAAGTGGATTATGTAACGGATGGCGAACTGGCATCATTGGAGCTGTTGGACATAAGTGTTGCTGAAGAACATGGTGCGCTGGCACATTCTGCTTCGGTTTATATAGCGGACAACGACCTTATAGAGCCGGGATTAAGTAATCCGGGTCCGAGGATTATAAATTTTGCCGATATATTGAAGTTTCACTATATACCCTTGGCAGAGACCCTTGACAATATGCTGACCACCATTGAGGATGCGCTTGGATCGCCTGTTGAAATGGAATACGCCGTTGATTTAACCCGGGATTCAAATGGCCTGCCCTCGTTTTACCTGCTTCAGATAAAGCCACTGGTAGGCAATCAATTGGCCTATAACATCAACATGAACAGTATCGATACATCAAAGATACTCCTATATACCACCTCAAGCCTGGGTAATGGTGAAATAAAGCACATCAGGGACGTTATTTTCGTGGATAATGAAAAATTCAACAAACTGGAGACCTACGCCATTGCCAAAGAGGTTGAACAGCTTAACCTCGGTATGATTCGTGAAGGCCTGGAGTATATTCTCATTGGTCCCGGACGCTGGGGTACACGCGATCCCTTTTTAGGCATTCCGGTTGTTTGGTCGCAGATTTCCAATGCCAGGGTAATTGTTGAAGTGAGCCTGGCCAATTTTGCACTGGATTCATCCCTGGGATCTCACTTTTTTCACAATG
>CAZYDI010000148.1:0-1849 GCA_964646255.1 uncultured Bacteroidales bacterium
CATTTTCATCTGTAAATAATATGTTTTTTAATTGCCAGATGTAACTCCATGTTTGCACTTTTCATTGGTATGTATGTTTCTTCGCAAACATGTACGTTTCATGGTAGAAATTTGAAAAATCAAGCCCCGGTTTCAGGAAGAATCTCATACATCTGCCGGCATACCCATGCATCCGTGGCGGCATACTCCAGTTGTTCCCTGGTTAGCACTTCCTGTTCCCAGTTGGATGTTTGGGATTTTTTTGAAATCCTGTAACCCATAATATTGGCAACCAGTTTTTTTAATCCGTTGTCAAGTATTCCATATTGCTTAACATGCTGCTGAAGGTCGATAAAACTATTGGGCTCAAAGGGAGAAAGCTTGTTAAGTGCATTGATGTCGTCTTTAATGGCAACACCTACCTTGATGATGTCCTTATTTTCGAATATTTGTGTGATGAACCCGGGCAGCGAAACCTTGTTAAGCCTGAAAAGAATGGCATGCTCACTGGTTGCAATCTGCAGCAATGCTACCTGATGATATTGACCTTTTTTGAATGTCGGCCGTGTTTCAGTATCGAAACCAAGAATAAATTCATCCTGCAGAATGCGTTTAATTTCAGTGTAATCTGATATCTGATCAACAACCCATATGTTTCCGGGGAAAGTGAGTATCGGTAACGATTTCACATATTCATCCTCAACATTTGTGAAATAGGCTTTGTTATTCATCATCCCCATAAACTTGATCCTGATCATCGGAGTACCAGGGCGCTTCGTCGTCGGCTTCCCTGTTAAAATCATCACTTTGAATTGCCCTGGAACCGGTACTGTTTATATTATAGACAAATTCATGAAGTGATTTTAATGTGTCGAGCATTCTGATGCCCAGGTTTTGTTCAAAACTTTGCCTGCAGTTCCACACTGCATCGTTCATCGATTGGGGAAGGCCAACTTCATAAAGCTTAACAAAATTCTTTAATTCCTCATATAAATCTGCAAAATTCTCTGCCAATCCGAAGCTGATAAGTTCATGCTGATTGGGAAGTGTTCCGGGCGACATCCCTGTTATTCCGTTAAACAATTCAAATTTTTGCTGTAAGGAATTGTGGATGCCCGCATAATCGTCCTCCTTGACGAAAGCTGCCGGTTCTTCATCATAACAGAATTTCGGTTTGGGTATCTGAACAGCCTTCATGTAAAGTGCAGGCAATAGTTGCTGTAACCGGTTGAATAACTCTCCGGTTTTAATGGATGATGCCTTTTCGAGAATCTGGCAAAAATCCCTTGCTGAGGTATAAAAATCCTTTACCAATGGGCCTTTTATGTCTTCCATATCGGTTAAATTAAAAAAACCAGATAAGACTCCTCAAAGGTAATTATTTTGACGGTTTATTCGCTGGAATGTCAAAGGCTTATTGTTCTTTTAAGCCAATCTTCCTTAACCGGGACAGCGCATTTTCGAGCGATTCATCGGGAGTAATGAAATTGTACTCACCCCAGAACGATTCATCATACTCGCCCAGTTGTTCGGTAAAAAACTCCAGCGGTTTGGCCGATTCCCGCTGTGAAAACCTGTTTACATCAACGGTGTCTATATCCATAACGCCCATTTCGAGCCGGGTGGTATAGGTGGATCCGGACAATTGCCTTCGCTCCCTTATCCTGAAACCCGTTTCACATTGTATCAGATGGAGGTAATATTTGCTGCCTGTTTTGCGGTACGCAACCTTATAATTGGCCTTTAGCGCCTTAACTACCAAATGGGGCGGCTTTCGTACAATAAACAGTCCGGTAGCCTTGTTAAGATACTCCGGACTTACATGAAATTCAACCCACTTAAAAGCCATATCATCCCTGTCGATAATGAT
>CAZYDI010000148.1:1949-5807 GCA_964646255.1 uncultured Bacteroidales bacterium
TCGGGAAGCTGGTTTTGATAGCCTGTTTTGTAGTGATGAATAATAGCTTCGGAAACCATGGTGTATTGATGTCCTTTTTGGATGGTTTCCCGGTAAAAACTTGTGAGAACTGCAGGATCACGGGGGTAATTGGCTGTTTTTTGTCTGTTTGCATTTTCAAGCAATATCAGGGGACTGATCCTTCGGATAATCACCTCCTGGATGGGAACAATGTCCGGCTCAAGATAATAATCACGGGTAGTATTCACCAGTTGCGAAACAGGTGAGGAAAAAGTCTTGTAACCAATACATGAAATCCTTACTTCCCCGGGCAATTCTTTTTTGCCAAGTTTAAGCTGAAACTCCCCGTCTTCATTACTGATGGTTCCGGTGGTTTTGCCTACCAGGTATATCGTTGAAAAGGCAACGGGTACTTCCGTTTCTTTATCCAACACCCTTCCCCTGATCACAAAATAGGATACGGAATCCGTTTTACTTTCGGGATTTATTGCCTCCGCCTTGTATGATCTGTATATAACCAGGTGCCGGCCAATAATGCTGTAATTTAAGGTCGGGTCATTAAACAGCCCGTTCAGTATGTTGTAAAGTGTTTGGTCCGTGGCTTCAAGCACAATTTCTCTGCGCTTGTCAATAAGATTGGAATTGTATGAAAAAGAAAGGTTGGTTCTTTTTCCGATGATCTCTAAAGCTTCGTTTACGGTACATTTGGTAGCCGGAATGGTAAGTTGCTGATACAATAAGGAGTCCTGTGCCTTTGCGGATATCATCCACAGGAAGGAGCACAGGAAAATTGCCGCTATTCGCTCCGGCATATTCATGGGAAATGGTTTTACCTTGAAAGGTATATTGTATTGGCGTCTTTTGCAACCTTAAGCCTGTTTTCCTGGTTCTGTGTACAGATAACATGCAAAATCTGGTCGAGCGGATCGCCGTGGTATTCCCCGTCAATACGGGTTGTATCTATGCCGGGATCGGTGATAACTATGTTAACATTATAAACACTATTCAAAACAGGTATAACTTCGGATAAGGGTGTTTCTTCAAACAGCAGGTCGCCTGTTTTCCATGCAATGCTGTTTTTATTGATGGCGGATTTCATGCTCAGTGCCCTTTCTGAAACAATGCCAATACTACCGCTTCGCAACAATATCTTGTTCTGCTCATCAGATGCCTCAGAAAGTTCAACAATACCGGTGGAAACATACACTTCAACCTGGTTGTTGCTGCTGTTGGCCTTCACATTGAAACTCGTTCCAAGAACCTTAATACGGGCATTACCTGCAACAATCCTGAACGGGTTGTTTGCGTCGGGAGTAACTTCAAAGAACGCTTCACCCCTAAGGTTTACTTCCCTGTTTTTATTGCCAAAATTACGGGCATATTGAAGGCTTGCATTTGAATTAAGATAAACCGTTGATCCATCAGGCAGATTTACCATTTTACCCTTTTCTTCAACAGAGGCCATTACCTGCACCGTTTGAAACCTGTTAAACAGCGCAAACAATGCAACACCAAGTATGGCAAGCAATACCAGCGATGCAGCTATCCTTACGGGAAGCGAAAAGTCAACGAAATTCCTGCTTTTTGGCTTTGCCGATGAAGTTTCCTCATGCAAATGATCTGTAACCAACCGGTCATGCAATTTATTCCAGGCATTGTCCACATCAAATCTTGCGTTCATTCTATCCATTTTCTTCCAGTCTGATTTAATTTCCTCAAGAAGCGCTTTGTTCCCGGCGCTGTGTGCTGACCATTTTTGCACGGCTTCTCGCTCCTTTTCGCTGGTTTCTCCGGCTACATACTTTGCCAGCAGGTTCCAGTTTACATTTCTTTTTAAAAACATGATGTTACGTTTTAAGCTATCTCTACATATTCCTTAAGATTCTTTCTGAGCATTTTCAATGCTTTTCCCATATTTGCCTCCACTGTTTTTATCGATATCGAAAGCAACTGGGCGATCTCCTGGTATTTTAGTCCTTCAAACCGGCTCAACCTGAATATCCTGCTGCACCTGTCAGGCAGAGCATCAAGGGTGTTATCGATGATACCCTGCAGGTCGTGCACATCAGCACTTACGTGTTGTTCGCTGTCGATTTCGGACTCATGCATAAGGTAATAATTCCTGTACCTGGATTCCACGTTTTTATGTTCGATATATTTAAGACACCGGTTGTGGACTGCAGTATACAAGTATGATTTAACTGATGAATTGATGATAATTTCCGAGCGTTTTTCCCACAATTTGTAGAACAGCTCCTGAACAATCTCTTCTGCATTGTCGGCATCGTTAACAAAACTATAGGCATAGGCACACAACATCTGGTAATACTTACGGAACAACGTTTCAAAAGTATCAAGGTCCATAAGGGACAGTTGCTTTGTATTTCCGGTTTCAGCCGTTGACATCAATACCTGTTCTTTGTAACTCATATTATCAGGAATTGCAAAAATACCATTCGGATCGGATATTTCATCGGAATTGAAAAAATCATCCCTCTGCAAATATGCGCGAGGGATGATGAAAAACAATACTACTACCCTATTCGATAGACTCCCACCTTAATTTTTTATTCAGCTTGTTGATTACTGATTCTATGGGTTCTTCAGGCTTAATGTAATTGTAGTCGCCCCAGAAATTTTCATCCTTATAAGCATTAACCTTGTCAGCAAAAATATCCGACATCTTGGTTTGTTCCCTGTATTTTGCCTTGCTGATGTTGGCGGTATTCCTGTCGGTTACAGCCATTTCCAGTGCCGTGGTATAGGTAGCATTAAACCTGTTCTTTTTCCACACGCATTTGAAAATCAACTCCGAACGAACGTGGTTAAGATACCATTTTTCATCGAGCACCCGGTAATTGATGGAGTAGTCGGCACCCAGCACGTCAATTTTCATATCCATGGGTTTTTTCCTCACCAGTTCATTGTCGGCTATATCAAGCGCCTTATCACTGAAAGCAAAGTCGATACGGGCTATGGCCATATTTTTTGTATCGAGGTAAACGGTTCCTTTATACAGTGCAAACTCAACATCAGGCTTCTGATCAAATTCAATAACATAGTTATCGCGGCCATCAATAGAGGCAAATCCTGAGAATTTGAAATTATAGAAATCGAAATACTCTTCTGAAAGGATTTCACCGGGGTTTTTTACCACGTCAAGTAAAAAGCTTGTCCTGGGACCGCCCTGCAATTTAAACATGAGGGTATCCATTTTCTTCACGTCTTCACTTTTGCGTCCTTTGAATATTTTAACCCTGTCATAATCCATAATGCTGGTGTAGGGCGATTTATACACATCAAGCACTGCCTCTGCTACCGCAACATATGAGCGGTTCTGCTTAACCGTTTCACGGTAAAAACCTACCTGCATTTCAGGATCATGATTATAGTTCTCACCTATCCTGCGATAAGCCATTTTAAGCAGTTCGATTGGGTCTTCACTGCGGATTACAACCTGCTCAAGGGCTGTAGCAGCGAGTTCAAGCCGAATAACGTTTTCCTTTTCTTTAAGGTCTGATAAATTGAGAATCAGATTCTTATAACCAAGGTTCGAAATACCCAGTTTCCGCTTAAGTTCGGAAGTGGGAACCTTAATGATAAATTCGCCCTCAGCATTGGTAACAGTACCAAGGCTGCTGCCGATAAGGTATACATTGGCAAATACCACAGGTTTCCTGGTTGCATGGTCTATAACCTTGCCTGAGAACACCTTAAAAGCAGTGTCCTGCGGAGTTCTTTCATGGTTCCTGTCTGAACCACTGGCATTGGATGTTGTGAATGCTGCAATCAGCATCATCAGCGCCAGTCCCTTTAATAAATTCATTGCTGTTTTCATAATCCTATTGTGGTTGAAGT
>CAZYDI010000149.1:0-2355 GCA_964646255.1 uncultured Bacteroidales bacterium
AGAATTTGTCAGCGTTTCCTGAAAAGCACCAGGTAAACCGAAATGCCGATAAGTACGGCCGCTATCACCATTCCTTTTGTCAATGCTTCGCCGGCGAACAGCCAGCCGACAAAAATAGCGACAACGGGATTGATAAACGTATGGGTTGATATCCGGGTGGCACTGGTTACTGTCAGAAGCCATGTATATGCCGAGAAAGCAACAACGGACCCAAATATGATGAGGTAAGCCAATCCAAACCATGACCGCAAAGTAACTGCTGAAAAATCAAAATGGCTCAATTCGCCAAGAATAAAACTCATAGTAATAAGCAGTGCCCCGCCAAACAGGAGCTGTACACCACCTGTAATAAAAGGCGAGCGTGGTATTCTGATAACACGTGTAAAGATGGCACCGCCAGACCAGGCAGCGGCAGCGAAAATGATTCCAAGCGATCCAAGCAGGTTGGCGCTTTTAAAATCGAGCCCCTGCGGTACTACTAAAATGGCAATGCCACATATGCCAATAAACATTCCAAGTAAAGTACGTTTTCCAACCCTGCCTTCCTTAGTAAACACAGGCTCAAAAAGAGCAATGATCACAGGCTCCGAAGCCACCAGCAGCGCCGTAACACCCGAGGGCACAGTTTGCTGGGCCCATGCCAGTACTCCATGGCCCAAAAGAAAGAACAGGGCTCCGATGATAAGCAGGGAAGGCAGTTGCTTCCGTGAAGGATTGGCATCACCACGAAACCTTCCGTAAGCATATAAAGTAAGTCCGGCAGCTACCGAGCGCATTCCCATCATCATAAAGGGTGGTATGGTTTCCACTGCGTACCGGATGGCAAGATACGTTGTCCCCCAGATGAAATAAATGGCAAAAAATGCTGCAAAAAGTTTGATTTTTCTGAAGGACTGATTCGTCATAAACTTATACCCGCTTACGGTGAGGGATTTTATAAAAAATGGCAAATATAATTAATCTAAAGCCTTCTTCTCCCATACCAGCTATAAACAAGCCCGGCCAATGCGGTTAAAATTCCGGCAGTAGCCAGTTTACCGACAAACGGCAGTACAGCAGCAGAAAAAATGAGCGACATCCAGGCCAGTATCTTTCCCTTCCGGTCCTTCAGCAATTTAATACCTGCAGCTGACCCGGCAATATAAATGATAATGGCGGCACTGCCCGGGATGAGCAATGCAGTTTGCAAATCAACATCCAGCACGTAATATACCGGCAGCATAATGAACGATGCACCGCAAAGCAGAACCAGACTCCGGTCGGGTACGGAGGTCCGCGGATTTATATGGGTAAAGCTTTTCGGAAAACAGCCGTCATGAGCGGCCGCATATATAACCCTCGACATGCCGGCGGTGTAAACATTCACGGTACCGAAAATGACGAAAACGGCAATCACCGAAGTGGCCATGGCCCCATAATTTCCAAACACATTTGAAAATATGGCAGCAACGGGTGCAACGCTGCCGCCGGTTTTATAAGCCTGTGTTCCTATGGTTACCACAGCCATGGCAACATAAAGCAGTCCGATCATTATTACACTTCCCACGATACTCCTGTGAAAATCCCTTTTGGGATTTTTAAATTCCCCGGCAACATTGGAAACATTCTCATACCCAAGGTACGACCAGAATATCAACGCCGCAACAGTGCCGACAGGTAGCCAGCCGTTGGCAAAAAACGGATAAAAATTTTCGGTTTTTACCTTTCCGGCCGAAAAGAATATGGATAATCCGAGCAGCACTGCGATAGACAGTATGACCACAACCTGGATATCACTGCTGAATTTTATGCCCCTGTAATTGATGATAAAAGCTAGTATGATGATAACACCTGAGAAAATGTACAATCCTTCCCTGCTGATATGAAAAGCATAAGAAACATAGGATGCAGCGATGAGCGTAACCGCCGGTGCACCCGTGATATACCACAGGGCAATAAGCCAGGCCGAAATGGCTGAAACATGCGGCCCGAAGCTTTCTTTTGTAAATGAATATATACCTCCTGATTCAGGTTTGCGTGCCGACAAGGAGCCAAAAGTATAGGCAAAGGGATAGCTGGCCAGTGAAAGCACAATCCAGGCAATAAGTGAGGCGGGACCTGCAATCTGAGCCGAAAGACCGGGAAGCACCAACACTCCCGATCCCAGCACCGAGCTCACATAAAGGGCAATGGCATGCCTGAGCGTAATGGTTTTTTGCAGGCTTCCGGCAGATATGGTGGTATTAAAAGTAGGCAAAGTCATAGAATTGTCAAAAGAACAAAGAGCGCGTAACTAAGTTCACCGTGAGAAGCAGGGAGTGAGGAGTAAGGAGTAAGGAGTAAGGAGTAGGGAGTAGGGAGTGAGGAGTAGGGAGT
>CAZYDI010000149.1:2455-3926 GCA_964646255.1 uncultured Bacteroidales bacterium
GAAGGAGCAAAGACCGGCAGACCACCATGCCCACATACCCGATCCATCTTCTAGTATCCCTTTTAGCCTGCACAAATCCCCCCACTCACACCGACCAGCAGACCAGAAGACCAGAAGACTAGTACACCAGAATCCAGTATCCAGCATACCAGCATACCATCATCCATCATACCAGCATACCCATAAGCACTATCACCCATAATTTTGAGCATTGGCGTCTATATTCCGGGTCATTTCCATACCGTAATTTTGTTATTATTTTCAATAAAATGGCTTATATAGAAGATACATGAAAACCAATAAATCCAATGTGCATTTTGTTATTCTGGGAGGCGGAATAGCAGGCCTTACCGCAGCAATAGCCTTAAGAAAAATCGGTTTACAACCGGTTGTGGTGGAAGCTTCCCCTGAATTTAATCCTGCAGGCGCCGGCCTGGTGATTGCCCTCAACGCGCTTGAGGCTTACAGGTATTTGGGCATTTACGAAGAGTTATGCAAGGCCGGAAAACCTATTTCTCAAATGTCCATATACGACCAGCAAGGCAAGCTGATCAGCCGCACCAATACGGAAGCGTTCGGCAACAATCAGTTCAACCTGCCGATTCATCGTGCATCATTGCATAGAGTACTGCTTTCACAACTCGATCCATCAATGGTAATAACCGGTAAAAAATCGAAGATTGTTATGAATTCCGCCAACGGATACGATATTGTATTCGAGGACGGGACATCCATTAACGCTGATTATATTATTGTTGCCGAAGGTATTCATTCGGTTACCCGAAAGCAATTTATGCCTCAGTCAACCGAAAGGTACTCAGGTTATACCTGCTGGAGGGGGATTGCTACTATACCCGGTTTGAATATTCATGAGGCTTCGGAAACATGGGGAGAAAACGGCCGCTTTGGTATTGTTCCCCTGGCAAATGACCAGGTTTACTGGTTTGCCGTAAAGAACGCAAAACCCGGGGATCCATCCATGCAATCAATGAAATCGCGCGACCTTATTAAAATATTCGGTGAATATCATGATCCGGTTTCACGCATTATTTTTTCCACGCCCGATGACCAAATTTTGTGGAATGACATTTATGACCTGAAGCCGGTTAAGCAATATGTTTTCGGTAACATTGTCATGATTGGCGATGCAGCGCATGCCACCACGCCTAATCTGGGGCAGGGCGCATGCCAGGCTATCGAGGATGCGGTAATCCTGGCATATTGCCTCAAGGAAAAGCCGGTTGTTTATGATGCCTTTATGGACTTTGAACAAAAGCGCCTTAAGCGTACCCATTACGTGGTAAATCAATCATGGAAAATGGGCAGAATGGCACAAATGGAGGATAAAAGGCTGATTGCCATCCGGAATTTTTTATTCCGTGCAATGCCGGAAAAGATCATATACAGGAAGCTCCAAAAGGTTTATGAATTCAGTATTTAAACTTAAACCCTCTGTGCAACGCTGTGGTAA
>CAZYDI010000149.1:4026-5753 GCA_964646255.1 uncultured Bacteroidales bacterium
AATTAGCAATGAGTAATTAGCAATGAGTAATTAGCAATGAGTAATTAGCAATGAGTAATTAGCAATGAGCAATGAACAATGAGCAATGCACAATAAATAGACCAGACGACAATCTGATTACCGGCATTACGAGTTTAAAAACTCAATGAAGCTAACATGTTCATGATCAGGCCGTGGGTTGCTTGTGCGCTCAAGGCTCTTTGCGTCTCTGCCATCTCACATTCATAAAACTTTTCCACCAAATCCTTGTTCTAGTTTGCAACCATTACTTTTTGAAATTGTGAAGAAAACCTTTGCGGCCATCCTGTTGGCCTTGTTTATGCTATCGGCCCATGGCCAGTTTATTGTCACTGATACGCTGAAACCCTTCTTTGAATGGAAAATACCCCTGGTGGATCTTCCGTTTATGATGGATGCCGCGCAAGCCGAAGCCAACCGGAAACACTTTGCAGGTGACGAATCCGGTCCGGATGCAGGTACCTCAGACTATTCGAAATTTTATCGGAATCTCAGCATGGTGCAGAACACCGAAGTGGCCCGTAATCTCCACGGAACATTTTATTATGCCCATAATGTTTTATGGTATACATTGTTCAAGCCCACAACAGCCAGGCGATATGTTTTTAACAGGGTGTTTGCCAATATAACGGCGGCGGCCACCGATTTTCTCCTGATTAAAAGTCCCTTCGGATTTGCTTATCAGCATGAAGAGTTTCACCGGAGTGTCATGGCCGTGCACGGAATTTACAGTTATGATGAGGTATGGGAATTCGGCAAGGGATTCGACATTGCCGTTACCCATGTTTACGATGAGAACCTTAGCTGGCTCAAGAGGAAGTACCCGGCCGATATGGTAAGGTTAATGTCCGCAGGCGTTGAAGCAGAATATGCCTTCATTCACCGGCTGCGTGAAGATAATTTCTTTGAATCGATGAACCTGCCGGCGATTGGCATTAGCCTGCTGGGAACCATACATTCCATCAGCTATGTGAACCTGCCCTTTTCATCGCGGTTTAATGAAATAACCGACAGCATATTGTCGCACGATAAAGACAATATCCTGGCAAGGGATTTCACCGGGTATGATTTTTCTGCGTGGATTTACGACCTGGTAAGGCATGATGAAATTTACGAAGCCCGCGGCCAATGGCCGGGAGGTATTGGAGTCCGCAGGCCGGTAAGTGAAAGCAACCTGACCGATGAAATGAAATCCTTCTTAAGGGAAACCGGAAATATGCAGTATCTGAACCTGGTATCCCCGTTTCTTTTGGGAATTAACAGGATGAGGCTGGGTGAAGATGTGTACTTCAACTTTGCCCTGCGAAGCGTTCCTACGTCCTTTGGATATTATGCCGGCGGGGATTTTTTCCTTGATAAGAACAGCAGCAAATGGCTGATATCGGCAGGTGTCAACCGCAGCAAGAACCTCACATTGCCACATGTTGAAGTAAAGCGGTATGACCTGAAACCCCGTGCATCGCAGCAGTTCACCACAGGTCTCAGGCTGGCTCTCTGGCTCCAGCCAAAGGATCAGTTGTTTTCTGCAGATAAAGCCAAGCCTGGACTGCTGTTGGAACTGAATCCTGAATACAGGCTGGGCAGGCACATGGCACTGTACGGCAGTGTTTCATATAAAACTACGGGATGGGTATTTTCACATCCTTACCTCAGTGAAAAACTGTCTTTCCTCCTTGGATTCTCAATCCGCTCGTCTTGATTTGCCCCGG
>CAZYDI010000150.1:0-5718 GCA_964646255.1 uncultured Bacteroidales bacterium
GACCACCGAGACATACTTGTCATTTGATAAATATTTTTTTACGGATACAAGAAAAGAAAATGCCATCACACAAAAGCAAGAGTTTGTCAGCCCCATCCCACCACCATCCCTTCGGCTGCCAAACACATGCTTTTTTGCAGCTGGGTACTAACACAAAGAATTGTATAATAACAAGATATCCATCTAACTTTTAACTTAAAGCTTATGAAAAAACTTGCTTATCTTTCCTTTATGAGCCTCTTATTTTTGGGTTGCTTCCCAAAAACACTTGTAGTAGAGCAAATTCCTTGCGATAGGTTTAAGGATTGCAAGGAGACAATTAAAAAAGTGTATATGTTACAAAAGCCAGACAAAGCACCAGTTGAAATCGAGGTTACAGATGAATACATAGCTTGGAGCAAGGACGTGGCAGTATATCATAATGTTACAGGTGCAACATCAACACATATTCAAACTAATACAATTTATTTTAAAGATATTGAATACTTAAGGGTTAAGGATGACAATACTAGTCGATTTGAGATCGTATTTATAAATAAGGCAACAAAAAAAGAAAATATAATTTTTCTATATGATAAGGATTATGCTATACAAGGTTATAGTGCAATAAAATGCATGACTGAAAAAGCAAAGAATAATCCTGAGAACATGTATTAATTTATTCAAATAAATACATTTTTCTTTTTTGTTATCATAAAATCGTATTAACAATAGTAAAATATTATCGACAATCTGCTAATGCAAGGTTTATTTAGAATAAGAAGAATTTTATTTCATTTGGCCTTTATTTTTCATATTGCTTTATTATTTGCGCAAAGTGAAATTAAGACAACAGAGGTCAATCTTAATCTCAGGAAGGAGCCTTTTATAGAAAACAATGTCATCATTGTTATACCTAAGGGTTCACTATTTACTGTTGATTATTCAAACCAACAATATACAGACTGGGTATCAATAAAATATAAAGGGTATACGGGTTATGTGTTTGCTAAATATATCAGTAATACTACTGTAAATAATGATTATGAAAATATTTCAAATTCTTCAAACAAATATTACATAAATTCAAAAGGTGAGAAAATTCAATCGCCAACGTATTATAGCAGTCCTCCGGCGGGTGCAGCTGCTGAGTGTAGAGATGGAACATATAGTTTTAGCCGAAATAGAAGAGGAACATGTTCTCATCATGGAGGTGTAAAAAGGTGGTTGTAGATCTGAGAACCAAATTATTAGATGTAATTTATATATACATAATAACAGACAAAAACTTATTTATGAAAACCAAAAATTTACTTCTTATATTGTTTGCATTATTCTATAGTAATGCTAACTGTCAAATTACCATCAAGTTCACGTCAGATTACAATTATGGCATATCTTTTTTTGCTAGTATTGAAAACATTATTAACACCATGAATATGCCAAGTAGTGAATTTAAAACGCAACTGATTAATAAGGGGTATAGATTTTCTGAAGCAAAAAATGACTGCTATTCATACTCATATTCTAAAAGCATCGAAACTCAATTGAATAATATTGAAAAGTGCGGTAACCATATGCTCGTAGTATTTTGGACCAATGTAAATAAATATAAGTCAAATATTGATGCTTTCATCGAAGAAATTGAAGGTTTATATGTTGGTATTGATAATCGGGTAAGTGTTCCATCTGGGGTCGGACCGAACTAATTATTTAATTATCTATATTTTAACCCCACATTTTGTCCTTAAAACAGCCTTAGAGGTATCTTTTCAGGCCTAAAAATGATGGTTTAAGATTGTGATGAGGCGAAGAGGTGATTAGATGATGAGGTGATGAGGTAATTGTGGAACAGTGGAACAGTGGAATAGTGGAAAAGTGATGCCCTTTAGCCTGTAGCCTGTAGCCTTCAGCCTTTCTTTAGACCAGAAGGCCAGGAGACTAGCAGACAATTAACACCAAATTTTATCTTTGAAAATGTAGTTTAATTTATTGTTTAACCTGTAGCCATATTTTAGGATAAGACATTCGGTTGAGATCTCATAGTCTAGTTATGAATATATAATTTTACTTTATGATAATATTACAATTACATACAAGAAAAGTAGCATATATTTTTTTTCTTATAATAGTTACTTGCAATTCTTTATTAGGCCAAGAATATCCAGATAATTTTAAACTTGGGGGCTTTCTAGAAGTATTTAAAACTGATAGTATTAAAATATTCTATGATAAAAATGGAAGGATAATTGACAAGAAATGCGCAGATTATTATAGACTAGGTAAAATAGATAGGCGTTATTGTAATTTTAAAGATACAGTTAAAGATTATACTAATAATTCTGAACTAATATTTCAAGGTTTGATGCAAAATAATGCACTTAACGGGCTTGCAACATACTATTATACTGATGGAAAAATAAAGGAAATTGGAACATATGAGAATGATATAAGAACGGGTCTATGGAGGTACTATTATCCAAATGGACGGTTAGAGAAAGAATTTCTATTTGACTCAGGAAATCCAAAAATACTTACCTTAGTTACTAGTGACGGAGATACAATTATCAATAAAGGTGATGGTTACTATCAGGGCGAACTATATAAATTTCAGAGTAAAACGCCCTTCTTAATATATGGGCCAGTTAGGAATTCATTAATGGATGGAAAATGGACATTAAGTCTTCCAAAATATTTAGACAGTGTATCTCTGAAGAAATCTATACATTCAAAAGATTTAGTTATTCCTCCAAGAGATATAGTCGCAAGTGAAATTTTTGAAAAAGGTAATTTTATCATTGGTCATGATAGAGACGGGACTGATTATTATACTCAAATTATATTCACGCAAGGTTTTGTACTAAATGAGTATATTAATTTTTATAGAAACAATTTTGGATGCACTGGAGAAAGACTAATTACTCCTCCATATTATTTAAAAGATGAGTATTTTACGGGCGATACTTTCTTTCCTGAATTAACAAATGAGATAAAAAAATCTTTACAAATAAATACTGCTGAACAATGGTTAATTATAGATCTTCAAATTAATGAACATAGTAAGTTAGTTAACACAATAATTTTCTCGTCACTCAATGACACGGATTTAGAAAATAAAATTGGACAAATAATACACAAGAAATTCTCATCATGGAGAACAGCTAAGATTAATAACAAAAAAATTGAGTCAAATTTGTTTTTTACGGTAATAGTAGCTGAGAACGATGTTTTAATTCCTGTATATAAGTTACATCTGAATTATTATTAATTGCATTATTGCCATTGTTTCACTAAATAAAAAATGAACAACCGCTAACCGGTCATACGCAATTATTCGGCTAAAGCCTCATGAACTCCCTGCGGTCGGTTGCCGGGCTTTGCGGGTGCAAATGTTGGTTCACTTGGCATTATTAGTGGGTAACCCGGCCCCTCCTCCACTTCGTTACGGCGGGCAAGCAGTAAGCGCCCATGAATCCCTGCCTGCCGCCAGGCAGGGGCAACAGCGTATACCGGTGAATGTTTATCATTTATTTTAAAAGCAATCATATACTTGATAATTATTCTAAATCTTTAAATTATGGATGAAAATAAATATGGTAAATTATTAAACAGACTTAAAGCTATTCTCATCGACGGATTGGTCCTAATAGGCCTAAGTTTAATAGCTTCGACTGTTTTAGCTCAATTTGAAACCGTAAGTAACTTTGTAAGAGCTATAGCATTTATTCTTATATTTTTATTTTATGATCCTCTTCTGACTTCACTGAACGGCGCTACTATAGGTCACATGATTTTTGGGCTAAAGGTAAGAAGAGAAGATGATGAATTAAGAAAAATCAGTTTCCCTTTAGCAATAATTCGGTTTATAGTTAAGGCATTTCTTGGTTTTATATCATTGTTAACCATTTCAGATAAAAATAAAGGAAAGGCAATTCATGATTCAATGGTAGGATCTATAGTTTTGCAAAATTAAAAAACAAATGCTAACACCCGGTCATACGCCATTATTCGGCTAAAGCCTTATGAGCTCCCTGCGGTCGGTTGCCGGGCTTTGCGGGTGCAAAGGTTTGCTCACTTGGCATTATTAGTGGGTAACCCGGCCCCTCCTCCACTTCGTTACGGCGGGCAAGCAGAAAGCGCCCTGAAACCCTGCCTGCCATCGCGCAGACCCAAGCAAGGCAGGCAGGGGCAACAGCGTATACGTGCGACAAGAAGTCGCTTACTATAATTGTTTGACGTCCTTTGAATGATCAAACCTTGTGTTCCATCACAAGTAGCCTACGGACACATGCATACCGGGCAACTGGTATGTGTGAAGCTGTCCGGACAATATAGCCTGTAAAGCAATTCCGTGAGGAAATGCCGTCATTCTATCGCTAAAGAATGCAGGAGTTAGGCTCAACCGGTATGGTTAACCCAGGTGAACTGTTGATAAATGCTGTCAAGTTGAAATAGCGAAAGGCGATGATACGCTATAGCCAAAAAAGGCAAGGGGTATAGATAACAGGTTGTATGCTCCTGTTACATGGATTACCCCCAGCTCATTTCGGGGTCGGACCGAGATAATTATTTATTTCACAGATCTTTAACCTCTATTTTCTACTAAATAAAGGCCTTAATGGCATCTTTTTGCCATTATAAAATGCATTTTAAGAATATTTCCAGATTTAAGTTTATTAAAAATGCCCAGGGCAAATAGATATTTTCTTCAGGGTAATATTTGGCATATTACACACCGATGCCACAAAAAGGATTTTCTTCTTAAATTTCAAAAAGACAGAATACGTTGGATCCGGTGGCTATTTGAGGCTAAAAGAAGGTTCAAAATAGTAGTTCTGAATTATATTGTAACATCAAATCATATTCACCTACTTTTAAAAGACGACTCTCGTCAAAGACAAATTCCTTTATTCATGCAACTGTTGCAAAGCCGGACTGCGCAAGAATACAACCAAAGAAAAAATCGAAAAGGTGCGTTCTGGGAAGATCGTTATCATGCTACAGCGGTCGAAACCGGTGATCATTTGATTCAATGTATGACCTATATTAACTTAAATATGGTAAGAGCCGGAGTAGTTACTAATCCAATAGAATGGTCAGAATCCGGATATTTTGAGATTCAGAACCCCAGGATAAGAAAACAATTAATTGATTATTTGAATTAACAAAATTGCTAAAAGTTGATTTGAATGAACTGAAGATATATCAAGAAGAATTGGTCAGAGAAGCAATGGTAATGAAAAAAATGGAAAGAGAGGGCAAATGGTCTGAGGCTATTGCGGTGGGCAGCAAAGAATATGTCGAAAGTATCAGAAAGCAATTAAATATCAAAGCCATCGGAAGAAGAACGATGATTACTGAAGATGGATTTGCATTGGCGGAGGCTGAAATTCCTTATTTACCACTTTTCATGCCCGAAAACATATGATTAAGGGCAATATACAAATCAAATCTGTATTTATAAAACTGATATTCTTTATTTTATCTCGGTCCGACCCCGATTTTGGCCAAAGATAACTTATTGTACAACATGTTAATAATCAATCACTATGATTAAGATCTTCAAGTTAGTATTACTGGTATTGACAATAAATACTTCGATTTTTGGGCAATATCCATCTGATTTAAAAACTGGAATTTACAATAGCCTGGAGGATTTATTAAGTAACAATCCAAAAATTGAGGGTAAAGTAAATGTTAAGCATCGTACAGTGACTGATATTCAACTTTGGGGAGGTA
>CAZYDI010000151.1:0-5644 GCA_964646255.1 uncultured Bacteroidales bacterium
AGGCGGATATTGTTTTCACGAAACACCCTGTCACCGTATTTCACCAGGTTGGAGTAGTCCTCGCTAATACAAACTACCCGGCTTATCTCAGGCAACAAGGTGCGCAGTTTGAAAGCAAAAGCGGTGTTGGCAAAGGCAACATTGAATTCGCTTCCGGGTGTTCTCAGCGTTGTTGTCAGCCTGAATATACGGTTGGAGTTCTTGTGGAACTTATCGAAAGTGAGTTCACTTTTAACAAACATAAACATAAGCAAAATAACGGCTATGGCAAGAGAAAGGCTCAGGAAATTTACTATGGCAAAACGTTTGTGTGCAGTTATGAATCGGTAATAGGTAAGTAAAAAGTACTTCATTAAACTATGAATTAAGGTTTTTTGAATTCCTGTTAAAGTGTTATTGAAACAGTAGCAGGTACGTGTAATTTAGCAAAGTCAATGCCATATCAATTATATAGCATATTTACAAATACATACGCAAAGATCCAAGGTTTAGCGGATGTAAAAAAACTGTAAAAACTGACAAATTTTTTGACATATTGAGTGGAGATCATTTGCAAAGACAGCAAGCCGGATTATGTTTTCCGGTATGCTTTTTTACCGGAATTTCAATATTTTTACACGAAATGCTGTTATGAAAGTTTTCAAATTCGGAGGGGCCTCGGTAAAAGATGCCAATGCTGTACGGAATATTGCATTTATCCTCGGAAAATATGCCGACAACCTGGTTATTGTTATCTCGGCCATGGGTAAAACAACCAATGCCTTTGAACGGGTTCTGAACGCCTGGATATTGAACGACCCTGAAACAGCATGCAACGAATTGCAGACCATACAGGATTACCATACTGAAATTGCCCGGGAACTCATTCCCGAAATCAATCACCCGCTTTTTGAGCAACTCAGCAACATCTTTACCGGTATCGAAGCCAGAATAAAAGGCCAGGCAACAGGTTCCTACAACCAGGAATACGATCAACTGGTTTCCATGGGTGAAATACTATCTACGGTTATTGTTAGCAATTATTTGAATTTTAGCGGCATTTATACCACCTGGGCTGATGCAAGGCAGTTTTTGAAAACGGATTCGAATTTCCGGGAGGGTCGCGTGGACTGGGATATTTCAGAAAAACTCATCAGGCAGTATTTTGCTTTTAACGGCACCAATCTTTATTTAACGCAGGGATTCATAGGATCAACGGTAAACAACATGACCACCACCCTGGGGCGTGAAGGATCCGATTACACTGCCGCCATACTGGCCTACATACTCGATGCCGAATCAGTAACCGTGTGGAAGGACGTTCCCGGTGTTCTGAATGCCGACCCAAAGTGGTTTGATGACACGATAAGACTTGAAAAAATTTCATATCTCGATGCCATAGAACTTGCTTATTATGGTACCAGCGTTATTCATCCCAAAACCATTCAACCGCTTAAGAACAAAGCAATACCATTGTTTGTAAAATCGTTCATTCACCCCGATGAGCCCGGTACCATTATTGGAAAAAGTGATTACGAAAAGCTGATTCCTTCGTTTATCTTTAAAATGGACCAGGTACTCATCCACATACATCCGGTGGATTTTTCCTTTATTGCCGAAGACAACCTTGAGAAAATCTTCCGGTGCTTTGCAGGTTATGGATTGAGGATTAACCTGATGCAAAATTCTGCCGTAAGTTTTGATGTATGTGTAAACAACGACCTCACAAGGATACCGTTGGTTCTGGCTGATCTTGAAAAGGATTTCAGGGTAACCAGCACGCCCGGGCTTGAACTGGTTACCATTCGTTATTATGATGATGAAACCATAAAGCGTGTGCTTGTTAACAAGGAATTATTGTTAACCCAGCGTACAAAGAATACCATACAGATGATCGTTCGTGATTTGTCGTAAACCGGATGTCAGAAAGTATAGAAGTACATGATCCCGGCATGAATTACCTGCCCTCGCGAAGCACTGTAATAGTAATCAGGTTCTTTAAGAGAGTATATATTGTTAAGGCCGTGCCTGTATGAAGCCCTTATTGCAAAGGCGCCAATTGATGTGTGAAATTCAACGCCCAGGCCGCCAATAAAACCAAACTCCCATTTTGTCAGTAAGGGTTTAAAATAATAAGGCCGGTATCTTACCACATCATTAAAGACCGTTTTTTCTTTTTCATCGTACAGGTAACTTACATAAGTACCAATGGTAAATGAAAACCTCACCGTTTTTTCACCCAGAATAAAGGCTGCCATCAAAGGAACTTCAACTGTGCTTAAACGCCGTGAATAGGTTCCAATGGAGTCAATAACCTCTTTCCATCCTTTGTTCAATGCGTTCACCTCTACCTGCAAACCAATGTTACGCTCGGAAACATGCCTGAAAACAAGTCCGAATGTATTGGACACGAGTAAATCCTGTTTAATGGCAGGTGTAAAACTTACCCTGCTGAAATTAATGCCTCCATGAACGCCAAGATGGGTGGTGGGTTCAAAAGGTTCCTGGGCTATAAGGCACGATTTGAACGATAAACAAAAAAGAAACAGGATCAGGCCGCGCTTGCGCATTTGTATGTTTATCGTTTTTAAGGTTTACGTTAAACTTTGTTCCAATGAAGTAAGAACACTCTTGGCGACTTTCCGGGAATTCTTTGATTTTATTTCCTTCAACAAATTCAATGCCTGGTGTCCATATTGGATCAAGCCTGACGGGTTCTTATCAAAATTGTAACTTCCAATACAAAATTCCAGTTTGGAGATTATCTCGTGATAATCTGCCTGGCTAATTTTTCGGAGTGTTTGAGCGGCAAGCTCACAGGCATCCCGGAGTTTTTCGCTTTTTGTGTTCATTGCAAGTATGGTTTAATGTTAGTAGTTCCCTAAATTAATCCATTTAATTATTATCCGCAAGTTTGTTTTCGAGCTGCTCCTGAATCAGGTTTCTGAGCGAATCGTAGGTGTGATTATCGGGGTAAACAGGCGTAAGAAACTCTACGGATACCTTGCGAAAGAGCCTCGGAAACCTGGCTCCGGATGGAAGTATATCATATGAGCCTTTAATCGCAACAGGCACCACAGGCACTTTAAGTTCCTGGCTTAAAATGGCAAAAGTCTGTTTGAATTCACCCAGCCTGCCCGTTAATGTTCTTGTTCCTTCGGGAAAAATCATCAGGTTTTTTCCCTTTTTCAGCACTTCGGCAAGTTTTTGAATGGAAAGTTTAAGGTCTTTATTTACATCAACAAGGATTATGTTGTTGCGGTTGGCCAGAAACCTGAGTATGGGATTGCTGAAATGCTTTTCTTTTGCATATACGTATGTGTTTTTCATGAATTTCCTTTTCAGGAAGGAAACAACCAGAAATCCATCAAGTACGCTTTGGTGGTTGGGGGCAATGATACAGGCATGATCCGGCAGGTTTTCAACGCCCTTTGCTTTCACGCGCATCAGCAGGGTAAACAAAACCTGGAAAATGTTTCTGAACATGTTATGGGTAAACCATGATTCCGGAAGGTTAAGCTTTACTTTCTCTTTCAGTATATTCGACCAGGAGATGCCATCCGAATTCAACCGTGTTTTCTTTTGATGCAGATGCTCGGCAAGTTGTGCAACAGATTGAAACTCCGACAGGCCGCCTTCAGGAATTTCAACCCCAAACGCAGTTTCGATAAAATAACTGAGGCTTACCTTTCCGAGTGAATCCAGGGCAAGGTCCAGTTCCAAATGATCATTGGGATGAACGGTCTGTTGCGTTTCGTCCTCAAGAAACTTTTTTATGGCCTGGTACTCTCTTATTTTAGGTTCATCGGCTTCCTGATGTTTCTTTTCCCCCGCCATATCGGGCAGAATGAAACGTTTAATCTTCCCGATCCTTGTTTTGGGCAACTCAACGGCTGAAATATGGAACTTTAATATTTTCTTATAGGGGGCAACTGATTTATTCAACTGATCAATAACACGCCAGCGTATGTATTCCTCAATATCACCGGTTCCGGCTTCATTCATTTTCCGGAAATCAGGAAGAATAACCGCCTGTAAAACACCATCTTTCATGAAAACCCCGGCTTCCTTAACAAAGGCTGATTGCCGCATAATGAGCAATTCCATTTCCTCAGGGTTTATGTTTTTACCATTGGGCAATACGATAATTTCTTTTTTGCGGCCGGTAATATGCAAAAAGCCTTCGTCATCAAGGTATCCCAGATCTCCGGTATGCAGCCAACCATCCTTTATGACCTCTGCCGTTTCTTCAGGTTTATTGTAATATCCCTGCATAACGTTCTTACCTTGAACTACGATTTCATCATCAATAAATTTTATCTGTATTCCGGGCAGAAGATGTCCGGGGACCCCCGGTTTTATTTTACCCGGACGGGTAAAGGTTATCATTGGTGCAGTTTCTGTCATTCCGTAACCTTCGAGTATCTCAAAACCGAGTGTCTTGAATAGCTTCACTATTTCACTGTCAACCGGGGCGCCTCCGCAAACAAGGTATTTAAGCTGTCCGCCAAATTTCTGTTGTACCGATTTAAAAACAATCCGTGAAAATTTCAGTGAATCAATAAGACCTGCCAGACCAACGAGACCGCGGGCAACTATACTTTGGTTTATTTTTTCGCGTAATCCCTTATAAATAAGCTGATATAAGCGAGGTACGCCAATCATAATGGTGACACCATATTCTCTCAACGTTGCCAGCATATCGTCGGCTGCAAGGGAGGTATTCATAACCATGGTTCCTCCTGCATACAGGGGAGCTACAATTGATCCCACCAGGGGTAACACATGGTGAAAAGGCAACAATTGCATTACCCTGGAGGTTGAGGTATAAATAGGAACATCATGGCAAACGCCCCTGAGATTGGCCAGCATATTTTCAAAAGAAAGCATTACCCCTTTGGGCTTTCCGGTTGTACCGGAGGTATATATGATAAGGGCTGTGGCATCGTGTTCCTTGATTTCAATGTCTTCAGAATCTTCAGCACCAGGAGGATTTAACCCGCCAAAAACCAGTAGCCGGGGATTGGTGCCTGACTCAGCAACAGCATCCTCCATTGTGGCAAGTTTCTCCTGAGAACAGAAGACTGCAGTGGGTTTGCTATCCGAAAGGATGTAAGCCACGTCTTCAACAGTGGAGAATACATCAACCGGTACTGCAATACCTCCGCTTTTCCATATTGCATATAATGTAATAATCCATTCAGGCCTGTTTTCTGAAAAAATTACCACCCGTTGGTTTTTAGCATCGGGTACCAGAGTGGCATAAGAATGAATTTGTTCAAGTAGCTGGCGATAGGTGAAATGGATGTCCTTCCCAATCAGAGCGGTTTTCTCTGAATCTCCAATGAATGTTGTCATTAAGTAAAAATATAGTGTGCAAAGTTACACTATTTTTATGCAATGGCAATACATATAATTAATTACGCAGGTTTAACGCACAGGGCATCATTCAGCGCAACGATGGCTTTTTTATAGTCATCCCTGCCGATCACGAACTGCATATTAACCTGTTTCAGCGACTGCGACAGGGCGTCGACATTGATACTGTTGTTGGCAAGGGCGGCAGTTGCCTTGGCAATAATACCCGGCTGTGCAATATTGGTTCCAAGGGTACAAACAAGGGCTACCGGTTTAACCGTTACTTCGTGGTATTTGCTTTTTAATT
>CAZYDI010000152.1:0-5643 GCA_964646255.1 uncultured Bacteroidales bacterium
TCACGTACTTTAATCATTCCTGCAACCGGTAATTCGGTTTCCCTGATATCATAAATTCTCAGGCCTGCCAAATCATGCTTCTTGGCGGCGATTTTAAGGGCATCCTCAAAATTTTCGTCAATAAAGTCGCTAATTAAAAAACATGTACTTCTCTTCTTTATCACATTTACAAGATAGCGCAACGGAATAGTCAGGCTTGTCCTGGTGCTTGCAGGTTTATGATCGATAAGTTCGCGAATGATCTTGAGTATATGCTGGCGGCCTTTTTTGGGCGGAATGAACTTCTCTATTCTGTCGGAGAACAATATTACCCCAACTTTATCATTATTTTGTATGGCTGAAAAAGAAAGAACGGCTGCAATTTCAGTAATAAGTTCTGATTTCATCCTGCTTTGCGTTCCGAACTTGCCTGATCCGCTTACATCGATCAGCAACATAACCGTAAGTTCGCGCTCCTCTTCAAAAACCTTTATATATGGGTGATTGAAACGGGCTGTTACATTCCAGTCCACACTGCGTATATCGTCCCCATACTGGTATTCCCTGACTTCGCTGAATGCCATTCCTTTTCCCTTGAAAGCAGAATGGTATTCGCCCGCAAAAATGTGCCTGGAAAGCCCCCTGGTTTTTATTTCAATTTTTCGAACCCGCTTCAGTAATTCATTTGTTTCCATAACCTGCAGCAACACTAATTCTTACGGAAAGTAACGGTGAAATACCATTCTTCCTCTTCCATCTTCACCGTATAATGCTCGCCTTTATCAACGTAAGACCAATTGTTCACGCCGCTTTTTTTGTATTTGGAATTAAGCATGGTGATCATATCGTTGAGGTTTGCATAATCGCACATCCACCTTATATAGGTACAGGTATTTTTGTCTGATAAAAAAAACAGGATGGTTTGCTCACTGATTTTGTCCACATATTTCAGATACTTGTAGGAATGGTTAATGGCATTCTTATCAAGTTTAAACTGCGGATAAGCCGCTTTCAGTGATGTAGCAATCTCAGCAGGACTCATTCCGATATAATTCTGGGCATGTGCAGAACTTATCATTAAAGTAAACACGATGCCCAAAATATATGTAAGGCTTTTATGCATCATTATGGAACTTCTATATTGTTGAGAATTTCTGTGATTATATCTTCGGTGGTTACATTTTCGGCTTCCGCTTCATACGTCAATCCAATACGGTGACGGAGTACATCCTGGCAAACCGCTCTTACATCTTCGGGTATAACAAAACCCCTGTGTTTGATAAATGCATAAGCCTTTGATGCCTTTGCCAGGTTTATGCTTGCCCGGGGCGAAGCGCCATAGTGAATCATATTTTTGAATCCGGGAAGGTTATAGTCGGCAGGAAAGCGTGTTGCAAACACAATTCCCAAAATATATTGCTCAATCTTCTCATCCATGTAAACCTCCTTTACGGTTTCACGTGACCGCAAAATATCGCTGGTATTAAGGATTTTATCCGGTGATGGAAATTCATGCCCGATATTTTCCCGGATAATCAAACGCTCCTCTTCCTTTGAAGGGTAGGTTATCACCAGTTTTAGCATAAAGCGATCAACCTGTGCCTCGGGCAAAGGATAGGTACCTTCCTGCTCAATGGGATTTTGCGTGGCGAGTACCATAAACGGTTTGGGCAGTTCAAATGATTTGCTGCCTATGGTCACCTGTTTTTCCTGCATGGCCTCCAGAAGGGCGCTCTGTACTTTTGCGGGCGACCGGTTTATTTCATCAGCCAAAATAAAATTGGCAAATACCGGTCCCTGCTTGACATGAAATTCCTCCTTTTTCTGGCTGTAGATCATGGTTCCGATGAGGTCGGCCGGTAAAAGATCGGGGGTGAATTGTATGCGGCTAAAATCAGCATTAATGGTATGTGCCAGGGTATTTATGGCCAATGTTTTTGCCAGGCCGGGGACTCCTTCAAGCAGAATATGTCCGTCAGAAAGCAACCCTATCAATAATCCATCAATCAGGTGCTTTTGACCGATGATTACTTTCCGCATCTCCTGGTTTATTCTTTCGATAAATGCGCTTTCACGTTCAATTTTTTCGTTCAATTCCCTAATCTGAATAGAAATATCCGCCATGTTTCATTCGTTTGGATTATACTTAATCTTCAATCATGCTCATATTGCTATTGTGATTGTCGCTTGCAGGACTGATCACCAAGGCGAAAGTAGCAAATTTTGAACCACCGCCTCAGGAGCAGGAGGTTAAAGTATGTTAATTAATTGTAAGTTAATATAATACGCAGTGTTAAAAATTGTTAAAGCGAAAGGTGTGAATTTTGAGACAAGATGGCCGGGTAATGAGAAATTACAAATGATGAATTATGTATTATGAGTCATACTGAGCGTAGTCGAAGAGTGTAGCCCCTGCCAGGCTTGGGCAGTGCGGTTGCAGGCAGGTCGAAGTATGAGCAGTATGAACGGAGCCGAAGCGTCACCCAGCTGAGTTGAAGAGTGAGAACATAAAGAAAATGGCCCCATCAGGGGCCAAAAGAACTATTGAAATAGTATATTATATGAACATGTTCAGTTAAATTCAACCGGCATGGTAACTGTAGTAGCGACAGGCCGGCCACCATGGGAGGCAGCTTTCCATCCTTTGATTAAACTGGTAACGCGAAGCGCTTCTGCGTCCAGGTCGTGATGAATTCCGCGGATTATTTTCGGATGTACTATTTTTCCATCTGCACTTATTACGTACATTACAAGCACGGTTCCTTTAATTCCGGCTTGTTTGAGTGCATCCGGGTAGTTCAGATTGTCTGATATAAACTGATGTAATGCTGCTGTTCCACCCGGATATGCAGGCAATTCTTCCGTAAAGACAAATTCTTCGCCTGCTCCCTGTTGGGTATTTTTATGAACAGACGGCTTCTCGATAATTTCAAAACTATTTGCTGCGCTAAAGTCAATTGATAAAATATCGGGTTCCATCTGAACATTGATCCTTGTATTTTCTCCTACCGTAAACATTTGTGTACGGTACCCCGTAACAGAAACATTGATGGTATCCCGGATACTGTTAACAATGATTTTGTAATTACCCTGTAAGTCAGTAATGGTTCCAATATTGGTTCCCCTGATTACTAAATTTGCGCCAACAATGGGTGAGTCTGAAAATCGGTCGGTCACATTTCCGGTAATGACCAGGTCGTTTTTGCCCGTTTGACTGATTAATGGAGGATTGGCAAAGACCAGCAGTAGTCCTGCCAACAATGGAACAATCAACAGCGCCTTTAACTGTGAGTTTTTGGGTGATTTTACATTTTTCATCATAATAATGCGTTTTTTAATTAATGATTTATTGAGTTGATTTGTCAATATGAAGACAGGTCCACCTAATGCTTCATTAACAAGGATGGCCTGGTAACTGCCCATGTCTTTCCCTGAATGAAGAACAGCTTCATCGGCCAGATATTCGTGGGTCTCCTTGAGCGATTTTTCAAACAACCAAATGAAAGGATTAAACCATTGGAGGATTGTGACTATCTGAATAATAAATAAATCGATATAGTGTCCTTGCGACAGATGCGATTTTTCATGTGTAATCACGCTTTCTAAAGCTGACTCATTAATCCGGTCAGCAGGAATAAAAATGCGATTGAAATAAGAGAAAGGGATCATTTCTGTATCCAGCGAAATTATTCTAAAACCCTTATAAACCGAAGTTTTTGAAAGCCTTGAAACAGCGTGCAGGTAAATGCCCTGATAAATAAGTCGTGCCAGAATAATAGCCACTCCGGCAAAATATATAAAACCCAATAATTGTAGTGGTGAATAATCTGAACCGGTGGTTAATGAGCTATTTAGCGCTGAAAGTGTTGCAGGTGAGCCGCTATGTGTTGAAAAATCAATGACCATAATTTTCCTACTGCTGTCTGGTAGCCTTATCTGGTCTGCAATGAGCGGAAGAAACATTGAACTCACCACTGATAGCATGATTATAAACCTGTTTAACCTGAAATGGGTACTCTTTCTCAAAAAAACCCAATAGAACAGGAATAATACAACCAGGCAAATTGCCATTTTAATGAGGTATTCAAATAAGCTATCCATTATCCTTGTTGTTTTTCTTAAGTTCCTCTTCTGTAAGTCGCATAATTTCCTGCAATTCGCTCATTGAAAGGTTGTTCTCACGTGCAAAAAAAGCTGCCATTTTAGGGAAGGAATTATTAAAATAACCTGAAAGAAATCCGTTAAAATGAACGCGCGCATATTCCTCCCGTGAAACTGCAGGATAATACTCATAAGTATTGCCATACTGCTTATGATTGATAAATTCTTTCTTTTCCAGAACACGTATCACAGTGGATACCGTATTATAAGGCGGCTTGGGGTCGGGCATCCGGTCAATGACATCCTTTACGAACCCCTTGCCTAAATCCCAAAGGATTTGCATTACTTCTTCCTCAGCGGTGGTTAATTTTTTTATACCCATGATGCATAATTTAGATTTTTGCTATACAAATCTATAACTATTTTTACAGTTATGCAACTATTTTTCTAGTTTTTTAACGTATTTTATAGTTTTTCTTATTTCAAGGGTTCCGCGACTCTCCCATGCAGCATCTGCGTTTACCTATGTACCTGCCTGCCACCACACTGTCCAAGCCTGGCAGGCAGGCTTCGCTCAGGGCTTGACTATCCACACCTACACCCCATACCCCTCCATAAAATTTTCACTATTTTTGATCCTAAAAATTTGTTATGCCGCGCTATTTTATTCAACTTTCGTTCAAGGGCACTCATTTCCATGGATGGCAATCGCAAAACAATGCGATTACCGTGCAATCGGAGTTGGAAAAAGCACTGCAAACCATCTTAAATGAATCAATTAAAACCACCGGCGCGGGCAGAACCGATACCGGTGTGCATGCACGCTTTTACATCGCTCACTTTGATACCAATCATCCATTGGCCTTAGATAAAGCGCAGTTTTTGTATAAAATGAATGCCGTAATTCATCCTGATATAGCGCTGAATGACATATTTCCGGTAAACACCGAAAGCCATGCGCGCTATTCGGCCCTATCCCGCACGTATACCTATTATATCAGCAAGGTGAAAGATCCTTTCAATGCAGAATTTTCCTGGTATTATTCCGTTCCCCTGAACCTGGAAATCATGAATGAAGCTGCGGCGGTTATTAAGAAGCATTCCGACTTTACAAGTTTCAGCAAGCTGCACAGCAACGTCAATAACAATATCTGCACGGTGAAGGAGGCATTTTGGACCGACAGGGGCAATACTATAGATTTTAGCATTAGTGCCAACCGTTTCTTAAGAAATATGGTACGGTCACTCGTAGGTACTATGGTCGAAATTGGAAGGGGAAAAATTGATGTGGCCGCACTTAACTCCATATTTGAAGGCAGGGACCGGCGGCTGGCAGGTTATTCTGCTCCTGCCTGTGGCCTTTTTCTCACTCATATTTGTTACACTTATATATCATAATAATATTTTAGTGTAAAAAATAAGGCCGTTCATAAACGAAAAGTTAAAATTGAGAACAATTATTCCAACATGGCGTATAAAAAGCAAGAATTAAACAAACGACTAATGAGAAAATTGTTGAGCATATGGATAGCAGTGATGTTGACAGCAGCAGGTTTTGCTCAA
>CAZYDI010000153.1:0-2006 GCA_964646255.1 uncultured Bacteroidales bacterium
TACGAATAGAAATCGGTATGGGGTATAATTTCGCCGGGTATTGAAGCCATGGGATACTCATTGCCAAGGATGGCACATTCTATTTCCCGGCCTTTTATTTCCTCTTCAACAACAACCTTTAAATCATAACTGAAGGCAACATCCAATGCTGCTTCGAATTCTTCCCTGTTTCTTATTTTCGATATGCCTACCGATGAACCAAGGTTAGCCGGTTTTACAAAAAGGGTATTACCGAGTTGTACCGATAAGGAATCATAGGAAAATGCCGATCGGTTATACATATTTATGGTAACAAATTTCCCGATAGGAATACCTGCATCGCGAAGCAAACGCTTCATCACGTCCTTGTCCATTCCCACCGAACTGCCCAGTATACCTGCACCTACACATGGAAGGTTGGCCAGTTTTGCAAGGCCCTGTATTGTTCCGTCTTCGCCAAAAGGCCCGTGCAATACAGGAAAAATGACATCCACATTGCCTATATCACTTTTCTTTTCAAGGTTGATAAACTTACTTGCTGCACCATTAGGTGTTAGCGCCACCTGGTTGTTACTGCCCGAAAGCCTGATGTGTTTGGGATCACCTGCATCCATTAACTGAATGGACTGTTCATTTAAAAACCACCGGCCATCCTTATCAATGCCAATTAATACCGGTTCATATTTATCCTTGTCAAGCGACTCGATTACGTTTTTGGCGGATTGCAACGAAACCTCATGCTCAGCCGACCGGCCCCCAAATACTACGGCTACTCTGATTTTGCTCATCGGGTGTTAAAGTTTGGCGAAAATTAGGTGAATTTTATGAAACTTGGCTTGTATGTCGTTAAAATTTTCCTGTATATCTATTATTCAGCCAAACCTGTTTTCATATTAATGCATTAGCTTATATTTACATACATTATGAAAAACTGGTTTGTTAATAAATACCTTAGAATATTATACCATATAGCGGGATGGGTTCTACTTTACGTGCTGCCTCCGGTTGTATTGCAGGTGCCCCTAAAACTGCCCTCGAATTTTGGCGATTACATGTACTGGTCGATTGTGGTGATCTGCTTTTACATTAACTACTTATGGCTCATACCCAGGTACCTGAGCAAAAGAAAATTCGCCACGTATTTTTTGTTTATTTTGCTTATGCTGGTGTTTACTTACTCGGCCAATGAAGTATACATCAGGAGTGTACATCATAAAGAAATGGTAACGCGGATACAGTCGGGTGAAAAGAAAAGTCCTGCTTCCATTCAGAAGAAAAAAAGGCCCCGGTTTCGCGGGTACAATTCGGCGTTGTTTTGCTTTGCGGTATTGGCACTTGGAACGAGCATAAGGGTTACGGAGAACTGGTACGAAAATGAAAAGCAGCGGAAAGAGATGCAAAACCAAAAACTGGGTGCTGAGTTATCCTTACTGAAATCCCAGATCAACCCGCATTTCTTTTTTAATACCCTCAACAGCATTTATTCGCTGGCCATCGTTAAATCCGATAAAACACCTGAGGCCATCATCAAATTATCGGAAATAATGCGGTAC
Organism: uncultured Bacteroidales bacterium; assembly: GCA_964646255.1. Lineage (GTDB taxonomy): Bacteria > Bacteroidota > Bacteroidia > Bacteroidales > UBA10428 > UBA5072. The sequence goes on from CAZYDI010000153.1 coordinate 1,533, forward strand.
ATTATTTATGATACCGAAAGGAACCTGGTTCCCCTGTCAAAGGAAATCGAGTATATCACCAACTATATTGAACTGCAACGGTTGCGGTTAAGCATGCAGGTTAAGGTGGTTTTTGATGTCCAGGTAGGTAATGAAGAAGCATTTATTGAGCCTCTTTTACTGTTGCCTTTCATTGAAAATGCATTCAAGCATGGTGTGGACAACGAAAAAGGAGGCACCATCAACATCGGTATCCGCCTAAAGGATAATATGTTAAAACTCCATACGGAAAATCCGTTGGTAGAGGAAAGCCCATCTCCAAAAACCGGGGCTTCCGGACTGGGCATGAACAATACAATAAAAAGGCTTAATCTTTTATATCAGGATAATTTTACCCTTTCATCAGGGTCTGTTGGTGACAAGTATATCACAGACCTGGTATTGAAACTCAAGGAAAATGAAATGTCTGATAGTTGATGACGAGCCCCTGGCTCA
>CAZYDI010000153.1:2106-5629 GCA_964646255.1 uncultured Bacteroidales bacterium
CTCCTGCTCCCTCATACCTTATGGTAAAATCGGGTTACCAAACCATAAGAATAGATTTGGATACCATTCTTTTCATTGAAGGACTCAAAGATTATGTCAAGATTTTTTGTGAGGATAAAAAACCGGTATTATCGCTGCTTACCATGAAAGGCCTGGTAGATACCTTACCTGCAGATAAATTTTTAAGGATTCATAAATCATATATCGTTTCTATCCACCGCATTTCTGCAATTTCAAGGCACAGGGTAATGATAGGTGACCGGTCGATTCCGGTTGGTGAGAACTACCGCGAGGAATTCAGAAAACGAATCTTCGAAAAACAATAATCTGCATACCCATTCCATTTCGCATTACACATGACATGAAAAGGGCCTCCAATGGATCTTTCCGACGTGTCATAGTGCAGGCGTAAGGAATTACATGGTTGCTTCCTGTTCAATGATAAATCCCATCTTTGTGGGATGATCCCTTACCCAGGTGTTCTTATCGAGCTTACTAAGCTTCCACCATACAAGAACATCGCCAAATCCGCCAATACTTAACAGGAGCCCGAATATTTTTATCCAGTTTACCCCACTGATCATGGCAAAAATAAGAGGCAGAATGCCTAAAATAACAAAGGGTGCTATTCCGGCAAGCTTATATTGGCTAACCTTTATCGGATCGCTACAATGACAATAGGGAGAGCCCATGCTTGTGCTAAAGCCAAACTTAACTGACTTAAAGCCATTTTTTGCAAACATGGCAAAGAATAATCCATGAATCAACTCATGAACAGCAATGGCCACCACTACGGTGCCAATTTTCACCCATGTGGGGACAATAACCGGTATAAGCGGCATCTTTCCTTTCCACAATAGCTGGAACATCAATTCAACACCTGCATAAAAAGGAATGATCATAAGAATAAAAACCAGTGCAAGCCTTGATTCATTAAAAACCACCTCGTTTGATCTGTATTCAGTCATGGAAAATTGGGTTGAAATGCAAAACTAACCATAATTTGATACGTATGACCCTTTGACAATAACAGGTTACCGATGCCCGGCACAACCTGTTTTGGCCTTAATTAATTATTGATCAATATGATAAATAATTGAGCAGCCCTTTGAAATAATGTGAAATTTTGTTAATTTCAAATGGTTAACATTCAACCTGCCATGGGTATAATATACATGAGGATTCCCGGGTTAAAAGTACTGTTGTTGCTTTTTTCGATGTTGATTTGTGTTAATTCTCCCTCCCAGGAAACAGGTATTGAGTTCAAAAATTTTTCTGCCCAGCAAGGCTTTACCAATGCCTCTATTGTCTGCATTTACCAGGATATAGAGGGGTTCATATGGCTTGGCACTTACGGTGGCCTTTTCCGTTATGATGGTCACAATTTTATGGAGTTTCAACCGGAACGCGATGATCCTTACAGTCTTATAAACGGCCATATACGGTCCATCTGCCAGGATTCGTCAGGCCTGATGTATATTGGTACCATCAATGGTTTAAGTGTCTATTATCCCGAAACAGGTTTAATTAAACGTATCATTCATGACCCGGAAAACAGCAAAAGCCTTTCACATAATACGGTGTACAAATTGCTTACGGATCAGGACGGCACGGTGTGGGCCGGAACATTCGGTGGAGGATTAAACAGGATTATCAAAACAACGGTAAGGAATGCGGCAAAGGAAAACGTTGATAGTTTTACTTTCGAACGCTTTCAGACAACCACTGGCGATTTTCCCATAAGCGCGGACAAAATTGCCGATATGGCCGAAGATGATGAAGGATACATATGGATAGCCACACAGGAAGGATTGAACCGCTTCGATAAAAGAACAGGAACATTCATGGTTTACCGGCATGATCCGGATAACAAAACTTCCATCAGCAATAACAATGTAAGTTCCGTATGTGTAGACAAAAACGGAAATATATGGGCAGGAACCTGGGAATACGGGTTAAACAAGCTGGATAAAAAGCAGAATAAATTCACCCGCTATTTTAATAACCCGTCCGATCCAAATTCCTTAACCCATAATATAATCATGCGGCTTTATTGTGACCGTTCAGGGAATATCTGGATAGGCACCTGGGGTGGTGGCTTAAATAAAATCGAACCTGATGGCAGTTTCAGGCATTACATGAATGACAAGAATAATCCGAAGAGCATCACCGGAAACTCAATCTATTCCATACTGGAAGACCGTACCGGCATATATTGGGTTGGAACAGATTGGAACGGTTTGAATAATTTCAATATTAAACAAAATAAGTTTACCCGAGTAATTGCAATTCCGGGCAAAAAAAACAGCCTGGTCGACAATATAATATTCGGTCTGATGATTGACCGCGACTCATTGCTGTGGATTGGCACGCAAAACGGATTGAATGTATACAATCCCAAAACCGGCAATTTCAAGTTGTTTCAGCATGACCCCTCCGACCCTAAAAGCCTTAGTCATAACGAAGTCAGGTGTATGCTTCAGGACAAAAACAACCAAATATGGATCGGCACCACGCAGGGCTTGAATAAATATGACCCTAAAACAAACAAATTTACCAGGTATTACGAAAATCCTTCAAGACCAGGTGCAACCTATATCATCAACATGTATGAAGATTCCAAAGGTTATCTTTGGTTATGCACCTATGAAGAAGGCCTTATGTGCTTTAATCAGGGCAATGGCCGGTTCGAACGCTATTTGCATGACCCCGCCAATCCCCACAGTTTAAGCGATAATATTGTTTGGTCGGTTCTGGAAATTAAGCCTGATATATATCTTGTGGGCACCGAAAAAGGCGGTTTGTGTGAGCTTAACAAAGCGACGAATGAGTTCAAAACGTATAAATATTCCGATAAGGATGCCCATCATCGTAGTCAAAACACGGTTTTTACCATTTACCGGGATTATGAGGGCAGTGTATGGATTGGTACATTGGGCGGTTTATGCAAGGTAATGAGGAACGAAAAGAATGAGATTTACCTTGTTACCTATTATACAAGCCTGATTAACGGCATTGTCGAAGACAAACAGCATAACCTGTGGATAGTTACCGACCAGGGACTGCAGGTTTTACACAAGTCTGATACCACTTTTACGCGGTACAGGTACAAAGAATCCGCACAAACCTATCCCATGTCGACGAATGCAGTAATTTATGACCAGGTTCATGATAATATTATTGCCGGAGGTCTTGATGGTTATTTGATTTTTGATAAAGACAAGGCCCAGGAAGCCTCAGTTCCTCCCAGCGTAAGGATTGTGGGCCTCCGGCTGTTTAACAGGCCTGTAAAGGTTGGAGAGGAGGTAAACGGCAGGTTGGTTTTACCAAAATCCATTGAATATCTTAATGAAGTTGTACTTACCCATAAGGATTATGTTATAAGTTTAGAATATGCTGCTTTGCATTTTGCATCCCCGGCAGATAACAATTACCTGTATATACTCGAAGGTTTTGACAAAGAGTGGAACAGTGTTGGAAACCAACAGCAAGCCACGTACACCAATCTTCCTCCGGGGAAATA
>CAZYDI010000154.1:0-5588 GCA_964646255.1 uncultured Bacteroidales bacterium
TTACCGTTCATTTTGAGTACTCAGTACTTGTATACTGAATTTACGGCTAAAAGTTGTGGGAAAAACAGGGGAATTTTACTACAAAATTTGATAACCGGCTGTTATTTGTCCGACTTATCTGATAACCAAAGGCAGTCAGGTTTGTCCGGACTCAGCGCACACTACGGCAACCCATAACCCGTTTCCCGCACATCGGGCAATGCGGTGATCAGTAATCCACCAGCACCCGGCAAGCACTGGTTCGTAAAGTCACAAAAATCATCCATGGATTCATGGCAACTTTCAGGCCTCTTCCTGCTCCAGATCCTTAAGTACTTTTTCTACTTCTTTGGAAGTAGTATAGAGCTTGTTCTTGCAAAGTTTCAGCAGTTCAGTAGCTATTTTAACTTTAGCAGCCAATTCATCTACATCAAGCTCCCCGGTTTCAATCTGTTCGAGAATCTTATCTATGGTTGAAACGGCTTCGGCGTATGACCAATTTTTTTGTGCCATGTATGAGAATTTTATAGGTTTTTACTTTTCAGGGTTCCTTCTGCCAGTCGTGTTTCAATTATATCACCCGCGCTTATTTCTGCTGCACTTTTTACGGCCTTTCCTTTGTGGTAGGTTATTGAATATCCCCTTTTGAGTATCAGGTAGGGATCAAGGTAGTTATTTTGTTTCTCGAGCATTTCAATCCGGTGAATTTCATTTTTAATATACTCCCTGGTGGCAGAAAGCATATTGCTATGGAGTCTGTCGGTTTTCCCGGTTTGCAACGCAATCAAATGTCTTACCGAACCTTTTAATCCGGCTGCCCGCATAAGTAAATCCGTCCGGTTTTTTTCGAGCCTTTTCTTCACCGAAGGTGTAAGTACCAGAATCAATCGCTGCAGTCGCTCATTCTCTTCACTCATTTTTTCGGATACCAGATCATATAGTCTCAATGTCTGCTCATTCAAATATGCTTCAGCTTCCTGTAAGCAACCAATCAGGAATTCTGCCACGGCAGTGGGTGTTTTCATGCGGGTATGAGCAACAAGATCAGCGACAGTTTCATCCTGCTCATGTCCTATCCCTGTTATTACAGGCAAGGGAAACTGGCAGATATTGTAATTCAACCAGTAACTGTTAAAACAATGCAAATCGGCACTGGCTCCTCCTCCACGGATAATGACCACTGCATCAAAATATTTTTCATGGCTGTATATTGATTCAAGCGCTTTTATTATTGATTTTTCGGCCTCCTCACCCTGCATAACGGCAGGAAAGAGTTTCAGGTAAAAGGTATAGCCGAACTGGTTGTTGGTAATCTGGTCATGAAAATCGCCGTATCCGGCTGCAGTTTTCGACGAAATCACCGCAATGCGCTTAGGCAAATCAGGAAAGGGCAGGGAGCGGTTCATGTCGAATACCCCTTCGGCTTTTAGTCTCCTGATTATTTCGAGCTTTTGCAGGGCCAATTCACCTACGGTATAGGATGGCTCAATATCGGTAATATTCAAACTAAAGCCATAAACCTCGTGGAATTCAGCCGAAACTTTAACCATTACCTTAATGCCTGCACATAACCTGGTTTGGGTGGTGGTTTCAAAATAGGGCTGCAACATCCGGTAAACCGATGACCATATGGTGGCTCGGGCCCTTGCCTTTATGGATTCATTGATTTCATTTTTTTCAATGAGCTCAAGGTAACAATGGCCACTATAATTTACCTTTATTTCACTTATTTCTGCCATAACCCACCAGGAGAAAGGAAGCGTGTTTTTCATCGCTGCCTTAATTTCATTAAGCAAACCGCACAGGTTAATTGCTTTTTTCTCCATGGCTAATATTTAATCAATTTGGCATGGCCGGAAATATTTCCCGATTTCACCTTAATAATGTATGCACCTTTTTGAAGGTGGCTAAAATCGCTTTCCAGCGACATAAATGTTCTGCCGGGAATTCCGGGATAATCTTTATTAAATATCTGCTTGCCGGTGATATCAAATAATTGTACATGGATTTGATCATTTATGGGTGCTTCAAAAAACAAGTGAAGTTGCTGTGTAAAAGGATTGGGGAAAACCACCACCGGAAAATCCGATAAATGTTCATCATAATCCGCTTTCAGCAAAAACCCGGCAATGGCAAAATTTGGTATTCCGTACCCATAATCGTAACCAGGAAAATCAGCCCTGTCGCTGCTTTTAATAATGGATTGAATAACTTCCATATTGCTGGCTTCAGGTAATGATTCCCATAAACATGCTGTTAAACCTGCAATTACGGGGGCGGAAAAGGACGTACCGTTACCCGGACCTATTGAGCTATCCAACCTGGCCACAAAGGTCCCTTTCCCCAATGCCACCACGGTAGGTTTTACCCTGTTATCAGGTGTCGGCCCCCTGCTGCTGAATGATGCCAAATAGCCTGAGGCATCTACTGCACCAACTGTAATAATACTGTCGGCATCACCTGGTGCCGTTATGTATCGCCACTTTGCATCGCCCTGGTTACCGGCACTGTTTACCACTATTATTCCTTTCGATGCTGCGATGTCTGCCGCGCGGGTAATGCGGGTTGTATTACCATCCATATTTTCATAACTGTGATTCTGTAAAGAATCATTGAAAAGTGCATAGCCAAGCGAAGAATTGATGACATCAGCGCCTGCGCTGTCGGCGAATTCAGCTGCCGCTATCCAGTTATCTTCTTCTATACGGTACTCTGTCCGGGCATCTTCAGAGCGAAGCAACCAAAATGAGGCATCAGGTGCAGTTCCTACCAATTCTCCCGGTAAATACCCGCCTATGATGGAAAGCACAGACATGCCATGACTGGATTCCCTGAAAACATCGTTGCCGGCTTTTACAAAGTCACGCGTTCCCAGAATTTGCCCTCTTTCGAACAGCCGGTTAAAAACCGGCAGCCTGTCTGCATTTAAAAAGCCTGCATCCAGTATGGCAATTACCATGTCTTGTCCGGTATATCCATTCCGGTGCAAAAAATCACCTTTAAGCATAGTGGTTTGGCCCCACGATTTTCCGTAGTCGAATTTATATTCTTCATCCAGTTCCTGTGTTGCGGTCGACTGTCCCGTCTGCTGATCATCATTTATCCAGGCGGATTCTGTATCTTTCAAGACAAAAGGAAATTCTGCGATTCTATTTAGTATACTATCATTGCTTTCCTTTATGGTTACGGCATTAAACCATTTGGAAACCGTTAAGATACTTACTCCTGTGCTTTTCAGGCTATCCAGGTATGCGGGATTTACAGGCAAATCATTGGGAAGTACAGGTATGTTTTGTTTCTGCCTTCGGGCAATAGCCCTTTGTGAAAGAAATTCATCGGGTTGGTGAATGCTGTAGGGAGATTCATTTTTATCCGTAAAAACAATCCGGTATGTATTGGGTGCTGTTCGCTCAAACAATGGTTGTGCTTTCGCCGTGTAAGCGGCAATAAAAAGCAATAAGCTTACACATGGTGCAAGGATGATTGTCTTTATTCCAAAATTATTTTTGCGGTTCAAGAAAATCAGTTTCATCAGGTTCATCAAATTTGCCCTGTGCTTCATCCACCAATTGGAAGAATTTTTGTTGTTCTTCATTCAGTTTTTCCCCTTCAGCTGCTTTTCCGGCTTTGTAATTTAATGTTGTTGCAGGACTTCCATCCTCTTTAAACAATGTCCATTTTCCCTCCCGCAGATCATTAACATACATTCCGGAGATATAGGGCTTTCCATTATCGTAATAAACAATAAATTCCCCGTTGAGTTTATTGTCCTTGAAAGCGGCTTTTAACCTGGGGATATTGTTCCTGAAATATTGTTCCCAAATACCTGACTTTTTATCGTGGTTCCATTCCGTTTTTTCAGAAACATCACCATTGCTGTAGTAATTGATGGTTAATCCATGCCTTTTTCCGTTGTTGTAATTTTCTCTTCCCGTAACGTTTTTGTTGTAATAACTATAGTAAGTCCATGTGCTGTCCTTTAGCGAGCCGATATAATTTCCTTCAGCGGCAATTTCTCCATTTTCGTAGTAAAGTACTGCCTTTGAACGATTACCTTCCCTGTCGTATTGAAAAATTGCCCGGAGCGCGCCAGATTCAAAGTATCTTCGCATTTCACCCACAGGCTTATCATCCCTGAAAAAGCCTTTATACATCAAATTCCCATTGGAATAGTGTTTTTTCCAAAATCCCTGTTTCAGGTTCCTGGAATCAGTCTGGTTAAATACGGTATCGGTCTGAGCCGTCAACAGCGCTGAAAGCGAAATGAAAATTACCAACGAAATTATACGCATGAGAGTATCTACTTTTCAACAAAGATATATGAATCTCATCAAAATTTGTACCCTTCCGTATTTATGGGTTATTGCCTGATAATGAAAATTTTGATGAGAAATTTGACTTTGGTTTTCCGGTGTTGTAAAAGATACATTGATTATTTTGTTCATTTATCCTATAAACGGTCAAATTTTCCCGGAATGCTTGTGCGACCTAACATCCGTTCGTTTACAAAAACTTTCAGTCATCACAAAACTTTTGCATGGATGACCTGTTATCCTGCAAAAAATAAACCTATGAGAAAAAATTTACTGTTTTTGTCACTGTTATGGATGACCGGTTTTTTAGCCGCACAAACCACACATGTAGTGCAACAGTCAGGGTTTAGCTATAGCCCCGAAACTGTAAATATTAAGGTTGGAGATAGTGTACGGTTTGAAGGCGAGGCAAGTCATCCTATTGCACAGGTAAGCGAAAATACCTGGACAAACAACGGAACAACCTTGCTTGCGGGTGGATTTACATTCGCTTCGGGAAGCGGAACAGTTGGTTTTCCGCAGGAAGGAACCTACTATTATGTATGCACATCACATGTTGCCTCAAATCAGATGAAGGGACGCATCGTTGTAAGTACGGCAACGGGGGTTGATGACCTTGCTGCAGATAAAATGATCGTTTATCCCGTTCCGCTTACCGCGGATGTTTTAACCATAAAGCTAAAATCAGGGGATATTCAGGCATTATCGGTTGAGGTATTTGATGTAACAGGGAAAATGATTCTTTCATCTGAAGGAATAGTTAATAACGGCATTTATCGCATCAATTGTGCAACGCTGGACAAAGGGATGTTTTTAATGAGGGTTAATACCGGAAATGAAGCATATATCACGAAGTTTACAAAGTAAAGAATTGCCGGTCCGGTCTTTGTTTTTACCCCGTCATGTAACCATATCGGGCGGATATCGTATTTTACAAGTGCAAAATAATGATACCGGACCGTATGAGAATTGTTGCAGTTTTATTATGTTTCCTGATTTGCCATTCTGCCCTTTCCCAAAGTACGCAATGTAATGTTCATCAGTTTCAAAGGCTGGAATCTTTTGGTCCCATCCCCGATGATTTCCTGTTATTGACCACACAGAAAATTGAAGCATACAAATCTCAACATTCAGAGGAATTCAGCAAAAGCAAAGATTTTGTAGTAAAAAGTTATTATCATATTGATGAGATGCTTTTGAGCGGCAGGATTGCTTTTGGCGACCCCGTCACTGAGTATATTAATAAAATTGCCAAAGAAATTCTAAAAAATCAGCCACAGCTACTCAAAGAGCTTC
>CAZYDI010000155.1:0-5475 GCA_964646255.1 uncultured Bacteroidales bacterium
TGGCAGGCTTTTGCAGCAACATAAGCGTTACCATAAATGAAGACGGTTCGATAACTGTTGAGGACGACGGCCGTGGTATCCCGGTTGACATGATGGAGAAAGAAAAGCGTTCGGCGCTTGAAGTTGTGCTCACCGTTTTGCATGCGGGAGGAAAATTCAATAAGGATTCCTATAAAGTGTCGGGAGGTTTGCATGGCGTTGGCGTGTCATGCGTGAACGCCTTATCAAGGCACTTTACTGCTGTGGTATTCCGGAGTGGTAAGAAATACCAGCAGGAATTTGAGCAGGGTAAACCGCTGTATCAGGTTAAGGAAGTTGGTGACAGCGATCGTACCGGAACATCCATTACGTTTTTGCCTGATCCTTCCATATTCACCGTAACCGAGTACAGTTTCGAAATCCTATCAACAAGGTTGCGCGAACTTGCCTACCTCAACAAAGGAATCAGGTTACACCTTACTGATCGCAGGGATGTGGAAGAAAACGGCGGTGGCGCGAGCCATTTCCGTGAAGAGGTATTCTATTCCGAAAACGGGCTTTCGGAGTTCGTTATCATGCTTGATGAGAACCGGGAAAAACTTACCGGTATTATCCACATTGAAAACAGCAAATCAGAAGTTCCGGTTGAGGTTGCCATGCAATACAATACCTCTTTTTCTGAGAATGTATTTTCCTATGTTAACAACATCAATACCATTGAAGGTGGAACGCACCTCGCCGGATTTCGCAGGGGGCTTACCCGCACGCTGAAATCATATGCCGAAAAATCAGGTATGCTGTCAAAGCTTAAATTCGACATTAATGGTGATGATTTTCGTGAGGGCTTAACAGCCGTTATTTCGATAAAGGTAGCCGAACCCCAGTTTGAAGGCCAAACCAAAACCAAACTCGGAAATTCCGAGGTTATGGGTTTTGTAGATCAGGCTGTTTCCTCTGCCCTGTCTAACTATCTCGAAGAGAATCCACGCGATGCAAAAGCCATCGTTCAAAAGGTGATTCTGGCGGCCCAGGCACGCCATGCAGCACGTAAGGCAAGGGAACTTGTCCAGCGTAAAGGTGTGTTGTCGGGTTCAGGGTTGCCCGGCAAACTTGCGGATTGTTCCGATAAGGATCCTGCTGTGAGTGAGATTTATTTTGTCGAGGGTGATTCTGCAGGTGGTACAGCCAAACAAGGCCGCGACAGGCATTTTCAGGCTATTCTTCCTTTACGGGGTAAAATCCTTAATGTTGAAAAGGCAATGCCGCATAAGATTTTCGAAAATGAGGAAATCAGGAACATTTACACCGCCCTGGGTGTAACTGTTGGCACGGAAGATGATAGTAAAGCCTTGAATCTTGAAGGGCTCCGCTATCACAAGGTTATTATCATGACCGATGCCGATGTTGACGGTTCCCACATCACTACACTGATGATGACATTTTTTTACCGGCATATGGAAGACCTAATTAAAAACGGTCATCTTTACATCGCTACCCCGCCGTTGTACCTGGTGAAAAAGGGGAAAACCGAGCGCTATTGCTGGACCGAAGAAGAACGTAAAGCCATTGTTGAGGAACTGGGCAAAGGCAAGGACGGAAGCGTGCATGTTCAGCGCTATAAAGGTCTGGGTGAAATGAATGCCGAACAGCTATGGCAAACTACCATGAATCCGGCTAACCGAACCCTCAGGCTGGTAACAATCGAAAGTGCTGCTGAGGCCGATCGTGTATTTTCCATGTTGATGGGTGATGATGTTCCACCCCGTCGTGAATTCATAGAAAAACATGCAAAATATGCGCGTATTGATGCATAATTTCGAAAGCCTTTATTTTTAAGGAATAAATAATGGTACATTATGAGAAGAGTGCTACACGTTTTTTTACCCGCTTTGCTTTGCATTTTATTGATTGCATCGTGTAAAAAAGAAGAAGGTGAAGGAGGCAATTCAACCATTTCGGGCAAGGTTATTATAAGGGAATACAACCAGAATTTCACGTTCAAAATCGAACAGTATTACGCCCCCGACGAGGATGTTTTCATCGTTTATGGTGACGATGCTGTATATGGAGATAAAACTTCAACACATTTTGATGGAACTTATGCGTTTAAATACCTGCGTGAGGGAGATTATACCGTTTTTGCCTATTCCGAGGATTCTGTCAACTATCCTACCAACCGTAAAATTCCTGTAATACAGCATGTAAAAATATCAGGAAGAAATAGTGATGTAAAGGTTCCCGACATCGTGATTTTAAATAACTGATTGATGACTTCTTATCTGCAGGAGACCAGGAAGCTATTATCGAATTTCAGTCCGATATCACTGGCTGAAATGGATGAGGTAAAACTAATGAACCGCATTGACTGCAAGTTTATTTTATCGTTCGATCAGTTGCTTACCATCATAACGAACCTTGGTGAACATTACCGTGTATTGTCCATTGATAATCACCGGGTATTCAGTTATAGGACTGAGTATTTTGATACCCCTGTTATGCAAATGTTTACCGATCACCAGAACGGTAAATTAAACAGGTATAAGGTCAGGCACCGGGAGTACATTGAATCGAAACTAAAATTCGCCGAAATAAAATACAAAACGAATAAAGGGCGGGTAATAAAAGACAGGATCGAAAAGTCAGCTGATGACCGTGAAGGTTTTAATAAATTCGTTAACAAGTTTACGCCGTATAAGGCCGAGGATTTATCCTCAGTCCTGGTAAACCGGTTTAACCGGTTTACCCTGGTTGATACTGTTTTTGGTGAGCGGATTACCGTCGACCTTAATTTGGGATTTTCAGACGGGCACAAAGCATTGAACCTGAACGGCCTGGTTATTGTAGAGGTCAAGCAGAACAAGAATAGTCGAAACAGTAAAATATTCAACATTCTTAAAGAAAAGGGACACCGTCCTTCTGCATTCAGCAAATACTGCATGGGCGTAACCATGCTAAACCTGCATACAAAGACAAATAATTTCAAACATACCGTCAATATTGTAAACAAAATAAGTCATGTTGAATTATCTACTTAACATTCAAGATTATACAATTTTTGGTTTGGATATTATCCATGTGGATAAATTCAACGAATTGCTTTTACGCTTTGTATTGCACATAGCCATCGTACTGTTTATAGTGCGGGTGCTTTATTACCCCATAACCCGGAGAAAAGATTACATGTTCAGTTTTATGCTGATCAGTGTGCTCATCTTTCTTCTGTGTTTTCTGCTCGAAAACGTCAAACTGCAAATAGGATTTGCATTCGGCCTCTTTGCCATATTCGGGATCCTGAGGTACCGAACCCTTGCCATTCCCATAAAGGAAATGACCTACCTGTTTTTGCTTATCGGTATATCGGTGATCAACGCGTTGGCCAATAAGAAGATCAGTTGGGCTGAGTTGATTTTCACCAATTTTATCCTTGCTTTCCTGGTATACGGGCTGGAAAAACTGTGGCTGCTTAAGCACGAATCGTCCAAACAGGTTATATATGAGCGAATCGACCTGATACAGCCACAAAAAAGAGAAGAACTCATAAAAGATCTGGAAAGCCGGACAGGACTAAAAATCAACAGGGTGGAAATCGGCCGGATAGATTATTTAAGGGATACCGCCAAACTGATCATCTATTACTACGAGTGGGACATTAACAAGGCCGATGAATCGGACAATGTTTATGCCGGCGATGATGATGATTGAAAAGGCTATGGACCATAGACCATAGAGCATAGGTTATAGACTATAGACAAGAGCATGGGCATGGGACAACGGGAAAAACAAAATGGACAGGACAAATAAAAGACTTTTATTACTTCTTTTTACAATCATTCTTTTTATCCCCGGGATTATTAAAGGGCAGGAGAAAGATTTCCAGGTGTGGATATCGGGCAAAGTAAATATGGAAGTCTTGCCTGGATTTAAGGTTCACATTGAGGAAGAACTGCGGCTGCATGAAAACGCATCACAGATTGCACGACAAATAAATGATATTGGGCTTAGTTATAGGATAAACAGGCTGTTAAAGGCAGGTTTTTTTTACAGGCTTGAGGCCGACTGGAAAAATGCGGATACGTATGCATGGAGAAATGCCATTTATGCCGATGTATCGGCCCGTACAAAAATTGACCGCCTTACCATTGGGTACCGGTTAAGAATACAATCGCAGAAAGCGGAATTCAATAAACCAGATGACTATATGTTCGATGGAATACGTCATCGTCATAAGGCTTCATTCGAATACAATATTCGGGGAATTCCCCTGACACCTTTTATTGAAGATGAAGTTTTCGTGAATTATTCCCGGACCGAGGGTTCCCGGCTTAATGAAAACCGGGCGTGGCTTGGTATGGATTATAGCATTCAAAAGCGACATACCTTTACACTGAAGTTCGGCATTAACCACGAGTGGAATGAACCATCACCCTATACCGGTTATTTGGTTGCATTGGGTTATGCATTAGACCTGAACCTGGAAGATCAGTCAAAGGAATAATACTTGTCCCTTTTTTTGGAAACCAATCTCGATACCAACGCCAGTTTATACAGTTCAAAGGCAAAAATACCCGGATTTTCGCCCAACAGGTTTCTCATTACGGCATTGGAAATAAACTCATAAAAGAAAAGATATATTCCAACCAGCCTGTATTTCTTGATTTTTACATAGGCTTTAAGCAACCGTATATGCTTAATGTCATCGGGCTGAATTTTACCGTCGTGCAGCAGGATCAGTAGATTTTCAATGGCATCTGATGTCTTGCGTAAAAACTCACTGGCAATTTCAAGGCCTATATGGTACAACGGATTGTTGATATGGTAAATGGGTATGTTATTTTTCTTCAGTTCCAGCCCGAACAAGGTATCTTCATGCCCGTATTTAATGATGCTTTCGTCGAATTGAATTTGCTGAAAAACCGACCTGGCGATCATAAAATTGTTGGTCATAAAGGAACGGTAAGGATGGGCATTTCTGACAACATCGGGAATTTGTTCCTTTTTGAGACCATACATCCACCGTAAATGATATTCCGGTTCCTCGGGCGGCTCTTCGTGGTAAATATTTCCTCCACAAATAACCATTTCTTTACCCATATAGGGTATGTAATTCCGGATGTAATCAGCAGAATAAACCTCTGAATCGCAGTCAAGAAATAACAGTGAATTGTACTTTGCCATATCGGCAAGCCGGTTACGGATCCTCGACCGTCCGATGTTCTTAGCCAACTCATAAAACCTTACTCCCGGAAGGTTTGCTACGTCCTTGTTTTGATCGCGTAATAATTCAGAGGAACAATCATCGAGAATAATAATCTCAAAAGGAATGCCCGAATGAACAGCCTGCTTGCTTAACTCCCCAACCAGGTTAACAACGTTAAAATTATATACCGGAATAAGAATAGACAACATGATTTAAGCCATGAAAATAAATAAACCCTTTTCTTAGCGGTTTGGTTGATCGGAATCTTTCATAAAAACGGTATAGATGAACAGAATGAT
>CAZYDI010000156.1:0-5465 GCA_964646255.1 uncultured Bacteroidales bacterium
AGTAGTTGCTGCTAACCCTCGCGATCCACCTCTGAAAAAAAACGTTAAGAAAATTTATCCATGCTGCAAGACTGCAAGACTTTTTCAATGACCCGCAGACCAGAAGACCAGAAGACTAGCAGACAGACTAAATCCGGGCGAGTTCTTTTCTTTTAGCGTAGTGAATTAATTTTTAGCTTTTTTTCAGCAGTGGCGGCGTTTTTTGATTACTTTTTTTCGCTGTAGAAAAAAAGTAATTCGGGGTTTGGGGCTGAAAGCCCCATATTTTCTCCCCACCACCCATTCTGTGCCCTAAATGAGGGCCTTCTCCTGCCGGAGTCGTTATAACGCAATGTCTATAAATATTTGACTTCTCCGGAGTCTTTTATTTGCCATGTATCATTACGTATAATCATTTTAAATAAAATAGGGACACACTTGTGTCCCTATTTTATGATAAACCGGACAAAACTTCCGGTTTTATGAAGCCAGCACTAGGCCTTATCGAAACTGCCAAGAACGTTCCTGATTTTGTGCTTGTACAATTCCCTGAGCTTGTCACGGGCAGGGCCGAGATAGTTGCGGGGGTCAAATTCACCGGGTTTTTCAACCAAAACTTTGCGAACGGCAGCAGTCATGGCCAAACGTCCATCGCTGTCGATGTTAATTTTGCAAACTGCCGATGCAGCAGCCCTGCGCAGCTGATCCTCAGAAATACCGGCCGTATTTTCCATTTTGCCGCCATATTGATTGATTTCGGCTACTATATCGGCGGGCACAGAGGATGCACCGTGAAGAACGATAGGAAATCCGGGAATGCGTTTTTCGCACTCTTCAAGAATGTCAAACTTCAGCGGCGGAGGAAGCTGTCCGGGAGCAACTTTAAATTTGAAGGCACCGTGGGAGGTTCCTATTGAAATAGCCAATGAATCTACACCGGTTTTCTTTACAAAATCTTCAACTTCTTCCGGCCTGGTATAGGAAGAATGTTCTGCAACAACTTCATCTTCAATCCCGGCAAGAACACCCAATTCACCTTCAACGGTAACATCAAACTGATGGGCGAATTCCACTACCTGCCTGGTAAGTTTAATATTTTCTTCGTATGGAAAATGAGAACCATCAATCATTACTGATGAGAAACCCGACTCAATACATGACTTACAGGTTTCGAAAGAATCACCATGGTCGAGGTGGAGAACGATAGGTATAGCATATCCCAGCTCCTTTGCATATTCAACAGCACCTTTTGCAAGGTATTGCAACAAGGTTTGATTGGCATACTTGCGGGCACCTTTAGAAACCTGCAAAATGACAGGTGATTTGGTTTCCACACAGGCACTGATTATGGCCTGCAATTGTTCCAGATTATTAAAGTTAAAAGCGGGAATGGCATATCCACCCTTTACGGCTTTCTTGAATAATTCGCGGGAGTTAACCAACCCCAATTCTTTATAATGTAACATAATGTATTGTTTTTAATTGGCGGCGCAATTTAATTCATTTAGCATTAGCGGCAAAATATTTGCCTGAAAAATTGGAATTGATGGAAGTTTTGAAAAATTTAACAACAATTCCCATATAGAATAGTTCGCTGTCAGTCAACGCCCAGGTTATCCTCAATAACTTTAATGCGCTGCCATTTGCCGCTTCTATACCGCATTATCAACACCAGGCAGAACAGCAGAAAAGATATAATCAGGCCAAACCAGGCCGCAACCGCCGACATGTTAAGCACCTTCAGAATTATATAAACAACGGGCAACATGGTCCAATGTGCTATCACCGAAATCATCATCGTGAAATGGGTATCCCCTGCCCCGCGCAATGCTCCCACTATGGCAACCATTATTGCTTCGGCCAGCACATAAAGGCTGGCCAGTCGTATCATTTTTTCAGCAATGGGCCGGGCCTGGGTAAATATTTCACCCACTTCCTGCGGACGGAATATCATTACCAGTTGTTTGGGAATAAAAACAAACAGAATTAAAATGACAATGGAATAGAATATTCCGGTTTTTATGCCTGACATCGCTGCTTTATGTGCAGTCTCGGGATTGCCGGCACCCATGTAACGGCCAACAAGGCTGGTGACGGCAATTTCAATACCCAGCAACGGTATAAATGAAACAAGATCCCAGTTAAACATAATAGTACTGGCGGTGGCAACCACATTTCCCTGAGAATGGAAAACAAACAACAATGCACTGAACGCGAGAAAATTTAAAAACAATTCCACTCCGGCGGGGTAGCCGAAATATAAAAGCTTCCGCATAACCTTTGCATTAAAACGGAAGGCAGCTCTGACGCCAAATTCCCGGTGGTTCTTTTTACCATAATAGGCCATAATTAGCACAAGCAACCCACATACCGATCCCAAAACTGTGGCCAATGCTGCACCACGCACACCCATTTGGGGCAACCCGGCTTTCCCGAATATCAGAAGATAATCGAGCAGTACATTTACTACCATGGCAGTGATGGTTGCGAACATCACAATTTTCGTCCTTCCGATACCCGAAAAATAACAACTCAGGCTGTTCCGGAGAATGCTCGCGAGTGCTCCGTAAATAACTATATTGAAATATTCCTTCTGAAATACCAGTTGCTGTGCCGGCAGGTTCATTAACTCAAAATATCCATGGGCAAGCGGCCGGAACATTAATATCAGCGGGTATGCAATGAACGAGATGATGATGGCCTGAAAGGCAGCCACCGTAACCATATTTTTCTGTCCCGAGCCGTAATACTGGGCTACGAGGGCTGTGGTATAACCGGTAAGGCCGATAAAAAAGAAAATCATTAATTGCATTGCCACTCCCCCGCCCATAGAAGCATTCATTTGTTCAGGACCGAGCCTTGACAGCATAAGCCTGTCGGTGAATGTCATCACCCCGTCGCAGGCTGTTGAAATAATCATGGGAAAAGCAATAGTGAGCAATTCACCAATTCCACCCTTTTGGTTTGCAGATTTATTCAATAGCATAAAAGACAAGAAATTTGGGTATCAACCAGAAAGGTAGTTTCTGATTAACGGGCGCAAAAATACGAGAACTAAACCAAATCAGAAACTATTCATTCAATTCATCGCAATTTTGCGGTGTTTTTACCAGGCGATTCACATTATAGCCTTTGCTGCTAATGACCTGTGTAATTTCATGATAAGTTTGAGAGGGCATATAGGATTCCCTGCTCAGAATCCAGAGATATTTTTGCTGAGGATGTCCTACGATAACCCAATCATAATCCTCTGAAAGGCCTATAACCTGGTAGTCACCCATAAATGGCCAGAAAAAACTCACCTTTAGCCAAGCATTGTTATAACCCTTTTTCGGATATGCACGGGCACCGGCTTCAGCCACCCTGGAACCGCTGCGTTTAATAAGAATACAACGATTGGTAACCGCAATATACTTTTTACCGGCAACCACTTCATATTCGGCAGTGGAACACCGGCATCCCTTTTGAAATTTTGCCGGATAGGAAGCGATTTCGAACCACTTGCCTGAAAATCTGTTCAGGTCGACTGACTTAACCAGTCCGGAGGTTTGTGAACTAAGACCAAGGCAAAGTAACAGTCCGGGTATCAGGGCTAAGGTTCTCATAATGAAATTTCTTTAACAGGCAGGTTGATAATTTACTAATATACCACTTTTTTAAGTACCTTTGCAGCCCAATTTTATTTTATGACAGATATTCGTAATGTAGCGATTATTGCACATGTTGACCATGGAAAGACCACGCTGGTAGACAAAATTTTAATGCAAACCAAATTCTTCAAGGAATATGAAGATCCCGGCGAATTGGTTATGGACAGCAACGAATTGGAACGTGAAAGGGGAATAACCATACTTGCCAAGAATGTTTCTGTAATATACAACGAAGTTAAGATAAACATCATCGATACGCCGGGTCACAGTGATTTCGGGGGTGAAGTGGAAAGAGTGCTCAATATGGCTGATGGTGTGCTGTTATTGGTGGATGCATTTGAAGGAACGATGCCGCAAACCAGGTTTGTGCTTCAGAAAGCGCTGAATCTGGGTTTAAAACCAATCGTTGTAATCAATAAGGTGGATAAACCCAATTGTCGTCCCGAAGAGGTTCAGGAACAGGTATTTGAATTGATGTTTAACCTCGATGCCACAGAGGAGCAATTGAATTTTCCAACGATTTACGGATCAGCCAAACAAGGATGGATGTCCGACGACTGGAAGAAACCAACCACCGACATTACTTCGCTGCTTGATGCCATATTGCGTCATATACCGGCTCCAAAACAGATCAAAGGCAGTCCGCAGTTGCTGATTTCGAATCTTGATTATTCAAATTATCTCGGCAGAATAGCTATCGGAAAGCTTCACAGAGGGGAATTAAAGGAAGGCATGAATGTTTCCCTGGTAAAACGGAACAACAATGTAGTCAGAACCCGTATCAAAGAATTATCGGTTTATGAAGGCCTTTCATACCGGAAAGTTCCGGTGGTTCAATGCGGCGACATATGTGCGTTGGTTGGCATTGAAGGATTCAATATCGGCGACACCATTGCAGAATATGATGAGCCGGAAGCACTTGAATCCATTAATGTTGATGAACCTACCATGAGTATGCTTTTTACCATAAATGATTCACCATTTTATGGTAAGGAAGGCAAGTATGTTACCTCGCGCCACATTAAAGAGAGGCTGGAAAAGGAACTTGAGAAGAACCTGGCACTGCGTATAGAATCTACAAATTCTGCCGATTCCCATATAGTGTATGGCAGGGGTGTTTTGCACCTTTCCATATTAATTGAAACCATGCGTCGTGAGGGATATGAGTTGCAGGTAGGGCAGCCGAAAGTAATCATAAAGAATATCGGAGGAGAGCCCTCTGAACCAGTAGAAGTCCTGTATATTGATTTGCCCGAGGAATATTCCGGAAAAGCCATTGAAATGGTTTCTTCAAGGAGGGGGCAGATGTTAAAAATGGAAAGAAAAGGTGACCGAGTCCATCTTGAGTTTGATATTCCCTCGAGGGGTATCATCGGACTGCGCAGTAATCTGCTCACCGCAACAGCGGGAGAAGCTGTTATGTCGCACCGGTTTAAAGCCTTTGAACCTTTAAAGGGAGATATTCAGCGAAGGATTAACGGATCGTTGATTGCCATGGAAACAGGTACGGCCTTTGCATATGCCATTGATAAACTGCGCGACAGGGGAATATTCTTCGTTGACTCACAGGAAGAGGTTTATGCCGGGCAGGTGGTTGGCGAACATTGCCGTACAGGAGATTTAACGGTGAATGTAACAAAATCCAAAAAGCTTACCAATATGAGGGCATCAGGCAGTGATGAGAAAGTCAAACTCATTCCTCCTGTTAAGTTCAGCCTTGAAGAAGCCCTGGAGTATATTCAGGAAGATGAGTATGTTGAAATAACGCCTGTTTCAATAAGGTTAAGGAAAATTCTGCTCAGCGAACATGACCGTAAAAGGGCGATGAAATCCTGA
>CAZYDI010000157.1:0-5385 GCA_964646255.1 uncultured Bacteroidales bacterium
TTGGACTGGCAGATGAGCTGAATAACACAAATTGTCTGCTTAACATATAAATCCTATATTCGACCCCTGTTTGGTTAATACCTGATTTTTTCACATTCTCAAATATTCAAATTAACTTTCCCCTTTGAATTAAAACCATCATAATGAAACTATGTAAAACCTTGGCTTGCCTGGCGTTCATATTCCTGACCTCATTGCATGCATTCTCCCAGGCCGATACCGCCTTTCATATTTTTCTTATGTTCGGACAATCAAATATGGAAGGACAAGGTGCTATTGAGACTCAGGACAGGGTGACAAATCCGAGGGTTTTAATGCTTCAGAATTCCACATGTCCCAATTTAAATCGTACCTATGGCTCCTGGTACACCGCAGCTCCGCCCCTTAACCGCTGTTGGGGAAAGCTTGGTCCGGGCGACTCATTCGGCAAAATCATGGGGGCAAAGGCACCGGCACATGTTAAAATCGGACTGGTAAACGTATCAGTTAGCGGATGTAATATTTACATATATAAGAAAGGATGTCCCAATGGCCTTGATCAATATAGCCAGGGAATACCTTTCGACTGCGGATACACCTGGTTGCTCGATCTGGCAAAAAAGGCACAGGAAGTGGGCGTAATAAAGGGAATACTCTTACACCAGGGTGAAACCAACAATGGTGATCCGGAATGGAAAAATACGGTAAAACAGATAATTGAAGACCTGAAAACTGACCTGAACCTGGACGATATTCCTTTTCTGGCCGGTGAAACTCTTTACGAGGAATATGGATCATGCTGCAGTTTGCACAATACAGAAATTAACAAACTTCCCGGTCTCATTCCAAACGCCCATGTAATATCCGCCAAAGGCCTGCCGGGATCCGATTATGCCCATTTTACTTCTGCATCATACCGTACGCTTGGTGAACGGTATGCACGAAAGATGCTCCACCTCCTGTATAACATTTGCGATTCAACCACCATTGAACCATGGTACAGGATCAACGGTTCACCTGCCATAAAAGGCAATAAAATAATTACCATCAGTAACACTAACCTTGAATTGTCTCCTAGGCCTGAAAATGCCCTTGGAACCTGGAACTGGTCGGGAGCCGGTACTTCCGGCAATTCACGCCGGCAAACGGCAAGTACTTCTGCTGAAGGTACAGATACTGCAATCGTCATCTATACCAATGAATGCGGAACATCCAGCCGGTTGCCGATTGAAATAGTAGTTTGCGACTCCACCCTTGCGCAGGGATGGCATAAAATTGACAGCGGTGATTGGATTCAGCAACCGGTAATTCATGTTTTGCGTAATGCTGCACTAACCCTAAGGGCAGTTGCCACGGATAGTTCAGGAAGCTGGAGTTGGACCGGATCAGGTGTTTCGGGCACAGGGCATCAAGTGGAGTTCAATACCAACAGTACCGGTGAATTGAAGGCTATGGCTACCTACCTGAACAATTGCGGTACAAAAACAAGGTTAACTTTTACCATCTCTGTTTGTGATTCAACGATCATCGAATCATGGTATAAACTGAATGGTGAAAGTGAGGTAAAGTCCGATACCATCATAGCTGAGCAGAATTCACAACTGCTTCTTAGCCCTCATCCGGTTAATGCATCCGGAACCTGGTCATGGTCCGGTTTTATCTCATCAAGTGGCCGCGAACAACCGGTTAATACTGACACCATTGGTTCCTATACCGCCTCGGTAAATTTCGTTAACCAATGCGGCATACCAAGTCGCAAAGCCATTAATATAGAAATAATACCTGTTGCTGTCTCAACGCCAGCGTTATTAAAGAGCCCTGTTCGAATTAATCCCAATCCCGCAGTGAATGGGAAGTTTACCATCAGCGGCATTGAAAGCATCATTAAAATTGATATTATTGATTTTACCGGATCAGTTGCCAGAACCATTGTTCATGACGGGCAGGCTTCCATTGATATAAGCATCGACGCGGGCCCCGGTATTTACCTTCTCAGGCTGTATGACGGAAAAAGCTTTACCTGGCTGAAGATAGCCCTGAATTAATCAGCATGAACCATAGTCTCACCCAGTGCATATCGTATCGAGGTTAACTTATGGTTGGAGACTGGCGGATTCACCGGATTTGTCCATGTCCATAAATAATAGCTCTGCAGAATTTCAGCAAAGTAAATTTCACCCTCTCCCATTTCAAGCGGCAACCATACATCTTTGGTCATTACAATGCCGTTGCCATCATATACACCAAAGTAGTTTCCTTCGGGATCTGAGTTTTTGAAGGTTACATCAACCGGAATCCAGCCATGTTGCTCAAGATAGAAATCAGCCCAAACATGGTATTCTCCGTTGGGTTTAACCGTAACTATATGCCGCGCAGGGATCTTTTTATTCCTTAACAGGGAAATGTAAATTGAACTCAGATTACCACAATCACCTCCCCCGGCTTTTAAAATTGTCTGGAGCGGATGCAATCCGGTAAAGGGATTGATGTACTTGTAATTGGCTGCGACATATTCATAGCATTTCTTTGCATAGTCAACAATATCAACGGAGTTATTCCAAAGGCTTTCACTGATCTCTTCAATTACCGGATGATGGGGATTAACATATGCTCCGCTGGATCCCGTGTATCTTACAAACAAATCAGAAGTTGTATCATACGGAAATATTTTTCCCAACTTTTCAAAATCAAAGGAATAGGCATTTAAAACCACATCAAATTCATAGTACAATTCACTTACCTGGTTCACCGTTGCACGGTCATCATTGAAATGCCATCGTACATAAAGGTCATCGGTGTTCGGTACGGGCAACAATTCCCCGCCATGGGTATTTACATTGCTTACCGTTTGGTACTGGTTTGTTTGAGCCAAAGGTAAAACCAGGGCCATACGAATAAGGTTATGGTTATTATTGTTAATAATTACCCGGTTCTTTACATGATAATTATACCTGGGGACCTGCGCATTCATCCATTGGCAGCCAAGGATGAGCAGACTACAATAAAATGCCGTTTTCATGGAAATAAGAGAGACTTAAAAAGTGATCAGTTGGTGTAAAACGGCCTGAAACTAACCAATATTTTATGATGACCTGCAAACTTTTTCAATACATATTTAATCCAAATAAAAACGCGCAACCAGGCTTTCCAGGGGTCACCGGATACGGGCGTACCTGAAATACTCACCAATATCATACATGTTTATGGTATGGATGCATAAGGTGTCTGAATCCAGGCTTATCTGATAGGTGGAAAAGCGGAATAGCTGCGAAGGAGGACGCGATGTCAATACCCGGATGTCTATGGATGCATCTGTTTGTGATGTTATCTGTAACTTTCCTGTTTCGAATATTTCATTGTTACAGGAAGCTTGATAGATCAGAGCAGGAGATATCATCAGGGTATGCGGGATTATTTCACTGTTTGATCCACCCGAAAAAGTAATATTTCCATGGCTTTCAAGGCACCAGTTACCAACAATCAACTGGTTGCTTTCATTGAGATCTTCAAATTGAATCCCGGAATTTTCCTTTTCACAGCTGAGCGAAAAAAGCAGTACGCAAATACACAACATGTTTTTCATAGCATAACAGGTATTAAGGGTTATACAAGAGTACAATAAAAGAACCTGTTCAAGTTCTCCATGGGTGTTTATTTCAAAACACAGCAATGTCTGACCATATATTGGTTAGATGATTTTATGGAAGAAATGGTTGCCCGAAGTCTGAAATTTTTTCAGCGCTTCATTACATCGAACGATTCACCTGGAAAACCATTCATTTTTCACCAAGATACACACCGTTCTCATAGTTGAACAATTTAGGGTTTGGTAATTATGGCATCGTTTTTATTGATATGAAGGAGCCATGCTTTTAAATTTTGCGTCCAGGTTGCCAGGTAGGGATCGTCTGATCCCAGGCCAAATCCATGCCGGTTAGAATCAACAATATGCAACTCAACGGGAATCTTGTTTTTTCTGAGTGCCTCAGCCATCAGGAGGGAATTGTCCACAGGTACCGCTTTATCATTTACTGCGTGTATGATAAATGCCTGTGGTGTATTGCCTGTTACCTGAAGCTCATTGGAAAAGAAGTCCACCCTGCTGCTGTCGGGCCGCATGCCCAATAATGCTTCTCTCGATCCTTTGTGCGTAACAGGGATTCTCATTGAAATTACCGGATATACCAGTATCATAAAATCTGGCCGGCAACTGATTCTTTCTACAGAATCAGCAGCCAGTGCATTTCCATTATCAAAATGGGTGCCCAGTGTTGAAGCCAGATGACCGCCTGCTGAGAAACCCATAATACCTATTTTTTCGGGGTTGATATTCCATTCCGGGGCATGTATACGAACCAATCGCATGGCCCGTTGAGCATCCATCAAGGGTACTTTGTAAGGCTCGGTAACATTGCCATAGGTTGGTAAACGGTATTTTAATACGATTGCTGCTACGCCAATTGAATTTAAATATGCAGCGATATCGGTTCCTTCAAGATCATATGCGAGTATATGGTACCCACCGCCGGGACATATGACTACAGCTTGCCCGGTGGCCAGCCGCTTGCTTGGCAGATAAACCGCTATGCCGGGATTCTGAACGCCCTTTATGCGTATGATGTCTTCATGTGCAAAAACCTCATCAATAATTACACCATTGGAATTCGGTACTGCCTCATTATACAAGGGAAGGGTGATAACCTGTGACCGCAGCAATGCTGCCAGGCAAAGAAAAAATACGATTAGTTTGGGTTTCATATTCATGCTTTGGTATAAATTAACATATAAATTTCACATTAAGTCTGTCGATCATTCGTTATACCCTTCGTCATCCATATAAATTACCGGCCTTTCTTCAATCCGGGTTACTGATGTATCGGCAGGGAAGTCATCGCCATAATCTTCTTCTTCACCAAAATTGCTAAGGGAATACGTATATGTTTTGTTTCTGTAATCATAACCGCTAAATTCAAAATTACAGCATGTTCTGTGTCCGGAACCCCAGCTCACCAATGTCCAGTTTCCATTCTCGCAGGCATACTCATAGTATGCTTCACCCCTCATGTATTCGTAATTGACAAAGATATTGCCATCTTCAATGCTTACATCAAAGTTGGCTTCATCATATCCGTCAAAAAACAAATCATCATCACTGTCGTAAAAGCCATCTATGGCTCCAAACGACTGTTTTACAAGGTGGTATTTGCCGTTTCGGAATTCGAAAATGGCCAGGCATCTTTTAAAGTTCCCATCATTGCCCGAAATCGGCGTATTATATCCAACAACGTAACATAAACTATCAAAACCATTAATGTAACCTGAATTGGCACTTACTTCATACCATAACTCCGGCAGGAATTCACTTAATGAATCTCCAATGCTTATGCTTATACTGTCACCGAATAA
>CAZYDI010000158.1:0-5344 GCA_964646255.1 uncultured Bacteroidales bacterium
TATGATTGCATGACTTCTTCATTGACTTATCAGACCAGAAGACCAGAAGACATTTTCTCGACCAGTTTCACCCGCCGAAGCCTATGGCGAAGGAGGGTTTCACCCGCCGAAGCCTATGGCGAAGGAGGGAAGACATTTCTTCCCCGATTAGGCTGAAGTTCCACCTGTGGTCTATCCCCGTATCCGGCAAACCAACACTACCTGGTTTCAACCAGGCGGGGATCGATGTCGATGGTGAGGTTGTAATCGAGGGCGCTGATGGAAATGACCAGCTTGTGCTTGCCCTTAATGAGCACAATATTTCCCCGCAGTCCGTTGAGCGGCCCGCTGGTGATTTGTACTTCCTTTCCTTTTTCGAAGTGGGAAAAATCGATTTCATGCGGAATTTTTGCACCAAGCAGTAT
This sequence comes from uncultured Bacteroidales bacterium, assembly GCA_964646255.1. Taxonomy (GTDB): domain Bacteria; phylum Bacteroidota; class Bacteroidia; order Bacteroidales; family UBA10428; genus UBA5072. The sequence continues at coordinate 405 of CAZYDI010000158.1, forward strand.
CCTTAAGTTATTGATCTGCCACTCGGGTATGGGAACCGGTTTTCCGCAAAAATGAAGTATTCTCACAACACCATCTGCCTGCAATACCTTCAGGTGCTCTTTTGGCGTAATGTGAACAAATATGTAGGAAGTAATAAGGGGGACTATCAGTTTCTTTTTCCTGTCGCTCCATTGCCGGATGGTTTCCTGTAAAGGAAGATAATATTCTATTCCGCTTTTTTCAAGGCCACAGGCGGCTTTTCGTTCGCCTCTCGAAGTCGTGTATGCGGCATACCATTGTGGTTTTGCAGCAGGCATAGGAGTTGTTCTGGGGTTTGCTGCGAAGTTAAATATATTTTTTAATACTCGCAGGGTGTGGCCGGGCATCAGCATAAACAAAATGAGGAGATGGGCGGATCAGGTGATGAATTAATATCAGAATGTTGTAAATTTGTAGAAACTAATGACTACTGCATGAAAATAATCTCCGTTGTTGGGGCGCGTCCAAACTTCATGAAAATTGCCCCCCTCGTTGCTGCAATACAAAAGCACAACCAAAACCGTCCCGACAAACCAATAGAACATTTCCTCGTTCATACCGGGCAACACTATGACATCAGGCTTTCGGAGAATTTTTTCGCCGAACTTGGCATACCACAGCCCGATATCAATCTCGAAATCGGCTCCGGGTCGCATGCCGAACAAGTTGGCCGGACCATGATGGCGTTTGAAAAAGTGCTCAACCACATAAAACCCAACTGGGTTGTTGTGGTTGGTGATGTGAATGCCACATTGGCCTGCTCTGTTACCGCCAAAAAGGAAAATATTAAATGCTGCCATATTGAAGCCGGATTGCGTTCAGGTGATATGACCATGCCCGAAGAGATCAACAGGTTGGTTACCGACAGGTTAAGCGATTTGTTGCTTACACCCGACCGCATATCGGGAGATAACCTGAGGAAGGAAGGCGTACCCGAGGAAAAAATACGCTTTGTCGGCAATATCATGATTGACACCCTGGAAGCCAACCGCGAAAAGACCGCTGCGCTTAAGATTCCTGATATCATCGCGCGCAACCGGATCGCTGATCCCGGAAAACCCTGGGATGTTGACATTACCGGTCCATACGCAGTGGTCACGCTCCACAGGCATTCCAATGTAGATAACCGTGATGTTATGGATCCGCTGCTTCATTTTCTCATTAATGATGTGGCAAGCGTTATGCCCGTTTTATGGCCTGTGCATCCGCGCACCATGAAGCAATTAACGCAGTTCGGACTTTGGGGAAAGGCAGAAACCACAAAAAATATGATGTTGCTTCATCCCCTGGGATATCATGATATGCTGCGGCTCAACATGGATGCCAAGATTATGCTTACCGACAGCGGCGGCCTGCAGGAGGAATGCTGTATACTGGGAACGCCTTGTCTGACCCTTCGGTGGAATACCGAGCGCCCCGTTACCCTCCGTGAACATGGCGGTGCATCGGTGCTGGTAGGAAATAATGTTGATCGGATCCGCAATGAGTTTTTGGCCACTATGGCAAGCGATGTAAAGCCGGCAAGGCCTGAACTGTGGGATGGACACACGGCAGAGAGGATTGTCGATTTGTTTGCCGGTGAGTTTTATGAATAGACAATGATGAAGAATCGCCTGGCATACTTGCTGTTACCTCTTTTGTTCATTGGTTGCAAAGGAGTTGATGATATTTCCTTCACCGGAATCGACAATGTCGTTTTCAGGGGCATAGAAGACAACAAGCTTCTTTTTTCGGCCGATGTGGGCATCTTCAATCCTTCGAATGTTTCCTTCCGGGTAAGTGAAGTAGATTTGAAGACCAGTATCGACGGCACTTACCTGGGTACCCTTACCAGTGACCAGCCCCTAAAAATCAAGGCTAAGGTGGATTCTGCCTATCATGCTGATTTTACGCTCGAACTCGCCAATATTCTTTCGGGAGCAAGCATGCTGTACGGCATTTCCAAAAAAAGCAGGATTACGGTTGAGATGAAAGGATTTGTGAGGGCCCGTTCATGGCTGGCATTCCGAAAAATTGAAGTCGCGGAAAAGCAAACCATTGATGTGCCTGAGTTTAACCGGTAAGGCTATTAATACGCCCGTATATTCCTTCCTTCAATAAAATTCCGGAACGACCGGTTGGCTACCCGGTTTCCGCCCGGTGTGGGATAATTGCCCGTAAAATACCAGTCGCCCAAATGATTGGGTATCGCCTTATGCAGGTTTTCGATGGTTTGATATACAATGCTGAGTTCGGCGCTCAGATCGGGTGTCTTCAGCATCATGGCGATCTTATCCGAAATGGCTTCGGGAGTAAAGGGACGGTAAATTTCCTTTACGTAGTTTATCACCTCTTCCCTTGGCAATGATTCGCTCTCCTTTACCTTACGGTACACTTCATTGATGATTTTTTCCATGCCCTTTTCTTTCAGCAGGGCCATTGCCGCCTTGAATGCGACGAAATCACCCAGCCTGGCCATGTCAATCCCATAGCAGTCGGGATACCTTATCTGTGGTGACGACGATACAATGATAATCTTCTTTGGCTTAAGCCTGTCGAGTATCTTAACAATGCTGTATTTGAGCGTGGTGCCGCGAACAATGGAATCATCGATGACTACCAGGTTGTCGATTCCCTCACGCACCGTGCCATAAGTGATATCGTATACATGACCGACAAGGTCATCACGCCGGGAATCCTGGGTGATAAAGGTACGAAGCTTGATGTCTTTCAGAGCGACTTTTTCCACCCTTGCCCTAAGGAAAATGATGTTATCAAGTTCCTGTGAATTCAGGTTGTTACCGCGTGAAATGATTTTCTGTTTCTTTTCTGCTTTAATGAAATCTTCAACACCCTGCACCATGCCATAGAAGGCTGACTCGGCGGTATTGGGAATAAAGGAGAACACGGTGTTCTCAAGGTCGGAATCTATCTCCGAAATAATCTGCGGCGTGAGCAGTTCGCCGAGCTTTTTTCTTTCACGGTATATGTCCTTATCACTGCCCCTTGAAAAGTAAATTCTTTCGAAAGAACAACTGCGTTTTTCAAAAGGTCCGCGAATAGTATGAATGTCAACACTTCCGTTTTTCTTTATGATTATTGCCGATCCCGGTTCCAATTCATGTACTTCATCAACATCAACATTCATCACCGTTTGGATGGCAGGCCGCTCGGAAGTAACCACCACCATTTCATCATCTATGTAATAAAAAGCAGGCCTGATGCCCCATGGGTCGCGTATGACAAAGGAATCGCCATGGCCAAGCATGCCGGCAATCACATAACCACCATCCCATCTTTTGCTTGCCTCGCTGAGTATAGTTGAAATATTGAGGTTTTCGGCAATGAGTTTTGTGATTTCCTCGTTTTCGATGTTTTGTTGCTTGTATTCATCAAAGCATTGCTGAATCTCACGGTCGAGGAAATGCCCCACGTTCTCAAGCATGGTAACCGTATCGGAAAAATCGCGCGGATGCTGTCCCAGCTCCACAAGGTGATGAAACAACTCATCCACGTTGGTGAGGTTGAAATTACCCGCGAGCACCAGGTTCCTGGTCTTCCAGTTGTTTACGCGCAGCACGGGGTGGACACGCTCAATATCATTGGTGCCATAGGTTCCGTAACGCAAGTGGCCAAGCAGCACCTCAGCGGCAAAAGGGATGTTTTCCTTGGCCCAAAAGGGATCATCGGCCAGCGAAGGGTCAATGCCTTCGGAATGATTGCGCACCGCTTTAAACACCGCATTGATGGCCGTTTGTTTCGATGACCGTTCACGGTGGATAAAGGGACGTCCGGGCTTAAGGTCGATTTTAACAGAGGCTATCCCGGCGCCATCCTGGCCACGGTTGTGCTGTTTTTCCATGAGAAGGTAGAGCTTGTTAAGGCCATACTTCCAGGTGCCGTATTTAAGCTGGTAATGTTCGAGTGGTTTTAATAGCCGCACCAGTGCTATCCCACATTCATGATTAATAGCATCTGTCATTGTACATCACATAGCAAGTTACTCTGGAAAACTAACGGTGATATTGTCTCTGATAAAGGCATTGGGATAATCGTACCGGATCAGTTCAAGAAATTTCAATGCCTCACTTTTTGTCCGGAAATCTCCGACATACACTTTAAAAAACGGAGATTCCAAAACAGTTGTCGTGCGAATATTATCATACCGGCTCAGGAATTTGGCCCTTTCCTTTTCAGCTCCGCTGCGGGCTTCCTGTCCGGAATTATAGTAAATGCAAACACGGTATCCCCGTATGCCTTTTTGCGCGCGCATTTGCGAAACATGAAGGTTAATCATGCCGGCTATGTCACCCGACTGGTGTATGCTGATTTCACCCTGTCCGGGTTTTTTAGCCTGAAGCATGCCAAAAATGTCGGAGGTTTGTGCCATCGCCGAAGGGGGGAGTATAAGGAGTGCAATAAATATTGCAATACGGTGTCGTCTGATCATAATTTAATGATATGGGGCAAAGGTAGTGAAAAAGAATAAAGATCCAATGCTACCATAATGTTGCTCCTATGGAGCTTTATTGTATATAAAAACCTTTACATGCTACCATAATGTCGGCCCTATGGGCCTTATAGCCGCAAGCCCTGTTAGGGGCGTCATTATGGTAGGAAAAATGGCATATCAAAATTTCTATAGTTCCGTAGGAACGGCATTATGGTAATCCAAACCCATAACCGCAAAGAAAGAAAAGCTGCCTGAGGCCGATTTAGAATAAGGGACAAGGGACGAGGGACAAGTGGGGCTCTTACAATTGACAATGAGCAATATACTGGGAAAGAAATGTCTTCCCTCCTTCGCCATAGGCTTCGGCGGGTGAAACTGGTCGAGGAAATGTCTTCTGGTCTTGATACCATCTGGAGAGAAAGGAAGAAGTTTCGTGGCTGAAGCCGTTTCAGGAGTTTCATGTTTCAGGCTGAAGGCTGAAGGCTGAAG
>CAZYDI010000159.1:0-5047 GCA_964646255.1 uncultured Bacteroidales bacterium
TTTGAAAATCCATTAATTATTTCGTTCATATTATTTAACCGTCAGGTATGCATAGGCCAGTTTCAACCCGTTGATCTGATCGCTGCAATATTTTTGTAAATCGGTATAATTTTCCTTTGCATGCGTGAGGAACCCCGAGGCCTGACCATAAATAGCCCTGGTTTTTAATTTGCTTATTAAATAATATCCATCAAGAAAGTTTTTAATGCCTCCCGAAACAATTACTTCATTCCATAGCGGATCAGATATGGAATCGAGCAGGCTATTTATATAACCAACCATATGATCAGAAGGTTCACCTACCCTTGTATAGGGTTCGTAGAGATATTGCCTGTCGGCACTACCCCTGAGCAGTTCGGCCCTGGCAAAATTTGTACCGCCAAAGGATGCGAATTCAAGTGCGGCGAGTGGCAATTTGAACAATTCGCGCAGGCTGGCCGGGCCAATTCCCTGTCCCACCTCCTTTACAATAACCGGATATTTTGCGGAATCAAGGAAGCGTTTCAGCGTGTCAATGGGCGCATATTTAAGGTGATCGCCTTCGGGCTGAAACCATTCCTGCAACGGATTTACATGAATGATCAGGCCATCGGCCCTTAAACGTGATACCATATCGTTTACCACCGATATCTTTCCCTGGTGAATGTATTGCTCCAGTTGAACAATGCCCAGGTTGGCATAAAAGGGAAGGCTGTCACCGATAGTATCGCGCATGTCGAAATCGCGCAGGTATGTATTGTCGTTCAGCAATACCCTGCATGAACCCAGTCCCATTCCCATTCCAAATTCCCTGCATGCCATGGCAAGATTGGTATTAATCTGGTATGCACCATCGGTTCCACCGGTCATGCTTGACACCCATAAAGGAGCCTTTAACCGTTTACCCAGGAAACTGATTTCAGGCAGGTCACTCACCGGGTGTGCGCTTAACAAAGGCTCATAATGAAAACGGTCATCGTGCTCCCCCGGGCTTACCTTTGACTGCAAGGCAACGCGAATATGATCTGATTTCCGTTGCTCTGTCATATCAGATGTTTCAATCCCAGATACCTGGCAATTACAATATGAAGAATTTCGGAAGTTCCTTCACCAATCTGCAAAATACGTTGGTCGCGGTAGAATCTTTCCACCGGATTATCTTTGAACAAACCATAGGCGCCAAAAATTTGCACAGCCTGATCGGCAATTTCCTTGGCTATTTCCGATGTATATAATTTAGCTATTGCTGCATCGCGTTCAAACGGCCTGTTACTGTCTTTCATTATACAGGCCTTATAAAGTGTGTTGCGGGCAAGCTCAAGTTTCATATCCATTTCAGCCAGCTTAAATGCAATAGCCTGGTATTTTCCAATGGAATGACCGAATTGTTGCCTTTTATGGGCATAGTCCAAGGCCATTTCAAAAGCACCCTGTGCCAGGCCAAGTCCCATTGCCGCAATGGCCAGCCGTCCCCCATCAAGTGTTTTAAGCATTATCCTTGGTCCCGAACCCCTTGATCCCAGCAAGTTCTCCTCGGGCACCCTGCAGTTGTTGAATTCTATTTTACCCGTATCGGCGGCCCTCCACATCATTTTATTATGAATCCTTTCACATGAATAACCTTCTGAGGAGCGGGGAACAAGAATTACGGACAATTCTTTTGCCCCGTCTTTTTCACCGGTGACAACCTGTATTGTAGCGCCAAAGGATATATCTGAGGCAGAGTTGGTTATGAAAATCTTTTTCCCGTTAATAATCCAATATCCGCTTACCAATTCAGCAGTGGTAAGCGTTCCGCGTGCATCAGAGCCTGCGCTTTCTTCCGTAAGTCCGAAGGCCCATAACTGCTTCCCGGTGCAAAACCCGGGCAATAAGTTTGATTTTTGCTTTTCAGTCCCATACAGGTAAACAGGACCAATACCGAGTGAATTGTGTGATGCCACTGTTGCAGCCTGTGAACTATCAACCCTTGCCAATTCTTCAACAGCAACTACATAGGACAGGGTATCCAAATTCTGACCCCCATACTGTTCCGGAAGGTTAATACCAAACAATCCAAAATCTCCCATTTTTTTTGTCAACTCCGGTGAAAACTGATTTAACTCGTCAAGTTTGCCTGCAACCGGTTTGATTTCTGATTCGGCAAACTCCCTGACTTTTTGCCGGTATGTATGGTGTTTTTCTGATAGTAAAGGATGCATTTATTTATATTATAGTTAATTATTGGTTTCCTGCAACAATATCAACAGTTCGTTCTTCTTCACCCTGTCGCCGGTTTTTATGGCAATTTTTTTAATAGTACCCCTCCTCCCGGCCAAAATGGTATTTTCAAGCTTCATTGATTCTATAACAAGTAAATCGTCCCCGCGGTTTACCATCTGGCCTTCTTCTACCCTGATATCCAGAATTAATCCCGGTTGTGGTGCCACTACAACGTCGGCAGCACTTGCATGGCTTTCATCTAACCCATTTTGTCCGGAATCCGCTGAAAGCATGAATTTTTTTATAGTGTATTCAAAATGTCCGTCGTTCACCAATATCTCCGCATCATTCTCCAACCCATAATAAAAAACGAGGTCTTTTTCACCAAAAGTTAAAGTAACCTGGTTATCATTTTGCCGGGATTTACCGGCAAAGAAATAATGGTTGCCGATAAACAATTCATAACCGGATGAACGCTTTGAATACATTATTTCAACAATTTCCCGGTTGAACCTCAATCGCAATTGCCGTGAATTTCGCCAGTATCCCCGCGAAATTTGCGGGTTTCGTTTCGCCAGTATTTTCATCGCCCCGGCTGCAACTATGCATTGCTGATATTCCGCCGTCGGCAAGTATGCCTTTTCAAGCAATTCTCCAAGATGGTTTTCAAGAAACCGTGTATTGATATCGTTTTGCCTGAAGCCTTCATGATGCATCAAGGCTTTCAGAATTGGGGTATTGTGGCGGCATCCCGTAATACGGGTGTTATGCAGCACATTTTCCATTGTTGAAATGGCAACATCCCTGTCGGCTTCATGAACAATAACTTTTGCCAGCAAGGGATCGTAATTACCCGGGATTTCACTATTACAGGCAAAAGAAGTTTCAATCCTTACATTAAAATCACCGGGAATATTAAAAACAGAAAGATAACCCGGCGACGGCAAAAAGTTGTTTTGTGGATCTTCGGCGTATATCCTTGCTTCAAGCGCATGGCCTTTCACAGATATGTTTTTAAAGCCAATTGGATTCCCGGCGGCTATGCTTAGCTGTTCCTTTACAATATCCGTTCCGGTTACCAGTTCAGTTACCGCATGTTCAACCTGGAGTCTTGGGTTTATCTCAAGGAAAAAATAGTTACCATTTTCGTCCACCAGAAATTCAATCGTACCTGCGCTGCTGTAGTTCAGTGATTGCGCTATAAGAAGCGCGGCATTCATTATTTCATGTCGCTTATCAACGGGCAGAAAAGTAACGGGAGCTTCCTCGATAACCTTTTGATTTCGTCTCTGAATGGTGCAATCACGGTCGAACAGGTGAATGATATTGCCTTGATGGTCACCGAGTATCTGCACTTCTACATGGCGTGCCTTATCAATGTACTGTTCAAGGTAAACGCCATCGTCGCCAAAATAATTCAGGGCTTCACCGGAGGCGGCTTTAAGCGCACTGCTCAATTCACCGGGTGAATGAACTAGGCGCATACCCTTGCCTCCCCCTCCGGCATTAGCTTTCACCATTAACGGGTAGTGCAGTTCCAATGCCAGGGAAAGCAGTTCATTCTTCTTGCCCTTATGACCCTCAGGAACAGGAATGTTCAGTTTCCGTACATAATCTATGGCAGCCGGTTTATTCCCGGCCAGTTTCAGAACCTCTGGCGATGGACCGATAAAGGCAATATTTTCATGAGCGCAAGCTTCAGCAAAAAGATGATTTTCAGACAAAAAACCGTACCCCGGATGAATGCAATCTGCACCTGTATTTTTTGCAATATCGATGATCTTATCTATACTGAGGTAGGTTTCACTGATACTTCCGTTACCAAGAGACCGGGATTCATCACACGAATGAATCCATGCTGACGATTTATCTGAGCCTGAATAAATGCATACCGTAGAAAGATTGCATTGCTTGGCCGACCGTGCAATCCTTTGGGTAATCTCACCCCTGTTGGCAATCAGTAGTTTTTTAAATTTCATCACCGTGGCGGTGTGTTTGAGAAATGATCTATCCATGAAGGATCACGTTGTGCAAAAAACGATTTAATTCTATCGGTTGCCTCTGTGGTAATTCTTGTCCTTGCAAGTATTTCAGCATTTTTAAGCATTAAATGCTCATCAATAAGTCCGGCTTTGTTCCTGATCATTTCCTTAATAAGCATTTGGGCACCAGGCTCGCCTTTCAGTATTTCATTAGCCAATGCAGCTACCCCTTCATTGAGTTTATCTTCAGGGGCGATTCTATTGATCAGATTTATCCGGAAGGCTTCATGGGCACTGAATCTGGCAGCCGTTAGTATTTTCTCCAGTGCCACTGACTGCCCTAATTTCTGCAGCACAAAAGGTAAAATAACTGCAGGAACAAGACCGACACGTACCTCGGTAAATGCAAAAAAGGTTGTATCAGCGGCAATGGTGACATCAGCGGATGAAGCAAAACCAAGTGCGCCGCCTATGCATGATCCATGCAGCGCACACAGGGTTATTTTTGAGCTGTTATATACATTGAAAAAACACCTTGCCAGTGCCTCGCATTCCCTTACATTATCCTCAAAATCAAGTTCACCGGCTCGTGCCATCCATTCAAGGTCGGCTCCCGAACAGAATGATTTTCCCATGCCCCGGATAACAATGATGCGCACCGATGGCGTGTTTTCAATCGATTTCAAGGCAGAAAGAAAGGAATTAATCATTTCGATATCCAGGGCATTATGCCGCGACGGATTATTTAACCAAATGGTTGCTATTGATCCATCGATGTGACTGATGACAGGGTTATTTTTCATGGATCAAATGATTTACATCCGATAAATAGGGTTCTCCGGTTCGGGAAATTTTTTATTCAATGACATGGATATTCCGAGTGC
>CAZYDI010000160.1:0-4953 GCA_964646255.1 uncultured Bacteroidales bacterium
GTACAAACAAGGGCTACCGGTTTAACCGTTACTTCGTGGTATTTGCTTTTTAATTCGGATAGCAGTTTGTCAGTTAAATCTTCTTCCCAAATAACCTGGGTTATGCTGTTTGCATTGGTCGCTTTAAGGATATAACTTACATTATTCTGCTCAAAGATCTGCATGATGTTGCGGTCAAATCCCACCTGGCCAACCATCGACGGATCATGGATTTCAATGGCCGTAACCTTATCGGTACCCGAAATAATCTCAACCCTTGATTTTTCGCCGACAAAATCCTTTGTAATTAATGTTCCCGGATGATCGGGCTCAAAAGTGTTCTTTATGCGGATATTTATCCCTGCCGTTTCAAGCGGTTTGGATGCCCTGGGATGAATAGCTTCCATGCCAATGTCGGCAAGCTGGTCGGCTACATTGAAATTGGTAAGTCCAACAGGGATAGATTTATCAATGCCAACTATGTTGGGATCAGCAGACGACAAATGGAATTCTTTATGGATAACGGCTTCATCGGCGCGGACTTCCACGGCAACTTTGCTAAAGGTCACCTCACTGTAACCCCTGTCGAATTCCCTCATAATACCTTCAGTTCCTTTGGTATAGCCTGTTACAACAGGGATGGTACTGGTATAGTCGATGTTGTTAAAAGCCTTGTGTATTCTTTCATCGATGGTAAGGTATTCAGAGTCGTTGAAACCGCATAAGTCAACAAACACAGCATTGATGCAGTTGTTGGTGAGTATATTAACCGAGTTAAAAGCAGCATGAGCTTCCCCGATGGAAGAAAGAATTTCCCTGGCAGCAAGGAGGATGTTCTGACGGTTAACGTAACCGGTTGCCAGAACACTGGCAAGGTTGTTAAGGTAGCTCTTGGCCTGAAGTATTCTACCGGTAATGAATTCGTCAGCTATTGCCTGTTTTAATCCAATATTTTCAAAGGAACGGTTAATCTCAATGAGTTTGTCCAAAAGTTCCATGAGGGCCAGGTCATAATCTTCGTTGTTTACGAATTTCTGATATATTCCGGGAACCTTCGTTTTCTTATGTTCAAGAAGCCAGTTGGTAACATTGTTATAGGCAGAAACCACAAAAATCCGGTTGTAGTAATCGCACGCATTGCATGGTTTCATTATGATGTTATTCATAACATCTTCAAACTTCGACATGGATGTACCGCCAATCTTTTCAACTGTTAACATGATCAAACTGTTAAAATGAATACTGCATAAACTTGAATAAAGCGTGCAAAAATAATAAAAAAACCTTTTATGGTAATTCTATCCGCATTATTGCCTTATTTCCCTTAAATTCACCTAAATTGCTGTATACGCCCATTCCCAATACCATCGACAGCACTTTTTTAGTCATTTGCCCGCTACCGGGGTTCATATACCATGCTTCCTTAAACTGTATCATGCCAATATTTTCCCTTGCGAAACCTTCTTCATTTTCGAGGTTTTTAACCTGCGCGGGGGTGAGCTTTTCACCGGTATCATGGTTATAGGCAGTTGCTATTTCTTCATAGACCATGGCAAAGACATTGTCAATTAAAGTCTTGTGATCCAATCCCTTCAGACATTGCTCTGTCCACAAGTCATCGGGATTGGGATTAACGATGGTTACCTCGTAGATAATTGTATCGGCTATCTGCTGGCCAAATACAGAATCGAAAACCACGGCCACGGGAGAGGCCGCGGATTGTTTGACATCGCTTTTACAGCCGGCAATGATTGCGGCACCGGTCATGAACACGAATAAAACTGAAAATTTCATAGCTGGTTATTTATGATGATTGGTTGTACGATAAGACTTTAGTACAAAAGTATCATTTGTCATGATTTTGTGTTTATAAAGCCATTACTTTTATTCGGTTTCGGATGGGAAAGCGATCTGCTTCCATAGAAAAATATACACAGCGGGTGCGATCAATTCCGGTCCGTTGGTGTTAAACAGAAAATGTACAGTATGATCATCGGTGTTTCGAAATTGGCTGAGAATTATCAGAAATGGATACATGCCATTGACACAGGTATAACAATAAGGGATTTGTATGCCTTAACTGAAGAGGAAATGGATGAGTTGGTGCCGCAACTTAGCGGGATTTTGTTATCGGGAGGAAGTGATATTCACCCAGGCCGCTACAGCCATAATGAATTTATGGTGCACTGCAAAAACGTGGATGAAAGGCGCGATGCAATAGAAATGAGGCTCATTCGTGACGCATTACGGTTGAAAATACCTGTATTTGGAATTTGTCGCGGACAGCAAATGCTGAATATCGCAGGGGGTGGGACATTATACCCCGATATACCGGTTTTTTGCGATTCTCCACTTGAACATGCCAATAGTGAAGATGTATACCATACAGTGAAAATTAAAGAGGATTCATTGCTTTGTGAAATTGCAGGTGTTAAGGAGGGTATTGTGAACAGCGCCCATCATCAGGCATTGTTTGAATTGGGAAAGGGCTTGTACGTATCGGCTGTGTCGCCCGATGGCATTATTGAGGCAATTGAAGGCGATAAAGCTTCAGGGCATCCCTTTTATATGGCGGTGCAATGGCATCCCGAACGGATGAAGTATGATGAACCCCTGTCCGGAAAGTTAGGAAAGGCATTTATAAAGGCTTGCAGGCGTTAGCGGTCAAATGTCAACCGCATTCCTTTTTGTTTTTCGAAGAAAGTACCTTTGTCGTATACCAGATGTCCATTCACTATGGTATGGGTAACGGCGTTGTTGAAAGTCATGCCTGTAAACGGAGACCATTTGCATTTATAAAGCAGGTTTTCGCATGAAACGGTCCATCTTGAATTCGGTTTAACAATAACCAGGTCGGCAAAGTAGTCTTTGCGGATATATCCCCTTTTTGAAACCTTAAAAACATCGGCAGGCGCATGGCACATTTTTGCTACAACCTGTTCCGGCTTGAGTTTTCCCAGCACACAGAATTCCATCATGGCAACCAGTGAATGCTGAACCAGCGGGCCTCCCGAAGGAGCTTTATAATAAGTATTTCTTTTCTCAGCCCATGTATGCGGCGCGTGATCGGTAGCTACCACATCAAGTTTGTCATCAAGCAATCCCTGCAAAAGGGCAATTTTGTCGTGTTTATATTTGATGGCAGGATTCCATTTGATAAGGTTTCCCAGGGTGAAGTAGTCGCGATCGTCAAATACCAGGTGGTGTACACAAACTTCGGCTGTAACCTGTTTATCAGCGGCCTTGCCGGGTGACAGCAGTTCCAGTTCGCGGGCAGTTGATAAATGAAGGATGTGCAGCCGTGCATTGTATTTTTCAGCCAGTTCAACAGCCAGTTTGGATGAGCGGAAGCATGCTTCGTCGTTTCGGATAACGGGGTGATAATATACTGGCAGGTCATCAGCAAAACGTTGTTTGGCTGCTTCGGTATTTGCCTGTATAACCGCTTCATCTTCGCAATGGACAGCAATAAGAACGGGTGAGTGGGCAAAGATATTCCTGAGTGTTTCGGGATTATTCACAAGCATGTTGCCCGTTGAAGAGCCCATGAATACCTTTAGGCCGCATACATTGGAAGGATTGGTTTTTATGATTTCCTCCAGGTTGTCGTTGGAGGCACCCATATAAAAGGAGTAATTTGCGAGTGACACTTCTGACGCCCTGGAATATTTTTCTTCAAGAAGCTGTTGTGTAAGGGTTTGTGGGATAGTATTGGGCATTTCCATATAGGAGGTAACACCTCCGGCAATTGCTGCACGCGATTCACTGTGAATATCACCTTTATGGGTAAGCCCGGGTTCCCGAAAGTGCACCTGGTCGTCAATTACACCGGGAAACAGATAACTTCCCTGAGCATCAATGGTTTTAACTGCTGCAGGAAGGGGTTCCCCCGCCGGTATGACATCGCTAATATAAGCATCAGTAATGACTATACTGCCATGCATCTGTTTACCTTCGTTAACAATAATGGCATTGGTTATGAGGAGGGTATGCATATCAGGATGCTTTCTTTTCATAGTTACGGAACAGGCTGCGCAGTTTTATTCTTAATACGCCCCAAAGCGCCTCATTGAAAATGCCCCCCGACATTTTGGAAGTTCCTTCGCGCCTGTCGGTGAATATGATGGGCACTTCCTTAATGCTAAAACCATGTTTCCAGGTGGTAAATTTCATTTCGATCTGGAAGGCGTAGCCTTTAAACCTGATTTTATCAAATTCGATGGTTTCGAGTACGATACGTTTATAGCATTTAAAGCCAGAGGTGGTATCATAAATTTTCATGCCGGTTACCAGCCTTACATATATGGAAGCGAAATACGACATCAACACCCGGCCGATGGGCCAGTTAACAACGTTAACCCCTGATACATACCGGGAACCTATGGCCAGGTCGGCACCGTTAAGGCATGCTTTGTGAAGATTCAGCAGATCGGTGGGGTTATGCGAAAAATCGGCATCCATTTCGAAAGCGAATCCATAGTTATGGTCAAGGGCCCACTTAAAACCATGGATATAGGCAGTTCCGAGGCCCTGTTTACCCGGCCGTTCAGCAATAAAAAGCCGGTTTGGGAATTCGGGTTGCAGTGATTTAACAATAGCAGCGGTGCCATCGGGGGAGTTATCGTCAACAACGAGGATGTGATAATCAGAAGGAAGAGAGAATATAGCATGAATCATTTTTTCGATATTCTCTTTCTCATTATAGGTAGGTATAATTACAAGGGCCTTGTCCACACGATGTTAATTTGTCTGGCTACGAAGATAACCAATTTTATTTATTGCATAATTGTAAATAGTAAGAATAGTAAGGGAGTATGGAGTAGGGAGTATGGAGTATGGAGTAGGGAGTAGGGAGTAGGGAGGAGGGAGGAGGGAGGAGGGAGTAGGGAGTAGGGAGGAGGGAGTAGGGAGTAAGGAGTAGGGAGGAGGGAGTAAGGAGGAGGGAGTAGGGAGTAGGGAGTAGGGAGGAGGGAG
>CAZYDI010000161.1:0-2863 GCA_964646255.1 uncultured Bacteroidales bacterium
AGCCTGCAGCCTGTAGCCTGTAGCCTGCAGCCTTTCTCCTCGATCAGCAGCTCAGCAGACAATACTACATCCAGTATCCGCTCTCTCGCTCCCTCTCTCCCTCGCTCCCTCGCACCCTCTCCGCTTCGCTCCCTCTCCCTCTCTCCCTCGCTCCCATGCAGTCTTCAGCCTTCAGCCTTCAGTCTGTAGCCTAACAAGATCTACTGGTCTGCCAGGCAATTATTTCTGCTTGAGGAAATGATCGACTTTTTCAAAGAATTCTTTTATATCAATGGGCTTTGTGATGATATCATTGCAGCCTACATCCTCGCATTTCTTAACCTCTGATTCCTGAACAAAGGCAGTTTGAGCAATAACGGGCACCTTGGAGTTTATCTTTCTTATTTCCCTTGTGGCATCGAAACCATCCATTTCCGGCATCTTAATATCCATTAATATCAAATCAATCTTGTTAATGGATTTACATAGTTCAACAGCCTGGCTGCCATTATTGGCATGAATTACCTGTGCAGAGGTATCCTGCAGGACAGCCTCCAAAAACCTGTAATTTATTTCGTCATCTTCCACCACCAGAATAACCTTGTCCTTCCAGGTATACGATGGTATAACATATTCTTCCTCGGGAGCCATATCGTGATAGGTTGCCGGAACCTCCTCGTAGGGAATGGTAAAATAAAAGGTTGATCCATGCCCGGGTTCCGACTCCACCCAGATTTTACCACCCATAAGCTTTATAAGGTTTTTGGCAATTGTCAGTCCCAACCCGGAACCATCCTGCCTGCCGGCTTCCTCATCGGATGATTTTGTGAAAAGTTTCTTTTGCAAATCACGGGATAGCCCTATTCCTGTATCCTTAACGTAAAATTCAATACGGTTATCGCTGATGGGCTTATATCCTATTTCAATTCCTCCCTTGTCAGTAAACTTAATGGAATTGCTGATTAAACTCCAGATCAACTGTTGAAGTCGTCCCGGATCGGTATAAATGACCATTCCCCTGTTTTGGGGATAGTTAATTTTTATGCTGAGGTGATCCTTATTCTGAGATGCCTTGGTTTGATTGAATACTGAAATAAGTTCATTTATCAGCAATTCTATATTGCAGGGCGATTTCTTTATGGTAATTTTTCCCGTTTCCATCCGGGTAAGTTCAACCACGTCATCAATCATTTTCAGCAGCAGAATACCCTGGTTTTTTATGGTTTTTACATATTCTACCCGCTTATTATAGGGCAGGTTACCTATGTTAAGCAATTCACTGAATCCGATGATCGAATTCATCGGTGTGCGTATTTCATGAGAAATATTCGCCAGAAGTGTATTTTTAAGCCTTTCCGATTCTTCAGCCTTGTCGCGAGCCCGGATCAGGTCTCTCTTTGCTTTATCCTGCCTTGTTATGTCCTTTATGTATCCGGCAATGATAAACGATTTAGAATCACCGGATGACACAGGAAGGTTAGAAAGATTCATGGCAATAAGCCTGAACTCTCTTCCGTCACCTTCGAGCCTGGCTATCTTGATTTCAAATTCAGCAATTTTAAATCCCTGGTTTACGTCGTTAAATGCTTTTTCGAAGATTGGCCGGTCTTCGGGAAGAATTGAATTTTTTAAATGATCAGGTGTAAGTGTACCCTGGTTTTTATAACCCAGAATTTCGCGTGCTAAAGCCGATAGCCATAAGTTTTCATCAGGGGCGTAGATTAAAACTCCGACACCACTCAAATCCAGGATTTTTGATAAAAACTGCTGCGTATAGTAAGGATTTTCTGCATCCTGGTCTACTTGTACCAAAGACTGTAACTTCTGATTTTCTGATTCAAGATCGGCAATTTGTTTACGAAGCGCCGCAATTTCCTTTTTCCGGTTACCTAACACCATAGAATGATTGATTAGGAAAATTTAGCATTTGCAATTATTGTCAAATGGGCTGCAAAATTGCCATATAGGCATTTTCATTTTCAACCCTTCCTTTAGTTAACAATATAAACACAGGTTTTTCCTTTCCTTTTTTGTCAATAATGGCGGATTTTTTTCTGATCCCTACGAGTTTATTGTTACCCGGCCGGGTAAAACTTTCCAGCAATTCATCTTTTTCAACAAGCGCTTCAGGAAACAAAGCACCCACATTCTGATCAATGACTTCGCTTTTTTCAATTTTCCACAATTTCTCGGCGGCTTTATTAAAGAAGACGATCCTGTTTTCCTGGCTGATGATGATCACAGCATCAGCGGCTTCATCGAGCAGACTTTCATTCAGGTTCTTAATCCTTTCAATTTCCTTATACTGGCTGATCAATTCTGTTTTGGCTTCGCGCAGTTTATTGCTCAATTCCTTCTCTACATCTTTAAGCTGTCTTTCCTGCTTTTTGAGGGTATCCATTGCAGCATGCAATTCCTGTTCAAGCCTCTTTTCCTGCGTTACATCAATGCCAACGAAAACAACATGGTTAATTTCATGCGCATCGTTCATGGTTATGCTGAATGCCCCGTTAAGCCATATTTCATCAACCCTGGGTGATTTGCATCTAACCAGGCCTTTATATTCCCCGCCATGGATTATACTGTCCCATCGCTTATTAAAGGATTCAAGTTCAATAGGATGAATAAGATCAAAAATAACCAGTGACTTTGCTTCTTTGTCGGTATAACCAAAAAGTGCGGTTAAATGATCATTGTATTCAATAAGGTTGCCGTTAATATCCATCTCTATATTAATGGCGGCAGTGTTAACCGACTGGAGAACAGCTTGCTGCTTTTTCAGTTTTTCGCTTTCGATACCCGAATCAATACCCATAAACATGATTTTCTTATCATAGGTATTCAGGCAGGAAAGGCTAACCATAAGCCATAAATCCTTGCCTGT
>CAZYDI010000161.1:2963-4880 GCA_964646255.1 uncultured Bacteroidales bacterium
CCAATAAGTCCATCCCCCCATTTAATTTTCTGGTCAGCGAATTTTTTTCTGTCATAGGCAAAAAATGCACTCAGGTTAAAGTGCCTGTTGTAAGGATCGTTGTCATCCAGAACATAAAATCCTCCCTGTATGGCTTTGACGTATTTTGTAAGGTCCTTAATTACGTGAAAAGAGAGTTGTTCAGGTTCATGAATATAGTTCCTTAATGTTTCACTAAAATGGGCCAATCCTTCGGCAATCCATTTTCGTTGCTCTTCATCCTTACGTAATTTTTCTTCTTTTTCATTGTTGGCTTTAAGGGTATCCCTCAGGTTCAGCAGGGTTTCTCCCAGAACATCCTGATCATTTTCCTTGGAATAATTCACTTCCAGATTTCCATGGATGAGTTGCTGGGTGAAATCATTTACCTTGTCAACCCTTGCATGCTCAATGTTGATCATTTGCTGCTTTTCTTGAAGCCGCTTTTCTGAAATTTTTGACAGCAGGTAAACGGAAAGTGGTGTTATTATAGTGAATATCAATACAATCCACATTGATGGATTGTTCGAGAAGAGCCAAATTACACCATCCAGTGAAAAATCAGCTTCCCTGCTTTTTGAAAGGCTTATGAACAAGGTGAAAATCAAAATGATAAGGGCAATAAGTGATATAACGACAGTATACCCGGTAAATCTTTCCTTTAAAGAGTGATCATCCATAGTGAGCTATTTCTACTATTATACTGCGAAAATTAAAAGTAGTTAATATTTTTTATAAGTAAAATACCAAATAAAATGAAAAATGAACAGCCACGACGAACATTGGCTGAATAATTTATGGTGAAGTGCATTTCTTTTTATCATGGTAAATTGACGGTTCATCAAAATCCTGAACCATTTCGCAACATTTATTTTGTTCAACCCTGAATGCATTATACTTTTATTGCGTAACTCCCGATCCAATAAAACCCTAGACGATGAACGATTATTTTCAGTATGTTCATAACCTGAAAGGCGTACATCAATTTGACCATTTCAAACCGCAAACACGTGAGGCAATTGTTTCCTTATTGCTTCGTCAGATCCATGATCAGAATTCGATACAGAAAACAATCCTTAAGGAAGCCGGCGAAGAGGTTCTCGATTACCTGTCGGAATTCATAAATCTCAAGGTCCAGTATAAAAACATCATCCTTTCCGACAATACTTCCTCCTACGTTGATGAGGTTGATTTTAACAACGTACAGGCCATTATCAATTTAAGGAAAATCAACAATACCCAGCGTCCCAATAAACTGTTCAGGGCTGTAAATAAGTTGTTGCCGGATAACGGACTTTACATTGGAAGGGTTGAAACGTATTGGGACCGAAAGTGTAACTTCATGAACAAATATGGAATCCTTGCCGGGCATGTGGTTTGGGTAGCCGATTTTTTCGTTAACAGGGTAATGCCCCGGATAAAGGTACTTGATAAGATTTATTATTTTTTCAACAAGGCAAAGTTACACAGCATTTCGAGGCCTGAGATACTTGGCAGGCTTGTATACTGCGGTTTTGAAATAGTTGACCACACCATCATCAATGGCCTTACCTGGTTTGTTGCAAAGAAGGTTAGCGCACCCTTGTCTGAAGTTAATCCCTCGTACTATTCAGTAATTAATCTCAACCGGGTTGGGAAGGATGGCCGTATGATGAGGGTATATAAAATCCGCACGATGCACCCGTATTCTGAGTTTATCCAGGATTATCTCATACGTACCAATGGGTTGGATTTCACAGGCCGGCCTGCGAATGATTACCGTATAACGTGCTGGGGTAAAATACTGAGGCGTTTCTGGCTTGACGAATTGCCTCAGCTTGTTAATGTGATCAGGGGAGATATGAAGCTGGTCGGATTACGCCCACTGAGCAGGGTTCGGTTTAATGAATTTCCCGAGGA
>CAZYDI010000162.1:0-4828 GCA_964646255.1 uncultured Bacteroidales bacterium
TGGGCGCTGCAAATCCCTTACCGGTTAAACTCGATCATACCATAATAGTGGATACCGATTGCGCAATTGATGATTTAAGGGCGCTAGGCTTTTTACTGGCAAGTCCACAATTCACCATTAAGGCCATATTGCTTTCCGATGGTTCTTTACCTCCCGTGGAAGGGTTTTCAAAGGTAAAGGCTGTATTGCATGAATTCAACCGCGATACCATCCCTGTTGGAATAGGAAAAACAAATAAGGAAATTAATCCTCCCTGGAGAGCGTTTGTTCAACAAGTGAAGTGGGGAAGAGAAACCATTCTTTCCGAACCTTCATTAAACGCAGCCCAACTCCTCTCCGATGTTCTGAAAGATTCAGATGAAAAAATCACCATGGTGTGCATGGGTTCACTGGGTAATATTGCCGACGCCTTAACAAACGATAAAACACTCAGGTTGAAGATTGAACGTGTGGTTTGGTACACTGAATCAGCAAGCCCCTTACAGGGTTTTAATTATGAAGCGGACAAAGCTTCCGCCGATGTTGTTTTTAATTCAGGTATTAGGATTGATGTTATATCCAACCTCGGTAAGGATGGATCTGTACTTGATATGGGCTATTTCCAAACATGCAGGCAGGCAGATACCCCGCTTTCCTCCTTTTTACATTTTGTTAATGAGCAGCCCCCGGTTTACGAAAGATTGCAACAGCGTCACTTTCGGTTATGCGATGACCTTTTGCCGCTATATATTACCAATCCTGAACTGTTTGACATGAATACCCTGAAAGACAACATAAAAGTGAGGTATAACCAGGATTACAGTGTTGAATCGGTTAAGGAAGCCATGGCTGATATGATTAAGGGAACTTATGTGGCAAGCAACAGCATCGTGTTCAATGAGTTTCCCCGAAAGAGGGAATTGTTTGCCTACGATGTTCGGTTAATTATGGATTCAGCTATTGCCAGGCATGGCCTCGATGAATGGAAGGCAAATGTCATAACCGATGAATTCCATGGCCATCTCGGTGTGTTTTCCATAGTTGGTGCAAAAATGGGCATCAGGGCGCGTGAAATATTCGGTGCACATCCCGATGAGCTTAAAGTGGTATCCTTTGCAGGATCCAAGCCTCCGTATAGTTGCCTGAACGATGGAATACAGGTAAGTACCGGTGCCACACTGGGCATGGGAACCATTACCATCGCTGCTGATCCGGTTTTAAAACCATCTGCCATATTCACCTTAGGAAACCGGTCGGTTCAGATAACGCTTAAAAAGGAATATCTTGAAAGGGTTAATGCCGATATCAGCGAGGGTATTGTCAAGTTTGGATTATCGGACGACGGATACTGGAAACTCATTCGTAAAAATGCCCTGAAATATTGGGTAGAATGGGACCGGAATGATATTTTTGATATTTCATACCTGGAGTAAATCCTTCGAAGTTTCACCGGGCGATGGTAATATTGCATATACCCATTATTCCGGAAATTACTATTTTTACATCTTAGCGTAACATCGCAGGAACTTCTTTTCAATAACCAGCGCTGTGCGGCTTGAGCACTGAAAAACAAAACTTTCCGATCATGAAGAAATCAATTTTTATAACCCTGGCAATATTGGCGTTGCTTGCGCTCAATGCATGCAAAAATCAATCACACAATACCTTTATCACCGTTGAAAACGGTCAATTCATCCGCCATGGCGAACCTTACTATTATATCGGAACCAATTACTGGTATGGTGCTGTCCTTGGATCGCCGGGAGAAGAGGGCGACCGTGAACGCCTGATTAAAGAACTTGATTTAATGAAGGCGCACGGAATCGATAATTTACGTGTGCTCGCCGGTGCCGAAGGTCCCGATGGTGAACCAAGGCGCGTTAGCCCAGCCTTACAGACTGCTCCGGGTAAGTACAATGAGAATTTGCTCGAAGGGCTGGACTTCTTACTGGCAGAAATGGCCAAAAGAGATATGGTGGCCATACTGTTTCTTAATAATGCCTGGGAATGGTCGGGCGGATTTTCACAATACGTTAACTGGGCAACCGGAAAAGCCATTCCTTACCCCGATACTGATGGGCATACCTGGAGCGAATTTATGTCATTTTCGGGGAGCTTCCTGCCCTGCCAGGAGTGCCGGGAATTATTCAATAATTATATAAAGTTCTTATTGAGCAGAACCAATAAGTTTACCGGCATAGCCTATGCAAATGATCCTGCCATAATGACCTGGGAACTGGCCAACGAACCCCGTGCTTTCTCTGATTCAAACAAAGTATTGCTGGACAAATGGGTAAGCGAAACTGCATCCCTGATCAAATCCATCGATCCGAACCACCTTGTTACCGTTGGTTCCGAAGGTAGCTGGGGATGTGAAAACGATATTAACCTGTTCGAAAAAATTCACAGTTATACCACCATCGATTATCTGACTGTTCATATTTGGCCTTTTAACTGGAGCTGGCTCGATCCTGAAAATATGGATTCCACCATGGCAAAGGCCATTGAAAATACAGGAAAATATTTTGATGATCACCTGGCGATTGCCAAAAAACTGAACAAACCACTGGTTTTTGAAGAGTTTGGTTTGCCCCGTGACGGATTTGTTTTTACACCCGGTTCACCGGTAACGTTGCGCGACCGTTATTATGACTATGCCTTCAGCAGAGTACTGAAAAGTGCCCGCGAAAAAGGATTACTGGCCGGGGCGAATTTTTGGGCTTTCAGCGGGCTTGGCCGGCCAAATCCCGAAAGACAAGATCACATGTGGAAAATGGGCGACGATTACCTGGGCGATCCGCCACAGGAAGCCCAGGGATTGAATTCCGTATTTTCGGATGATGCTACCATGCAAATAGTGAAAAATTATAATGTACAACTTACCGGAGTGAAATAATTTACCATAGCGTGTTGCCGTATTGTTCAGGGGATTTTAAACCGGAAAATCTGCGTCAACAAAACCAAAATTGGTATGTTATTGTCCATGATACCCAAACCAAAACCTTATCTGAAAACATATGTACGCTATAGAATCTACCGGTGTTGAGAAATCGTTCGGTAAAAAGAAGGTTCTGAAAGGTATTGATCTTCGCATAAAGAAAGGTACCATACATGCCATATTAGGGCCAAATGGATCAGGCAAAACTACCCTCATAAAAATATTATCCACCCTGTTAAGGGCAGACGCCGGAACCATTGTTGTTGGTGGAAAAAATGCAGACAATGAACCCGCAAAGGTAAGGGAACTTATTAGCCTTACCGGTCAGAATGCCTCGATAGATGAAGAACTTACAGGTTATGAGAACCTGTATTTGTTCGCCAGGTTGCTTAACTACAATGCATCCGAAGCAAAACAAAGGGCCAATGAATTGCTCGATGCCTTTGATCTTAAGGATGCGGCCGGAAAAGTGGTTAAGGCATACTCGGGGGGTATGCGCAGAAGACTTGATATTGCTGCCAGCATTGTGCGGATTGCCGATATCCTGTTTCTTGACGAGCCAACAACGGGGCTCGATCCGAGAAGCCGGAACAGTCTATGGTCGGTAATCCGAAACCTTTCGCATAAAGGGACAACCATACTGCTTACCACACAATACCTCGAGGAAGCTGAACAACTGGCCGACAAAATAACCGTTATTGATGACGGAAGGGTTATTTCCGAAGGAACCAGCAATGAACTCAAAGCCTCGGTGGGAAATAACGTTTTACACATACATCTGAACGGAGTTAACCACCATCATCTCGAAACTGTACTCGGCGGGTTACAAAGTGGTTCAGCCAAGATTGATTATGAAAGCAAAAAAGTTTCCATACCTGTTTCAGGTCACGAACAGGCAATTACTGTGTTGGGAGAATTACAACAGAACAACATTGATATTACCGGCTTTAACTTGTCGCGTCCGGATTTAAACGAGGTTTTCCTCTATCTCACCGGCAAAGCCCATAAAGAAACAACCGACGAAAATGGTGAAATACCGGGGAATGAAGGGGACATTGATTCCGGTGTTGTAGCAGAAATTCTTAACCATTCAAGTCCGGTTACCAAAGCCGGGATCTTCGGAAACAAACTGATGTTTGGATGGCGCAACCTCATTAAGATCAAGCATATTCCGGAGCAGTTCATGGATGTGCTTATAACGCCCATCATGTTCACCTTTATGTTTACCTATCTTTTTGGCGGGGCGCTTGCCGGTTCAACCAAGGCATACCTTCAGTTTTTTATTCCCGGCATACTGGTGCAGACATTGACGTTTAATGCAGTATATGCCGGCATTAATATAAACAATGATGTGTCAAAGGGAATTTTTGACCGGTTCAAATCGATGCCCATTTGGCTGCCGGCGCCGCTAACGGGAATTTTCATCGGGGATTTTTTCAGACATATGATCTCAGGAGGTGTTGTGCTGCTGTTTGGATTTATTTTGGGATTCCGCACCGATGCCGGTATTATGGCATTCATTCTGTCGTTCCTGATCATGCTTTATTTTGCAATGAGCGTTTCTTGGGTATTTATTATTATGGGACTGACTATGCGGAGTGTTTCAGCCGTGATGTCGATAGGCTGGTTGATTCTGATGCCCCTGGTTTTTATGTCGAATATTTTTGCCGATCCGGCAACCATGCCTCAATGGCTGCAGACCTTTGTTTCATACAATCCGCTTTCGTGGCAGGTTGATGCGGTAAGAGGCCTGTTTTCACAAACTGCCCCGGTACGTACCGTCTTATTAGCGATCGGTGCATCCACAGCCCTTACATTGATTCTGTTCCCTTTAACGGTATGGATTTATAAGCGCGAAAGATGAAACTTAAAATTATCCGTAATGATACCTGTCAAAGTCTCCAAAGTCTT
>CAZYDI010000163.1:0-4804 GCA_964646255.1 uncultured Bacteroidales bacterium
GATGAAAACGAGGTTGTTTTTACCTTTCCCGATAAAGAATGGGGAAAAAGGTGGTTCAAAATATTGGATACAGCAGATTGTTACTTTGATGCCGGGAACAAGGAATTTATGTTCAATCACCTCGAAAGGATCATTGTCAAAGGAAGGTCCATGGAATTATTTTTACTGGATTGTAATAAAACAAAACAGCAGTGAACAACGGCAGAAACATTGGTTTGCGTTTTATTGGACCCGAAACTGCGGTGTTTACTGTTTGGGCGCCTTTGGCCGGTGAGGTTGGTATAGAAACCAATGGTAAAATTCACTTGCTCGAAAAAAAAGCCCATGGGTTTTGGGCAGTAGACAATATCGGTATTCTTCCCGGGCAGGAATACAGTGTAATGCTTGATGGAAAGCAATATGCAGATCCTCTTTCATTATGGCAACCAAAGGGTGTGCAGGGAAAATCAATGGCCTTTGATGTAAACAAGTATGCCTGGCATGATGCAGGGTGGCATGGGATTCCACCTGAGGAAATGATTATTTATGAAATGCATGCAGGCACATTCACTCCGGAAGGAACACTGGATGCTGCTGAATCTAAGATAGGGTACCTTAAGGAACTTGGTATCAACACCATCGAAATAATGCCTTTGTCCGCATTTCCGGGCGATCGCAACTGGGGATATGATGGTGTTTTTCCTTTTGCCGTGCAGCATTCATATGGTGGCCCCGCTGGCTTACTGCGATTCGTTGATGCATGTCATCAGAACGACCTGGCGGTGATGCTTGATGTAGTATATAACCACCTGGGGCCCGAAGGCAACGTATTTCCGGCCTTTGGCCCGGTGTTTACCGACAAATACAAAACACCATGGGGCCAGGCCATTAATTTTGACGATGCATGGTGCGACGGGGTGCGTATGATGTGTGTTGAAAATGTGCTCATGTGGTTAAGGGATTTTCACATCGATGGTCTGAGGCTCGATGCCGTGCATGCCATTAAGGATTTTGGTGCAAAGCATATCTTGCAGGAAATTCATGAGCATGTATCTGTCCTTAATACCCAATCACCCTTCAGGCATGTAATCATTATTGAATCGGATTTAAACGACACCAGGTTTATTTCACCAACCGACAAGGGAGGTTATGGAATGGATGCAACCTGGTGTGATGAGTTTCATCATGCTGTTCATGCCTTGATTACAAAGGAACAGAGAGGATATTACTCGGATTTTGGCGATATTGCATTATTGGAGAAATCCTTCAATAATGCCTATGTGTATGATGGATTATGGTCTGATCACAGGAAGAAGATTTTCGGAAACACCACCGGAAGCTTACCCGGAAATAAATTTGTGGTTTTTGCGCAGAATCATGACCAGGTTGGAAATCGAATGCTGGGTGAGCGATTATCATTGCTTACCGATTTTGAAACACTGAAACTGGTAGCAGGGATTGTAATTTTCAGTCCTTTCATTCCACTGCTTTTCATGGGCGAAGAATATGCCGAGACCAATCCTTTCCTTTACTTTACGAGCCATTCCGGTGAAGAACTGATCAACCAGGTTAGAACAGGAAGACGCAAAGAGTTTGAGGCCTTTATGGATGAAAGTGAAATGCCCGACCCCCAGGATTTAAGCACTTTTCAACGTTCAAAGCTGAATTGGGATAACCATACCGATAAGCAGCAATATATGCTGTCATTCTACAAAGCGTTAATACATCTTCGGAAAGTACATCCATTGTGGAACAGTACCGGGCGGCAGAATTTTTCAGCGCGCGTTATGGAGCAAGGGAACGTAATGATGCTAATCCGCAGGAAAGATATGCAGGTACTTGCAGCTGTCCTTAATTTCGGAGACAGGCCTTATCTGTTGCCCGATGAACTGGCAGGGAATTCCAAAATACTATTGAATTCCGCTGACCAGCAGTGGGGAGGTCCCGGAAAAGAAAACCCGGGGCATACGCAAACCATGGTTATGCCCCATTCTTTTTGTGTATTTGAATATTCCACCTGAAATAACTTTACCGTTATGCCCAAGTATTTGCCATCGACAACATACCGCTTTCAGTTCAATGAACATTTCACTTTCCGCGATTTCAGACAGCATCTTGAATATTTCCAAAGGCTTGGTGCAGGA
This sequence comes from uncultured Bacteroidales bacterium, assembly GCA_964646255.1. Lineage (GTDB taxonomy): Bacteria > Bacteroidota > Bacteroidia > Bacteroidales > UBA10428 > UBA5072. The sequence continues at coordinate 2,124 of CAZYDI010000163.1, forward strand.
TGCATATACGCCAGTCCTATCTTTAAGGCTGTTCCGGGCAGCAACCATGGATATGATGTTACTGATGCCCATGTACTTAATCCGGAAATTGGAAATCTCCGGGAATTCCTTGAAATACAGAAAATTCTTCGCCAAAATAACACCGGATGGTTACAGGACATTGTTCCCAACCATATGGCCTTTCATCCCGGCAACCACTGGTTGATGGATGTGTTGCAGAAGGGCCGGTCTTCGGCATTTGCCGGTTATTTCGACATCGACTGGGATCATCCGGGCTTTAACGATAAGGTGATGGTTCCGGTCCTGGGTAAAAGCCTTGAAGCATGTTTACAGGACGATGAAATCAGGCTGGTATATGAGCAAGGGCAGTTTAAACTGGCCTATTACAACCTTCACCTGCCCTTAAGTTCCCTGTCGGTTAAAGAATTGGATATAGATCAAAAAGCACCGCACCAGGCATGCAGTGAAATAAATGCCGATAAAAACCTGCTTACAGGGCTCATGAACAAGCAGCATTATATTCTTTCGCATTGGCAGGAGACCGACCATCGTTTGAATTTCAGGCGATTTTTTACCATAAACGGCTTGATAAGCCTGTCGATTGAGAAAAATGAAGTATTTGAAGAATATCACCGATTTATCCTTGAGCAGGTGAAAAAGGGAAATTTCAGCGGTCTTCGCATCGATCATATCGACGGGTTAATGAGCCCGGATGCCTACCTGGAAAAATTGCGCAGTTCAGCCGGTGATTCTGTTTATATTGTAGCTGAAAAAATTCTTCAGGAAAATGAAGCAGTAAAAAGCACCTGGCCAATCGAGGGTACAACGGGTTATGATTTTCTAGCCATGGTTAATAACCTGTTCTTTAATGCAAAATCGGTTCCGGCATTGCAAAAGTTATGGCCGGTGGTTCATGAATCCGATACCGATCCGGCCACTTTTATATACAACTGCAAGAGGAAAATCCTGGTTGATCATTTCAGGGGCGACCTTGACAACCTTTTCAGGGTAATTGAAACAAAAGGGCTGTTGGTGTTTTTCGACAACGAAACCACTTCCGGCATAAAGGAGGCGATGGGTGAATTTCTCATCTGCTTTCCGGTGTATAAATTGTATGCAGTGGATTTGCCGCTGTCTGGGAATGATGCCTTAACCGTAAAAAATACCATTCGCGAAGCCATTCACCGAAATCCATCCCTTAAAAAACCATTGCTGCTGATGGGAAACCTTTTCCTGGAGCCGGATAACCGGTTACAGGAAGAGCGTATGTACTTTTTTCAAAAGCTTATGCAGTACAGCGGGCCGCTGATGGCGAAGGGCATTGAGGATACCGCCATGTATTCATGGGCTGAATTTATCGCCCATAACGAGGTTGGTGATAGTATAACGGCAAAAGGCTTTTCGGTTGATGAATTCCACAAAATTATGGCAGCACGGCGGAAAAATTTACCCGCTTCCATGAACGCAACGGCAACACATGATACCAAACGGGGAGAGGATTCGCGTGCCAGGTTGAATTCAATAAGCGATATGCCGGCCGAATGGACGAAGTTTATTAAGCAATCCATGACCCGGAACCGTGCAATAAAGGAAGAACTAAAGGGTATTCTTGTGCCGGATATGAATGAAGAATACTTCATATACCAGTTGCTGGCAGGGGTTTTGCCGATGGATGGCATTGTCACTGACGAATTAAGGGATCGCATTGCCGCATATATCCAAAAAGCATTGCGTGAGGCCAAAGTGCATTCCAACTGGGTAGAGCCTGATGAAGCGTATGAGAAGGCAGTTATCATGTTTGTCAACAAAATCCTGGCAAAGAACAGCGCATTCCTTACGTTATTCATGCCATTTTTTAAGCGCATCAGCATCGCCGGTGCTGTTAACTCATTCTCCCAGGTTGTGTTAAAATTCATGTGTCCCGGCATTCCCGATGTTTACCAGGGTACTGAATTGTGGGACTTTTCGCTTGTTGATCCCGACAACCGCCGCAGTGTAGATTTTAACCTGAGAAACAGGATGCTGTCGGGCCTGCAGGAAATGAGGAAAAATGATCCAGCGAGGTTTATCAACACAATATTACGAAATGTAAACGACGGACGTCTTAAACTTTGGATTACCCATTGCTTAATGCAGGAGCGCTTTGCTAAACCGGAGGATTTTGTATATGCCGAATATCAGCCACTTGAGGTCAGCGGGTTGCATAAGGAAAATCTGCTGGCCTTCTGCCGCAGGTATAACAATACCTGGTACATGGTATTGGTGCCCTTGCATACGGCAAATGTGGCGAAACCAAATGGAGAAATAAACTGGGGGAATACCGCTGTTGAATTGTCCGGGGAGGCTCCGGAAAAATGGCATTCGCTTTGGGATGGCACTCCCTTTGTTCGGTCGGGTAAAGTCCCGGCCGGTGCAGTGTTGCAGAAAAACATACCATATGTATTGAAAGCGGAAAAAGAACCTGTTAACAGGGCATGTGGCGTTTTGCTGCACATTACTTCCTTACCCGGAAAACATGGCGCAGGCGGATTGGGCGAAGAGGCCTTTCACTTTGTTGATTTTCTGAAAGCGAGCGGACATCGTTACTGGCAAATTCTTCCTTTTTCACCGGTTGGGAATACATGGTCACCGTATAGCGCGCCATCGGCTTTTGCGGGTAACATTTCTTTGATTGATCTGCA
>CAZYDI010000164.1:0-4769 GCA_964646255.1 uncultured Bacteroidales bacterium
AATTCCTTGTGTAATGACTTTGCGCGATACACAAACGAAGTGCTTTCCTCATCATCTGCAATGAATATCGGGTTGTCGGGCGGAAATACGCCAAGGACTTTTCTTGAATCGCTTGCCAAAAGAGAATATGAGCAACAGTTGCCATGGAATAAAATGCATTTTTTCTGGTGTGATGAACGCTGTGTACCGGCCAGTCATGCGGACAGTAACTACCGCATGGCCAACGAAGCATTGTTCAGTAAAATAAACGTCAATAAAAACAATCTGCACCGGATCAGGGGCGAGAATGAACCATTTTACGAGGCCGGACGGTATGCCGTCGAAATTATGAATCATTTGCCGGCAGAAGCAAACATGCCTGTTTTCGACCTGATTTTTCTGGGCGTTGGTGAGGATGGACATTGTGCTTCAATTTTTCCCGATCGTACAGACCTGATTGATTCGCTCGAAATTTGTGATGCAGTAACACATCCTGCAACCGGAAAGTGGAGGGTAACATTAACCGGTGGTCCGCTAATCTCTGCCCGTCGCCTTATTTTTATTGTCACCGGAAGCTCCAAAAGTAAGGTTACCGGTGATATCTTAAACAATGAACCCGGGGCACAAAGGTTTCCGGCATTCATGGTAGGATCACAGAATACGCATACCGATTGGTTTTTAGACGAGGAAGCAGCCAAATCCTTAAAATTTTCATCCCGTGATTAACATTAAGCGTGTAAAAAAAATCAGGAACGGAAAACTGGTCAACGGCCCAGTGCTTTATTGGATGAGTCGTGACCAAAGGGTAGCAGACAATTGGGCACTGTCCTATGCAGTTGAAATGGCCGAGAATAATGATCAAAACGTTATGGTAATTTTTAATATGTTTGATCAGTATCCGGGAGCATCGTGGCGGCATTTCGACTTTCTGCTGAAGGGACTGAAGAAAATCGAAATTCAATTGCAGTCCATGAATATCCCTTTCACCGTAACGTTAGGTGATCCCGCAGTGAATATACCGGGCTTTATAAGTACCAACCACGTAAGTCACCTGATTATGGATTTTGATCCTTTAAGGATAAAGGTGGAATGGCAGAACAGCGTTTGTGACAAAATCGGCATTCCTGCCGATGTGGTTGACGCGCACAATATTGTTCCCTGCTTTTATATCACCGATAAGGAAGAATATGCTGCATACACCCTCAGGCCTAAAATAAATAAACTGTTGCCTGAATTTCTTGATGAATACCCGCCCTTGTTAAAGCAGCAGGCAAAAATAAAAATGCAGCGGACACATTGGGAGGCCATTGCAATTTCACTGAAGACCAACCACCAGGTGAAACCCATTGAGTGGTATGTTCCGGGTGAAAAGGGAGCGCATGCGGTATTTCAAAAATTTCTGGATGAATCACTTCATAAATATGCTACCGGAAGGAATGATCCCAATGCAAAATGTACATCAGGATTATCGCCTTATTTGCATTTTGGCCATATTTCCGCACAACGCATCGCCCTGGAAATCGTTCGCAACATTCCACGGAATGAGAACACCGATGCTTTTCTTGAAGAGCTGATCGTTAGAAGAGAACTTGCGGAAAATTTCTGTTCTTACAACCGGCAATACGACAGTGCAGCAGCTTTTAAGCCTTGGGCCCGGGATACGCTGCTAAAACATCTTGAAGATAAAAGAGCCTTAGTATATTCTGCCGATCAGTTTGAGCTTTCCCAAACCCATGATGATCTTTGGAATGCAGCCCAAAACGAATTGGTTCAGACAGGAACCATGAACGGGTATATGCGCATGTATTGGGCCAAAAAGATACTCGAATGGACCTACACACCGGAAGAAGCATTGAAAGTAGCGAATTACCTTAACGACAAGTATGGATTGGATGGGCGCGACCCCAACGGATATGCAGGAACCGCCTGGGCAATAGGAGGCGTTCACGACCGGCCGTGGCCGGAGCGGGAAATTTTTGGCAAAATACGGTGGATGAACCGGAAAGGCTGCGAGAAAAAATTCAATGTTGAACGTTACATTGCTAATGTAAACAACATTCGAAAAGCTGTGGAGCGATAACGTTCAGGGCACAGGAATGGGAGGTACCGGGGGCACCGTGCTATCTGCGGGCGTTATATCAACCTTTTCAACAACAGGAGCTCCGGAAACCACCGCAAGTTTTTCAACCGTAAAATCATTACGGTAATGAATGATGCTATAGGAATGATTTACCATTCCGGCGCTTCCCCTCACAAAATTAAAATCGGTAAGCAATTGATCGACGTTTAACTGATTCAGGCAATCCTGGAAGTTCTTCCCGTATTGCTTAAGCGCAGATAAAAAATACAAGCCGATATCATACCCCAACATGCTGAAGTTATAACCCGTTGGACTGATTTCATAGGGTTCATATCCATACAGGTTTCGTGATTTCTTAAGGAAACGGGTTATTGCCGGGTTAGCATAGTCGGTGTAAAAAGGAGATATAATGTGAAGCTGGAGATTATGATAAAAATTCAGGTCGATATTGGTCCAGCTCTGCCACGATGGCATTCCGAACAAGATGACCGGGTAAAGTGAAGAGCGCTGAATCAGCCTGCTTATGAGAATACTAACCTGGGGCTCATCCTCGGAAAAAACCACCACCAGGTTTTCCTCATCTTTTGTCAGAATTTTGCTCATTGCGTGGTACAAGCTATCGTTCAGTTTATGCTCAACAAATTGAAGCGGTAAACCGGCTTCATTTACAGGCATATTCTCCAGTAATCGCTTTTTAAATCTCCAGCTGTTTTTCATGGAAAGGCTGTCTGTACCTCTGATAAGCACAATCCGGCCCTTCTTAAATTGTTGCAGATAATTGGCCAGGGCATAAGCCTCCGACTCACGCGAAGGAATAACCTGGAATATCCTGGGGTTCAGACCGGCCAGGCCCGGCCTCGATGATAAGGGCGATACAAGGTTCACATTCTGGTAGCGGGCAAACCTTCCTGTTATATCCACATCTTCAGAGTATACAGGCCCAACAATAAGATCGGGTTTAATTTCCGGCAAAGTGCGAATGATTCTTTTCAATTTCATCGTATCGCGTTCGGTATCAAATACGTGAATATTAACCGATAAGCCTGTTTTCTTTAATGAATCGACAGCTATAAGGAAGCCTTCATAGAATTCCGCGAAATTACGGCCTCTTAAACCTAGCTGCCTGTATTGGGGTACATACGTTCCTTCCTCTGCAATGGAATCTGCCGGTATTACCATTTCTTCGGCATTAAAAGTGGCAAAGAACGGGAGCATTAAGGCAACATTGTAGGTGTATGGCTGGCCAACAGCAGAACCACAGGGGGTTACTTCTTCAACAATTGAAACACTATCGGGAGTTTCAATAATATTGCGGATTCTCGGAATTTTCAGAACCTGTCCGTCCTTTAATCCATTCCGTAATTCCGGATTGGCACTGATGATGTCGGATATTTCCACGCCGTATTCCTTTGAAATGGAATACAAGGTATCTTTTTGTTTTACCGTGTACAGGTAAAAGTCATCATTAGCCCTTGCCTGCTGCGATATATCGTGCATTTCTTTTTTACGGGGAATCCAAAGCGTTTCATTTTGCTTTATACCGTGTTTGGCCCAGGGGTTATAATAATAAATTACCTCCTCTTCAACATTGTATTTTTTGGAAAGGGAATACACCGTTTCCTTTTTTCTGACGGTATGTGCATAAAAATCCTCCTTGTTCTGAGGATAGGCAGGTGCCTGGGTCGGCCGGGCCATGGGAATCCGTATGGCAAGTCCTTCTACCAGGTTAACAACATCAACCTGCGGATTGGCTGTTTTTATTTCCTCCTGGCTTACTTCATAGGCCTTGCTAATCGAATAAAGCGTTTGACCTTTCTGAACAGTATGAATATAGTAGATTTTTCCGTTAACAATGGTCTTCTCCTGCGAACGAACAACAGGAGCAGGCTGAAACTGTGGAAATGCAATTCCTGTTAACAGGAAGGAGGTAACGAGTACCGCTAAATATTTTCTTACGCTATACAAACGAGTACTTTTTTTAAACTCGTCCAAAAGTAGTAAAAAAACCTTAATTACCTGTACAAATGACAAAATGTCATTGATACCGCTATGGCTTGATTTTAGCAGTATTCTGAAAAAAATGAAATGAGAAAGCCCGCAATTATATATACCGAAGAACAAGATGGTTCAGCATACCTGAACAAAGTTTCGCACGATAAGCATGCTCTTCAGCCTGAATCGGTTAAAATCGATCCCTTTTCTGAAATGATTATTGGTGCTGTGGAAAAAGTCAGTCCCGCTGTTGTACAGATAGTGGTTCCTAAAGCGGATGGCAGAAACCGGAATGCCCCCGGAAATGGTGCAGCAGGCACGGGATTCCTGATATCGCCCGAGGGATTCATTGTAACCAATAGTCATGTGGTTAATAAATCAAAGGATATTGAAGTCAATATGCCTGATGGATCATCGTTCAGGGCAGAGAAAATCGGAGAAGATCCTTCAACTGACATTGCAGTTATAAGGATTTATAGCAACAATATGCCACATGCACGGTTTGGCGATTCAATGAAACTCAGGGCAGGACAATTTGTAATAGCCATCGGCAATCCATTCGGGTTTCAGAGCACCGTTACAACGGGCGTGGTAAGTTCACTGGGACGTTCATTGTATAGTTATACCGGGAGGTTGATTGACGGGATTATACAAACAGATGCTGCCCTGAATCCGGGAAACTCAGGAGGTCCGCTCATCACAACTTACGGAGAAGTCA
>CAZYDI010000165.1:0-4740 GCA_964646255.1 uncultured Bacteroidales bacterium
GTTTTCCCGTTTCAGCATCAATGCCAACTGAAATATTTCCACTTATGCCATTGTCTACATAATGCCCGTTTATTCCTATTCGCATATACAATTGAAACAGGGAAATATCATTTCCACGGTTTATGGTAAGCATCCTCATCGTATTTATACAGGACGGATTGAGTTTTTGCAAATCGTCATGCTGAATGATACGCTGTTGAATGATGAACTTTCTTCCATCAAGAATTTTAAAGAATTCGTCTGTCGAAATTTTTACATCATTCCTGAAAAGCGCTCCGTTTTGAATCCTGAGCGGAAAAACCATGTTGCCACCATACCCGTTGTTTAATTTACAAAAGGTATCCGCATCGCGGCTAAGAAATGCTTCAACCGTAATATATGTTGATGATTGCATATCAAAAATCCTGGAATGATCAATCATATATAGGTTCCTTGGCACCCTGAATCCTTTTCCCTCAACAATCTGATGAAAAAAATACTTATCCTCCAGAATTGGATAATACTCAGGACTGTTTAATGTATGTGCAATTGAATCGAATGACCGTTGCTGAAGATAGTCCCCGGGTTTTTTATTCCTGGCAAAGAGACTATAATCAAGGTATTTATTGATGCCTCCCCTTCCTTCAATCATCCAGGAGGCTATCTCCATCATTATGGTCGGGTATGATTTATGGTCAACTTTTGGAATTCTTTTCAATCCTCTAAGCATGCGGGTATACTTATTCATAAGTCCAGTATATTGAAGTTTTTACTATTCTGGCAGGTGATCCTGCCAGAATCACATTATTATCGGGTATTTCTTTGTTAACCATAGAATTCGCGGCCAGTACAACCATATTGCCCAGTTTAGCTCCTTTGCAAACCAATGAATGATTCCCGATCCAGCAGTGGTTTCCCAGCTTGATTTCTTTATCAGGATTGATTTGCACTGAGTCGCCGTTGAATATCTTGTGAAAATCAGTATCCATTAACTGGGAATCCCATGAAATACGGCATCCATTTCCAATTTCAATCAGTTTGTAGCACACAATCGAACTCCCTGAAGAAAATCGCAGGCCGTCACCAATGATCAACTTGCCATGCCGGCCCACAATAATTTTTGCTCCGTACTTGAAAATAGCGCTTCCATTAAAAACAACTGTACCTGAATTTTCCCATATTGGCCTGCTATACTTTTTATCAAACAGGCCAACCTCATTGCAGCCTATCCTTATCATACCGGTCTTTATTGCCGCGTTAACCGTAACCACACCCCTCATGCACTTTAACCTGGTATTTCGGCTCAATAAAAAAGGCAAGCGAACTGCTTGTTTGAAAGGCAAATAGTGTAAATTAAAAACCAGGGTTTTAATGTTGAAATAAGTAAAGAAAAGGCGTAATCCTTTCATGATCAGAAAGAATGGGTTAAAATCAGTAAAAACAAATGGTTTATTTTCATCAGGTCAATGATTAAACAAATCACCAGGTTTTCTGTTTAAATCGAGCTGAAACTTTTGGAAGAAACCGGTCAGGAGGCACATTAATACCCGATAACCCACAATACCCGCTCATCGAAGGCACATTTTTCGACCAATTCCACAAGGTCCTTATTTACACCGATGATTTTGCGGTTATACTCCTTCCAGTGGGTATACCATTGTGAATCATCTTCCTCAAGCCTGGCGAAAAACTCTTTACCCATAAACCGCCCGGAAATAAGCGAGGTGAAGTCTGATGCACTTTGGAGTGATTCAAACGTTTTCAGGTTTGCCTTGAGCTCATTTAGCAGGACAATTATTTTACGGGAGTTGTATTTTGTACCGCCAAAATAATCGAACATTTTATTCGCCTCTTCAAAGCAAGGCTGAAAAATATAAAATACAGGGCTGTCGATATATTTTGATTCCTCGTCACACCGGTTGTAATTATCGTTATCGCCGGTAACGTTGAGTTCCACAAAATTCAGCAGATTTGCATCGTAAAGCTCAATGTGCATTTGCCATCAGGGTTACAAGTAAAAATCGGATTTAAAAATATTAAATCCCCTGCACAATTCAAAATATTTATATTACCGACATTATTTTCACTATTTTTAGCGCCGCTCATATATGGATTGTATGGAATCTCCCGAAATTTTCAGACACGAAGCACATAAACTGGTTGACTGGATAGCCGACTACTATATCAACATTAAGGAATATCCGGTTAAGGCATCCTGTAAACCCGGGTCAATTTTTACCCAAATAACCGACGAAGCTCCTGCAGAACCGGATGACTTCAGCTCCATATTCGCTGATTTTGAAAAAATTATCGTTCCGGGAATTAGTCATTGGCAGCATCCATCGTTTTTTGCTTACTTTCCTGCCAATTCCAGTTTCCCGTCACTGCTTGCCGAGTTTTTAACTGCTGCCATGGGAGCACAATGCATGAAATGGGAAACCTCACCGGCTGCAACCGAACTTGAGGAAGCGGTGATGAACTGGCTGAAAAAAATGACCGGTTTACCTGAAAATTTTACCGGTGTTATTCAGGACTCAGCCTCATCTTCAACGCTTTGCGCTATTCTTTCGGCCAGGGAACGCCATACTGCTTTCAGGGTTAATTCCGATGGCGCCAGTACAATGCCATTATTGAGGGTTTATTGTTCATCAGAAGCTCATTCTTCTGTTGAAAAGGCTGTTAAAATTGCAGGAATCGGAAGAAATAACCTGGTAAAAATTGGCCTTGATGAAAAATTCAGCATGCGGCCCGATTTATTGGAAGACGCCATTGTACGGGATAAAAAAAATGGTTTGGAACCCCTTTGTGTTGTTGCTGCTATCGGAACCACAGGTTCAACTTCGGTTGACCCTTTGAATGAAATTGCACGGATATGTAAACGGCACAATGTTTGGCTGCATATTGATGCCGCATATGCAGGGTCGGCATTGATACTCCCTGAATTCAGATGGATGATTGAAGGCATCGAACAAGCCGATAGCCTTGTATTTAATCCGCACAAGTGGCTTTTTACCAACTTCGACTGTTCGGCTTATTTTGTCAGGGACAGTGAAACCCTGATAGACACATTCAAATTAATACCGGAATATTTAAAAACCCAGATTCCTGATCATGTTAATGATTATTCCAATTGGGGTATCCAACTCGGAAGGCGATTCAGGGCGTTGAAGCTATGGTTTGTAATTCGTTCATTTGGTGTTACGGGCCTTCAGCATAAGCTCCGGAAACATTTGGCCATAGCCCGGGAATTACAATCATGGATTTCAGCAGATTCCGATTTTGAAATTCTCGCCCCTGTAATATTTAACCTTATATGTTTTCGTTATCATCCGAAAGGTTTAAATGAAGACGAACTGAACAGGCTTAATGAAGAAATCCTGATGAAAGTGAATGCCACAGGCAAGCTATATTTGTCGCATACCAAATTAAATAATATTTACAGCTTAAGGATTGTTACCGGTCAAACCCGCGTGGAACCCGAAGATGTGAAGGCCGCATGGGAACTGATATCCGGTATTTCACGTTCAGTTAGCGTTTAAAGCCCGAACCAGCATGGACGATACTATTATTAAAATTAAAGCGCTATTTAAAAAGTGGTCCGGTGAAAATGTCAAATCCATTGATCCCTTGCCGGAATCAGGTTCGTACCGTACATATTTCAGATTACATTACGGTAAGGGCAGTGTTCTGGGCGTTCACAACAGTGATCGCCGCGAAAATGAAGCATTTGTATACCTGAATGAACAATTAAAAAAATCGGGCAGCAATGTGCCGGATATATTACTCACCGACCTTGACAGGAACGTTTATCTCGAACAGGATTTGGGAAATGTAACCCTTTTCGAACACCTGGGAGAGGTTCGTAAAAAGGATGCAACAGATAAAACTTTACTGGAACTCTATCGCAGGGTTATTGATGCCATGCCGGCATTGCAGGTGGAATCGGCAAAACGGATTGATTATTCAAAGTGTTATCCCCGTGCTGAATTTGACGTTCAAAGCATGATGTGGGACATGAATTATTTTAAATACTGCCTGTTAAAGCCTTTGAAAATAGATTTCTTTGAACAGGATCTGGAAGATGATTTTATAAAAATTGTGAACTGGCTAATAGAGGCTGAAAGGAATTCCTTTATGTTCCGGGATTTTCAGTCACGCAACATCATGCTTTCAGACGGCAGGCTTTACTTCATCGATTTTCAGGGCGGCAGAAAAGGCCCATTGCAGTACGACCTGGCATCATTGCTGTTCGAAGCAAAGACACACTTGCCGGAGGAAGTCAGGTATAACCTTCTTTCATATTACCTGGACGTTTTCAGCAATACTTACCGATGGTTCAGCCGCGATGAATTTGAAAAATTTTACTATGGTTTTGTTTACCTGCGGCTGATGCAAGCCATGGGTGCTTACGGTTTCCGGGGGTACATTGAAAGAAAACCGTTGTTCCTTCAAAGCCTTCCATTTGCTATTGGTACACTGAAGTGGCTGACCCGGAACCATCCGTTGCCATTGTCCCTAAAAAGCCTGCCATTGGTGTATGAGCAATTGATTGGCCTTCCCCAGGCCAAAACTTACAGCATAAAAGAGCATGTTTTCACCATTTCCATACACAGCTTCTCCTATAAAAGCGGAATTCCACAGGATCATTCAGGCAATGGCGGGGGATTTGTATTTGATTGCAGAAGCCTTGAAAATCCGGGCCGGTACGCAGAATATAAGGAATTAACCGGACTCGATGAAGCCGTTATCACCTTTCTTGAG
>CAZYDI010000166.1:0-4681 GCA_964646255.1 uncultured Bacteroidales bacterium
GACAATGGCATAAGTGGAAATATTTCAGTTGGCATTGATGCTGAAACGGGAAAACTGATGAAACATGCCTATTTGTTTGAGTATGCAAACGAATGGACTAAACATCCTGACACCAATGTGGTTTTCGACGGGTTTCAATTGCCCTATTTCAGGGAAGCCAAAGAAATGGTCATTGGCCTGCATGTGTTGTTCCAACACTTCTTTATGATCGGATGGGATATTGGCATAACTCCCGAAGGGCCAATAGTTATCGAAGGCAATAATATTGCCACCTTTTATCCTTATCAGATGCTTTATGGCGGCCTTAAAAAGCCATTTTTTGATTGTGCGGAATCCTACAGGAAGTACCAATCTCAGCAATAGTAAACAGATGCGAAAACAGCATGGTAATAAAGCTATTCTTTGGGATTCGGAATAAAATCCATACTGATTGAATTTACACAGTGCCTTGTGTTTTTAGCAGTGAAGCCTTCTCCTATAAATACATGGCCGAGGTGTGCATTGCATGCAGCACATACTATTTCGGTGCGATGTCCGTCACGGTCAGGAATTCTTTTCACTGCACCCTTAATTTCTTCATCAAAGCTTGGCCAACCGCAACCCGATTTAAACTTATCATCAGAATCATATAATGCTGCTCCGCAACGCTTGCATACATAAGTTCCCTTTTCATAAAAATCATTGAACTTTCCTGTGAAGGGCATTTCAGTTCCTTTATGTACAATGACACGTTCTTCTTCTGCCGTAAGTTTTTTCATGGTAGTGCTGGGTTTGGAATTCACCGCGGTATTGTTTTCCTGTGCACATCCTGTCGTAAACAGTAAAGTAAGGCACAGAACAAGCATTGCATGTTTCATGGTATTGTTTCCTGAACGATGTACAACATTGGGCAGGAGAATTTGTTCATTAACAAGGTATGCATGTTGCATGCCTCATCTATTCCTTACTGAGCCGCTTAATAACTTCCATGCAAGCCCTGGCGTTATGGTATGGACATTTCCAGAATCCGGCTTTGTCATCAAGCAGGTTAACAGAGCCATCAGCCCTTATACTCCAGAACCATTCGCCATTTACTTTGTCGATAAGGTTGTTTTCGATATATGTCCAGCATTTCGCGGCCATCTCCGTAAATATATTGTTCCCTGTTAGCTGGTAAAGGTGAATTAGCCCGACAACCGTCTCAGCCTGTGGCCACCAATGGCGGTCCATATCAATGATCCCATGGCTGTCGTCACGCTCATAGATAAGGCTCCCGTCGTTTTGCAGGCCTTCAAGTGCGGCCGTTCCAAGGGCAATACACAAGGGCCCGGCTTGTTCAATTAAGGCAGGGTCAGCAAGGGCAAGTGCAGCATCATATACCAACCAGGATGCCTCTATATCATGTCCATATGAGATAAGTGTTGAACGCGAATTCCAGAATTCATCGAAAAACAGCAGCAAATGATTGGTTTGCTTATCGATAATTTTATCGAGAAATAATTTTACCAGGTTTCGCAATTGCTTTTCAAGGTAGGGTTCTTTCCATACCTTGTAAAGATTGGCATAAGCCTCCAAAATATGCAGGTGTGTATTGGTGGTTTTTTTCTCATTGGCATCTTTGGTACTTAGCCTTAAATCTTCCAGCAATTTCCAGTCTTTACTATACGCTTCAAAATATCCGTTAAATTCTTTATCGAAGCTCTTGTCCTCAATAAGGTAAAAGAGTGATATTGCCTTTTCGAGGCTTTTCATGTCATTTGAAGCCTTATAATACTCCGCTAAGGCATACAGAAAAAAAGCCTGAGAATAAATCTGCTTTTTGGTATCGGAAGGCTTTCCATCAAAGGTTATTTTCCAATATGTTCCCTGATATTGTTCATCGAAGAAATGACTGAAAATATAATCCCGGGATTTTAAGGCAGCGTTCAGGTATAAAGGATCTTTCAGCAAGGAATATGCGGCTGAGAATGTCCATAAAATCCGTGCGTTTACAATGCCTCCTTTATCCGCTTCCTTGATAACCTTGCCTTTTCCATCAATCTGGCCGAAGAATCCTCCAAATTCGTTATCCGTTGCCTTATTCATCCAAAAGGGAAGGATATTTCCCGTTAATTCATGCTTTGCTTTTATTATTAGGTTATTCAAGGTTGTTTGATTAATGGTTAGTGTCAGGCTTTACTTATTTATGCTTTGACAGAAATGCAAGGTTTTTATCAATAAGGTCAGAAAGGGTATTAACAGAGGTTTCTGAGCGAAAACCATCGGGTTTTGTATTCATGCAATAATCAACCAGTCTGTCAACGGTGGAAGTGGCTACATGCATTCTTGTGTCTGAGGAAGCATAATAGAGAAATACAGTGCCATCGTCATCGGCAATCCACCCATTGGTGAACAACACGTTTGAAACATCACCAATTCTTTCTTCATCCTCCGGAGCCATCAGAAAACCTGCAGGCTCAGCAATAACCTCTGAAGGGTCCCCGAGAGAAGTCATATACATGTAAAGAACATATCGAAGACCTGCGGCACAACCTCTTACACCATGCGCCAGATGTAGCCAGCCTTTTGATGTCTTAATAGGGTGGGGGCCTTCGCCATTTTTTACCTCTTTTATGGTATGGTAATTCCTGTGGTTGATTATTTTTTCATCCTTAACCATTGCATTCGTCATGTCATCAATCAAGGCCCATCCTATACCTCCGCCTTTTCCGGCATCGATAAAACCATCCTGGGGCCTTGTATACAAAGCATATTTTCCGTTCACAAATTCAGGATGCAATACCACATTGCGTTGCTGACTTTTTGATACGAGGTCGGGTAATCGCTCCCAGTTTATCAGGTCGTGTGTGCGCACAATGCCTGCTTTGGCAATTGCTGATGACAGATCACCATCGGCTGCCTGAGGGTCTTTATGTTCGGCGCAAAAAATGCCATATATCCAGCCATCCTCATGTGCAGTCAGGCGCATATCATAAACATTGGTTTCGGGATTTTTTACCTGGGGAAGTTTAACCGGGTAGTCACGGAATGTAAAATTATCAATGCCATTAGGACTTTCAGCAATGGCAAAAAAGGATTTACGGTCATTGCCTTCAACCCGGGCGACAAGGATATATTTTCCGTTGAATTTCATGGCGCCTGCATTGAAAGCAGCATGGATGCCAAATCGCTCCATGAGATAAGGGTTGGATAAAGGATTCAGATCGTATTTCCAGAAGAGTGGCGCATGCTCGCCGGTGAGAATCGGATTTTCGTACCGCTCGAAAATGCCGTTTCCGGGCAAAACCTTTTTGTTTTTCTTTGTTACAAGGTTATTATAGTTATTCTCCAATTGTTTAAGGCGTTCGTTAAAATATTCATTGTTCATATGCATGTATATTAAATAGACATTGTTCTTGCCAACATAAAAGTAAGGTAAAGTTTTTTAAGAAAGTAATACTATATTATCACTTTTTTGTCCTGAAACGGTAACCCTGTCTTCTATATATTGCGTAAAATCGCAAATACGAATTATCATCATTTTGTACTAATTTATCATTTGTTATGAAGAGCATTTACAGGGAGATTACACCGCTCAATACCCACGATTGCTTTACGGTATTTGCCCGGAATAAGGAAAACTTTGATTTTCCGCTTCATACGCATGATGAATACGAACTCAACTTTATTGCAAATGCAAGGGGAGCTAAAAGGATTGTCGGTTACCACATGGGCGAAATAGACGATGCTGAGCTTGTTTTTGTCGGGGGAAACCTTCCCCATTCATGGTATACCCATCAATGCACGAGCAAGGCAATCAGGGAAATAACTGTTCAGTTTCATAAAGATCTGTTTGATGAGAAGTTTCTTGACCGAAACCAGATGGGGAGTATTAAATACCTGTTGCAGTTGTCGGGGCAGGGTATTTTGTTTCCGCAAAAAGTGGTGAATGAAATTGCTCCCCGGCTGGAAACACTTGCCTACAGCAGGGGTTTCGATTCTGTCCTTCAACTAATGGCGATTCTGCATTCCCTGGCGGTTTCTGAAGGCATGCAGGTTTTATCGCCTGCATCAGGTACATCAGGCAAGAGCGATTTGAGAAGCAACCGGTTGGAAAAAGCTTTCCGGTACATGCGTTCCAATTATTGTAAGGAGTTAACGCTTTATGAAGTTGCGGAATTGGTAAATATGCCTGAAGTATCTTTCAGCCGGTTTTTCAAGAAGCGTACCGGCAGAACCTTTATTGAAAGTCTGATCGATATACGCCTTGGTAATGCTTCGAGAATGCTGGTCAATACTACTGAAACCATTGCCGAAATTGCCTTTAGGTGCGGGTTTAATAATCTTTCCTATTTTAACCGTGCTTTTAAGTCAAAGAACGGCTGCACGCCGCGTCAATTCAGGGAGAACTATACCGATTCAAAGGTTTTCATATAGGCAGTGCCTTGCCTTTACAGGGTTGTCCAGCTTCCCCGAAGGGTTTCGGATTCCAGCGCCTTGTTCAACAGTTTCATAAAGCGGGCACGGCTGATTTCCTCTGCACCCATCGATTTAAGGTGGGCAGTTGATTGTTGGGCATCAATAAAGTGAAATCCTTTTCTCAGGCACCAGTCAACCAACGCACTTAAGGCCAGCTTTGAAGCATCAGGCATTAAATAGAACATAGACTCCCCGAAAAAGGCCCTGCCCAGAGAAACACCGTACAAGCCGCCTGCCAGTTCAC
>CAZYDI010000167.1:0-4629 GCA_964646255.1 uncultured Bacteroidales bacterium
TGATTTATTAAAGACCATAGACAATCTTCAACAATGGAGTAGTAAACAATTGTATATTCGACACGAACAAGTTCGTGCATAAATTTCTGTCACTTTTCCAACAGCTCAAAAAGTGACCCCGCCTGGCCTCGTCGCCTGTTAAAGTTTATTAACATTTTTTGGAAATATTTTTAATCGCAAACACAATGAGGACCATGATAGCAGCATGATTTTTGAGCTTATTCCGGATTAAAAAAAAATAAATAGTAACGCAACTTTTTCCCCATACAATCAATCAATGTATTGATGTTTTATTTTTTTTATGAAAGAATAAGTATTAATTAAAACCAGATGGATATGAAGAGGTATAGTATTTTTTATTTTTTGGCTGTATTTGCAATAATCGTAACCGGATGTTCACTCGATGACAATAATCCTGAATATTATAACGTATTGGGTACCGTTGATAAATCAAACGATAGTGTACTCATCATCTCTGATGAGGATGAAAGGTTATTGGTAGAGAATTCAGGGTCATTATCCGGCATTAATGACAATGAGCGTCTGATAGCATATTTTACGCTAATAGAGGAACCATTGCCAACAGGAATTGACTATATTATTGACATCGTTGATATTTCAAAAGTCTTGTATAAGCCCGTGATAGAGTTAACCGAGGAAATAGCCGATTCCATCGGTAATGACCCGGTAGATATTGAATCGATGTGGGTTGCCAAGGATTATTTAAATGTAGGATTTCAATATTATGGCAATAATGCAAGGCACTACATTAATCTTACAAGAGAACCCGGTGCTGTTGATGCCGATACCGTTGAACTTGAATTCAGGCATAACAACAACAACGATGCTGCTGCCTATTTGCAGAAAGGGCTGGTTACATTCGATCTCGAATCATTGCAGACACCCGGGGCCGACTCTGTTGTGTTGTTTGTCAGAGCAAAGGAATACAGCAATCACTACTATGAAAAAACGTTTGTATACAAGTTTTGATTAGGTTATCAATTAACCAGGGGGAAGGATGAAACCTCCCCTGGTTTTTTTTATTCGTTGCTACGTGGTAACGTAAAAGTAAATGTTGTACCTGCGCCTTGTTTGCTGTTAATTGTCAATTTTCCACCATTTCTTTCAATAAATTCCTTACAAATAAGCAACCCTAAACCAGTCCCCTTTTCTCCTCTGGTACCCCATGTGGAGCGTGACTGACCAATATCAAACAACCTTTTCAGTTTGTCTTCGGGAATACCGACACCGGAATCAATGACAGAAATTTCCTGGTATTTGTTTTGTGTTTTAATCACCACCGACACTGAGCCTTTATCGGTGAATTTTAAAGCATTTCCAAGCAAGTTTCTGATTATGGTATTGACCATATTCCTGTCGGCAAATACACCTGAATCTTCAGGCAAAGTGCTTACAAAACAAGTCTCCTTCTCTTTGAGCATTTCCTTTACCAATCCATAATTGGTTTCGATGATTTCCTTCAGCTGAAAAACTTCGGGTTTATAGGTAATATTGCCGATTTGTGCACCAGCCCATTGTAAAAGGTTTTCGAGTAAACTGTAAATTCTTACTGAAGAGTCATGCATTACATCAGCAATTTGCTTTTGTTTATCAACAGTCAGGTTATTAAAATCCCTTGATAGCATTTCTGAAAATCCAAGGAGTGAGTTAAAAGGGTTTTTAAGATCATGGGCAATAATTGAGAAAAACTTGTCCTTGGTGGCGTTTAATAGCCTGAGTTCATCATTTGTTTTCTTTAAATCAAGCGCTTGTTTTAACTCCACCTTTTGTTTTTCTACCAGTAGTTCATTAACCTGGCGCAGATTATCGCTGTTTACCTGCAATTCTTTAGCCTGATTTTCGATATGGCGCTGCCTTTCTTCCAACAGGAGGTTAATAGCATTAAGCGATTGTGTTTGCTGTATTAATGCCGCATTCTTTTCGGCTATCTCATATGTTCTTTCCCTTACTTGCCTTTCAAGCCGCTCCCTATGCTTATGAAGGCTTTTTACTTTGTACGCATAAAATCCGAATGCTCCAACAATCACGAACAGCGCTGCACCAATACGGAAAATCAGGGTATTCCACCAGGGGGGCAAAATGGTTACCTTTATCCGGGTTCCTGTTTCATTCCATATCCCGTCATTGTTAGCGGCTTTAACCTTAAAAATATAGTCCCCCGGATCCAGATTGGTATAGGTTACTTCGCGCTTACCTTCGATGTATTGCCAATCCTTGTCAAATCCCGTCAACTGGTATGCATAGGTGTTTCTGGCCGGATTAATATAGTTCAGGCCTATGAATTCAAAAGTCAATACATTTAAACTAAAGGGTATTTCTATTTTATCCAGGTAAGTAATTTCTTCGGGTAAAATTTCAGGATGTGATTGTGCATCAATTTTCTTATTGAATATCTTCAATGCTGTTATATATACCGGAGGTGGATAAGGATTCATTTTAATTTCTGACGGATCAAAAAATACTATACCGCCTTCACCACCGAACAGTATGTTTCCTGATCTTTCTTTATAGACTGATTGTCGTCCGAATTGCACAACTTTTAACCCATCTTCCTTGCCAAAAGCCTGGCATACATAATTCTCGGGATTTATACGAACGATACCTTTACCAGTGCTCACCCATAGTTGATGCATATCGTCTTCGATGATACCGAAAATTACGTTATCAGGCAGTCCGGTTGACTTATCAAACACCCTGAAACTCCCCTTCTGTTCATCAAAAAGATTAAGTCCGTTATAGGTTCCGACCCATATGTTGTTTCTGGAATCTTCATAAATACAATAAATCCAGTTATGACTCAATGAAGAGGAGTTATTTGGCTCGGGTAAATAGGATGTAAAACTTTTGTCCTGCGGATTGAAAACACTTAAGCCATTGTATGTGCCAATAAAAACTTTCCCTGACCGATTTTTCAGCAAGGCAATACAATAATCATCAACCAGTCCGTTTGGGGCATTCTCTTTTTTGATGTATGAAAACCGGCGCGAGGGTAAATTTAGGATATTTATTCCCCCACCGTTGGTTGCCAGCCATACGGTGCTGGAATCCATCATAAGCATATCATAAACATGGTTACTGCTTAAGGTATTTATGCGTTTATCATTAAGATAGTAGTACTCTTTATGGCCGGTGTTACGGTTAAAATATATCAAACCATGGTATGTAGCTATGAGGAACTCATTCCTGGCTGTTTCAAGAATTTTGTAAATGGTATTGGTGTTTATTTTATCCTGTTCAAATACATCAAAATCAGATGCCACCTGAAAAACATCTTCTTTTTCTCTTTTGCACATGATGCCTCCGATATTGGTAGCTGCCAAAATCGTCTGATCTGATATTCTTGAAATAAAATTCACATAAGAAGAGGCAAATACTTCGTCCCGGTTATGAAAGAAAGGTTTGTATGCATTGCCAATCATGGAAAGGCCCATGTTTTGCCTTGCCTGCCATATATGCCGGTTTTTATCAATGAATAATACCGGTGCCCCGGGATTTAATACCAGGCCTGCATAATCAGGATCTTCTTTAAGATCCTTAAAAGTGCCTTTTGCCGGATCAAAAACCAGGATGCCATCTGAGTGCGATAACCAAAGATTACCATTTGGACAGTCAATAAGGCCATAATTAAAGTTTACCCCTTCAACCTTTGGAAAACGATGTATCCTGTATTTTCCTGAGGGTAATGCTTCAAGCCTGACCAGCCATGCCTGACGGGAGAATACAATCAGGTTCCCCTTTTTGTCCTTCCCAATATAGGAGATATATTCATTAACATTGCTGTATTCTTCAATAACATCGAACGTATTTGATTGCTGGCTATATTTAATGAGTTTTCCTTCAAGTGTGCCAATCCATAAATCATCATCATCGGCATACAATTTCCATATATACTTCCCGACAGGTTCAGGCAGGGATCCCATTTTCTCGAAATGTGCGAGTACATTCAGAGCCGGGGAAATTTTGTACAGTCCATTTCCTTCCGTGGCAACCCATATATTCCCATATTTATCTTCAACCAGGTCCCGCACGGCCTGTCGCCGAAGGCCAAGAACAGGAATAAAATGATCCAATTTTGGATTGTAAACACTTAAACCGCTGGATGTTGCGACAAATATGCGCTTTCTTGAATCGATGAATATTTTGATTATGTTGTTGCCCGGTATGCTCGTTGAATCTGCAATTTTATGATGGTAATTGTGAAATTCCAGTCCATTGAACCACGATAATCCGTTTTCAGTTCCTATCCAAATATATCCGAGAGAATCCTGTTGAATGCTTGTAACATTGTTGTTGGGTAATCCTTCATTGGTAGTATAATTGAGGAACTGCCAACTTCCTGTCTGGCTGAAAGTTGAAATCAGTGATCCACAACAACCCAGAAATGCGACAAGCAGGAATTTTTTCATGCGAAAGGGATGATTCCATAAAGGACCATTATAATTACGTCCTGGAGTAAAAAGATGTTACTTAAGGTGATAAAAATCACCGATTTCTCCCACCCTGATGAATGGTATTTAATTCGTTGGCTTCATAAATCGACTCTTATATAGAATAAGATCGTTTTGGATTTGGCACGAACAAGTTCGTGCATCAATTTCTGTCACTTTT
>CAZYDI010000168.1:0-4576 GCA_964646255.1 uncultured Bacteroidales bacterium
TGCCGACATCATTTCGGGAATGAGACGCGATGAATCGTTAGATTTTGCGTCTCTCAGGTGATTGTTGATGATAAGGCTATTTTTCAAGGATGGCGCTAATTTCTATTTTATTACCATCTGAATCAAATCCGTAAAGGTATAACTCGCGGGTTACTTTGTTAAACGCCCCTCCGAAGTGATCATCACCAATTTGTATGATGAATATATTTTGCGGATCAAGCTGTAAATGAGTTTTAAACTCTCCATTTAAGCTGTAGGTGTATTGGGTTTGTCCCAAACCCAGTCCAAGATCAGCATCCAGGCCCTTTGTTTCGGTTTTAATTGTTATGATTACATCGGTTTGGCTTTCGTTTAACCTGCTAATACGAATAAAATTGGCCACATTATTAAGCTTAACAGTAATTTCTCCCTGTTTCAAAACCAGGTTATAATGTGTTCCCAGCATAAAATCAGCCAAATCGGGATTGGTATAGCCAAGTTCTTCCTTTTTTTGGGCTTTCTCCCTTGCAATTTTCAAGGCTAGGCATTCATCAAAATACTTTTTCGAAAGGTCAGCTTTCTGAATGGGTTCCATTTCTGAAAAATCAGGATTTAGAAATGCATATCGGCAATTATCCTCAACCATTACCCAGCAATTATTGTCCTCATTAAAGTAAATTTCTTTATATTCTCCGATAACCGGCTTCAGATCTTTGCCTAACAAAACCCTCTTTTTGTCAGGCCTGAAGGCCAGAACATATCCATTTTCAGTACGGATAACCGGGTATTCTTCATTGGGCAGTAATTTCACCAAATCTGCATTATATGCTGTGTCGGATTCCCAATTATAATTATTCAATATCATATAATCAGGTTTATTTGGAGTCAGCCTGAGATTTGCAAGGGATTCCGGCGTCTTAAATTGATAACCTGAAAATTCTTTCAGACTTCCTGCACTTCCATACAATATGGTAGTCATATCCTTAAAAATCTTCACTGTATCAAGTGAAGCATTCAAAATACAATCTTCTTTATCCTTTTCGCCCCACATCATAAACAGATCATTGCTAAACCGGATCCCAAAATCATATCCTTTCAGATATTTTTGCATGCCTTTATTCAGGTCAACGAAAGTAACATAACCATACAGGGGTTCCCTGTTATTATAGTATTTTACCTCATAGGCCAGACCTTTCATGTCGGCCCACAAGTCAATGCTTTTATGTATTGGTTCAAGCAGGAACTTACCGGTGGTATCAATAATACCCCATGCCATGTTATTACCGTCTGCATCTTTGTTGAAATTAAATCCCTCAACCAGTTCAGATGTTTTTGCCGCCCTGGGATTATATCCGCCATCTTTATAAACAACCCGGATCAATCCATAACCATTCCCCAGCCATACAAGGGTATCAACGGCTTTGGTGGGCATAATCTTTGTCTTTGATTTATCAAGGGTAAGAATGTACTTGTTGGAAATAACGGGTTGACCAAACATAGCAGGCAAAAAGCCGCATAGCAATAAAAAAATAAGTATGGTTCGCATTTTTAATGGTGTGAAAGGTTTATGTAATGTTGGTTGCTCAGCGAAGAAAGTGCTATTTTAATTGTTTAAAATAATTTTTAACATCATCATACTTTGATGAAAGTCCCATTTTCATCAGCGTGGGGCCATAGGTGCTTTTCCTGTTCAAATCAGCCCCGTTTTCCACAAGCCATTGAATGGGCCACAGATTGGAAAAAATAATTTTCTCATTCAGTATGTTTGTCAAATCCAGTTTTGCATAATCGGGATGGGCTTTTTTAACCGCATCCAGCAACCGGTAGTCCTGCAAACGCAGTCCGATATTCACTGCATCCTCAATATTCACCCCATGTTTGCAGATCAGTTCATATAAAGGAATCCTTTCTTTAAAATTCGGACGCTTGCTGATATATTCCAAAATAGACACAACAAAATCATCCTCCCTGGATGTATATTCAGCCCAGTTTGGATCGGCACCATTTTCAAGCAAGGCCCTGAACATGTCATACTTCTGCATACTCAAAGCCAACATCAGCGGATGGTCAAACGCGAAAAAAAGATCCTGGTCCTTACCGGGTTTTATATCAGGTTTGGTTTTCATGTATTCGGTGAGTCCGGCAATATCATTTCGCAGAATAAACCGGTTGCAAACCTTATAACCCTGATCGGTGAGGCTGGCAGGATTAATCATAGGGGAAGGTTGTATTTCCCTGAGAGAAATGGCAACGATGGATCCGCGATAAATATCCCGGTTATTGTAGAACTTTTTGCTTTCCGAAACGGCAGAATGGACAGTAAGTTTGATATTGTCTATAATCCACGTTTTTCCTGTTGTTACTACAAATCCGGTCTGAAGTCCAGGTTCTTCCAAGGGCTCACCAAAAGCATCCATTACATCCTGGAGGTCACCAAACAAAGGAATTCCAAAAATCCTGTTTTCAAATTTTTTCCAATTTTCGCCTCTGCCATAAGCGGAAACCCTGATTTCGGTAATGGCATCTGTCAGATCAAAGCAAACCGAAATGCCCAGATCGTTCCAGAAATCCCATATTGTACCATCACTGCCATAACTGGTTTCAGATATCGAAGGTTTGCCAAGTTTTTGCTGGGTTTCATTGCGGGTGTATCCAAAGTTAACCGGCAGCACATGGTCTTCGCGATTGCTCATCCGATCAAAATATTTCCGCTCAACGCTAACTCCGCCCAGATGCATATTGGCGCTTAGTTTTTTATCAAGAACTACTCCCAGGTATATGGTCATAGTCCGCTCATAGGTTGTTGCCGGCACTGCATAAACCATGGCATTGAAGCCAACGTAAAGCACATAGGGAAGATTATTTTTAGTACAGAGAAACGTCTTAATGATGTCATTTGACAACAATTGAAAAATAGGTGCAATAAGCCTGAATTCTATATGATTGCCGGATACCTTGGCTGTAACGACAGAAGGATATTCCTGTTTTAACGATTCAGCACCTTCGGGTGTAAGGGATTTTGTTGAAATTACCTGGTTGTCATATTCAATGGGTACACCATCCCATGCGTTTACAATGGTAAATCCTTCCTTTTGAATCATGGTTTCCAATTCACCTGGTCCTAACAATGACCAGTCACTCTTTCTTTCCTGTGCAATTAAAGGTTTCGCAAAAAAGCATATTGCGATGAATGCAAAAAATAAAGCTTTATTATTCATACATATAATCATTTGGTCTATCGCATAATAATTCCATTACCCTTCCTGTAAAGGAGTAGTACCATTGCATTGAATGAGAAGGTGGTTTAGGATAATTGAAGATAAAAAAAGATTATCAAAAAAAACATCGCATCACAGCATTTTTATTAAAACAATATCCACAATAAAATTCTACCGGGCAAAACAACATCCGTTAAATGCGATGTTCATAAGTTTCTTTCGCAATGTCAGTTCGTAGTATTATTTTAAAATTAAAATTTAATCATTCTCACTTATGAAAAGATTATTGACGTTTACAATTGTTTTGGGCTTTTTGACAACCATGGCTTTTGGCCAATCGCTTTACCAGAAATTTATTCCAAAAGGGTATTTTAACGAGGTTGAAAGTGAAAAGATTCCTGATGCAGTTAAGGCCGATGCCAAAAAACGAATGAACCAGGTAAGATCAGGATTTGAATTTTCGTTCCTGGCATATATGGATGACGCAAAAAACTACCGGCTGATTTATGGTCCCTACCTGACTGTCACATATAACGCTGCAGGCAAATGGATGGAAAGCATTATTGAAGCAGAAGATGAATACGAAAAACTGGCAGTCGTTGCTGATGAGCAGGGATATATTTATGAAGAAATGGAAGGCATTGTACAATCGTGGGAATACAGCAATACTGCGGGCAGCTGGTATACCATTGATGTTACAAATGAAGATTATGAATCCTTTCTTCTTATAACCAACAAAGCCTTTAAATTCATTAAAGTTGAATTAGTTGAATAATGCCAAGTCACAAGTAAGGCAATGCACCTTATTAAGTAAACAGCATTTCCTTTTTAAGTCAGTTATCATTTAGAAAACATAATTTACAATTCTCATGAAAAATATAGTTTTGGTACTCGTATTTGTATGTGCAAGTAGTGCTATAAAAGCACAAAACAATTCCGAAACGGAATCTTACATAAAAAGTGTGGAGGAAAAAACCGGCAATGCCGGAGAGGTAACGGATATAGACGGGAATGTTTACAAGACGGTAAAGATTGGTGATCAAATATGGATGGCACAAAATCTGAAAACTACCCGTTTTGACAATGGCACTGCCATACCCACAATTACAAAAGGTCTCGACAAATTAAAAAAAGCTACGCAACCTGTTTATCAGTGGGCATATGATAATGACGAAAAAAATGTGGAATATTTCGGCAGACTATATACCGGCTGGACTATAAAGAAAGGTAATGTATGTCCATCGGGATGGCATGTTCCTGACGAAACTGAGTGGAACACCCTCATTGACTATCTTGGAGGAACGGAAGTTGCAGGTCGTAAACTAAAGCTGGCAAGTGATAAATTATGGATGGATACGGAAAATGCCACAGATGAAGTA
>CAZYDI010000169.1:0-3287 GCA_964646255.1 uncultured Bacteroidales bacterium
CAGGCTACCATAATGCCGCCCCTAACGGGGCTTTTAGCTACAAGGCCCATAGGGCCGACATTATGGTAGGATATATTCATGTTTTCTATCCATTCCGAAGCTCCGTCGGAGCGGAATTATGGTAGATGTCAGCAGGTATAATATCTTATACGTTTCTACCATGTGTAACCCCTACAGGGCTTGAAGCTGCAAGGCCCATAGGGCCGACATTATGGTAGCAAATAACGATTATTTATATTCTTTCCGGAGCTCCATCGGAGCGGCATTATGGTAAAATCTCTTGAAATTGAGCATTGATGAAAAGTAAATTTCCGTTGGTTTTCCTTTATTGCTGCTTATTGTGTTCAATCCACAAAAGTTCGGAAGTATTGTATCCGTAATCTTCCGCAATCTTCAGGTATTTTTGCCTTACCTCATCGGGAATGCCCGTTTCACGAGCCAGAATCCACAAATACTTAAAACTTTTGCCGGCAACCAGTGCGTATCGGTATTCCTGGTCAATGGCAATCACATTGTATCCTGAGTAAAAAGGGCCGAAGAATGACACTTTAAGCATGGCAGTGTTATCATCGCCTGTAAATTTGGCTTTTCCAATGGCTTGTTGCCATTCTTCCTTTTTGGTGTTGTACCCCCGGTTATCCACCATAATGGTGCCATTTTCATTTAATGAGTATTCAGCAGTGGTATTGTTCAGATTTCTTTCATACTTGAAATCAATTCTGGCTATCTCATACCATTTGCCAAGGTATTTATTCACATCAAAGGGCTTTACCGCTTCAACCCCTTTGGGAATGGAAGAACAAGACAATACCATGGCCATAGTGAGTAAAGCCCCGGTTGGTAACCGTTTTTTTTTCATATGGGTAAGCATTGAATATACAAGCCATTTAGCCAACACATGATAAATGCATTTGTTTCCGGACAGCATTAAATGATGTTCTGCCAGATGTCGGTTGCGGGTTTTTTCCCGGTCGACATTTCAATGAGCATCATCAGGTACTCGTTCTCGCTCATTTCACTATCCTCCTGCATCTTTTTGAAAGCCATGGTGCCAATGGACATAATGGATGTAAGATCAATTTTCCAGGTTCCTTCCTCTTTATAAAAATGATAATAAAAAGGTGCTTTTTGTCCATGCACCATCAATTGCCCTTTGGCAAACTCCCCTTCGATATTTATATCACCCACCTCATTATTTGATACGCTGTTCTTTCCAACCATGCCTTCCTTAATCGCATGTACGAACAGTGATTTTCCATCAAACGACAAAATCTCCTCTTTTGTAACCCTGTGCCGGATAAGCAACACCATTAATTTATCCATGATATCCAAAGCATCAGTTTCCAGGGAATCTGCAGTTCTGGTCTTTTCCAGGATGCCGGCATAGTATTTTATTGTTCTGCTGTCAACGTAATTGGCGGCTTCATCCCCTTTGTCTTTAAGAATGCAATCCTTGTATGATTCAAATGCCTTCCTGACTAATTTTTCCTCCGATTTTTGTGCCTGGCCAGGTAAAAAGGTAATAATGGCAATGGAAACGAATAATAATGCTCTTTTCATAAATGATATCCTTTGCATCTTTAATGTATTGACTTTTTCAAATTACTTTTTTGTGTGTTTATTGTTCACAATAAAGAACATGCAACCAAACGCACAAGAAATTGCAGCCATGAAAGTATCAAAAAATTATTCAATACAGAAATTTCATTCGGCGGGACAGGCAAAAAAGTTACATAGGCCCGGTATACTTAAGTATATATAGCTGTATCATAATTCCATTGTACATTTTCCTGTCGTTTACCGTGTCGGTTTTTATCAGTTCTGATTCCTGCATCACACGATTGAGGTTTTCAATGTTTAGATCCAGGTTTTGAAACCTTACGGCACAGTATTCCTCCCCTTGCTGTAAAAACGCATTTGGGTTTTCGTACTGGTGTATCTCAGTAAAAGCGTCAACATTCGACATTTCAGCTTTAAGCCAGTAATGGCTTAAACCGGAATTTCCGGTATATTCCACCAACGGGCCTGCAGTTATTTCAGAAATATGCAATATTTTCTTAATGGCAGGATAGGTTGACGAAATATATTCTATCGTTTGCCTGTAAGGCCCATAAGAAAAACCATAATAGGAAACGGAGATACGCACCCCCAGTATGATGAGAATGGATGTCAGACACAATTTCAGCCATTTCACTTCGGTCTTGATAATAAGAATTGTCGGGGCAATAGCCAGCATGGTTACTATGGTCATAATATACCTGGCGAAAAGGATAGGTTGTGATATCAAAGAAATAATGCTGACAACAACCATGGTTCCCAGAAAAACAGAAACCGACAGCCACAAAGCCAAACGATAAGTTGCAAACGACTTTTTAAAGCTTAGTATGAGGGTGATAACAATAAGGCTGTATACCAATATGGTCAATGCAACCGAGTAACCTGATGCCCAAAACTGTTCCGAGAAAGGCGTGGTAAAGCAGGATAAGATTGTATTCAGGCTAACTTCAGGAGCCCAAAAAGCGTGTTGTACTCTTTTTATCTGAACAGCAAATATAAAGACCCATGGAAGAAAAAGTACAGTTACCAATGCTAAGGAGAGAAGATGATGAATTATTTTTTTGCTTTTGGTAAGCAGCAGGTATAGAAAAACAAATGCATTGGCAACAAATGCGGCAGCCATACTGAAATAATGGAGATACAGGGCTGTCAGGGTAAATATGGCAAGCAGGATCAGGTCGCGCCTGTTCCCGGTTTTCATGAATAAATAAGCATAAATAAATACGCCTGTTACCGAAAAAGCTGCCCATGTATACATCCGTGCCTGGTGCGAGTAGGCAGCAAGCATTGGCACCGACATCAGTATAATGCAAAAATACAAGGCTCCTGTCTTGCCAAAAATGCGTTGACCTGCAAAATATCCCAACAACAATGTTGACAAAACGCCCAATACCGAAAAAAGCCTTATTGCAATGGCACCTGATCCGAATAGGGCTGTGAATACTTTTAATCCCAGGTAATATAGTGGGGGATGCAAATCATTTTTAAACCTTGCGAAGAACTCAGGCAAAGAACCGCTTAACATCGATTTGGTATAAATCTCATCACTCCACAAATCACTGAAGTTAAGCTTAAACATATATAAAGCACAGGCGAATGCGAAAATTAAAAGGAATAACGGCGATGTTTCCTTCGAAATTTTTTTAAATATATTCATCAGCTTTGTGGGATTTATTATCTGCTATAAAACCAGTTGTTTTTTTAGCTCTTCAATTTGCTGTTTTGCATAT
>CAZYDI010000169.1:3387-4556 GCA_964646255.1 uncultured Bacteroidales bacterium
AACAAAAAGAAATCCACCAAGCAATAAACCTGCAATTTTCTTCATGGTTATTCATCCTAATGTATAAAAGCTCGCATCTAATTCGTAATTGTCATATTATTTACCATATGCATCTGAATGGTCATATCATTGTCTTTAATGGAAATTATACCGTTTATTTCCTGGTTTATTTTTGATTCCTTTACCCACCCCGATGCAAGATCCACTTTAATATCCGAAAGCATGGTACCCGATAAATCATATTTTACCATCATGCCGTTTGATTCTGTGTATTCATCCTTATTGAACGTAGTAAGCTTCGCGTTGCCTTTTAACAATGCATAATCATTCGTAAAGTCTACAAATGAGTATTCAGTGGTCATATTTCCCTTAAATGTTGATTCAAGATCAGTAACTACTGTCCATTTATCTCCTTTATTTACTGGGTAATCAGGGTAAATGGCAGTGCTCATTTCCAGGTTACCTTTAAATGATTTTTCCCCGTAGGCATTGTTTAACTGCGCTAACAATTCTTCTTTTTTAGCCTCATCCAGCTGGTCAAACTGACTTAGAAGTGATCTCCATAATTCTTCTATACTCTTTACCTCTGTCACCTTGCCGGTTTTACTCAGGGTAAATTCAAACGGTATGTCGGTTATCTTTTTCATAAAGGTCGACATGTAATCATTTAAATTGTCAATCTCCGAACTATATTCAATAGTTCCCTGAGGCATTTCCATTTTCATGCTAAGTTTTTCATATTTTGATTCAATACCATAACCGTTTTCATCAATGGAGAGTACGGTATAGGTCATGTTTCCTGCTAAATCCATAAGGATTTCCATTTTTTGTCCGCCAAATTCCTGGATGATTTTGATGGTGGAGTTGAATTTCTGTTTGTATTCTTTGCCCTTTTCCAGGTTTAACTTTAGGTCTACAGTTTGGGCATTACCGGCCATTATAATAAATAATGCTAACGGTAATAAAAATAGTTTTCTCATTTTTGGTATTTTAAAATGTGAATGATTGGGTTGTTATATGTGATATTTTTTCCAAAAAGCTATTTGCTATGCTCAAATATAATCAAATTAATTGTCGCCGATAGGCTATTATATAGAATACAATTGTTTACTATTCCATTGTTGAAGATTGTCTATGGTCTTTAATAAATCACCATACGGTTTTATATA
>CAZYDI010000170.1:0-1944 GCA_964646255.1 uncultured Bacteroidales bacterium
GCGTGCTTTAATTGAACAATATCCAGCATTTGATATGAACTCTTAAAAATACGCTCATCGGAACGTGACAATTCAAAGCCTGATACCTGAATGATGATATTCTGCTCCTTGAATTTCATCATTTGATGGGGGAATTTCCTGTCGCGCCTGCGCTTGCTCTCTTCCTTTTCGGTGTATTTATATCCGTCCCAAAGCGTTATAATCATGTTACGCTTATCTTCGGTCATTTTTATCCTACCTGAATCGGCTATGGTGACATCAGGATTCCCTCTCGGGCCCGAATGATCATAAATTTTTATGTCGTAAAGCAAATTGTTAACAGGATCTTTTCTGCTCACCCTGATGATAAAATCCTCTATTCCTTTATTAAAAACCCCCTCGGTGATGGAAACTTCGGGATGCAGGTTTTTCACATCCAGCCTGAGTGTCCTCATTTTCAGGTTGGTTATGGGAACAACGTTATTGGCAAAAAAGAATGCAAAACCCGAAATGAGAAGAACCAGGAATACCACCGGCAGCATTACCCGCTGCAATGAAATGCCCGATGCTTTTATAGCGGTGAGTTCATAATATTCACCCATGTTTCCAAACGTCATCAGCGAAGAAAGCAGTACAGCCAGTGGCAGAGCCAGTGGAACAAGTCCTGCAGATGCATACATCAGAAATTCACCGATAATCTCAATTCCCAGTCCCTTGCCAACAAGCTCATCGATGTATCTCCACAAAAATTGCATAAGAAGCAAAAAGAGCACAATGAGAAAGGTCATTGCAAATGGCCCCAGGAATGACATGATCACTAACTTATGAAGACGCTTAAACACGGCAACAATTAAAAATAAACGACGAATACAAAGCTAGGATAATTTCGGACAGGATAGGCAGTTTTATAATCCAATTACATGTTTGAGCTTGGCAATTTGGGAGTTCCAGAGTTCAATGGCACTGTCTTTGTCCTCATCTTCAACAAAGTCTGTTATAATAAGTGCGGTGTCTCCGGTAAGTTCATCGGTATTAATCCTGAATTCAAACCAGTGAAGTTCAGGGTCGTCGGCATCTTCCCACCTGAACCGGATATACTTGTTTTCCTTTCGCTGAATGATGTCGGCTCTTTGCTCGGAGTTATCCCAGATAAATGAATATTGATTTCCCTTGATATTTACATTATCGGCAAACCACTCAGATAAACCGCCCGGAGTGCTTAACCTGGAGAATAAAACTTTGGGAGATGAATTAATGGTATATTCAAGTACGATCTTCTTCTTCATTATCAGAAATGGGTTTACAAATATTTGACTGCTTTGCTGGCACTCATCTTTGTGCAATATATTAAAAAATGTTTACATATTTCAATTAATTTTGATTTTCGTATCTTTTGTAGCCGGCATTGTAACTCCAATATTTAATTCCATACCAAATTTTCAATTACATGAATTACAAAGGAATACAAAGAAAGCACACCGGACGGAATCTCGTTTTACTTAGCTCGCGCCTGAATGGCGAAGTATTCTTTAAGGCAGCAAAAAAACAATCAGTGAGATTGGCAAGTTTTAATGATTTCTCCTCCAAACCTGAAAATTATTCCCTGGCATTCAATGATGCAGATGGCATTTATTTTGAAAAACTGAATGTTGCAGTTACCAGTTTTTTCAAGGAAGACCAGATTAACGCCATTAACCGCAGCCTGAGCAAGGTAGTACTGTTTACCGAACCCGAACGGTATGTTTACAAACTGGAAAGCGGTAAAAGCACCATTCGCAGTGCACGCAGGGGTTTCACCGATTCTGAAAAAGCCACATGGGGGATAAAAGCAACCAGGGTGTTGGATTCCGGATTAACCGGAAAGGGTATAAACATTGCTGTTTTAGATACCGGCGTGTTTAAGCAGCATAATGATCTGAAGGGACGAAAAATTACCACCAGGAAATTTGTTTCTGATGGAATCGC
>CAZYDI010000170.1:2044-4545 GCA_964646255.1 uncultured Bacteroidales bacterium
CCTGCATATATTGCACCGGTCGGCCATCCCGCTAATTGCCCATCCGTGCTTGCCGTGGGGGCAGTTGACAAAAACCTTGGAATTGCCCCTTTTTCATGCGGAGGATTGAATGATGACGGGGGACAGGTTGACCTGGTAGCCCCGGGAGTGTCGGTTTACAGTATGATTAATGTTCAGGATGGCCATGACCAATGGAATGGGACCAGTATGGCTACCCCTTTTGTTGCCGGTATAGCCGGATTGTTATTTGAACAGAACAAAGATGCCACGCCACTTGAAATCTGGACGTTGCTGACGCAGCTTGCCCGCAGGCTCAATATTGGTTCAACTGATGCAGGTTCAGGACTGGTGCAGGCTCCTTATAAATTGTAAATAGAATGGCACGACCAGGGAAAAAATATTTTATTGCCTCGGTAAAAGATGGGCATTTAAGCCGTATCAATGATGTGGCAGATGCCCTGAAAGCAAGAGGTTGTGATATCAGGCAGGTTTTAAGTCTTACGGGAACAATAACCGGTAAGGTTGACAATAGGGTTGATCTTAACGACTTACGGGTAGACGGAATTGCTTCCATAGAAAATCAAAGAACAATGAGGAAGAAGTAAACCTTTTATACCTTTGCCCTGTTATGAATATATTCAACAGGCCGTATCCCTTTAGCGACGATCCTAAATACAATACCAGGGTTACCTTTTTTATAAGCATTGGTGTTTTCATATTCCTTTGGCTCTTTCAGCCATTTGAAATCGGATTGCTGCCTGCCCCCAAAAGGTATTATCTCCTTATTGGTTTTACTTTAATCATATTTCTTATTCTCTGCTTATATTTACTCCTGATACCCAGTCTTTTCCCAAAAAAATTCAGCGCTGTGAACTGGAATATTAAAAAGGAAATACTTTGGAATTCATGGATCCTTTTTTCAATTCTGGTATGTCTTTTCTTTTATACCCAATGGCTGGGTATTATGAAGTTTAGTTTTTATACCGTAATAAAACTTGTACTAACCGCTACATTGCCAATTTCGGGTATGATTATCATAAACCATAACCGAATGCTCAGGTCAAATCTTAAAATGGCGGATGAACTGAATAAAAAACTCTATGAACATAAGCATGTTCAGGAGAAAATTGTGCACTTTGTATCGGATTACCAGAAGGATAGCCTGGCTATCAAAGCCAATGCCATACTCATAATCCGCTCAGCCAACAACTATATTGAGGTTTTCTGGAAAGATAACGGCTCAGTGCGCAATCAAATGATACGTTGTAGTATGACCAATGCCGAAGAAGCGGTTAGGGATCATAAATTTATTTTCAAGTGTCACAGGTCATACATGGTTAATATAAATTATATCGAACGTTTCGAAGGAAGTTCACAAGGATATATTATCATTTTCGAAAATATTGCGTTTCCTGTTCCGGTATCCAGAAATGCAGCTGCAAAACTGAAGGAATTGATCTGACCTGCTTTCATTTCATCCCTAAATGTGTTCATTGGCCCCTAAAATGGCAAAATAACCCTGTTTTTTGTCCTTAACCCCTATTCTTTTTTTTAAACCGGGCACCGGGATACTTTTGCTGAATATCATAAATAAATATGAATACACTTAAAATAGGTCATATTCAGTCGAGGTTTCCCATTATCCAGGGCGGTATGGGTGTTGGTGTTTCAATGTCCGGATTATCTTCGGCGGTTGCCAATGAGGGTGGCATAGGAATTATTTCTGCTGCTGCAATAGGAATATTGGGTAAAGAACACAGGAATGCCGGCAAGGCAAATATCATGGCATTGCAAAGAGAAATCAGGCAGGCAAAAAAAATAACCACAGGCTATGTTGGCGTTAATATAATGATGGCCCTCACTGACCATGAAGACCTTATTAAAACATCAATTGATGAAGATATAGATTTAATTATTCTTGGCGCAGGCTTACCTTTAAAAATTCCCGGTATGCTTGCCGATGCAGGTTATACCAACTTCAAAACGCAGATAGTTGTTAAGGTTTCGTCGGCAAAAGCAGCCAAACTAATCTTCCAGTACTGGTCGGACAGGTATAACAAAATCCCCGATGCAGTGGTGGTGGAAGGAC
Source organism: uncultured Bacteroidales bacterium (assembly GCA_964646255.1). Lineage (GTDB taxonomy): Bacteria > Bacteroidota > Bacteroidia > Bacteroidales > UBA10428 > UBA5072. The sequence continues at coordinate 4,134 of CAZYDI010000170.1, forward strand.
CTTTGGCAGGTGGTCATCTTGGTTTTAAAAAGGAAGAGCTCACCGGAACTATCATGCCTTTGCAGACCCTTGTTGTTGAAACCGTTGATGTTATCCGTTCATTTGAAAATAAATATCATAAAGAGGTTCCGGTAATTGCAGCAGGTGGAATTTACACCGGGAGCGATATATATTCTATTTTAAAGGCTGGCGCAAAAGGAGTCAAACTTGGAACCCGCTTTGTAACCACTTACGAATGCGATGCTTCAATGGAGTTTAAAATGAGTTTCATTAACTGCAAAAAAGACGATATCACCCTGATCGATAGCCCTGTCGGGTTACCTGGCAGGGTTATTTATAATAAGTTTATTCAGCAAATCAGGGACGGGGCTGTTAAACCTTTCAAGTGCGAATGGCATTGCCTGAGTTCCTG
>CAZYDI010000171.1:0-4542 GCA_964646255.1 uncultured Bacteroidales bacterium
GTGGGCAATGGGTGGTGAGATGTTAAGTGCAGTTAAAAAATATCCGGGCACCTTGTTGTTTTTTTAAATATTTTTACCCTGCATTAAACCACTTGAGCAATCTATGGGGCATAAAGCCTTTAAGCTGACAGTACTGTTGCTGATCGGATTGGCGCTGATTTACCCCGGGTCACAATCCGGTCAGGTACGCATGAATGGGCATGGTGCAACCGCACCTTATGACAATGCTATCGGATTATATACCCGGTTGGCTGATTCCAGCCTTAATGCTGAAGCTTTCCGCATTGCCTTTCTAGGGTATAGAAAACTGGTTGCAAAGGGATTTGCAAAAAAAGGCGATGTTATAACCATTGTTGATTTTTCGAAGCCTTCCAGTGACCAGCGATTTTTTGTAATTGATCCTGTAAACCAGCAAATAATTTATAAAACATTGGTGGCACATGGCCGGAACTCCGGTGACCTATATGCCCGTAGTTTTTCAAACCGGCCTCAATCCTATAAATCAGCATTGGGATTTTACATTACCGACAGCCCTTACCGGGGAAGTCAGGGCTATTCATTGCTTATGAACGGGGTGGATACCGGTTTTAATGAAAATGCACGAAAGCGGGCCATTGTAATTCACGGAGCCGATTATGTTTCGGAAAAATACATTGCGCAATACGGCAGGCTCGGCCGTAGTTTTGGTTGCCCTGCCCTGCCCCAGGAGATAAATGCCCCTATTATTGACCTGATTAAAGGAGGTTCTGTTGTTTTCTGCTATTATCCGGATGACCGGTATATCCGAAACTCTAAAATTGTAAGCGAAGCAGTGAGGGAGTCCTTATATGCCCTGTGGTTTTAGATACCCATGAAGCTTTCGAGTTCTTTTAGTCCGCTATTATCAAGCCCGTAAATATCCTTGTAGAAATACAGCTTTCCTTGTTCATCGGCTTCACAGGTAACATACGTTATGTCAACTGACAGCGGACCTGCTAATTTAAACTCCTGCTGACGGCCGGTCATCATTAATGTGGCAAAATTGGTGGTATCGGCATTGATGTTTCTGAGTATGTAATTGGCCAGTCGTTCGGGATTTTCGATCCTTATACAGCCATGTGAAAAGGCACGGAGATCTTTATTAAATAAGGATTTTCCCGGAGTATCGTGTATATATACGGCATAAGGATTGGTAAAAATGAACTTTGCCAACCCCAATGAATTATCGTTGCCCCTGTTTTGCCTGAAGGTATAATCAAACTGGTTTTCAGAAATCGTACTAAAGTCAAGGTCACGACTATTTACAAGCCTGTAATTCTTGTCGAGTATCCTGAATCCATTGCGTTCCAGGTACGTGGAATCGGAGAGTATTTTTGGCAGCATTTCATTTATGGCAATGCTCTTGGGTACGTACCAAACGGGATTGGAAATAATTCTCTCCATTTTACCTTTCATCTGGGGAGTTGGTGATGAAGGGTTGCCGACAATGATCCTGAAGGTATCCATCAGGTTATTTCCGTTGAATATTTTGAGCCGGTATGAAGGTATGTTCACATAAAGCATTCCTGAATCGGAATATTGTTTTTTTCTTAACCTGTCCAGATTCAATGCCAAAACCCTGTAACGGTAAAGGGTATTCTTCTGCAGTGCTTCAACCGTGTTTAATCCGGGCTTGCCATCGGGCACCAGACCATGATGATGCTGGAAGTCTTTTAATGCGTCTGTTAACGGAGTTTTGCTGCCTGAGGAGTAATACCCAAGGGAAATTAACGCTTCCCTGATGGCATTGTACAGCATTACACTGTCTTTATTCGGATATTTTATGCTGATGGGCTTGTCGGTAAGTGCGTTTGTACGAATAAAGCGCTCACTGGCAAGGCGTAGCCGTGTATATTCAGGAAAGGAAGGCTCTACCGAAAGGATAGCTTCCATCACATTGCCCGAGGTTATTCCTTTCAGCAATGTAGCGGAAAGTTCGTCAACCCATGCCGATGCAAATAAGGATGAATCAAATGGTAAGTACCCTTTATGCAGGTTTACCATAAACCGGAATGCAGCATCCGTCAGCATGAATTCAAGGTCAAAGTCCATGGCAGTGCCTTTTGAAAGTTGCCCTTCAAGGCTGGTTTTTCTTTTCAATATATGGTCGGCATGGTAATTGTGCGGCTCCAGGCCAAATTCCCGTGCATGCTCAAGCAGATAAATAAGGTTATCAGCCCTTTTACTAAGTCCGTTATAATGAATCCAGAGCGGCCGGTAATCATTTTTAGCATAAAACGCTTTCAGGAAACCAAATGCAGGGAAGGTATCCATTTGCCTGAGGAAAGATCCCGATCCATTGGCCAGGTAATGTTTCATGGAATCAAGAACTTCAGGGGAATAATATTCCTGGTCATCATAGTTCATCTCATCGAAGTTCTGCTGATAACTTGTGCTGATCAGCAAGATGAGCGCAAAGGGAATGAGAATCAGGAAATAACGTTTAAAGTTACGTTGTAAGTGCTTGCCAGTGTTGGTTTGATGGGTGTTCCGATTTTCTATAACTGTATGCTTATACATTTTGCCATCGTTTGGTTTTGTATGCAAGTATACGGTTATTGAAAAAGCATGAATGTACATTTTACACCAACACAAAACCGCTTTTGATGAATGGTAAAAAAGAAAGGAGACGAAATACTGAAGGCCTTCAGTATTCGTCTCCTTAACGGGTATTCGCAGCTTTACCTGCTTACTTCTTAATTGACGCCAGAACGGTTGATCCTAACAACTTTCCGTCGGTACTGTAGGTTTCACTTTTTATTAACCCTGTTCCTTTTGAGTACCATTCGGCACTCTTGGTTTTAACATTCACCATCATTTTTGTAGCAATATCATAGGTAATTTTATAGCATTCAAAGGTGCCTGCCGGAGTGGTTATGGTTTCAACAGCTTCAACCTTTCTGTTGGTAACCGTAAACGACATATTCATAAGGCTTGTACCATTGCTGGAAAAGGATATTTTCATGTCGCCGTTTTTAAGTACATCGCCTGCTTTCATTGAGGCCGGAAGTTCAAGGGTGCCCCCCTCTATTTTCATCTCCATATCCTTATAGGCATCGAGAGATTGCTGACCCATAAGGTTTTTCATATCTATAAAATAAATGCCGCTTTCACAGCGGGCAACCATTTGCATTGTTCCTATGCTTTTTCCCTTGGCATCAAAACTCTCAGCCGAAACAGATGCTTCATAGCCGTTGCTGGTCTTCTTAAATTCAGTAACCTTTTGAACATTCGATCCGGAAAGGTTTCCTTTTTTATCGTACTGTTTGTATTCGAGCTGTGCATTGGCAGCATCCGGATAATAAACCGGACAATCCTGGGCAACAATACTTTTCATGAAGAATATTGCCAGGAATGATAGAATAAGTGATTTTTTCATACGTTTACAAATAGGTTTAAGCAAAGCTAAAAATTTTATTTAAACTGTAAAACCGATCACGGTAACCCGTGTGGTTCAAAAAAGGATTAAATTAGCCTGAATTCACATAATTCCGAAAAATATGAAACGCCCGCTGTATCTTCTGATTCTTTTGGTTTTCATGCCACTTTCACAATATGCCGCTGATATTGTTGAAGTTAATTCGCAGATCGACCAGGTCACCGTTTTTTTGAATGGTGCCCAGGTTACGCGTACAGCAACCATTTCGCTTGCAAAAGGTTCGTCAACTATTTCCTTTGCAGGCCTTCCTCAAAATATCGATCCGCAAAGCATTCAGGCAAAGGGTGAAGGTAATTTCATTATCCTGTCGCTCATGCACCAGGTGAATTATATAAACCGGCAACAAAAAACACCCCGGGTAAAACAGCTCGAAGATTCACTGAAATTTTATGAAGACCACCTTTCCTGGCTCAACGGCTTGCTTGATGTGATGAAGAATGAGCAGGAAATGCTTAAAGCCAACCGTGATATCGGCAGCACCGAAAAAGGAGTGGTACTGGCAGAACTCAAACAGGCCGCTGATTTTTACCGGGCCCGTCTCTCCGACATCAAAAAGGAAGAAATAAGGCTGGGCCGGGAATCTGAGAAAGCCAGGGAAAAAATTGAACAATTGCGTAAACAATTGCAGAGCCTGAATTATAAACTTCAACAGCCTACATCGGAAGTGCTGATTAATGTGAGTTCAAATACGCAGCAATCAGGGAAGATAATCCTTACCTATGCCGTTTATGATGCAGGATGGGTGCCCGCCTATGATGTTAGGGTAAAAGATGTGCAAAGCCCCGTACAGATGCTTTACAATGCCATGGTATATCAGAATACCGGTGAGCCATGGGAAAAGGTTAACATAAAGTTGTCAACAGCAAACCCTCAGCAACACGGTGAAAAGCCCGATATGCAACCGTGGTTTATCGACTTTGAGCAGGATGTTATGCCATTAAGCCAGTATAATACCATAAAGCGGAGTGTTCTCTATAACGCTCCGGTGGTTGTTGAAGAGGATAAAGATATTCGTGAAGTTGAAGAAGTTGCCGCTGCGAGCCCTGCTCTTTATACAGATATTAATGAGAACCAGACCAACCTTG
>CAZYDI010000172.1:0-4317 GCA_964646255.1 uncultured Bacteroidales bacterium
AAACCTGCGCAGGTTTTTGGTAGCAAACTCAGCAAAATTTAACTGGTTTAACCGGTTGCCAATATTGGTGCTGTCAACATTTCTAACCTTCGCTGCTCCGGAATCAATATCGGTATAATTTATCAATATTGAGTTGCAGGTTATTTTCCCTATTCTTATTTGTTTGATGACCAATGGTAATACCCTTACCTTAACCGACAAAGAATCGATGAACACATCACTGTTATTGCTTTGGGAACTGATGCTGATTTCATCAAAAAAAATGGTCCTGATGCCTTTAAAATGGGGATCCTTCCATGTTGATTCAAAGCCCCTGCCGGCTAGTTTATGGGTAAAGGCTGAAATGGCCTTCTGAAGCATCAGGTTTCTCAGGAAAAACAATCCAAATAAAAGAACAATAAAACCTGCCACTGCAAATACATATACTTTATTTACTGCGTACAATTGCCTGATGTTCATTTTAATGGAAAGTTGGAGTGCGAATGTACGATGATTTTCACACCTGTACAAACACAGGACAGAGGTATTCTGATACTTTTGGCATAACCGTTGCAGCGTGAAACTTTAACCTATTAGTTTCGTAAAAAACAGGAAAATAGAAGCTCATTTCATATTTAATAACCTATGAGATTTGTAAATTCAGTTTTGATTGGGCTGTTCATTATGCAGGGAATTTTGGCGCAAACACCTGAGGATGTTAAGAACAAGGAAACCATTGCACGCAATAAAGTCAAAAACCAGGTGAATTGGGATTACAAATATGCCGGTGACAAACCTGAAAAAAATGGCATCAAAACATCGGTGACCACATATTCACCCCAGGGTGACATTATTCTGGTAAACGCCATGAATCCGGCAGGTGCAGTGCTCCATACCGAAAAATATGCCTATGATACCCGTGGTAATAAAACAGAATATACACGCAAGTCGGGCGACAATTCCTACCAGAAGAAATATGTATACAACGATAAAAACCAGCTTGTCGAAGAAAGTGGTTTCGACGGGGTGGAGAATTTTAAGAATCAGTATTCCTATAATCATGCCGGCGAAATGACCGAAATACGTTATTTAAAAAATAATGTATTGCAGGAAAAGCGATCATTTGAGAAAGATGGCGTTACAACAACTGTTTCGGTATATAACCGCACCGGCAATCTCACTTCAAAACTGGTTCTTATTTATGACAGCCGCGGAAACCTGATCGAAGAATCCGTGTATGGCGCCAGCCCGAATCCCCTCGAAAAAAAGACATACAACTACGATGACAAGAAAAAGCTGAAAGAAGAATCAAAGTTCAGGATGAATAAGATGACGGTGCGCAATACTTATAATTATAATGCCGCGGGTGCGCTCACCGAAATTACTGAAGAGGCACCCGGATCGCAAAAATTCATTAAGAAGACACTATCCTACGATGCAAAAGGAAATATTCTGGAGATAAAGTGGCGCAGGAATGCATCCGAAGACTTTAACAGCATAGCTTATCAGTATGATGACAGGGGCTTATGTGTAACTGCAGAAACATTTTACCCTGCCACCAAATACCACGTTCTTACAAAATATACCTACGAGTATTATTAGTTTATTACCTTTGCCGTCCAAACTCAATGGCAGATGCTACTTAAAATACATCCGGATAATCCAGGGCAGAGGCAAATAGCAAAAGCAGTGGAGATATTAAGGGGTGGCGGTGTAATCATTTTCCCAACTGATACGGTTTACGGATTAGGGTGTGATATCATGAACAGCAAGGCCGTTGAACGTGTTGCCCGAATCAAGGGCATTGCCATTGAAAAAGCCAACTTTTCTTTTATCTGCGAAAGCCTTAGCCAGCTTACCGATTATGCGCGGCATGTAAATAACCCGACATTTAAGCTCATGAAGCAATGCCTGCCCGGACCTTTCACCTTTATTCTGGATGCGAGTACGAATGTTCCGCGCATTTTCCGAAACCGAAAAAAAACCATTGGTATCCGCATACCCGACAATAATATTACCATTGAACTGGTAAGGGAATTAGGCAATGCAATCCTCACCACATCAATTCACGATGAAGATGAAGTGCTGGATTACACAACCGACCCTGAATTAATACACGACCATTACATAAAGCTTGTGGACGCTGTCATTGATGGAGGTTATGGTAACAATGTGCCGTCAACCGTAGTTGACTGTACCGGACCCCTTCCATTTATTGCCCGTCAGGGAATAGGCATGGTGGACTTATAGCATCTCAAAGGGAAACCAGGTATGCTCCCTTTTCTTTTACCCACCAACAATCGATGTTGAGTTCTTCGCAGGTTTTTTTCCACATCGATCCCTTTTTATAGCCGATTGAACCGTCCAGAACCACAATGCACGGCTTAACCATTTTGTAAAGTACTTTGGAATCGTATGTAAAACCGTCGGTTATTATCAAAAAATCAAGCGTCAGCGCATGATTAGTGCTGTATTCCATGAGGTGATTATCACTTAAAATCAGCACACTTTTTCCCTGGTACTCGAACAAACTGTTCTTTCCAAGCCACACCGGATGATAGCCAAAGGTATCCTTCCCGGCAGCTATGAACTTATGTTCTTTAATCCCATGATGTATCCAAAAATTATCCAGTGCATACTTTATAACTGCATCATCTGCTGAGCATGGATTCCGGCTGAGAATTACCGATTCCTGCCCTTCCACAAGGTTTACCAGGCTCATATTTTTGCAATTTCCTACAAGCAACATACGCTGATTTCTTCTGTCAACCGACGCTTTTATCAATGTACCCTGAAAAATCAGAACCATGATAAGAAGGGCATAGACGAAAGAAATTCGCCGAAAAATAAAGTACATTGCCAGGCATAAAATGATAATACTTAACAACACAGCCTGAGACGCGCTCAGCGAGATTTGGTCGATGAGTGCATAAGGTAAAACCTCGGTAAAGGACACTCCCTGATATAAAATATGCAAGAGAAAGGAGAGTATCTTACCAATTACAAATGCAAGGGGTGGAATAAAAGAAAAAATGAGATAGACCCCTGCAGTACAAGTAATAAATGATACAAGGGGAACAACATATAAGTTAGTAAGCCAAAAATATACAGGAAACTGGTGGAAATAGTAAATGGTAAAAGGCAAGGTGGCAAGCTGTGCCGCGCAAGATATGGCAAACATCTGCCACAGTTTATTTAAAACAGGATTATTTACTGTCAGCGCCTTATAAATGAGGGGATAAAACACTATGATTCCGAACACTGCCGCAAATGAAAGCTGGAAACTTACATCACTTATTAATGCCGGGGAAAAGGTAAGTATAACAAAGGCCGAAAAGGCCAGGATGTTGACAGCGTTTATTTTCCTGTGCATTAGTTTGCCAAATAAAACAAAAGTTATCATTACAGCAGCCCTGGTAACTGATGCAGAGAATCCTGTAACAAAAACGAATACCCATATCAGCAAAATAACCACCAGGAACTTAACCGCTTCGCCGCCCCTGAATTTCCTTAGGAATCCCAGAATATATGCCAATACCACGGCAATTATTCCAACATTAAATCCGGATAATGCCATAACATGCATTACACCGGCCTGTGCGAATATTTGCTTTGTATGCAACTCGAGATCGCTCTTATATCCAAGTGTAAGCGCTGAAAGTATACTGTAAAGTGTTTGATTCAGGCCTATTTCACTGTACCGGCCCAGCAGTTTTTTCTGCATACGGTAAGCCAGTGCATCAAATGACTTTCTCTCAAGGTCAACCCTACACCAGTTTTGCGGCGAAAGATAAGCCTGGTGATAAACCGATTGCACAGACAAGTATCGGCGGTAATCAAACTCATAGGGATTTGCCGGCGGACCAATTTCACGGGTGCGAATTCCGGCAATCAGGAAATCGCCCGGTTCCAGGTTCAGCGATGCAGAATCCTTGTGTAAATAGAGCAGAATTTTCTTCCTGGTTGTTTCCACCTTACCCTTATGGTATTGCTTTTTAACGCTTGCAATGGTTTTTACCGAATTGGCAGTTTCAGTAACTGCTTCCCTTATTTCGAGCAGAGCGGTGCCTGAAAAGTCTCCTTTCGTCCTTATTCTGTCGCCCGCCTGAACATGGATTATCATCAAAATAAAGCCCATTGTTATTATAAGCAGTATGGCAAGTATACCGCTTACCCACCCAGTATGAAAACCCGGCTTCCGGCAGACAAGGATAAAAAGGATAAACAGGACAAAAAGCAAGGAGACCGAAATGGTAATCTTCAGGTTCCAGAAACCATAGCCGCAGATCATTGCCAAATAAATTCCCCCGATATAAAAAATCAGCAATCGGGCAAAGG
>CAZYDI010000173.1:0-4317 GCA_964646255.1 uncultured Bacteroidales bacterium
AAACCTGCGCAGGTTTTTGGTAGCAAACTCAGCAAAATTTAACTGGTTTAACCGGCTGCCAATATTGGTGCTGTCAATACTTCTAACCTTTGATGTTCCGGAATCAATATCGGTATAGTGTATCAATATTGAGTTGCAGGTTATTTTACCGATTCTAATTTGTTTGATGACCAATGGTAATAACCTTACCCTAACCGACAAAGAATCGATGAATACATCACTGTTTTTGCTTTGGGAGCTGATGCTGATTTCATCAAAAAAAACGGTCCGGACGCCTTTGAAATTGGGATTCTTCCATGTTGATTCAAAGCCCCTGCCATCGAGTTTATGGGTTAAAGCTGAAATGGCTTTCTGAAGCATCAGGTTCCTCAGGAAAAACAATCCAAATAAAAGAACAATAAAACCTACCCCTGCAAATACATATACTTTATTTTTTGCGCACAATTGCCTGATGTTCATTTTAAAGGAAAGTTGGAGTGCGAATGTACGATGAATTTCACACCTGTACAAACACAGGACGGAGGTATGCCGATGCTTTTGGCATAACCGTTGCAGTGTGAAACCTTAACCTATTAGTTTCGTAAAAAACAGGAAAATAGAAGCTCATTTCATATTTAATAACCCATGAGATTTGTAAATTCAGTTTTGGTTGGTCTGTTCATTATGCAGGGTATTGTGGCGCAGACACCTGAAGATGTTAAGAACAAGGAAAACATTGCACGAAATAAAGTCAAAAACCAGGCAAACTGGGATTACAAATATGCCGGTGACAAACCTGAAAAAAATGGCATTAAAACGTCGGTGACTACATATTCCCCCTTAGGTGACGTAATTCTGGTAAACGCCATGAATCCGGCAGGTGCTGTGCTCCATACCGAAAAATATGCCTATGATTCCCGTGGTAATAAAACAGAATATACACGCAAGTCAGGTGACAATTCCTACCAGAAGAAATATGTATACAACGATAAAAACCAGCTTGTCGAAGAAAGTGGTTTCGACGGGGTGGAGAATTTTAAGAATCAGTATTCCTATAATCATGCCGGCGAAATGACCGAAATACGTTATTTAAAAAATAATGTATTGCAGGAAAAGCGATCATTTGAGAAAGATGGCGTTACAACAACTGTTTCGGTATATAACCGCACCGGCAATCTCACTTCAAAACTGGTTCTTATTTATGACAGCCGCGGAAACCTGATCGAAGAATCCGTGTATGGCGTTAGCCCGAATCCCCTCGAAAAAAAGACGTACAACTACGATGACAAAAAAAAGCTGAAAGAAGAATCAAAGTTCAGGATGAATAAGATGACGGTGCGTAATACATATAATTATAACGCCGCTGGGGCGCTAACTGAAATAACTGAAGAAGCACCCGGATCACAAAAATTCATTAAGAAGACACTAACCTATGATGCAAAAGGAAATATCCTGGAGATTAAGTGGCGCAGGAATGCATCCGAAGACTTTAACAGCATAGCATATCAATATGATGACAGGGGTTTATGTGTAACTGCAGAAACATTTTACCCTGCAACCAAATACCACGTTCTCACAAAATATACCTACGAGTATTATTAGTTTATTACCTTTGCCGTCCAAACTCAATGGCAGATGCTACTTAAAATACATCCGGATAATCCAGGGCAGAGGCAAATAGCAAAAGCAGTGGAGATATTAAGGGGTGGCGGTGTAATCATTTTCCCAACTGATACGGTTTACGGATTAGGGTGTGATATCATGAACAGCAAGGCCGTTGAACGTGTTGCCCGAATCAAGGGCATTGCCATTGAAAAAGCCAACTTTTCTTTTATCTGCGAAAGCCTTAGCCAGCTTACCGATTATGCCCGGCATGTAAATAACCCAACGTTCAAGCTTATGAAGCAGTGTCTGCCCGGGCCTTTTACCTTTATTCTGGATGCGAGTACAAATGTTCCGCGCATTTTCCGAAGCCGAAAAAAAACCATCGGTATCCGTATACCCGACAATAATATTACCCTTGAGCTGGTAAGGGAATTAGGCCATGCCATCCTTACCACATCAATTCACGATGAGGATGAAGTGCTGGATTATACAACCGACCCTGATTTAATACACGAACATTACTTAAAGCTGGTGGACGCTGTAATTGATGGAGGTTATGGTAACAATGTGCCGTCAACCGTAGTTGACTGTACCGGACCCCTTCCATTTATTGCCCGTCAGGGAATAGGCATGGTGGACTTATAGCATCTCAAAGGGAAACCAGGTATGCTCCCTTTTCTTTTACCCACCAACAATCGATGTTGAGTTCTTCGCAGGTTTTTTTCCACATCGATCCCTTTTTATTGCCAATTGAACCGTCCAGAATCACAATGCACGGCTTAACCATTTCGTTCAGTATTTTGGAATTGTAAGTAAAACCGTCGGTTATTATCAAAAAATCAAGCGTCAGTGCATGATTAGTGCTGTATTCCATCATGTGATTATCACTTAAAATCAGCATCCTTTTTCCGTGGTACTCGAACAAATTGTTCTTTCCAAGCCAGGCTGTATGATAACCAAAGGTATCCTTCCCGGAAGTTATGATCTTATGTGCTTTAATCCCATGATGTATCCAAAAATTATCCAGTGAATACTTTATAACAGCATCATCAGCTGAGCATACATTCCGGCTGAGAATTACCGATTCCTGCCCTGCCACAAGGTTTACCAGGCTCATGTTTTTGCAATTGCCAACAAGCAACATTCGCTGATTTCTTCTCTCAACCGAAGCGTTTATTAATGTACCCTGAAAAATAAGAACCATGATAAGAATGGCATAGACAATAGAAATTCGCCGAAAAATAAAGTACAGGGCAAGGCATAAAATGATAATACTTAATAACACAGCCTGAGACGCGCTAAGCGAGATTTGGTCGATAAGTGCATAAGGCAAGACCTCGGTAAAGGACACTCCCTGATATAAAATTTGCAATAGAAAGGTGAGTAACTTACCCAATACAAATGCAATGGGCGGAATAAAAGAAGTAATGAGATAAGCCCCTGCAGTACAAGTAATAAATGACACAAGGGGAACAACATATAGATTGGTAAGCCAAAAATATACAGGAAACTGGTGGAAATAGTAAATGGTAAAAGGCAAGGTTGCAAGCTGTGCCGCGCAAGATATGGCAAACATCTGCCACAGTTTATTTAATACAGGATTATTTACGGTCAGCGCCTTATAGATGAGGGGATAAAACACTATGATTCCAAACACTGCCGCAAATGAAAGCTGGAAACTTACGTCACTTATTAAAGCCGGGGAAAAGGTAAGTAAAACAAAGGCCGAAAAGGCCAGGATATTGACAGCGTTTATTTTCCTTTGCAGTAGTTTGCCAAACAAAACAAAGGTTATCATTACCGCAGCCCTGGTAACTGATGCAGAGAAACCTGTGACAAAAACAAATACCCATATCAGCAAAATAACCACCAGGAAATTAACCGCTTCGCCGCCCCTGAATTTTCTTAGGAATCCCAGGATATATGTCAATGCCACGGCAATTATCCCAACATTAAATCCTGATAATGCCATAACATGCATTACACCGGCCTGTGCAAATATTTGCCTAGTATGCAACTCCAGATCGCTTTTATATCCAAGTGTAAGCGCTGAAAGTATACTGTAATGTGTTTGATTAAGGCCTATTTCGCTGTACCGGCCCAGCAGTTTCTTCTGCATGCGGTAGGCCAGTGCATTAAACGACTTTCCCTTAAGGTCGACCTTACTCCAGTTTTGCGGCGAAAGATAAGCCTGGTGATAAACCGATTGTACAGACAAGTATCGGCGGTAATCAAATTCATAGGGGTTTGTTGGCGGACCAATTTCACGGGTGCGAATTGCGGCAATCAGGAAATCGCCCGGTTCCAGGTTCAGCGATGCAGAATCCTTGTGGAAATAGAGCAGAATTTTCTTCCTGGTGGTTTCCTCCTTACCCTTATGGTATTGCTTTTTAATACTTGCAATGGTTTTCACCGAATTGGCAGTTTCGGTAACTGCTTCCCTTATTTCGAGCAAAGCGGTGCCTGAAAAGTCTCCTTTCATCCTTATTCTTTCGCCCGCCTGAACATGGATTATCATCAAAATAAAACCCATTATTGTTATAAGCAGTATAGCAAATACACCGCTTACCCAGCCGGTATGAAAACCCGGCCTCCGGCAGACAAGGATAAAAAGGAAGAACAGGAATAAAAGCAAGGAGACCGAAATGGCAATCTTCAGGTTCCAGTAGCCATTACCACAGATCATTGCCAAATAAATTCCCCCGATATAAAAAATCAGCAATCGGGCAAAGG
>CAZYDI010000174.1:0-4298 GCA_964646255.1 uncultured Bacteroidales bacterium
GATATGATTCCGCGTATGTTAACACCCTTGTTAACAACGACATGTACTTTGAAGTAATTTCAGAAAGCAGATTGGATACCATACTCTATAAGCTGGAATTAATCGCTGATGCATCATCCGCATTTGTAATATCAACCGTATATTCAGTTAACGACGGACTGATATCGAATGTTCCTGAAGGCACATCCGCTGCTGCATTCCTTGCCAACCTGATTCCAAGCCAGGGCGCTACCATTAAGCTGGTTGACAAACTTGGCTTCGAAAGGGTATTTGGAGACGTTGCCAAAGATGATATCCTTGAGGTAACCTCCGAAGATGAATCTATCACACAGAGCTATTACATACAATTTGTTGGAACGGTTGCTCAGTTGGCCTATGTAGTATCAGATGTTTATATTGTTGACCAGGTAGACGCAATAATTTATGGTGATGATGTAACCGATCTCACCACCGTAGCAGCATTCAAGGCTAACCTTACCGCGTCCTCAGGTGCTACATTTGAAGTTACCAATGCTAACGGCCAGCCAAAGAACAGCGGAAACCTGGCTGAAGGTGACCTTGTTATTGTAACAGGAACTGGTGCTGAAAAAACATATGTAATCGATGTTATTACCGGTATCAACAACCACAACGGCAATGGTAAATTGGTTGTATACCCGAACCCAAGCGACGGCAACTATACCATCTCTGGTGTTAAAGCCGGTAACAGGATTCAGATGGTAAATATTACCGGTGCTATTGTTCTTGACAAATATGCAACCGGTGATAACGAACCTTTGAGAATACAGAAAGAAAAGAGCGGTGTATACTTTATCACAGTAACCGATAACAACAAAGTTGTTGGACGTTACAAAGTGGTAAAAGAATAATTACCCTCCCGATATGTTAAAAAAGCCCCACCCACTGGTGGGGCTTTTTTTTTCTGCTAATTTTAGGATATGATTGCATGTTGCCATGTCTGGCTAATAAGCTCCTTTTGCAGCCATGCGCATGTCATTCCGGGCCATGCTGAGCCGGAGGGCGGAATCATGCTGAGCCGGAGCCTGCCAACAAAAAAATTTTACCTATGAGAACTTTTCTGGTTTTAATGCTATTCCTGATTCCTCTGCCACCTGTTCTTTCGCAAATTACACCCTTCGACGCCGCTGCATTAATGCAGAAGGGGATTAACCTTGGCAATACACTGGAGCCACCGCTCGAAGGAGGATGGAACAATCCGCCCGCCCAGGAATACTATTTTGATCTTTATAAAGAGGCAGGATTTACCACCGTCAGAATTCCTGTAAGGTGGGATGAACATACCGCCGACACTTCACCTTTCGCTATTGATGAAAGCTGGATGCAACGTGTTGAACAAATTGTCGACTGGGGATTATCCAGGGATCTCTTCATTATTATCAATGCACACCACGAAGACTGGATAAAGCAGAATTATTCAAATGAAACCATCAGAGCACGTTTCGACAGTATATGGTCGCAAATCGCTACCTATTTCAGTGCAAAATCCGAAAAGCTTCTTTTCGAAATCATCAATGAACCATATGGCCTTACCAGGACAGAGAATGATGATCTCCACCAACGCGTGCTGTCGATTATCCGAAAAACCAATCCAACCAGGATAGTGATATTCCAGGGACACAACTGGGGAGGCTCAGATGAACTCATTGCCGCTGCTATTCCCGATGATGAATACCTTATGGGCTCCTTTCATTCCTACGATCCCTACTTGTTCGGGCTCGAGGGACAGGGCACCTGGGGAACAACAACCGACTACAATATATTGGAAAATAAATTCATCGCGGTGAATCAATGGTCAGAAACAAACCATATTCCTGTTTTGCTGGGTGAATTCGGTTCATTACGCACATGCGACTACAATTCCAGGATGAAACATTACCGCGCTTATGTTGAATTTGCTCAAAAATATGGTTTTATTGCCTGTGCATGGGATGATGGCGGAGACTTCAGGATTATGGAGAGGACTGCACATCAATGGGACGAGGTTAAGGATATCCTCATTAATACCAATGCATTTAGCTCGCGAAACCTTTCTCTTAAAATCCTCGACACGTTAATTCAGGTATCATGGGTAAATTCGGCAGCAGAAATAGACCATATTGTGGTTGAACATCGCTTATCAACGGGTACATGGTCGGCTATCGATTCTTTAAGCGGTGACACAACATTGATTGCACACCTTTTACCAGGCTATGACAGAGATCACTATTACCGTATCATTGGAATAAAATCTACGGGCGAAAAGTATTACTCACAACCCATGAAGGTTTTTATGCCCCGGTACGAGCCAAAAGTAAGAACTCCTTATTTGGGTTACCGTTTGCCCATTCCTGGAATTATTGAAATTGAAGATTTTGATGGCGGTGGTGAAGGACTTACCTATCACGACACTTCACCGTCCAATTCAGGACATGCATACCGTGAAGATGAAGCGGTAGATATTTTCAGCAAGAATGAAAGTGAATTCTTTTTGGGAGGCATTTACACCGGTGAATGGTGCGATTATTCAGTTACCATTGCAGAGGACGGATTGTACAAAACCGACTTTTATGTTGCCGCCCTGTTGAACGGAGGCACCTTCCGGATTGCAATAGATACGATTTTGTCAAGGGTGATAACAGCAAAAAGAACAACAAACAGGCTTACAACAACAATATTAACCGATACAATGGATCTTAAAGTCGGAGACTATATCCTTCGGTTAACCATTTTAAATGATCAATCTTCAACCTTTAACATCGACAAAATTGTCTTCACCAGGATTGAACCGGTTCAAACATCTGCAGCAGAAAATAGTTCAACCGTTCAGCTTTATGCCGGCAATCAAAAACTATATTTGAATTTTACCGGGAATGAACACTTGCTCAGTGTGCATTTATTCAATGCAAGCGGAAGGCTGATCCGCCATATAAAGCATCCGGAGAACAATTCGGTTATTTCTACCGGTGATTTGCCGCCCGGTATTTACCTGGTAAGTATTGCCACTGAGCAAAGCACATATACAAAAAAAGTAAGCATTTATTAATAACACAATCTTTTAACCGATGAAACGAACAAGTTTGCGAAAAAACATAAACACCTATGTAAATAGCAAACATGGAGTTACATCTGACCATTAAAAATTAAATTATTTACAGATGAAAAAAATACTATCTACGCTGCTGCCGCTTTTTTTATTTTTTGCATTGCAGGCACAGCCTGTAAAAGACCATGGGCAACTTTCAGTAAAAGGCATTTACCTCACCGATCAGCATGGTGAAACCGTTATGCTTAAAGGGGTAAGCTATGGATGGCACAATTGGTGGCCCCGGTTCTATAACAAAGAATCGGTTAAATGGCTTGCCGAAGACTGGAATTGCACGGTAGTGAGAGCTGCCATGGGTGTCGGACCAAAAAAATCATACCTTGATGAACCTGTGTGGTCAAAGCAATTGATAGAATCAGTTGTTGATGCTGCCATCGAAAACGACATTTACGTCATCGTTGATTTCCATAGTCATCAGATACAACTTGAGGCAGCTAAAACATTCTTCAGGGAAATGGCAGAAAAATATGGTAAATACCCACATGTGATCTATGAAATATTTAATGAACCGGTAAATGACTCATGGAAAGCAGTGAAGGATTATTCTATTGAAGTGATAAAAGTGATTCGTGAAATAGATCCCGACAATATTATTCTGGTTGGGACTCCTCATTGGGACCAGGATATACACATTGCCGCTGATGACCCTATTTCAGGCTTCAGCAACCTTATGTATACACTGCATTTTTATGCCGATACCCATAAGCAATCACTGCGCGACCGGGGCGATTATGCCATTAAAAAAGGATTACCCCTGTTTGTTTCAGAATCGGCCGGTATGGCCGCTAATGGAAATGGCCCTATTAATAACGAAGAATGGAAGATCTGGATTGACTGGATGAAGAAAAATCAAATCAGCTGGGTTACCTGGTCGGTTGCTGATAAGGATGAAACATGCTCCATGCTGCTTCCGAATGCTGCCTCAACCGGCGGGTGGAAGGCTGAAGATTTAAAGGAGTCGGGCATAAAGACGCGTGAATTGCTTAAAGCAAAGCAATAGACGTATCGCATTTAACCCGGGCAGTGAATTTTACGTATAACCATTGCCTCCGTTTTAACCCATAATATGCACAGTAAAAGTAACCTATGAATATGAAAAAGATTATTCCGGTAATTGCAGTGGCATTGTTTTTCCTTAATCATATCCTTATCGCTCAAATTTCTGTGGAGGTCAATACGCTGGCCCCAAAGAAAG
>CAZYDI010000175.1:0-4252 GCA_964646255.1 uncultured Bacteroidales bacterium
GAAGACTTGATCTTCAAATGCGCCATGGTGATGCGCTAAAGCCGGTACATATGCTTCCTTCCCTTTTTGTGCTTTACCTGGGTATTGGCTTGATTGCTTCTTTGTTTTCAAAAACAATTGTTGTATTGTGGGCTTTTTCATTACTGGTGTATACGCTGGCCATATTCATTGATGCCACCGTGCAGAACAAAAGTATCGCCGTAGGATTACAGGGGGTATATGCTTCTTTTGTAATGCTTACCGGGTATGGAATGGGAATGATAAAGGCAGTATTTATGCGATTGATTATCGGCAGCAAAAAAGAAAGCGAAAAGCCTGAAATAACAAAAGAAGCGTAATTCTCGTACAAAGTATACACCAGTTATAATAAATCTGTGCAACGGAAAAATAAAAGAATACTTCTTTCTTTTGCTTTGATATTGATCCTGATAAAAGGAGGGGCTCAAAACATCAATATTAGTAACAGGTCCGAAGTTATTCAGGTGACAGAAGACTCTTCTTTTATTAAGCAGATAAGTGTTACATTAAGAAAGAACAGTGATATAATGGGATATCCCATAATCTACGATACCCATCTTGAAGAAATTACCGACATCAGACTTTATATTAAAAAGGGCAATCAGTATAAGCTGGTAAAAGATCCCGTAATACATGAAACAGATATTAATGTTGATTTCATCAACAGCAGGAAAATAAAATCAATAATCATACCTGCTGATCTGGAAACAAAAGTAACCTACAGCATTATATGCCATGAATTGATGTATTTTTCAGCATTGCAGTTCTTTAGTTCGGATACTACAGACACCCTTGAATATCAGATTAAAATACCCGATATTTTTCGGCTGTCTTATGACATTATTAACAAAGATTCACTTGATTATCTGTCTATAGACTCATCGAAGGCTGATAAACTGACTGAGTTCAACATTACGGTGGTACCTCTGAAAATAGATCCGGATCCACTGACAATTTTTGGTATCTATAAGAATATGCGTATACCGATGATGAGAACCATTGTAGTTCCTTCGGGATACGGGAAAAATGCAAGTGCATACCTGAACGACTGGTATCTTGACAAATTACAGGCAAGGTGTGGACTGGATTCAGCGATCACTCAGAAAATTGATGATTTGACGAAAGGGATAACGGATCCGATAAAAATCACTGACACATTATATAATTACGTAAGAGAGAATTTTAAATATGTAGCCATTGAAATTGGTATGGGCGCATTTATCCCAAATCATGTAAATAGTGTTTTTGCCAATAAGCAAGGCGATTGTAAGGATTTAGCCAATTTTTTGTCTGAAATCCTTAATTATAAAGGGATTAAAGCCTTTGTTGCAATGGCAGCTACTTTTAATCATGTCGCAGATTGTGATTTTCCATCATTAAGCGCTGCGAATCATCTCATTTGTGTGGCTTATATTGACGATCAACCGATTCTTTTAGATCCTACTGATCCTATACACAAACCTTACACACCCGTTGAGAGTATTCAGGAACGTTCGGTTTTCATTATGAATCCCCACGGGGGCGAATTTTACAGGGCAACAGGCTTTACCCCTATGCAAAACCTTATACATTATGAAATAGCATTAAAAGCTGATACCCTTACAATGAACGGAACATTTACAGCAGAATACGCCGGAATTTCAAGTAATTTTCTAAAACGCTCATTGTTTGACCTCAGTGAACAGGAGAAAAAAAATACGCTGAAAAGACATTACGAATCAGTTTTTGGAAATCAGTCGATCATCGATTGTCATATCAGCAACCAAAAAAATCGTTTCATTGCAGATGGAAAACTGTCTGTTAAGGGGAAGATTATTCATGATCAGTATAGCAGGTTCTTATTCATTGATTTCTTGCCCGGTATCATTGAGAACATAAACAGGGAAACATTGCCGGAAGGAATCCACCTTGGAAATAATGTCGCTAAAAAAGTAAGCGTTGTCATTACAATGGACAAACCATTTGAAACTTTTGCCCCCATTGAATATACCTATGAAAACAATAAGGCATTCCTTCATATCAGTATAACAAGTCCTTCTGAATATAAAATTGAATGTGTCTATGACTTCCTTCTGGATTATCATATTGTAGGAAAAGAAAACATGGATCTGATAAACGAAATTCTAAAATATTTTAATAATAAGATAAATGAACCTGTTATTCTTAATAGTAAAAGGTAGGGTAAGTATTGTCCTTTGCCTGTTATTTTCTCAAATGGGCTTTGTTGTTGCTGCTGATACCGATCCGAATTCAATCTTCAAAGAGCAATGTATGCGTTCCAATGCTTACATGGTATATTATTATACCGATGTAACATACACAAGAGTATGGGGATCATATAAAAAGCAAACTTCGGTTCAAAGCAAACTTGTTGTAAATAATAAGTCTGGTGTAGATGAGTATGCATTTGTAAATTTTGACCGTTCCATTGTTTATAGTATAAATTCGATCAGCATTAAAACGCTAAAAGCCGATGGCAGTGAAGTAATCCTGGATTCCAGCCTTGTTCTGGATCACTTTAAAAGTGATAAAATAGCCGGGCAGATTAACTATCCGATTCCCGGTGCTGAACCAGGCGATACCATTGAAGTTTCATATATGTATATAGAACATCCCCGGGAATATGAGCTTGGTAATTTTGTGAATTTATACAGCGGGATTCCCAGTTTAAACACAGAATATTCAGTTTGCACATCTCCAGATCTTCAGATTAATTACAAAATTTATAATGGTTTTCCGGAACCATTAGTTTTTGCGAATGATACTTTGGTATACTGTCTTTTTAAGATGGAACGCATTAAAGGAATAGTTGAGAACCAATATACCTGTTTGTCCTGTGAGTTACCCTATGCTTACTATTCAATTGACAAGAAGGGCAATAATGAGCCAAGGACCTGGAAGCAAGTATATAATCAGGAATTCAATATAGTTACCCAACCAGTTAAGCTTGATTATGAAAACGCTTCCTATTATAACAAATGGAAGAAAAAGGTAATTGGTGATGCAGTTGACAGCAGCAAGTTTTACAAACTGCAATTATTGCTGAATGATATTTATGCCAACTATAAAATTGAATCCCTCAATGCTGAGGAATTATTCAAATCAAGTGGTTATTTCTTAAAAGAAATGCATTTTGATCCTATTAGCATCCGGAGATTATACCGTCAACTGCTGGAAGATCTGGAAATAAAATATTGGGCAGTTTTTGCACGAAGTAAGCATTTTGGGAATATCGATCCATATTACATCAGGAAAGGAGAATATGACCATATCTTTTTTGCATTTGAAAATAGTGAAGGGTCAATTAATTTTCTTTATCCGCATAATTTAGAATATTATTTTCAGATAAACGAGTTGCCTACATCATTGTACAATGCACGTGCAGTTATTGCAAGGCCATCTGTCACCGGAAAGGTAAAGAGCAGTGATAAGTATATCAATTATGATTTAAAACTGGCTGAGGTTGACTCAGTAACAGTTGATGTAATTATATTACCAGGCTTTGGGGTTAACAGCAACTTTGCAAAACAACTTTTCTTTTGTGATGTGGATATTGCACAGAAGAATGTTACATTTAAATCCAGCTACACTGTTTCCGGAGGGTTGTCTACAGATATAAGAAGCTTTTTCAACATGCTGAGTCAGAATAAGGAGATGAATGATTTTTATCAAACCCTGGCCGAATTTGAGGATGACAAGACTTCCCTAAAAATTGATTCTATTATCAATACGGAATTAAAGCCGCATCGACCCTTTGTATTTGTTATAACAGCGAAGGGTAACCTTGAAAAAAGCTTTGCATTTATTAATGACAGTTTGATGAGTCTGACACTGGACGATTTAATACTGCATAATCAGGTTCAAAGTGACGAAGATTCATCAGATCTGAATTATTATCTGGATTACTGTTATACAGATCACTGGCAAATTATTCTGAAATTTCCATGTGACGTTGAATTACTTGGATACAATGGAAACATCAGGGAACTTAAAAATGATTTTGGATCTTACACTTTTCTTATGAACATAGTCAGCAATAATCAATTGGTCATACAGTCAAGTTACAAAATCCTTAAAGATATGATTCCCAAGGAGAATTGTGCCCGGATAAAGGAAATGAATGCTTTTGTTCAGGAAATAAAGAACATGCGTGTACTGATTAAGTTAAAAACCTAAATTTCTTTCTCTATGTGATATTCATTTCTGCTTGCTGATGACCGGGAAACCAGTTCGC
>CAZYDI010000176.1:0-4208 GCA_964646255.1 uncultured Bacteroidales bacterium
GTTTCACTGAGAATTTCATAAGCATTTTTAAGGGGTTCCACAACCCTGTCGACAACGTGAACAAAACCGTTTTCGGCGAAAATGTCGGCCTCGGTTATTTTGGCATTAACAAAATATACTTCTGCGGCTTCGAAGGGACGGCCAAAATAAAATGCATAATCTTCTGATTCAAGGTTGTATATATCAAGGTAATCTTTGTAAAAAAATGGCACGTACTTTCGTGCATCTGTTGCCTGCCGCCTGTACCAGTTTGTTTCGAGGGTATCTACAATAATCAACTTTCGGGACTCACCGGGCCTCACAACATCAAGGCTATTATCAACACCGTATTTCCTGTTTTCGTTTCTGAGCAGTGTTTCCCTTTTAAACCCCTTGGGCTCGTCATTCTCCAGGTCGGTGGAATCAATCCAGCCATACACATCAAGCTGCTGAAGCTGATCCACACTCCAGGGATTCTGCACGATATGGAATTTGACTATTTCTGCCAATCTGGCCAGTGGAATATCGCTTATGCTGTTGTATTGCGGATGGTTATCCAAATAGGCATCCCAGGCCGCGTTGTCCGGTGCAAATACCGTATAACTGCCCGATCT
The DNA here is from genome assembly GCA_964646255.1 of uncultured Bacteroidales bacterium. GTDB lineage: Bacteria > Bacteroidota > Bacteroidia > Bacteroidales > UBA10428 > UBA5072. The sequence continues at coordinate 594 of CAZYDI010000176.1, forward strand.
GTTAATAATGCTATCATAACCAACCAAACGGATACATTCAGCAAACGTAGAAAGTTCAGGCTTAGCTTCTACCTGTGAATACAACTTTCCGGCAAGCCAGGATGGTCTTTCATAAATGTCTTTCTTCTCACAACCCAGCACAAGCACCAAAAGGAATCCAAGGATTCCGGTAATAATAATCTTCCTCATAATTAGTTTGTATAGGGGCGATAAATTTAAAGTTTTTTTTATTTAAAGATACTCCGTTGGCAATTTTTTAACAATTACAAGTTTGCAATTTCCATAAATTTGTTATCAAACAAGCAATTGAGATTCATTTATTTGGAAATGGTGTATACTATACTTCTATGATCAGTCGCATTAAAAAAAACCATCCTTTGTTTTATTAATTATATTTTTACTATTTTTAACTGTAAATTACCGATGTCATAGCCATGAATTTTATCAATGTTATAATATATAGGTGTATTCAAACAAATCCACTATATTTTTTGCTCATGTTTAACCATTTTTAAAACCTTCAATTTCTTTTCTAACTAAAAAACCTAGCTTTATGAGGACTAAAAGTTTACTATTGTTACTAATTCTGACGTGCGGAGGCCTGTATGCACAGGTTGACGACACGATCCGATCTTTGATGATCACAGAAACCAGGATTGATGATGCCCGGCGTGCTTACGTCGAAGTGTCCAACCTGGGTACAGAGGCCATCAATCTCCAGGATTTTGAACTCGGCCTGATGTTACCCTGGGAAACCCCGCTGGATGATGATTACAATGCAGCAGCCAATAATTTTATGCGGTTTCCTGCTCAGCAATTGGCCCCGGGTGCAAGTTTTGTAATTTCGGCATGGCGTGACTGGGCTCCGGAAATGTGGCTGCTTGCCCCGGAAGACTATGATCCCAACCAGAACAAGCGCGAAATGCTTACATTGGCTGATATGTTATTGCACGCTTCAGAAGCTCCAAGGCAGCCAACACAAGGCGACAGCGTGTCCACCCACCAGAATATCCTGGTTTTTTGGGGGGGTCGTGAATGTCTTTTTATCAGGCAGCATATTTATGACCGCACCGATTCCGGTGATTACCATGTGGATTCCGTACTGATCGACCAGGTAAACGGCATATGGCGTGGTACCGACGGAACCCGCTGGGGCGGACAGAATTATAATCCCGTGGATGTAGCAGGTTTTCCCAATGGTTCAAGGGATGCTACCCTCGTTCGTAAATTCAGTTACAAAGAAGGTAACATGAATTTCGATGCCGGCAGGGGTGAAACTCCGGAAGAATCGGAATGGATAACCATTCCTCACCAGACAGGAAGATGGGCTGACAATGTGCGCAGGTTATTCTGGACGGTTAAGAACCATGGTGACTATAACCTCACTGCTGAAACACTGGTATCCACCGATGAAAACGTAGTGGTAAATTTTGAGGACAGCACCATCACTGTTCCCTGGGGAGTAAGAAGAGATGACTCCATAATGTTTAAATTTGAATATACCCCTGGTTTGGCATGGCATTATGATTATAATGACTCCTATGCCGATTCTGCTTCAATGGCAGCAAAAACCGGTGATGTACTAACAGTGTATGCCTGCGGTAACGATGCCGACATCAGGCCTTTTACCATTATAGTTGCTGATCCCACCGAAAGTGCAAAAATGGCTGTTCCCAAGAAAGCTCCCAATGCCAACGGTTTCTATGCAGGTATAGATGACCCTGTGTATATGATTACTGAAGGCTTGGAACAGGATTATATCGGTTCAGAGAGATTCGGCGGTATACCTTTTGGTACACGTGTTGACACCCTGCTTAAATATATCGAAATTCCTGCTAACGCAGAAGCATCTATCGAATGGGTTGGCGGTGTTGAAAGAACCGATTTGCAGGATGGTGATGTATTGGTGGTTACTGCTGAGGACGGATCAACCAAGGAATATGAAATAAGGGTTGATGGTTACCGCAAGAGCCATAATGCTTACCTGAGTGCCATTAACTGGCCCGATATGCCGGAAGCATTCGTTGGCAATTATGGATTCAAGGGCGACACCATTCCGAACTTCAACCGTTCAAATTTCAGCTATATTGCTATTATTCCTTCTGATGTAGATGAATTCCCGGTTCTGCTTCCTCATAGAGAAGATTTTAATTCAAAGGTTACTACCACCAGGGCCCAGGGATTGGAAGCCGGGATAACCGGAAGAACAATAAAATTTGAGGTTACTGCTGAAGATGATACTACAATAAACACATACTCTGTTCAGATAGATTTAGAAATCACCGGACAGGATAACGATATATATAATGCTGATCCTTTCATTTCTGAATTTGTATTCCGTGAACAATGGGCTAATAACTTCATCGAAGTAGTAAACCCGGGAAACAGGGTTCTTGATCTTAGTAATTACATGTTTGTATGGGGACAATTTGCCACTCCCGCTGCTGCTATCCAGTCGGTAAGTGCCGTTGGTGATTTTGCCAACCGGTATACCAAATATATCCCCGGATATAAATGGGTTGAAGAAGATGATTGGAATATAACCCCAGGTATTGCTGAACCCCATGTTGATGTTGATCCTATCGTACTCCCCGGAGATGTATTTGTAGTTGCTGATATCCGCGGATGGGGCGACCTTACCCAAGGTGTGAATAACATGACCTATGAAACATGGTGGGCTCCAAACAATTCAGATATCGACCTTGGTCCTGCACATTCTCCATTTGGTGCCGGAATACCTGGTAACCAGGCTTTGTGGTTCAATGCAAGCTGGTTCCTCTTCAAGATTATGAACGACTCTATTCTCTCCGGTGTAAAACCAGCCACCGATCCTAACGATTTCCAATTGATTGATGTATTTGGTTCCGGTGATGGTTCACAGCCTAATGTTGGTGGTGCTGTTATGAATCAGCAAACCAACTATCGCCGTAAGCCTACTATTCAGTTCGGAAATCCTGAATTTAACGGTTCATTTGGTACGGATGCCGCTACCAGCGAATGGGAAATGAAAGATCTTGGTTACTACGATTCAAGGAATGTTCCCTGGGCATTAAACCACCTGATGGCCGCTGAAAACGTTGGTGTACACTTTATGTATCCTGCCACTCAATATAGATCGACTGTTACTTCATTGTACTATAATGTTAGTCCTGGCGACGGCGACGATCAGACCATTGCTGGCATTGTAGCAGGTTCTACAGTTCAGGAAATAACTGATAAATTGGTGAAAATTGACGAAAATCAGACTTTCCTGTTCAAGAGCAATGGCGACACCTTGAAATTGGACGGTGTTCCTGCTGATGGTGATTCATTGATTGTTACTTCAGCCGATCTCAATAACAAAACCTTCTACATCCTTGGAGTTGGCGAAGGTTTAGGCCGTGATGCTACACTTACATCAGATGTATATGCCATTAGTGAAGAAGGAAATGCCGGTACGGTTTCAGAAATTGAAACGGGCACTACCCTTACCGACGTATTGGGTGCTGTAGAAAAAGCAGAAGGTGCAAAACTCACCGTTCTCGACGCAGCGGGCAACTTAATTCCTAAGCGCTATATGGGATATGATTCCGCGTATGTTAACACCCTTGTTAACAACGACATGTACTTTGAAGT
>CAZYDI010000177.1:0-4208 GCA_964646255.1 uncultured Bacteroidales bacterium
TAATCATCATCGGTTCATTTTTCTTTTCGCAACTTATTATGATAAGTCCGGTTAATGAAACCATCAGAAAATAGAACAGGGCTTTTTTCATGGCGGTTAATGTAAGGTTTCTGTCTGATAGATGGGTTATTGGTTAAAAAGGTTGCGTAATTATGTTACATCTTTTCATTTCCTCCGTTTCCTTTGAAAATGTTGTCGGTCAGTAGTTTATCCGTAAAAACCATCAGGCTGTCCTTATTTGCACTGATTACATTAATTAAATTATAGTCATCTCCTTTTATCATGTCATTAAAGCGCCATTTATACTGTGAAATGGTTTTATCGGTTCCGCAATCATACCACCATGCAGAGTAAAGAATATCCCTGTCTTTTCTAAGTTCGCTGTAATATACTTTATTGTTTGGAGTGGAAATTATCTGCTCTTTGGTTACTTTATATCCGCTTCCTTTCCAGCAAATAATTGGTGAGTGATCAGCAGAATAAAAGCTCGCAGCCGGTTTTATGTAAATAAGGAAATTTTCATTGGTTAGTTTTAAAACATTATGTTCCTCCAGTGAAGAGGAAAAGCCGTCGGAAAAATAATCAAGCGAAAGGTTACCTGGTTTTGTCTTTTTCCCGGATCCGATATCGGTAAATTGATATAGCGCGAAGAGAGAAATTAAGGAAATTACCAAGGCAATAAAGACAAATTTATTCGGTTGAGCTATGTTATCTTCCGAATCCTCAAGCAACCTGACAGGCATTCTTTGGATAATAAACCATAATGGTAAAACAACATATACAATGAAACAGAGGATACCGATTAATTCATGAGAGAATGATCCTGGTGGCGCCTGGAATATGGTAATCAAAATGATCCTGGCTAAATTGGATACTATTACGAAAGTATAGGACAAAAACAGGGACAGTATAATGAAGAACATATTAACCTGCCCTTTTTCCTTTTGTTGATGATAGGTGATGAATATCAATGAAATAAACATTGATAGTAAAACCATTCTCAAACCCATACATTCCGTGTCAACATGAAACTCATTGTTTCCGATCAGAATAATATTTCCTGAATAGCTATAGCCGCTGTTCAGGAAATGTAGAATGTTAGCCGCAATTTTTGTTAACCATAACCGTATTTCAAAGCCAACTACTTCTGAAAGAAAAATAGCAACCGGTGATACAATGATCACCAAAAACAGCGGAATGGAATTTAACTTACCATATTGATATTCATAAATAAAAAATACGGTGCAGGTAAGTGAAAAAAAGAATAATGAACTAAGCTTTAAAAACGGATACAGAAGCAATAAAACAATTGCTGTTATTCCATATCGTATGGATTTTGAATTGTTTTGCCTCTTTATTACAAAAGGTAAAACCAGTAGCAACAACAAAAAATTAAAATCAAACCGCACATAAAAAGCCAGTTTTTGAAAGGTCAACAATATAAATACGGAAATCAATGCTATTGTTATCAATAACTTGTTCCGTGTTGCAGAAGCCAAGCTTATTTCCATTTCACCAGGTGCAGTCTCTTTTTATTAAGAAATAGTAGTATAAGAATTCCAATTAATAAAAGGATAAGCAGCCATTCTCCAGGTTCAGGAACTGCTCCGGAGGATTTTATTGACGCATTTTTCAGGCTGTTTTCGTTTTCGGGAATATCAAATCTTTCATAGTCCCTTGTTGTTTCCAAAACGATTAAGCTTGAAACGGGACTGACAATGAAGGCTTCATTGGCGATTTTAACCAATCCGTCAATATAGTTTTTATCTTGATTAAAGTAATTTCGCCCCATTTGCTTCATTATGGTATTATATGCGAATAATCGCAACAAATGGTCAGGTGCTTTTGATTGAACCGGAATTGTGTCTTTTTTAATGCTGATTCCTGCAATGTCAATATTTATTTTGGATGCAGCGGAATCATATTGATAAAAATATCCCTTGCCAACTAGCTCCGATAGTTCAGATATGCTGCCTGATTGCAGATTTATTATCTGAAATTCCTTTAATGATTTGAGATAGGGTGATGTTGTTCTTCCAATTTGGTAGAGGTTAACCTTTTCGTCAACTGAATTGATTTTGTTAATCAGGTCTTGTAAAAACACTGAATTCTCTAAATCAGATAAATTGGGGGATAGCTCAGTTGATTTTGAAATCACTAGGGAATTACGCCAATTGGAAATATTGTTGAACGGGAACAGGCTGAAATTTTTTTTACCAAGTGTATTGTATACCTCAGATCTATTGTCCTTATTGACCTTTATTAATTTATCATGATGAACATAAATCTGTTTATCCGAAAACAACCTGAGTATTTCATTGTATTCGTTTTCTGTCCAGCTTTTATTAATATCCAGATAAATAACATCCGGACTAAAATCATAGGTTTGTTTGTCAATCCTGTTTATGGAATATGCTTGCCCGTTAAAGAAAAATGCATTTTGTGAGAGCCCGGTTGCTTTGCATGATACTTCCCAATAGGGCCTGAACTTGCCCGTGTATGTATAATTGTTTTCAAGTTCTTTCTTAAAACCGCTTGGGATGTCTATATCCTTGATTTCATTTTCTGATTCAAACACTATCTGGCTTGTTTCTTTAATATCATGCGTTACAGGCCCGTCAAAATATACATTTTGAAGTGTCAGAATATCATCAGCGCTTTCAAGAGGGGTTGTTATTCCTATCTTGAACCGTCGGTTTTCTTTTGGTGTACAAGGGAAAACCGTTACTGTTAAAGTATTTCCTTCCTGCCAGTGAAGTAAAGCCGGGTCTCTTCTTTCAACCCTCACAATGCTTACATATGCACTGTCGGCTTTGGATTTGGTAGTTAATCGTGATTGCTCCTCTTTCCCATCAATCCATAATGACAAGGAGGTAGCTACAGAACCTTCAGGCAAATAAAATGTAAATGCAGCTTCCTGCTGGTTGTTTTCCCATTCGCTGAAATTTTTCACGGTGATGATTTTCTCAGAATATGCCAGACGGAAATCCGGGAATACTTTAATGTTATTCAAAACTTCAATTGTTCCTATATTTCTGCCTGACCATAGCTTCCTCTGAGCCAGATGCCGCGCGTTAAATTGCGATTTTAAGATTTTTACCCTCGTATCCCTGTCTAGATTGATATCTCCCAAAATTGCCATGCCAATATTTACCAGGGGGTCATGCCTTTTTACCTCGTCAAACAGCGTTCCTCCCCAACCATTCCACATATCATCAAAGGTGTCATAGGCAAGGTTGCCTTTTATAATCGTTTGTGAGAATCTGTCTGTTGGCATATCCTGGCAAAGCAATACCCATTCCGGTAATGTATTATCAGGCCTTGTAATAAGCGAAGACGTTGATGTATGAATTTCATTTTTGAAGTTACTCCATTGAAAAAGAAAGACTATGGTTATTAAAACGGGAATAAGAGCTCCGGAATAAAACAGTGCTTTCTCGGTTTTCGATTTCTTTATTTTAGAATAGATAACAATTACAGCTATGGTTATAAAAAGGGGTATCAGTAAATGGATGGTTAAGCCAAAGAATACCAATCCTATTATTGAAATATGATATATTGGAGCGAGGTAAGAAGCAAAATATGTTGTTATTACAACGCCTGCACCCAGAAAGAAAAAAACAAACAATCTAGGGGCTTTCGATAGCTTTTCAATATATATAACTCCCAGGAAAGCACAATAAAAAAGAATCAGGTATATCTTAACCCAAAGCGTAAATTGTGCAAATAATACAATTGAGTTATTTAATGTAAATGAACTAATTGAAAAAAGAATCAAGGATATTATAATTAACCTTCGGTCGATTTGCCTGAATTTAAAAAACGGCCTGTTGTTGATCAGTACAATCAGGAAGTAGACAACAGCCAGGATGTAACTGACAAAAAAGCCGCCACTATCCTCAAAGAAATCGCCATTAACGCTTCGTTGCAAACTCGTGAAAACCAAAATTGCAAGCAATACAGGAATCAATATTACCCCTGCATTTAATAATTTGTTAATCGATTTTGATTCAGATTTTTCCATGGTGTTATTATTATGTAATTCAAAACCGGAACACGCTTGTTCTGTGTGCCGGCTGATTTATTTTGTACTTTCACCGGTTTTGGTTTTTATGACACGGGCTCCTGTATGATGCTATGCAATATTTTTACTAATGTACATTATTTATCTATCCACTTTTTGAATTCGCTTACTTTGTCTTTGCTTA
>CAZYDI010000178.1:0-4100 GCA_964646255.1 uncultured Bacteroidales bacterium
GATGAGGTGTGGACTGCTACCGTAATCTTCGATTTTGGATCTTCAATCTTCGCATTCCATCATCAAGGATATTGTTTACCAGCAGTATGCGTTTATTGTCCGGAGTGAGTAATTCTGCCAGACAACCTGCATTTCCTTTTACCAGAGCGCCGCTGATGATAATGTCACTGGTGCTCTTCATGCCAAAAACCGACTCATTTCCATCACCTGTGGCAATTTTAACATGGTTGAATTCGGAGGATTGAACATCTTCAAGTTGAAAGGCAAAGCGCATATCACGCTCCATGGTAATTAATTCGACATTGTCCATGCGGATATTAGTGGCATGCCTGATAAAAAACCCATATGCGGGAAGCGTTCCAAACATGGTAGCTTCAGGGTAATCTTTTTCCTTTTCGGGAATTAATTCAGCAACCTGGCTTAAGTCACAACCACCGGCCTGTTCATATGAAATATTGCTAAGCCTTACACCCGTTACGGGAGAATCAGGCATGCCAGTAATTGAACAGCCTGTACTGCCGGCATTTCGGATGATAACATGGTCGATCATAACATCTTTAATAACCCCGGTATTGGTTATATCAACCTCTTTGCTATAGGAACGGGCTCTGTTGCCAAGTCTGATAAACAGCGGCGATTCGGTACCATTAATGGTAATATTGCTGATGGCAATTCCCTGCATGGTGCCCCCATCTACAATTTCCAATGATATAGCTGATATGCCCCCATTCAATCCAAAAAATGGCGGTGCCACTTTATCTGAAGGCTTAATAACACAATTTGAAATCGCGATATTCTTAAAACCCCCGTTTGATTCGGTTCCCATTTTAATGGCATTGCACCGGCTGCTGATAACACAGTTTGTAATAACAATATTCTCACATGCCCTGGGCGATGTGCTTTTTAAGGTAATGCCATCATCATCTGAATCCGTGATGATATCAGAAATGGTAACATTATGGCAACCGTCAATGTCAATGCCATCATTGTTAAAATTATTGCGGTTCACAACACATATGCCGGAAATTCTTACATCATCGCAAGCAAGGTAATGCTGCATCCAGCATGCAGAGTTTTTTAGCGTGATGTCTTTTACCGTTACCCCGGAACATGTTATGAACCTAACCAAATGCGGCCGCGTTATTCCCTCATCATTCCAGCTTAATTTCTTAAAACCGCCTCCCTGCCCATCGATTTCACCATATCCCGAGATACTGACATTGCTGGCTTTCTCGGCATAAATTAACTGTACGGTTGCTTCCTGGGTCCTCAGTGATATATACGCCGGCTTCAGGGGCTTATAGTCTGATAGTTTTTTGCTGCCATACAATATAGCGCCTTGCTCCAGGTAAAGATCCACATTGCTTTTTAATACTATGGTTCCTGTTTTAAATGAACCGGCTGGTATTATTACCTTCCCGCCGCCGCCGCTATAACATGCATCAATGGCATCTTGAATGCATATGGTACTCAGGATTGAGGTGTCGGCTTTGGCACCATAGGCAAGAATATTGTATTCTGTAGCGCTGATATGTTGAAGGCAAAAGCCAGCCAGTAAAAGAACCGTTATTTTTTTCACGATGGAGACATGCAATGAATTGGTGAATAATGCGAATGTATGTTAAATGAATGACAATTGGTTTACCTTAGGGCAGTTTGTTCAGCCCTTCCCATTTCACGTTCCATTTTCCGTTTTTCGGGAATCCGGGATTGTTCTCCTCCGAACCTGTGTAACCTGCACACATCATAGCCACAGCCGTAAGCAAACCTCCATTGCCGGGCAAATATAAACGCAGTCGACTGTCCTGGTAATTATGCCCGTTGGGCAAATAAGTATTTGTCTGAACGTCCATAAACAAAGCATCTATAGCTTTGCCTGGCATGCCTAACCTGGTTGCCGACATGGCAACCATAGGAAAATCCCATCCCCAGGTTTCGTCCCAATGCCAATTCTCCCACACAAATTCAAATGTTTTTCTCATTGTAACCGTATCCATAAGTGGTGTCATCGGCAGCATGCCAAATGCCCCTAAAACCATAGGATGATCAGTCATGAAGCGCTGGTTGGTATAAGAATCAACAGCACTTTCCGCTCCCAGGTATAGGCCATCGACTTGCGGAAGGGGTGAAAGGAGCATCATTACACTGTCCCATGTCCTCTCGGGCTCCAGCCCCAGCCGTTCCTTCCATTTTTGAGCAGTAAGAAGCCCGGTGTACCAGTAAGAAAGCTCAAAGGGCGGGTTTATTGTGGTTTCAGGACTATATCTTTCCTGTGCAGGAATCAATGCAGGGCCAAGTACATAGCGGTTTTTTTCACCGTCATACCACGCATAGGATGCCATAAAATCGGCTGATGAAAACACCAGGCCTGCATATTTTCGGATCGTTTCAATATCCGGATTGTTTCGATAGCAAAGCTCAGCCATATAAATAAGGTGAGGTTGCTGCCATATAAGAAAGGAGCCAACTCCCGAAGGACTGTTACGACCTCCGGGATCGGTCATTTTTGGCCAGCGGTAACCATCAAATCCCTGCAATTTGGCAGTTTTCCATGCACTCTCGGAAATAGAGCCATAATAAGACAGGCTTCTTTCGAGCAGTTCACATCGGTTCCATAAGGCAAAATGAACTCCGTGCCACCAGTGCATTTCGAGATGGAATTTGCCAAACCAGCTGTTGTAGGTTAATCCTGTTTCCTGCGGAGGATATTTCCCGGCGCATTGTATTTTGGTTAGGTATTGTGAAAGGACAACCCGACGCTCAAGCTCAAAGGCCCGTTGGTCAGTACATTCGCTAAAATCAACAACCCCGCCTTTCATCCAGAAATCTTTCCAGGCAAGAACATTGTTTTGTTCAACCGCATTGAAATCAGGCAAACCATTTTGTGTTGGGGAGGGGGAAAACAAACAGCTGAAGGAAAACATATCCTGGTTTTCATGCGGCACTATGTTAAAAAAATGAGAATCCCCCTCATGGATATCGGCGTCGCCTTCCCACTGGATTTTTACTGCATATGCCGTTGTGTCAATTACCCTGCTTATCTCTGCGGATGTTCCTGTTACATTTCTCAGTATGGATGCATGTTTCGAAGGCCGGGCCCAGTCACAGCCATCATCTGAATGGTTGCCGGTGGGATACGGAAATCTAAGCACAATATGTATTGCACCCTTCTGTATCAGGGCTGATTTTATGGTGGATGAAATCAGGTCCATTTCCTGATGTGCATAGGTAACTACCTCCACCGGCACCCCTCCAATGGTAAAGGTACTATGAATTTTGCCGGTCCATGGATCCAGGGTTGAGTGGATATCGTCAATTTCATCGGGCATAATTTTGGTTCCGTCATCCTTAAGAAACTCAAGGCCTACGATTCCCAAATGAAGTCTGTGGGGGTTCTGTCGAAAATAATTGGCTGCTTCGCGGTTTCGGTCGGGCGTATTCCATTGAACATCATACAATAGCTTTCGGCCATGAAAGTCATACTCCCTGTAACTTTCTTCGTGCCGGTAATTCTGTTCATTGGGAAAACTATGCCAACCCCATTCACTCATTGTTCCCAGCGGAATCCCATTCCGGTATAATTCCGGAAATGATTGCAATCCTGTAAAGTCGGCAGTAAATGCAAATGACCCGTTGCCAACAGAAAGCGAACTAAGCGAATCGAATCCTGTTGCATGCACCATATGTCGTTTAACAAGCGCCTCCCTGTCGATTGGAGAATCGGGCGCTTTAATAGCGCAACCGGTAAACAGAAGGATTGCCAAACCCGGCAAAATTGCATTCATTATATTCTTCATAAGTACCATCTGATAGTTTTATATTCCACTTCTCCCCTTCGCTTTTCACTTCTTTATGCCTTTTACCCGCCGAAGCCACTGCGAAGAAGTACTCCTCTTTTACCCGCCAAAGGATCCGCAACGGAGGAATTCCTGTGCCCGCTCCATTCTCCTCACTTCTCATATTCATACCTGAACCAGTCGAACAAGGCATTACCGCCTTCGCCTGTTTCACTGTAACTGAATAAACCGAGTTTAGGTCCTTTCCAGAAACCAAAACCTGCAATAAACTGACCACCGATTGGTGTAAACGATTTATTATCG
>CAZYDI010000179.1:0-4070 GCA_964646255.1 uncultured Bacteroidales bacterium
AATGCTTTCTTATTGAAAAAACCTGTACCCTTACGCTGAAAACAAACAACCAGCAATCGGGGGTAATCAGGATAAACACCATTGTACCTGCCTTTAATGAAAATACATGGAAAGGAGTTTATTTTTCAGGGATTCCGGTTACCCTGGAAGCAATTCCCAATGAAGGTTATCAATTCGATGGATGGAAGTTCTCTTCAGCGCATGTGGGCAATTCACTTGTTGTTCATCTCACATCAGACAGTATAGTTGAAGCCGTTTTTTCTCCTTGTGCATCCGAACCATTAAAAATTATTATCAATGAAATCGGTTACGCAAACCAATTGAATTCAGCCGGGGGAGATTGGATTGAGATCGTGAACCATACAGGAGACAGGATATTTCTAAAAAACTGGAAGCTGAAAGCCGGCAACAGGGAATTTGTACTTGGCAATGTAGAAATGGAGGACAACGATTTTCTCCTGATCACCTCAGACAAAAGTAGAATTCATCAGCTTGAAGGCAAAAACATTGTATTGCTCAACCAATTTGAAATAGATGATGAAGGCTCTGTTCTGAGGCTCCTGAATGATTCGGGTATCATTGTAGATGAAGTGGAATTCAAAAGCAACCTTCCCTGGCCGGTTTTAGCCGGTGAGGGATTGTTTTCACTGGAACTTATTGATCCACAGCTGGACAATGCACGTCCCGGAAACTGGAAGTCAAGCGCTTTCATTAACGGAACGCCCGGATTGCCCAATTCTTCCTTTAATCATGATTTGAGAAATATTGTCATAAATGAGGTTATGGCAGTAAACAGGGATATATGCGTTGATGATTATGGAGACAGCGATGACTGGATTGAGTTGTATAACAGGGGTAAGAAAACCATCGATATACGCGGCTTGTTTATTTCCGATGACGGTGATGATCCTTTAAAATACCAGATCCCCGACCCGGGGTATGCTTTAACTATTAATCCATGCGACTTCCTTTTGTTGTGGGCAGATGACGAAACATACCAGGGCCCGTTGCATCTGAATTATAAGCTGAATGGTGAAGGAGAGAAAGTAACTGCCAGTTATAACAACGGGTATGAAATTATCGAAATTGACAGAATAAAATACGGACCGCAGAGCAGTTATTATTCTTATGGACGGGAATATGACGGAGTGGGATTTACCGGTTCAGATTTCACTTTCTTAGATCCGACTCCGAATGCATCAAATAGCTATCATGTACCACTTCCCACATCGGCAATAAATCAGGATTCTGAATCCGGATTTTCCTTCTATCCTGTTCCTGCTTTCAATGAGCTCTTCATAGAAATCACCGGGAATGAAGCACCAGACAAACTTACAGTGGATGTAATCAATATGTTTGGTATTAAACAGGAAGTTTCAATAGGGCATATAGACAAAAACATCATCTATGTTCAGCTACAAAGCCTCAAACCCGGATTATACCTGTTCTGTATTTCTGACAGGAATGGCAACAGGTACACCAGGAAAGTAATTAAATTATAAGAGCAAGGTATCACACATTGAGCACATTATTGTGTAAAGGTCAGGCCGGGTTAGGTTCAGGCAGTTGCAGCCCCCGGCCGATGGTTAACCCAATTTACTTAATACCTTTAAGAGATCGATGCTTTTCAGCGATATTTTCCTGTCATCAATTTCAATCATCCTGTCATTTTTGAATTCTGTGAGGGTGCGACTAATGCTTTCCTTGGTGGAATACACCAGATCAGCAAGTTCCTGTCTTGATAAAGGAAGGGTATAATCATCGCTACCGTAAATATCAATTGAGAAAAACAACAGCACTTCGGCTATTCTTCCCGGAACCTGCTTTTGTGGAAAATATATCAGTTTATTCATCAGATCGATGCCGTCATTGCTGATGTGTTGTATCAGTTGCCTGGCAAACCGTCCATTCTCCATTAATATTTCATTAATGAGAGGAACACCTATATAAATCAATTCTGAGTTTTCTAAAGCTGTTGCATTAAACAAATATCGATTTTCATAGAACGCCGAAAAAAGCCCTACAAATTTGTTGGGTCCAACAATCTTAAGAATAATAGAACGCTTCTCATTGAATTCTTTGTAAATCTTGACAAGCCCGGATTTCATGAACATCAGGTAAGATACGGGCTTATCCTGCCTGAATATCTCCTCACCTTTGCGATGATTAACCAAAATGCAATTGCTGGTTATTCTTGCTGCTTGTTCAGGTGTCAGCGTATCGAATGCGGGGATCAAATGCTGATTTGGCTCCATATAACGGCTACATGCTACTAACTAAGAATAATCACAAAAATGTTTTTCACAATATTCCAATTGGAAATTGCAAAATAGGAATATTAAAGCTAGCCAATATTGCTCAAAAATCCTCATGGTTAATGGAATATTTACGATTTTTATAGTAGCTTTATAATCGTCGATTTCACTATATGAAAAAAAATATACTTTGTATTGATGATTCAAATACAGCTTTGCTTTTACTTGAACATGCTTTAGGTGAAGCAGGATTTGAAGCTGTTTTGGCAACAAGTGTTGAACAGGCCATTGGTATTATTGATACTCAAAAGCCTGATCTGGTCATACTGGATCTGAGCATGCCTGAAGTTTCGGGATACGAATTTCTTCAAATGAGAAAGCAATTGAAAATCGAAGATGTGCCTGTTGTTGTTATTTCTGCTTTTGATTCGAAAGATACTATTGATACCGTGCGCAATCTTGGTGCTGCTGATTTTATATCAAAACCCATCAAAATTGATTCAGTTATAGAAGTAATAAAAAAATTTCTTGGTTAACAGGACTGTTATCCGCCATAACTCAAAATACATAGGAGACTCCTATTTTGGCGATGGCACCAAAACCATTGGATCCGGTTATTTCCCCCGTTATATCTGCAGCTATAGGTTTCATGATAGAGCCAAAATAAACCCCGTATCCGAGAGCTCCTTTGATGCAAAGATCCTTTGTGATTGTAGTGTTTAGTCCCAAACCTATATGATGCTCAAGACTTTTGTATAATCCATATTCGACTCCTCCCTCTTCACGTGCATTTACGGAACCGGTTCGGGTGAAACGGTATATCATGTTATAGAATAAATAGGGTGTTACTCGTTTTTCAAACGGATATCGGACTAAGGCTACTTC
Organism: uncultured Bacteroidales bacterium; assembly: GCA_964646255.1. GTDB lineage: Bacteria > Bacteroidota > Bacteroidia > Bacteroidales > UBA10428 > UBA5072. The sequence goes on from CAZYDI010000179.1 coordinate 3,141, forward strand.
ATGATGCATGGTAATTCCTGATATTTTTTTCTGCTCCGGACAGAAGTACATTCCAAAGCTCAGGCTTTTTCTGTTGTCTGGAAGTATAGTAACATATATTTCGGAACCTGACGCGAATCCGCTGCCCGTTATAAACTGACTTAGTTCAACACCATAACGGGTCTTGCGAATGGTATCTGAAGATTGACCAGATATTCCTGTCATGATCAAATTAAGAATGAATATCAGTGCTATAGTCGTTTTCATGACCGTTCTCGTTTGAGATAGTTTACGGTTTTTTGTAGCTATTGTTGAATTTATACTATTGACATATAGATATTTAGATATTGATATACCCATAGGGTTATATTGCGATAAATAACTAATCTCATTGATGCACATCAATGCAGCAAGGTATACTTTTTTGTATCTTAGGATTAGGAATCTGGCGTACCTGATCAACTGTTATATAAGACTTTATTGCATTCACATGCTTTTACTCAGAGGTAATCAGCTGAAGCCAAACGCTCGACAAAGGGTATGGCAATTTCCAATCCTTTTATTTATACTGTTATATCTGATTTGTAATATCTGCCATGGTCAATACAATCAGATTGTATTTGATCATATCACATCTCACGATGGACTGTCACAATCAACGGTGAACTGTATTATACAGGATCGTGACGGATTTCTTTGGTTTGCCACCAATGACGGTTTGAATAAATATGATGGATATTCCTTTAAAGTTTACAGGAACAATAAACAGGACAGAACCAGTTTGAGCAGCAATGATATAACCTACCTTATGGAGGATAACCAGGGCTATCTTTGGATAGTCAACGGCAGCAGAACAGGTATTGACCGCTTTGACCCTGAGCAGGAAACATTTGAAAATTTCACCCATGATCCATCCGATCCGAAAAGTCTCAGCAGCAATAGGATATATAA
>CAZYDI010000180.1:0-4016 GCA_964646255.1 uncultured Bacteroidales bacterium
GTCATCTTGCCAACGTTGGCGATGCAAAATCACTGATCATACATCCTGCATCAACCACACATCAGCAATTAAGCGAGGCTGAGCAGAAATCAACAGGCGTAATTCCGGGACAGTTAAGGATTTCAGCCGGCATAGAACACATAGAAGATATAAAATCCGACCTGGAACAGGCACTGAACCTGGTAGAACATAAGGAACCAAAACCCGAATTGGTTTTGTAAAAACCGCAGAGACGCGATAAATCGCGTCTCTGATTATTTATAATTTTCCGGTGCCTGTTAAATAAAAATTTCTTTTAATTCTCCGATGCGGCCGGCAATCTGCACACTGTTCAGGCATTGTGCAATGCAGGTTTCACAATTATTGCAGACATCCAATCCGCATCCGTTTTCGATGCTCTTCAGTGTATCTTTCGTCATGTGCAAATTGCCATATGACATAGCATACATGTGGGTGCGCATTAACGAAGGAATATCAACACCGTGCGGACAGCTTCCCTTGCATCCGCCGCAAAACCGGCAGACAGAATTCAAGGCCAGTTTAACATTGTGGTCTTCAAGAAATGTTCTTTCTTCTTGTGTATAGTTTAGGTCGCTGCCCACCACCAGGTCAGTCTGCAACTGCTCAAATGTTACGAAGCCTGGAACAGCGGTAGTAATAAAATCCTGGTTAAGTACCCATTTCAACAGCGCTGAATGCATGATGGCTCCTTCGTAAAACTTCTGGGTTTCGGCCGGTAATGCTTCTTTGTACCAGGCTTGTTGACATTGGGTTTTCATTGCTATTAACCCAATTCCTTTTTCAGCTGCATATTTCATTGCCTTAAAAGATGTATCATCATTGGCCATGGAATAGTTGAATGATAGTAACGCCACATCATAAAATCCCTTATCTGCCGCAGAGGTTAAAAGTTCCGGCCAATATATATGTGAAGAAAATGCAGGGAAACGGATTCTGCCTTTATCTTTCAAATCCTGCATTGCTTCTATGATGAACGGATCGTTAACCTGCTCGATGGTAGAGACGTCATGTATCATAAGAATATCAACATAATCCATCTGAAGCCGCTCCATACTTTGTTCAAAACGCGAATAAAACTGTTTCTTTCGTTCAGCGCCGGCCTCTGCTGACCAAAGATTGCGGTCAACCAATATTTTGGTAGTTACTATTACATCCTTGCGTTCAATATTCAAATCCCTGATTATCTGGCCAACCATTCTTTCATTATTACCTGCCTGGTAATACCATGCTGTATCAAAATGGCGTATCCCGCCATGCCAACCGGCTTTCAGAAGATTTGGATTATTGCTGTTCATAACTCCCATGCTCACAATAGGAACAGAAACACCGGTTCTGCCAAGAGTACGGCATATGAGTTCCCTGTTTCTATTTTCGGCAGGTTTGTCAACGATTGATTTTCCTAAAACACTATTGGCAACCAAGCCGGTGGCGAATACCGTGGTTGCGTTTCGGAGAAATTTTCGGCGACTGCTGTGGTTCATAACGATATGGTGAAATAAATGGTTTGTTATCTTACAACCTGGCTTTTTTACAGATAAAAAGGGTATGGCTTACCCCGATATTCAGAATTTCCTCTGTTAACACCAAACCCGACTTCTTAACCAGTTTGCGCATATCATCGGAATGGTACATCTGACTGCATCCATTGGCAATATTGGTAAAGTAAAGTGATGTTGCATGCAGGCTATAGGTTGATGCTTCATATTTCTGCTGATCCCAATAGGTTTCGAGAATATAGAGCGCGGAATTTTCATTCATGGCCTCCGCTGAACGATTCAGCAATCCAAGGATATCCTCCTGCGAAAAACAATCAAGAAATTGACTCATCCATATAATATCCGGATGCTGTGGAAAGGGTTTTGTATGGTCAAGTAAATTGATGGCAAACAAATCAATCCGATCAGAAAAACCGGCGGCTTTAATATTCTCACCTGCCTTGGCCAACTGGCCTGGCAAGTCAAGTATGGTTACTTTTACAGTGTCATTATAACCTGCACATTTCATGGCAAATTTTCCGGTGTTACCGCCAACATCAAGAATCCTGACCGGATTATTTCTGAAAACCAGGGGCAATATTTCAGGAAACGCATAGTCCGAATAAAAATGGTCAAATCCGAACCAGCTCTTCTGCACATCCGGTGGTAATTGTGATAGCGCCTCATAAACGGTAGGCCAATCACCAAATACTTTTAAGCCGGTTGGCTTTCCGGTTTTAATTGATTCTGTAAGTGAGAACATACCAAGGTAGTTTACATCGTTGGTAAAGTCCATATTTACACGGGTAAGTTCATCACATAAAATAAACCAGCCTGTTTTGGTAAGGTGAAACCGGCTTTCTTCAACCCTTACAACCTCAAGGCTAAGGCCTGCCTCCAAAAGTACCTTGACACCATACAGCGGAAGGCTGAGGGTGGCAGCTACCTCCTCCATAGTTATACCGCTTTCGCTATTTTTAACCAACTCTAGTATTCCCAGATTTCTGAGGGCAAGAGCTGCCTGGAACATAACTGGACCAAAAGCAATTTTCTGGGCATCGTATTTAGCTTGAACAGCGCGCTTTTTATCGGAACCGAAGTTTAAAGACATGAAGGAGGAATTATGAATTATGAATTATGAATTATGAATTATGAATGATGAATTGTGAATTATGAATTATGAATTGTGAATTATGAATTATGAATTGTAAATGGTAATTGAATGATGATTTATGAAATTGGAAACTGTCAGGCTGAGCGGAGTCGAAGCCTGATCAGGCTTTCCGGTTATTCTCGAAATCAAGGACAACCTGCTGTGCAAGCTCAACATCATCGCTCGAAACAACCACTTTAACCGCATTAATGCCGCCGGGTGTTACCTGCCATGGCATTGTGGTACCCCTTATTTCATCCTTCAGATAAGCACTTATCTCAGCATTTTCGAGCAGGCTTTTTACCAGCGCAGCTTCCCATTGCGTTCCAGCAAAAACTTCCACGGGTGTTGAATTTTCTTTAGTCATGGTGTTGCCGTTTTAATATCATGAACCGCCGTGAAATTAATACCAAAAAACAAATAATCGCTGATGCCTGGCATATTTATCCATGTATTTTTTTCCCTTTCCCTTATAGCCCGATAATTTTCCTTATTGACAAAGAAATGCGGAAATAAACGTACATACTCCACATCACCTGCCGGGATTTTCATACCGCTATGGGCAAAAATTTTACGCCAGTGTTGAATACTGCGTGCATTCTCATTGCCGAAAGGAATGGACTTTTGAAGCCGCTCATCGTAATAATTGTCAATGCGATTAAATCCTCTTTTGGCAAAATTCTTAAGCCATATTAAGACACATAAACCATTCTCCTCAACAGCAATAATTTTTCCACCGGGCTTAAGTGAACGGTTAAATATTGAAACAGCCTCATTAATGGGTTCAAGGTGGTGAAGGGTATCCTGTGCGACAATGATGTCAAAATAAGCAGCCGGAACTTCCATGTCAAATACATTGGCATATTCAATTTTTAACTTGTCCAGGTTTCCATACCTGCTCCAAAAGTCAAGCCGCCTGGCTATACCCTTATAATAGAACTCCAGTGTATTGCCATGTACATGATGGCCATTGAGCGCCAGGAATATGGAGGTGGTGCCATAACCGCAACCCACATCCCACACCTGCTGAGCAGGAAAAGTGCAATGCTTTTCCACATATTCCAGCCTTTGCTCCAGGTATAACTTTCGCCAGAAAAACCTCTCCTTATTGTTAAGCAGGCGATAGTACTCCCTTAACCCGGCATTCTCGCCAAGTTCCTTAATGAACAACTCAAGAAATTCTGCTGCCTTCATCACGAACCATTATCAGGCGAAAATACAAAAAACTTGTAACAACGGCAGATCATTGCATTACACGAAGGGTTGCCGCAGATGGTTTTTTATACTATTTTTATCGTCTTAATCCTTTACGCCTGAAAGAAGAGAACATAGTTGACACACCTTTGATGAAGCAATATGCAAGCATC
>CAZYDI010000181.1:0-4008 GCA_964646255.1 uncultured Bacteroidales bacterium
CTTTGATTCAATCATCTTACAGTCTGTTAATAACCTGCTTTAACTTTTCAGTCACTTCCCCCGCATATGCTTCCAATTCCTTATTTTCTACTGCCATCATGGATGCAACCGGATTCACGGCTGCAATTTCCGTTTTCCCGTTTTCTTTTTCGATAACAACAACATTACAAGGCAGCATTACACCAATCTTTTCTTCCTCAAGCAATGTTTTGTATGCATAGGGCGGGTTACAGGCACCCAGAATGGTATATCTTTTATAATCCACGCCCAGTTTTTCCTTCAGCTTTGCCTGCATATCAATGGTTGAAACAATTCCAAAACCCTCTGTTTTCAATACTTCTGTAACCAGGGTAATGGATTCATCAAAACCCTTATCGATTGTTTTTCCAAAATAATATTTCATAATATTATGCACTTTTAATCTGTTTAATCAAAAAATCCTTCGACTTCACTCCTACAAAACGATTCACTTCAATGCCGTTTTTGAAAAGAACCATGGTTGGAATTCCCCTGATTTTAAATTTACCGGCCAGCGATTGGTACTGCTCCACATTTACCTTGCCCACATGGTAATTTCCCTTAAGTTCTCCGGCTATTTCATTCAATACCGGTGCCATTAAACGGCATGGCCCGCACCATGCAGCCCAGAAGTCGACAAGTACAATTTTATTCTTTGTCTGATGCTGAAAGTTTTTATCTGTAAGCGTCAATATTCTTTCATGGTCGCTTACCATAGGAACTTTTTTCATACTGGCCTTAGCTCTCAGGGTCATAACGATAAAAATTGCAAGGACTGCACCGGTGATTATGAGTACTGTTTGCATATTAAGCAGTAATGAATTGTTTTTGTTTTGTTTTCAATGCGTTCAAATATTCCGACGCTGCCAGGGCAGCCACTGTGCCATCGCTGACAGCCGTGGTTATTTGCCTGTAACGTTTTGCTATACTGTCTCCGGCTGCATAAACTCCTGCTATTCCGGTTGACATGTCAGGCTTAACCAATATTTCACCGGCCTGGTTCAGCTTAACTTTATCCTTGAGAAAGTCTGTATTGGGCAGATATCCGATAAAAATGAAAACTCCGTCGGTCCTGAACTGAAATGTCTTTTCGTTTTGCATAATTTCAACCGATTCCAGACCTTCATTCCCGTTAAAAGCTGTAATTCTTGACTCCATCAGAAACCGGATTTTACTGTTCTGCCTGGCCTCTTCAATGGCATGTTCAAAAGCCTGAAAATGGTTAAACTGATGAACCAGTGTGACTTTTGAGGCATACTTTGTCAGCGACACGGCTTCTTCAAGGGCTGAATTACCTCCTCCTACCACAATAATTTCCTTTCCGGTGAAAAAATCGCCGTCACATGTAGCACAGTACGAAATACCTTTACCCTTAAACCTGGTTTCACCGGGTACGCCCAGCACGCGTGACCGGCCTCCCGGACTTAATATCACACTGTTACCCGTATATACATTGCCGTCGGATAAAGAAATTCGTTTGACGTCACCCTCAAGCCAAAGATCTTCGATAGTAACATTGGTTCTGATATCACATCCAAAAGATAATGCCTGCTTTTTCATCACGGAAGCCAGCTGATAACCGCTCATGCTTTCCACTCCCGGATAGTTGGCTACCTCATGTGTCAGAATCATTTGTCCACCGGCCATTCCTTCGCTGATGATCAAAGTTTTAAACCTGGCTCTTGACAGGTAAATTCCTGCTGTTAATCCTGCCGGTCCGGCACCGATAACAATGGCATCATAATGATTCTTTATATCCATGACCTCAGGCTTTAACCGTTTCTGCAAATTCAGTGTCAAGTATGCTCTTAACCTGCTGGTGCGTCTGAATGCTGGAAGTTGCTTTTACCACTTTCCCATTCTTATAATATATAGTAAACGGGATTCCCATAAAACCCCTGACTTCTGGCAGATTTCGAATTACGTAGGATTCAGGGTTGTCGAACTCCATATCATAAAACTTTACATGGGTATATTCTTTTTCCAGTTCTTCGGCAATGCCGTAAACAGGAATACACATAGGACCCATACGGCCGCAAATGACCATTACATTTTCATTTTCACTGATTGCCTTGTTAAGATCGGCAGAAGATTCGAGGTGTTTTAAATTTGTGTACAACATATGTTCAGGTTTTAATAATTACTTAATTATAATACGATACAAAAATACGTCCAGAAGCAAAGTATAACAAGCATTTGAATCGGGACAACAACAACTGCGGGATTGAAAGAGAACAATATTTTAATTGATTTCGATTAACTTTAAGCGCTTATAGTAATTTCATGAAAACGATTCTTGAAACTGACCGGGAATTTATCTGTGATATCCATGCTCCTTGTTTTCAGCTCCTGAGTATGGATGAAGCTGAAGTGGTAAGATCCGGCAAAACCCAGGTGCATTTCAGGAAAGGTGATAATCTTTCCAAGCAGGGTGCATTTGCATCGTATGTATTGTTTATGATGACCGGTTTAGTAAAACAGTATATTGAAGGAGGAAGTGGCGGAAGTTACAATTTACGTATCATTCAACCCGGTGAATTTATCGGGCTTTCGTCTGTGTTTACCAAGAATACATTTCATTATTCTTCCATAGCGTTAACCGATTGCCAGGTATTTCTTGTTGAAAAAGAGGTTATTGCAAAAGTAGCAAAGCAAAATGGGATGTTTGCATTCAGCGTTATTAAAAGATATTGCGAACAAAACGCTGATTTGTTCAGCATTATCCAAAACCTCCATTATAAGCAAATGAATGGCCGCCTGGCCGATACGCTGCTGTATCTCAACCGTATTAAAAGTAATAATCCTGAAATTTTTCAACTGTTATCACGAAAAGACATCGCCGACTTCTCAGGGATCTCAATGGAAAGTGCTGTAAAATTGCTGAAGAATTTTGAAAGAGACGGTCTGTTAAAGCTTAAAGAGAAGGATATTGAGATTACACATCCGGATTCACTGGCTGAAATCAGCAAGAGAGGATGAAAAGAACTGTATCAAAGGACAGCTTTTTTGCTTTTTGCAGTTGAACGTTGTTATAGTAAAATAGAATTTAACACTGCATTAAGATGAAGCTGTTTTTGGTAATGATAATTATGTCGGGAGCTGCGTTTTCTTTTGTATCATGTGCAGATTTAAGGCGTACCAGCGAATTAACCGACAGGAAGCCCGCAAAAACAAAAAACAAAGAATTCTTTAATGCCTATAACAGGACATTGATGCACTGGCAGGTACCTTATCGCGAAATGGATATTGTAACCAGTTATGGCATTGCACATGTGATTGTAAGCGGGCCTGAGAACGGGGTGCCTTTGGTTTTGTTACATGGCTTGAACGCCAGTTCAACCATGTGGTATCCCAACATTAAATCGCTTGCACAGAACTACAGGGTTTATGCTATCGACAATATTAATGAACCCGGAAAATCAGTTCCGCATGATGAAATTACTTCGGTGGACACACTTGTGGCCTGGTATGCGGAGGTGATTGACAAACTTAAACTTCAGGAATTTGCACTCATCGGGGCTTCAAAAGGAGGATGGATGGCCACCAAACTGGCAATACAGATGCAGCCCAGGATTAAAAAGCTGGTGCTGCTGAGTCCGCTTCAGACCTTTGTCCAGGTTCCCCGGAACACCGGTATCCTGAAAATGCTTTTTTTTCAATTCATTCCTTCACGCGTAAAGATGCACAAAGTAATGGAAGCCATGTCAACATCCAAAAGCCTTCCGCCTGCGTTCTTTGAACAGGTTTACCTGGCCTCAAAGATGTATAAGCCTAAAAAGCCGTTATTGCAGGTGTTGCCTTTCTCGAATGAAGAGTTAAAGTCACTGCAGATGCCTGTTTTACTGCTTATTGGCGATAAGGATATTATAAACAATGATCGCACCTGTGAAAAGGCCAAAGAAATTCTTCCGGACATCCATACCGATATCATAGAGAATGCCGGTCACTTTTTATCCATTGACCAGGCGGAATTGGTAAATGAAAAAATCC
>CAZYDI010000182.1:0-3997 GCA_964646255.1 uncultured Bacteroidales bacterium
CGCTGCTTACCTTCGCGTTCCACCTCTGAAAAAAAGCGTTAAGAAAATTAATTCATGAAGCGTTAAAAAAGAAAAGCTGTCTGAGCCCGATTCCTGCGGGCGAGTTCTTTTCTTTTAGCGAAGTGAATTAATTTTTAGCCTTTTTTCAGCAGTGGCGGCATTTTTTGATTACTTTTTTCTGCTGTAGGAAAAAAGTAATTCGGGGTTTGGGGCTGAAAGCCCCATAATAATTTACTCCCTCGCTCCGCAATTTCTCAGTGGCGGATCAACTTTGGTCATGGGTGTTTGATCTTTACGGTGGGATGGCCCTGACAAAAAGCGAGGTCTGCGTGGCGTTCAAAATGGCAACATAAATTTTGAAGTGGGTTCCTTTTTCTTTAGAACAATTTCTTAGCTTGACGGCTATGGGCTACACCTAAGCCCGGCCAACCTGCCTACCGGCAGGTTGGCCGGGCGTTCATTCGTGACATTCGTGGCAATGGTTTTTCCAGTTATAATATTTATAATTTTTTCCGAACACTAATAGTATTATTATGAATTTTTGAGTAATTCTTATAAATTTAACCTCTAAATAATTCTTAACCCTGCGTATGACCAAATCATTTTCACTTCTTCTGAGGCCCGGGTTATTTGTTCTGTTCATTTCTTCCATTTTGTACCTTTTGCCGGCCAATGCACAACAAAACATCAAATTCAGAAACATCTCGATTAAGGACGGCCTTTCACAAAGTTCGCCCAATTGCATTTTCCAGGATCATTACGGGATCGTATGGATTGGAACCGAAGATGGATTAAACAAATACGATGGTTATAGTTTTACTGTATACAAGCCATTACCCGATAATCCAAAATCAATAAGTCATTCGCGGATAACCGCAATTGTCGAAGACAATGGAGGAAATCTTTGGATAGGCACAAATGGTGGCGGATTAAATACATACCTGCGCAACGAAGATATTTTTATATCCTGTCCTGCTGAACACTCTCCCGGTAAACTTATTCAATGTATTTCACCTGTTGGTGATGCTGAAATATGGGTGGGTAGTGAAAAAGGGTTGAACATTTTGAGCATTGTCTCAGGACAGGCAGTGAGTGCGAATGCACAATATCCCGAACTTGCTGCTGTAAAAGTATCGGTACGTTCACTGCTGATCAGGGAAAATACAGCCTGGATAGGAACAGAAAATGGTTTATACCGTTATTCAATGGAAACACGCTTGGTTTCACATTTTACCAATAAGCTACCCGGTGCAAGCAACCGGATTACCGCATTGCTTTGCGACAGAGTTGGCAATGTGGTTGTGGGTACTGAAGAGGGAGTATCCATTTTGAATGAGCAATCAGGGTTATTTACAAAAATTGACCTGCAAAAGAACCAGTTGGGAAATTTACATATCAAAGCCCTCCTTGACGACGATAAAGGCAATATCTGGATTGCCACCTTTGGAAATGGATTGTATGTAGGCTCAATTTATACAGGTACATTTGCCAATTATGAATATGACCACCTGAATCCATATAGTATAAAGAATAATGAGGTTTTGTCGCTTTTAAAAGATCATTCAGGATTAATATGGGTTGGGAGTAACGGAATAGATATTTACAGTCCCGGTAAAGAAAAATTCCGGTTGTATGATTATGTTCCATATACTTCTAATCAATTTATTTTCAGAAATATTCATCCAATTTACGAAGATCCTTATGGCTTTTTGTGGGTAGGCTCCAAAACCGACGGTTTGCATGTCATAAACCATGAACAAAAATCATATACTAGACTATCGGTTACCAATGGCCTTTCCAGTAACCGGATCAGAGCCATAAAAGAGTTTCCCCAGGGCGTGCTTTGGGTTGGAACTGAAGATCAAGGCCTTGACAAGGTTATTCTCACCAAAGACCGAAAACTGCAAAGGGTAATTAATTACAACCATATTGCAGGAAATCCTAACTCTTTAACGAGTAATAAAATATATGCGTTGTATGCGGATGTGAATGGAAAGTTATGGATAGGAACCGATAACGGGTTAACTATAATGGATATTTCAACAGAAGACTTCACCCCTTATTTACCGGATACTTCAAGTAATAAAACGGTATGCAATGAAACTGTCTACGCCATTTACGGTGCCCGTGACGGAAAAATATGGATGGCAACTGATTTTGGCGTTAATGTATATGATCCCCTCACTGGTTTATTTCACCATTTCAAACACAATAAAGAAAATCCCAATTCCCTGATTCACAATGAAATTCTATGTTTTCATGAAGACGGGAAAGGTCACATGTGGATAGGCACCTATGGCAGAGGATTTGACAAGTATATTCCTGAAAGCAACCGTTTTATCCATTTTCAGCATGTTGATGAAATTTCAACGGCAGTAATTTATGGCATTTTACAGGACCCATCTGGTTTGTTCTGGATGAGTACAAATAATGGTTTGCTTAATTTCAATGAGCGATCAGGACAGATTAAGCAATTCACCATCGAAGATGGCTTGCAGAGCAATGAATTCAACGGTACCTCGTATTTTCAGAGCCCGGCCGGAGAAATGTATTTCGGGGGACAATATGGATTTAACAGTTTTTACCCTTCCGATGTTAAGATTGATACGATAGTTCCTTCAATAGTATTGTCGGAATTACTGATTCATAATAAGGCTATTGTGCCCGGAAATGATTCCCCCATCAAAGTTCATGTGAATATGGCCAGGGAAATTGTTTTAAACCATCGGCAGAATAATTTTACCCTGTATTTTTCAGCCTTACATTTTGCCAATCCCGAGCGCAATCAATATAAATATAAACTGGAAGGTTTTGATAAAGATTGGATTGAAGCCGGCACCAGACGTTTTGCTTCCTATACCAATTTACCTTATAAAAATTTCCGATTCCTGGTGCAGGCCTCAAACAGCGATGGAGCATGGAATAAAAACGGCCTGGTTGTTACCATTAAAGTGAAACCTCCGTTCTGGGCCACTATTTGGTTCAAAATACTATTATTCGTAGCCATTATCGGTTTGTTATATTTCATATTCCGAAGAAGGGTTTCATCTGCCCAACGACAAAAAATTCTGGTTGAAGAAAAACTGAAGGTCAATGTTGAAAAGCTTAATGAGGCTCAGAGACAGCTTGAGGAACAGAAAACTGAAATTGTTTTGCAGAAACGCGAGCTTACATCACGGCAAAAAGACCAGGAAAACCTGTTATGGTTTAACCAGGGATTGGGTATGTTATCGGATCTTATCAGCAAGCATCGTGAAAACCTTCCCAGCCTGTGCCAGGAATTCCTGGAACAGCTCATTGATTATGTCGAAGCCCAGCAGGGAGGAATATTCCTGATTTCGGACCATGAACAGGATACGGTTCTTGAGTTGATATCGCATTATGCCTTTTCTTCGGAAAGGGTTGAACAAAAATTCGCCATTGGTGAAGGCTATGTAGGTACCTGTTTCAAGGAGAAAAAATTCCTGGAAATTGATAACCTGAGTGAAAAATATTCCCAATTCAGTTCGGGTTTGGGTTCTATGTATATAAAGTACCTTGTTCTTGCCCCGCTTATTGTGGACCATGAATGCATTGGTGTACTTGAAATCGGCTCGTTCAGGAAGATCAAAGGATACCGTATCACCTTTATCGAAAAAGTGGTGGAAACATTTGCTTCTACCGTTTTTACAGAACAAGCCAATTCCAAGCTCAAAAAATACTATGAGCAAACTGCGGAACAAACGCGGGAATTAGCCCAGAATGAAGAGACACTGAGAATGAATCTCGAGGAACTTATGGCCGCCCAGGAAGAATCGGCCAGGCGCGAAGATGAGCTGATAAAATTAGCGGAGGAAGCTGCCACACGGGAAGAAATGCTTACACAGGAAATAGAAACGCTGAAAGAACAGATAGAAAAAATGAAGCAAAATGCATAAAGAATTGTCTCCTTGTCTAAGAAGAAGTCGTGCAGTCTAAGAAAAAGTCATGCAGTCAGACAGTCACAGTCGGGGAAAGA
>CAZYDI010000183.1:0-3966 GCA_964646255.1 uncultured Bacteroidales bacterium
CAACAATCGACCAAAGGGAGTTAAATAAAGGATCATCGAATAATGGCGTATGACCGGCTGTAGGAGGTAGTGTTATTGAATATTGAGACCTTCGATTCGATCGAAATGTTTCCGATTGAGTGTTTTAAGTGACAATTCAAAAACCATGCAGGTTGCCGCAACAAATATATCTCGAAAATCTATCATATTGTTTTCAAGCCGTAGTTGATGATAGATTTCTGCTGCTTTTTTAGAAACACTCTCATCGAAGGGCAGAACTGGCAAATCTTCTGTAAGAAGTTTTATATCTTTTTGCGTGTTTTCATCAGTCGCACCCATTAAAAGTTCATACATGGTAACTGATGAAATGTACAATTGAGTTGCATCCGGAATTGCAAATAAAGTGCTCTTTTTCTTGTCTTTTGCTCTGAGATATTCGATAAAAACACTTGTATCAACTACCATTTCTCAGGTCTCCATGATGAATTAAATAGCTTCTGATTTACATGAAAAGTTTCAATATCAGCATCCGACCAGGTTGTAACACCAAGAATCTTTTTTTTATATGAAGAAAGAGAATTACCTCCTTTTTCTTTCTGCTTTTGAAGAAGGAAATCCAGGAAATCATTGACCTGTTTCCTTGCACTATTATCTAATAAACTGTATTTTAATACTATATCAGCCATAACTTTATTCTTATGTACAAAATTAGTAAATCTTTGCCAATTTTTGATAGGTAAGTGACTGTCTCTTAACATTACCTCCAAACGTCCGCCGGTATACGCTGTTGCCGTTTCAGGGCGCTTTCGGGCTTTGCCCGCTGTAACGAAGTGAAGGCGGGTCGGGTTACCCACTAATGACACCAAGTGAGCTAGCACTTGGCACCTGCAAGGCCCGGCAACCGACCGCAGGGAGCTCACGAGGTACAACCAGTCAATCGACCAAAGGGAGTAAATAAAGGGCTAACGAGTAATTGCGTATGACCGGCTGTTAGCAACCGTTTATTTTTTAAAATTTTATACTGTCATGTTTACAATACCATATTGGATTAAATTCATGCCAAACATCTGTTCCAATATAGTATGTCCTTTTATGTATTGGCGAGTATAGTGTATCGCCTTTTACAATAGTTCGCACTAAAATCGGCTCAGTACTTATTTTACAAACCTTATTTGACTTATTACACTTTGGACAAATTGCATATCCAAACTTAAATTTGTAAATCTTAGGAAGCATAACCAATACAGTATCTTTAACGTCATGATTTATGGAAGTTAGATAATTCTCCTGGATTCCAATACTTGTCAAGGATATATCATAATTATCCGCCTTCAAAAGCAAAGATTTTGGAATTCTTACAATCCCATTGGTATCAGTCAAATACTTTTTTATTATTACCCCATTATATCGAATTGTGATTTCATCAATGCCTTTTGTCCAAATCACATTATCTTCATTCTTCTGATAGTCTATTTTTAAAATAATATCCTGACAAAAAGAACTGACAAAAATATGAAGAAGCACAAATATGGTAATTGTCGTTTTCATTTTTAAATGGTTGCTAACGCTCGCCGGTATACGCTGTTGCCGATTCAGGGCGCTTACTGGTCGGGTTACCCAATAATTATGCCAAGTGAACCAGCATTAGCACCCGCACGACCCGGCAACCGAGCCCGACAAAGTCGGGTGAGTTCACGAGGTACAACCAGCCAATCGACCAAAGGGAGTAATATATATTTCATCGAGTAATGGCGTATGACCGGCTGTTGTATACAGTGCATTTAATTATCTGTCAGATTATGCCATTCATGTGAACAGCCGTTTTTACAGTAAACTTCTCTTCTTTTTTTATCTGCAATTTTGAAAATGGAAATTAAGGTCGTAAAGCTCTTAATTAACTCTGAGTCAGGTAGAGCTATAATTTTGGACAAAGCTATTTTTAAATTTTGTGCCGTTTTTAAAATTACTATAGGAGTCATCGAATCCTTTATATGGGTGGATTTTATTCCTAATTCGATTGACTCTGTATCTGGATGGGCTTGTAGAATATAATACTCTAATAATTGAATTATTTCCTTTTGGAGGTTCACTTCCAATTCACTAAACCAAGATATACCATTTTGAAAGTCAATTTTACCCTGAGCAATCTTATTAATAATAACTTCTGTCTGTGTCATTTTTTTTTGCATTGTTTACAATGCTCGCCGGTATACGCTGTTGCCGTTTCGAAGCGCTAACTGATCGGGTTACCAACTAATGAAGCCAAGTGAGCTCACATTAGCACCCGCACGGCCCGGCAACCGACCGCAGGGAGCTCACGAGGTACAACCAGTCAATCGACCAAAGGGAGTACATAAAGGGCTAACGAGTAATTGCGTATGACCGGCTGTTGTGGTGCGTTTTATTTAATCACTCAGTGCTAAATTTATCTAGATTAGATAATATATCTACAAACTGCTCAGTTAAAACATATCTTTTTGTATTATTATAGGTAATGTCTCTAATAAGTTCATTATTCTCTAATAACCTCATTTTGGCATCAAGATCATCATGGTCATCATAATAATACTCCAATAGTTTTCTACCGCCATAATTATATACCCATGCTCTTTCTTTTAAAATAAACTCTCTATGTAATGGATTCTTTCTAATATCATCAATCATTTCATTAATTAATTTAGGCATTAATTTGAATACCTTATTAAAAGTACCTGAATATGTTTCTTTTGGAGCATTTGTTAATTCTAGTTCCGTCTCTCTTTCAGCTAACAATTTCCATTCTTTGAGTATCTCAATTGTATATTTCACAGGATCATTATCAACTAGCTTGGCACATGATTGGCATAACCAAATTGCATTTCTTATGGATCTTCGTTCATACTGAGGTAAATCAGGATCATACCTAGGCCCTTTGGGACTTGCTGCAGTTATGTGTGCTGCTACTCCAATATTTGTTGCCTTTTCTTCAAAGGAATTGGGCCCTGATGTCAAACACCTACATTTAGGATTTGAGCAACGCATTGCTACTCTTTTTGCAAGCGTTTCAATATCCTTTCTATTAAAATCGTCTCTCATCTATGTACTTTTGTTGTTTCTAAAATGCACCACAACGGTGCGTGTATGAGCCGTTGCGTTGCCAAAGCGCTTTGTAGTCGAGTTACCACTAAGCAACCAAAGTGAGCTGACCTTCGCAAACCTGCTTACAGCAATGGCTTATACACGATGTTAGTATGCGTTATTTTAATATTTTATTGAATCCCGTTTACAAAAAAATTCAGGATCACAACCAGTACGATGTCCACCCAAGTAGGCAGTCCCCTTTTTAGATTTTCTTATCATCTTTTTAGAGGCTGTTTCCCATAAAATCGGTATGACCATATCACTCGAGCAGCAAACCGGACAAATATTGCTTCTACCAAGTATATGATAATGGCATTCTGAAAGGTAACATTTCACGTTTACCGATGCGCCAGAAGAAACTATTAAATTTGAGATCGTTGTTTCTTTATATCCAATTAGTGTTATTCCAAAAGAATAATTTCCAGGCTTTAAATCACATATTTCAAAATAGCCATTTTTATCGGTCGTAATGATACTGTTGATTTCATTAGGGATAATGTATGCGCCAATTATCGGAGATGTATCTATTTTACTATAGACAAATCCATTTATAACTCCAGATTGTGATAATCCAGTCTGGGATATAGTGAGCATTATTAATATGTATATTGTCAGTTGTTTCATAATGCATGCTAAACGCTCGCCAGTATGCGCTGTTGCCGCTTCGAAGCGCTTGCTGGTCGGGTTAACCACTGATGATGGCAAGTGAGCTAACATTAGCACCCGCACGGCCCGGCAACCGACCGCAGGGAGCTCACGAGGTACAACCAGTCAATCGACCAAAGGGAGTACATAAAGGGCTAACGAGTAAATGCGTATGAGCATATATGTAAAGCACAGGTTCCAAGTGTTTATTAATTTTAATCT
>CAZYDI010000184.1:0-3955 GCA_964646255.1 uncultured Bacteroidales bacterium
GTGTTGGAAAAATCAGGATTACACCAATGATAATTGTTGCTAAATGTTTCATAAATCCGGGCATTTCTTACTCACGAATCTATGAAAAATAGAACAATAATCAAATAAAAACTGTCAGGTGCCTTTGCGCTGGCCTGACATTAGAACGCAAGGGCATCTGACAGTGTGTGGTCACCGGAAAAGCCGGCTCAGTTTTCAAGTATTGCTATTTCCCATGGGTTTAGTGCCACATAGGAATTCCGGCCTATTTTGAATGTTTTGTTCGTAAACACATCGGTATATTTTCCCGACGCATCTTTAATGGGTATTTTAACCTGTACAGGTGCATCTGAAAAATTAAACAAGCCAAGAACCTTATCGGTATCTTTTACCCTGAGGATTGCAAGCCAATCAGCTATTGTGTCGGTTTTAACAAAAACTTCTCCTCCGTTAATACCGGCATACAACGCAGGATTTCGTTGCTTAAGGTCGTTGAGTGTTCTGTAAAATGAAAACAACGATGTATCGCTAAAGCTCACTGTGTCTTTCTCAAAGAACTCGAGTCGTTTGTTAAGGCCGGCTTCCTGGCCGGTATATATCAATGGGATTCCGGGCATCAGGTAAGTTAAGGCAGCGAAACCATCTACATACTCGCCCATTCTTTCATATTCCGTACCCGCCCATGAATTCTCGTCATGGTTTGTAATAAAGTTCAGCAGAATATCATCATCGGCGTACAGTGTGTCGGTTTTGTCAATATAGCTTTCAATGGCAGATAATTCCTCTTTGCCTGCTGCAATTTCATTAAGGAGATGATGAAATTCCCAACCATACGCGGCATCAAATCCATTGTCCAGTAATTCAGGCTCCCATGCTTCGGCCAGTTTGACTACGGGACGAATACTGTCGAGGTTTAACAGGGCTTCTTTCCAGAAAATAGTGGGTGCCATGGCGGCAGCATCACAACGATAACCATCAACTCCTGCTTCAGTAACCCAGAATTCCATTGCATCAATCATGGCAGCTTTCATGGCCTCATCGTCAAAGTTCAAATCAGCAACATCCGACCAATCGGGTACAGGGGGGACAATTTTACCGGTGCTGTCATGGGTATACCATTCCGGATTAGCGGTTATCCATGGATTATCCCAGCCGGTATGGTTGGCAACCCAGTCAAGAATAACCAGCATTCCGGCTTCATGAGCCTTATCAACCAGATTTTTAAAATCATCAAACGTTCCGAATTCAGGATTAACCTCTTTATAATCTGCTATGGAATAATAGCTTCCCAGGGTGCCTTTGCGGTTTTTGGCAGAGATGGGATACGTTGGCATAAGCCACAATATGTCGATGCCGAAATCTTTTAACCGGCCGATGTGGTTTTCGGTAAAAGCATTAAAGGTACCTTCGGGAGTGATTTGCCTTATATTCACCTCGTACATCACTGCTGTTGCAAGCTTCTGCTTAATGGAATCAGGAAAACTGATGGTACCTGTTCCTACAGTTGATTTCCTGCAACCCATGGATAATGTTACTAATGCCACAAGAATGATTACCGGTATACTTTTCATATTCTGATATTTAATTATAGTTGTCAAAATAAATTTTCAGATTGTAATTTATTGAATTCAAAGGATAGTAGACACTATATTATGGTTTTCTTTACCTGCCTTTTATATGGCTGACATGTCTGCAACTTTCCATTGACTTCAACCTGTAATGTATCGCCCCGGAGTAATTTTACCAGGGTCTCCTTGCCGGAAATGCTTACATGTATTACACGCCCCCTGAAGTGTATATTAAAAGATAATTCCTTCCATTTATCAGGAAGATTTGGTGCAAAGGTAAGCTTGCCTTTAATTACCCGCAGGCCTCCAAAGCCAATAACAATAGACATCCATGTGCCACCCATGCTTGTTATATGAAGTCCTTCAGCCACTTCGTTATTGTAATCATCCAGGTCGAGCCGCGAAGTTCTGAGGTAGAGGTCATATGCTTTTTCAGTTTCTCCAATGCGGTTTGCCAAAATTGAATGTATGCAGGGCGATAGGGAGGATTCATGAACGGTGCGTGATTCATAAAACTCAAAATTGCGTTTTATGGTTTCTGTGGTGTACTCATGTTCAAAGCAAAAGATTCCTTGCAACACATCGGCCTGTTTTATGAAAACC
Organism: uncultured Bacteroidales bacterium; assembly: GCA_964646255.1. Taxonomy (GTDB): domain Bacteria; phylum Bacteroidota; class Bacteroidia; order Bacteroidales; family UBA10428; genus UBA5072. The sequence continues at coordinate 2,151 of CAZYDI010000184.1, forward strand.
GACCGGAGAATCCGGTCCCACGACCAGTGCTGGTTTATCGGTCGCTGTGACGGCGGAAGTTCGGAAGCCATCCTTTGTTCCTTATCCATAAATCCTTCCTGTTGCAGGAATATACCCCTTTCATCAAGCATAGGGAAATACATGTTGCCAATGATATCTTTCCAGGCTGCAATTTCAGCTTCGTAGTGCAGTTTAGTTTTTTTAACGATATGCTGGTATTCCAAAGGAAATTCATTCATTACAAAATCAATGGACTCTATCGTAAATTTTAGTGTCCATACTGCCATTTTATTGGTATACCAGTTGTTGTTCACATTGTTCTCGTATTCATTGGGCCCGGTAACCCCAAGTATTACGTATTTTCCCTTAACATCGGACCAGTTTACGCGTTGCCTCCAGAAGCGCGACAGGGCTATAAGCACCTCAAGGCCATACTCGGCAAGGTATTCTGATTCACCTGTATATTTTACATAATTATAAATGGCATAGGCAATAGCGCCATTCCTGTGAATTTCCTCAAAAGTAATTTCCCATTCGTTATGGCACTCCTCACCATTCATGGTAACCATTGGGTAAAGTGCGGCACCTGCATTATATCCCAATTTTTTGGCATTTTCAATAGCTTTGCTAAGGTGCTTGTACCGGTATATAAGCAGGTTTCGGGCAACATGGGATGGCTCAGTGCTCATATAAAAAGGAATAAGGAAGGCTTCGGTATCCCAGTATGTACTTCCGCCATATTTTTCCCCGGTAAATCCTTTTGGGCCTATGTTCAGCCTTTCATCCTTACCGGTATAAGTCTGGTTCAGATGAAAAATATTGAAACGTATACCTTGTTGCGCCGCAGGGTCTCCCTTGATGACTATATCGCTGTGCTGCCAGTTTTCTTCCCACCAATTCATATGCGATTTTAAGAGCTGGTCATAACCTTTCGAAGCGGCTTTTTTTACAACAGCAGCTCCTCTTGTAAGAAGTGCATCTATTTTATAGTTGAGGGAATCAAGAACCGAAACATATTTGAACAGGGTTACTTCATCATTTGAATTAACCCTGGTGGCTATAGAGAAACCTGTAAACCCGGCTCTATTTATTTCGGTGAATGTTTCTTTTAAGGGGTGGCCATTTTTTGCAAGGTCACAAGCCATGGTATAGCATACATCAAAAGCTGACTTCCTTGTACGTGCATGCAGATAGGCAAGGTTGCTACTTATGCCATGGTCAATAACATCCCAAAATTTCTCATCGTAATTGGCATCACGGTTCATAATATTGCCGTCGAGAAATGGTATAAATTCAAGCGTTCCTGTAAAGTTTAAGGCCGTAACAGAATACCTGATGGCCCCTATTTCATCTTCGGCCATGCTTAAAAACCTGCGTGCATTAACTTTAAGTTGTTTACCCGATTTTAATGTGGCCACAAAAGAACGCTCAAGGTAACCGTACTGCATGTTGAGGGTACGAAGAAATCCGGTAGTTTTACAGGTATGCAGATCCAATTCTTCACCATCGGCTTTAACATAAATTCCAATCCAGTTTGGTGCATTGGCAACCTTGGCGAAATACTCGGGATAACCATTCTTCCACCATCCGACACGGGTTTTATCGGGGTAATAAATACCGGCAATATAGGTTCCCTGCAATGATTTACCGGAATACTTTTCTTCAAAGTTAGCCCGTTGACCCATATGTCCGTTGCCCAGGCTAAAGATACTCTCTGCATCTTCCTGTCGTTGCGGGTTGAATCCTTCCTCTATTACGCACCATTCATCAACCTTATAATGTTTTTTCAATTGTTTCATCATTCC
>CAZYDI010000185.1:0-3930 GCA_964646255.1 uncultured Bacteroidales bacterium
TCCATATTGGATCTCTGTGTGAAGGCCAGTTGGCTGTATTGATAAGTACATCATAATCATTTCTGTTTCTGCTCCAAACCGGGAAGCGAAGATCATAACATATATTGAAGCATAAATTCCAACCTTTCAGTGGCACAATCATCCGGTGCATTCCCGGGGTATATTTGGCTTCTTCTCCGTCAATGGTAAACAAATGTCTTTTGTCGTACCAGGTGAAGTTTTCGAATTGATCAATATAAATCAGCCTGTTATAATATTTTCGGCCTTCTGTAATTACCATACTGCCTGCCATAGCACAATGAAACGCTGATGCTTTTCGCTTCATCCAGCGAATGGTTTTCCCGTCCATGGGTTCGGCAACTTTAGATGGCTCTGTACATAAACCGGTTTGAAACATTTCAGGAAATACAATAAGGTCAGGCGATTTTGTCATACCTGAAAACATTTCGTCATACATTTTCAGGTTAGCATCTGCATCTTCCCAGAAAATATCCGGCTGAACAATAATTACATTGAGGTTTTCGTGCATGGCAATTAGATTTTTCCCGGAAAATCATTTTCAAAGCAGCGGATGAGTTCGGTTGATTTCTCAATGGCATCGGCCACCAATTCGGGCATTTTATCCAATCCCTTACCGCTTTTCGCTGATTCTTCGATGGTTACCAAAACATCTTTAAGCGTATTGGCGCCCAAAAATGAAACACCCGGAATCAATTTATGGGCTTCACGACCGGCAGCTTCATATTTTTGCTCATTTACATATTCCTTCATCCGTTCAAGAACAGGCGGAGAAGTTCGCTTATATGTCTCAAGCATATCGATAATGAAAGTTTCATCGTTGTTCGATAGTGTTCTTAATGCACCCAGATCGTAAATCATAGAAATTTGTTATTTGCGGTTTTGGTTAATTTAGCTTCTTCCCAAATGATATTCATTTCATCAAGGGTCATCTCCCTTAGTTTTCTTCCCTGTTTTATCGTTTTTGATTCGAGGTAATTGAAACGCTGAATAAACTTCCTGTTGGTAAGCTCAAGGGCAGTTTCCGGATCCACACCATATAAGCGGGCGGCATTTACCAGGGAAAAGAAAAGGTCGCCAAATTCTGACACGGTTCTATCTGTGTCGTTTTTTTCAATTTCCGCCTTGAGTTCACCAAGTTCCTCTTCAACCTTGTCCCAAACCTGCTCTCTTTTATCCCAGTCGAAACCCACAGCCCTGGCTTTTTCCTGTATCCGGTTTGCCTTTATAAGGGCAGGCAGCGAATCGGGAACTCCTCCAAGCACGGAGTGATTTCCTTCCCTGATTTTTAGTTCTTCCCAATTCTTTTTCACTGTCTCGGGATTGTTTTTAACATCGGTATCTCCGAATACGTGAGGGTGACGGAATATAAGCTTTTGTGATATGGCATCGGCAACATCCTTAATGTCGAATGAACCGGTTTCGGAACCCATCTTTGCATAAAATACAATATGCAGGAGCAAATCTCCCAGTTCCTTTTTTATATTGGTCATATCCTTATCAAGAATGGCATCGGCAAGCTCATAGGTTTCTTCGATGGTATTGTTCCTAATGCTCTCAAATGTCTGTTCCCTGTCCCACGGGCATTTCAGCCTCAATTCATCCATAATATCGAGGAGGCGGCCAAATGCCTTTAATTGTTCGTCCCTGTTATGCATACTTACACTAATCTTTCTGTTTAAACTTTATTCGAATTGATGAGTTTAACGACAAATTCAGCAAATCAGCGGCATTTCCCTTGTTGATGGCTATTTCGAGCAATCCCAGAGAATTAAAAACTGCCAGCATTTCTCCCAGCGAGGAATCACTGTATTTGCTATTCAACCGTGTTATCTTGTAATGGTTGCTTTGAACAAAGATTTCAAACGGTCTTCCTTTACAAATTTGTTGAAACAAATCTATTCCGATATTGGTAATGGCGTTTTTATATGAATCTATATAAATAACGCTTCCGTTAATTACTGATTCTTCAATTGCCGGAAGCATAGGCACTTGTTTATACATTTCTTTGTAGGGTTGCCCCAGGTGCGAAATTTCACCTTTATTAACTATAGAGCATGCAGCTTCGGCAAAAACATTGAGTTCTGGAAATGTATCCGGCGGGTGGATTCCCAACGATATTACTTCATCGGGCTGTTGTTCAAACATCAAACCGTAAATGCCATTATCGGCACAGATAAAAAAATGATCATCAGCTTTGATGGCAATAAAGGGCCTGTTATCAGGGGGCTCACAATTCACTGCGATAATATGAACCGTTTTTTTTGGAAAATGCTTATAGGTATGTTTAAGCTGAAAAGCTGCCAAAGCAGTATTAAAGGGTGGAACCTGGTTTGAAACAGTAACCACGGTTGCGTTGGGACAGCGGCCAAGTATTCTTCCTTTAATGGAAGCTGTATAATAATCGTCCGAATTCCAATCCGTGGTCAGGGTTATAATTGACATTTTTAATGATCGATTGTTTTTTAATTATGCATTGGTTTTTGTGATAAAAATACCGCTATTTTGTATGTTTCAAATGTAAGCATATTAAACAAAATTAATGATCGAAAAGGTTGTATATTTAGAGGGGGTTGATCCCCAAACGTTTTATGGATCAGGAAACCGCAATATTGATAAGTTAAAATCGTTTTTTCCCAAACTTAAAGTGGTTGGCAGAGACTATGAGTTGAAGGTTTTTGGTGAACCTTCAGAAATAAGCCGTTTTGAAAGTGATGTTGACAGGTTGCTCGAGTATGTTCAGCAGCGTAACCATTTGTCGGTTGATGAGGTTGAAAAAATCATTCTCCAGGAGGATGATTCCTTGCGTCATTTTAATGAAAAGGATGAGGATGTACTTGTTTTCGGTAATGAAGGCCGCATAATAAAAGCCCGCACCGTAAATCAGAAAAAATTGGTTGATGAATACCCGTTTAACGACCTCATTTTTGCCATCGGACCTGCCGGCTCCGGCAAAACATATACTGCCATTGCCATGGCAGTGAGGGCACTTCGAAACAAGGAAGTAAAGCGGATTATTCTTACCCGGCCGGCTGTAGAGGCTGGTGAAAAACTTGGATTCCTGCCCGGTGATGTTAAGGAAAAACTCGATCCTTATCTTCAGCCCTTATATGATGCTTTGCGTGATATGATTCCTCCCAAAAAGCTCGAAGGCTTCATTGAAGATGGAATTATTGAAATTGCTCCCCTTGCGTTTATGCGCGGTCGTACATTGGGCGATGCGGTGGTTATACTTGACGAAGGCCAGAATACAACCGTCAACCAGCTTAAGATGTTTCTTACCCGAATGGGTAAAAATGCAAAATTCATTGTTACTGGCGACATTACCCAGATCGACCTGCCCGAGCGGCAGCAATCGGGCCTGCTTAAAGCCCTTGGTTTGCTTAAGGAGATCAAAGGAATTTCCATCATAGAGTTCGACAAGGGAGATATTATAAGGCACCGGTTGGTAAGGCATATTGTAAATGCTTATGAAAAAGATGTTCATTTTTCCTCAAAACCGGCACGAAAAAAAACTGAAAAAGAAGAGCCTATGAATGATGATAATGAACATTCCGTGCAAACCGAATAAACCGATGTGGGATATAGAGAATAGCAAATACACCAAAAATCGCTAATTTTGCCATAGAAATTTATAAACTATGGCAACAGCAATAACCGGAACTCAGTTTAATTTTCCTGAACAAAAAGGATTGTACATTGGCAAAGTCCGTGATGTATACAACATTGGTGGCAAATACCTGGTTATGGTAGTAACCGACAGAATATCCGCTTTTGATGTGGTACTGCCAAGGGGTATTCCATATAAAGGGCAGGTTTTAAACCAGATCGCTGCCAAATTTCTTGATGCTACTTCAGATATCGTACCCAATTGGAAAATTTCGAGTCCCGATCCGATGGTTACCATCGGGC
>CAZYDI010000186.1:0-3880 GCA_964646255.1 uncultured Bacteroidales bacterium
AATAAAGCCAGTACCTTTTTCTAAAGAATAGTTTCTTAAGTTGACGGCTATGGGCGGAACCTCAGCCTAACGCGAGTTAAGCGGATCTTCAAAAAACGTGTTTTCGTTAATATTTTTTAAATGATTTCGGGTATCGCTGGCAAATTGCCTGATTTTGGTTTTATTATGCTCTGAGAAATTGAAAAACGACATGTTGTTCTCATAAAACATTACCGGCAGAACATAAAAGGTAGATTTTCCGGGTAAATCATCCCTGAAAACCCATGCCGGCATGTAATTGAATTCTTCAACCACTGTAGTATCGGCACTTTTCCTTAGTGTTAATTCCACCATTATTCCGCCATCCTTATATTGTGCGCGCTGGTTGGATACAAAGTTGCCCTGTGAAAACACCACAATGTTGTTTTTTGTAGAATCGCTGTTTGAATAAACCTTTACCGGTTGCACAACATGCGGATGAGAACCGATAATGGCATCAGCTCCGTGTTTAAGCATAAACCGGGCCAGGTTCTGTTGCGACCGGTTTTCAAATCTCTGGTATTCCTCGCCCCAGTGAATGGTTACAATAATGAAATCAGGTTCGGCGGTTTTTGCCTTGATGAGGTCTCTGCGGATTACGGCTGTATCAATCCGGTTGATGATGAATGGCTTGGTAATCGTTAAGCCATTGGTGCCGTAGGTATAATTCAGCAGTGCAATCCGGATACCATTCTTTTCCATGATAAGCGGATAGTACGTTGCCCTTTCAACGGAATCCCTGAATGCTCCGGTACGGATAATCCGGAATGAATCCAGCATGGTAAGCGTTCTTTCGAAACCTTTGCGGCCCCTGTCAAGGGCATGGTTGTTGGCCTGTATAAATACATCAAAGCCTGCATTTTTTGCAGCAAGGGCCAGTGCATCGGGACTTGAAAACTGGGGATAGCCTTTATAGGGTGAGCCCGCCAGTGTAACTTCGAGATTTATGAGGGCAATATCAGCTTTCTCAACATACGGTTTTACATACCTGAAAGTGGGTTCATAATCATAATTGTTAAGCGTGGCATTCCAGGCTCCTGTAATTTGCTCATCATGTCCCATAAGGTCACCCGCAAAAACCAGTTTTAGCCGGCTGGTGTCTTCCTGTGAGAATATCACCAGCGCATTTAGTAAAAACAGTATGGTAAAAATCGTTCGCATTATAGTTGTCTTCTAAGTCTTCTAAGTCTTCTAAGTCTTCCTGTCGACGCACACCCTTCGACTCCGCTCAGGGTGACCCACTTCTCCTCACAATTTCATAAATCAAAAATCCCCGCCTGCCGGGCATGGGCAACGTTTGGCATGCAGGCCCGTTTCTTACTCTACCATCCTCCGCTGGCACCACCGCCGCCGAAGCTTCCGCCACCGCCGCCGCCGAATCCGCCGAATCCGCCGCCGCCGCCAAAACTGCCACGGCCTGATGAGAATGAGCCCCAATCGCTATTCCTCGACATGCCTGAGCCAAGCAAAAGCCACCATGGAATATCATGCCTGGGCGAATAAATGCGTTTGTTTCTTGATCCTGAAATAAAAAAGAGAAAGAAGACCAGGAGAATCAAGAGCCCAAATACGATCTCGGCTGTGCCTTCCTTGTTGCTCAAATATTCATCGGCTGTGAACTCGCCGCTGGTAAGCGACATTAAAACGTTGGTCACCGAATCAAGACTCTCATAATACCTTTCCTGCCTGAATCCGGGAGTTATGACATTATTAATCAACCGGCGTGCTATAGCATCTGGCACAGCACCTTCGAGCCCATATCCTGTTTGAATGGTAACCTTACGTGCTTCGGGACTAATTAATATAAGCAATCCATTGTCCTTTCCCTGCTGACCAATGCCCCATTCTTCACCCAGCCTGGCGCCATAGTCAGCGATATCATAACCCTGCAATTCATCGTAAGTAACTACATATATCTGGGTGGACTTTTCGTTGTTAAATTGCAATAATTTATTGTTCAGGGAAATCTGCTGTTGCTCGGTAAGCAATCCTGTAAAGTCGTTCACCAACCTATACGGAATCATCGGTTTGGGGAAATCCTGCGACCACGATTTTACAACCGGCAACAGTACCAGGATGGCAATACAGATGGGGCGTGTTATCTTCACTTTTATCTCCTGCTTATTCACTTGTGTCGAATGATATTTCATCAGATAGTTCGTTAACATCATTTTTTTCGTGGGGGAAATACTTTTTTAGCTGTTCACCGGCCATTTTTATGCCCATGGCAAGCCCGGAGGCAAAATCCGACTTCGTAAAATAGCCTTCCATGGTGGCTTTTGTATTGTCCCAGAATCCGCCTTCCACAGTACTGTTAATTCCGGAATCACCAATAATGGCGAATTGCCTGTTCTTAATTCCGAAAAAAATCAGTACGCCATTCCGCAATGCGGTTTTGTGCATTTCCAGTTTGGCAAATACAGTTGCTGCCCTGTCGAGCACCTCCCCTTTGAATTCAGTCTCAACATGAACCCTGATTTCTCCGGAAGTTCCTGACTCAGCTTCGGCAATGGCATCCTCAATCAATTTCCTGCCTTCAGGAGAAAAAAAATCACTCGCCTTCATCCGGATTTTCTGTTAGAATTGTACTTCAGGTACTATTTCGGCCCCTTCAGCAGCTTCGAACAATGGCTTTGGTTTGAATCCAAACATTCCTGAAACCAACACCATAGGAAATTTTGCTATTTCCGTATTATAGGAGGTTGTTGTTTGATTAAACTTACGTCTTTCGGTTGATATGCGGTTTTCAGTACCTTCGAGCTGAGCCTGCAATTCAAGGAAGTTTTGATTGGCTTTAAGATCGGGATAGTTTTCAGCTACGGCAATCAACCTTGAAAGGGCTGAATTCATTTGTCCCTGGGCCTGCTGGAACCTCCGCAAATCTTCTTCGGTCATGTTGGCCGGATCGATGGTGATTTTAGTAGCATTGGCACGGGCTTCAACCACTGCTTCCAGGGTTTCCCTTTCATGTGCTGCGTAACCTTTAACGGTATTCACCAGGTTAGGTATCAGATCGGCACGGCGCTGGTATGAATTTTCAACATTGGCCCAATCGCCATCAACCTGTTTTGACAATGTTACAAGGTTGTTATAACCGCTGCAGCCCCTGAAAAGCATCATCACCAGAAAAACCAAAACAACAATAAGTACTATTCTACCTGTTTTCATAGTTTATGGAAGTTTTAATATGAAGATCATTAATACAAATTTCGTTTGAAATTGCTTTATTTCCTACCCGAAATTAGTACAACAAGTTGAATTTGGCATAGATTTGGTAATAATTTCGGTAAGCCGGTAAATGCAACCGGTGAATTGAGCAAATAAAACATTAAACATACCTTATGAAAAAACGTTTACATGCCGGCACGCTCAGGTTTATCGCAGCAGTCATGGCCATTGGTCTTATCGTTAATTCCTGTGAAGTTGATGATTTGCTGAACAGTTCTCTGCAGGATCTTGAAGGGGAATGGCTTTGTACCGAAGAAAGCGAACTTATCGGGCATAGTTCATACACGGTATATATATCGGTGAATCCGGAAAACAGTAACCAGATCATTATTGATGATTTTTACGATGTGGGAATAGGTGTAGTTGCCAGCGTTTCCTTTGGAAGCACCATTACCATAAGCAACTACAGCGAAGCAGGATATGTGGTGAATGGAAGCGGAAGCATCTCCAATAACAGGCGAACCATCAACCTTAGTTATTCTGTATCTGACAGCTCAGGAGACCCGGATGAATGCACAGCTACGTATGTGAAGATATAACGTCGGGCCTTGCAGCTTCAAGCCCTGTAGGGGCGACATAATGGTAGAAACAAGTTTTTCATTCCATGTCAAGCACCGTAGGTGAGGCCTTATGG
>CAZYDI010000187.1:0-3875 GCA_964646255.1 uncultured Bacteroidales bacterium
CAATAGCTGAGGGATTGAACTGAATTTTGCTTTGCGTCAGGCCCGGGTATTTATCTGCAAGCATTTTATTGATCTCATCTAATTCTATTGTAAAAGCTACTTCAGGCATGTGTTTGTCTTTTGCAGAAAAGGTATATACGGTGCGATTTGAACCGGAATTACCGATAAATTGGTCTTTGCATGAAACCAGAAATGACCTCGCTTTTTTGTCAGCGAATAAGCCCTCAATATTCAGGCAATGCAAGGGTACTGTTGTTTGTTCAGATTTTCCGTTATAATGGATATGGTTGAAGTAAAAAAGGGTACCATCGCTTCGCAATACATAAGCAGTATCACCCATTACGGCAATATCCTCAAAATCCCCCACATCGGTAAACCTTATCATTCCCGACAATTCCTCTTTTTGAATATTGTAATTAAATAGTATTCCGTTTTCGTCCTGCACGCAATATAGCGTATTGTTGCCCGCCCAGGCAATGCCTGAAATTTCTTTTAATATATCGGGCATATCAAATACTTTGTTTGGGTTCAAAAAATCGTATGGTGCGGTTTGATAATGGGCTGCATCGGATAAACGCTTCACATCCCATTTCTCCTTTACCGCCAAATTTTTAGCTTTATAGAATTTCCCGTCGGTGGTGAAATAAACGTTTTCCTCAATGCCGCCCTTAAGTAGCTCTACTTTATAAAATGAAGTATCGGGAAGTTCTACATAGGCATATTCATCAATGACTGATCCGTAATGCTTTTTGTCAATTTTTTGCCGGATTTTCCGTAACACATCTTGCGGTATCTCCGTTTCAGTTTCAGTAAAAACGACCTCATTGTTGGGGTTAATGCCCACCTCAGTCAAAATCCCATTACACCAATACTCTATTTCAACATAATCACTTTTTGTTTCAACTTCGATAATATCGGCGGTGGGACATAACTCCAACACTTTTCTCATGTGGGCTTTGTGCTCAGATTGGCCAATCGACGTAACAGCACTGGCAAGCCCGATAATTACCATGAATAATTTCAGCATAACAAATCACGCTAATCTGTTAAAAATCCTTTTTGCTTTTTTGCACTCAATTACAAATAACCCGGCTACATACCAACGATCAATACCTGCTCTGCCTCCAGTTCCACCGGTTCAAGCAAATCATAGTCAACTTCGCCGATGATGATGAGCTCAGTTTTATCATCAAAAGGCCTTGCAGGAAGTTTCTTTTTGTCGATCTCCACCTGCAAAGTACCGGTAGCGTCTTTGAATTCATAAGTGTCTTTACTGATTTGCATGATTATATATCCTTTAACTTTTACCAGAATATCAGAGCGGTCAAGCATTGAAGCATCGTCTTTGATTTCTTTTACTGAATATATCCTGTCTGTTTTATCGGCAGACCCGGGGCCTTTATATTGACCAAAGGCTATATTGCCGGTAATGGTAAAGATGATAACCAGCATCAAACATCTAAATAATATCATTTGTTTCATCGTTTTCAGCATTAATGAAAGCACGTATATTGGCAACTTTCAAAGTTAAACATTAAAAACTATCTGTTGGTTGTAATGCAATATGGAAAGCCCATATGACTCTGCTGTACCAGGTTTCCCATATTACACAATATTTTTTTCACCTCGTTTAAAATTAATGAATAAACGCTATCCTATCCAATTTTTCAGGTGATGTTTGTATTCGGTCAATACTTCTTCTGTCTCTTTTTCACAGCTCATCAAGAATGCGGATATGACAGCCAGGACAAATAAATTTCTCATGATTGATCAGATTATGTAACCTTACTCTTTTATGGATTTTCAGGATGCTCCATTGTGTAATTATGAAGCAAAGGTAGGAGGTGATTCTGGAGAAATTCTGGATAATTAATTCAATCGAAAAGATATTTCAATTTTATGTAAATTCTCTTTTACATCATAGGATATTTTATAATTGTAGATATCACAGATTTGTTTAACAATGGCAAGGCCTATTCCCAGATTACCCGAAGTTCCTATCATAAAGCGTTCAAAAAGCGTCTTTGGATTTCCGCTAAAAGGTACCCCGGAGTTTTCTACCGTCAGGCTGTTTTGTGTGAGATTTATGCTGATGTGGCCATCCTGGAGATTATGCTTTACTGCATTTTTTAACAGATTGTCAACCATAATATCAGCTAAACCTGCGTCCATAAATAATGTACAGTTTTCAAGCTGTGATTCCACCGAAATATTCCTGATTGTTATGGCTTCCTGAAAAAGCGACAAAGCGTTATTCACCACGTCAGAAAGATTAAGGTTTGTGTTGTTATTATATTCGAGGTTTCCAATTTTACTAAGCAATAATAGTGATTTCTGTGCCCTTGACAATTTTATCGTAGCGTTATGGATAGCCTGAATTTGTTCATGATATTTATTGCATTGTTCGGGTGAATTCAGCAAGTGTTCTGTATTAGCCCTGATTTCTGCCAAATGCGTCTGCAATTCATGTGATGCGTTTTCATTATACTCTTTGGTGCGCTGGTAATCCTGCAATGTTTTGCCCAATAATCCCTTCACTGTTTCATTAAGTGTGTTGAATTCATCAATACGTGATGGCGGAAAAGCAGGCACAGGGTTAGTGATGCGGTAGCCGGTCAGGGCATTAAGCGTCTTATAGAAAGGATTCCATATTTTTCCGGAAATATAATTAACCATCAGGAATAGTATGATGGCAATGAGTAAAACCAATCCTGAAATAATCAGCAGAGTGCCTTCGAATATGTCGTCGTTTCCAGGTAACAGGTGCCTTAACACAATAGTAAAATCAATGTTGTTATGCGTTATTGTAAAATACAATTCACGATGGGGCACCAATTCGTTGTCTCCGGGTTCCAGAATCATGGTATCCTTGAAAACAGGAGATTCATACTTCAAATCTTCAATAATGGCAGCTACTTTATGGAATTCGGGCAGATTATTGTTTTCTTCATAATAATTAAGTAACCGTTCCATTTCGTAAGTGAGGAACTCATCGGTTTCCTCGTATACGATATGTTTTATTATATAAAAACTGAAAATGCTGCCTGCAATAATTACCGGGATAATCCAGATGGCGGTTTGAAGATAGGTACGTTTAATTAATTTCATTCTCAGGATATTTCAAGTTTATAGCCTACTCCATAAACTGCTTTAATAGGATCAGGAACGTGAAGGGCGGTAATTTTTTTCCGAAGATTTTTTATGTGCGAATAAATGAAATCGAAAGAATCGGCCAAATCCATATTATCGCCCCATATATGTTCCGCAAGGCTTTCGCGTGTGATAACCCTGTTGGGATTTGAGAAGAAAAACAACAGAATATCATACTCGCTTTTGGTAAGTTCAATCTTTTTATCCCTGACAAAAACTTCCCTGTTGGTTGTATTAATGGTGATTTCGCCAACGTTAACCTGGTTGCTTCCGGCAAAATTGCGACGGCGTATAAGTGCTTTAACACGGGCAATTAGTTCCGCCATGTCGAATGGCTTTGTTATGTAATCATCTGCGCCCAATTCCAGGCCTTCAATTTTGTTGTCGAGTGAATTTCGTGCCGATATCACAATCACACCGGTTTCAGTATTTGTTTTTTTCAATTCCTTAATTATTTCGAGCCCTGAGCCTCCCGGAAGATTGATGTCAACCACCACAATATCGTAGTTATACATGTGCACTTTCTCCTGCGCAGCAGGGAAATCCTTCGCCGTTTCGCATAAATACCGTTCCGCTGTCAGTGAATCATTAATTGAATCAAGCAGGGTAAGGTTATCTTCGATTATCAACAGCTTCATTGGAACCTTTTTTTGCAAGATAACTTACAAAATTGGATAAATTCTGTATGTGCTACTATATGATTTTTTTATTGAAATAAGTCCCCG
>CAZYDI010000188.1:0-3813 GCA_964646255.1 uncultured Bacteroidales bacterium
ATCCTGTGACAATAATGGACAAGGTTAAGGCCTTTATTGAAAAGGACCTGAGACAATACTGCGAAAATGGTGCCATTATTCACGATAAAACAGGTGGCGGCCCGGTTAAAAATGAGTGATATAACAATAAATCCGGGGAAGTATTACGCCAAAATAATGCTCTTTGGTGAATACTCGGTATTGGCGGGTTCATGGTCGGTTTTAATTCCCTACAGGGATTATGGCGGGTCCTTTGCCAAACTCGACAGTACAAGCCCGGAGAGCGCTTTTCATTCAAACAAAACGCTGAGAAAATTTGCCCGTTACCTGGGCGGATCCGGGGTTTACACAACAGGCATTGATGTAAGTTTGCTTTGCAAGGATTTGGATGCAGGCATTTATTTCGAATCAGACATCTTACAAAACTATGGACTGGGAAGCTCCGCTTCTCTTTGTGCAGCATTATACGATAATTATGCCCTGCATAAATCCGGTTCGCCGGAAACACTGCGTAACATATTTTCCTTTATGGAATCCTATTTTCACGGCAAGAGTTCTGGAATGGATCCCCTTCCGGTATATTTTAATAAAGAAGTCGCCCTTGTAAACCATAAATTCAGGTTAAATGATAGTCTGAGCATGCAACCACAACTGAAGTTATTTTTGGTTGACACACAGATTCAGTGTCAAACTGCCCCGTTGATACAGTATTTTAATGAAAAAATGAAGGATGATTTTTTCAAAAAAAGTGTTTATTCAACGTATGTTCCGGCCGTAAACAAAGCGGTTGAAGAGTGGTTGTCAGGAAATATGTCAATTAACACTGTACTGAAGGTTTCAGCCTTGCAGTTCAACCTGTTTAAAAGAATGATACCGAAGTCATTTCAAGAGGCCTGGCTGGAGGGCCTGAAAAGTGAAATATATGCGCTTAAACTTTGCGGATCGGGTGGGGGAGGTATGCTGCTGGGATTCACCAATGATATGCAACAAACCGGTAAAATTCTCCAAAACAGCGGGAAGGTGATAATTCCTATTTAAACAGATCTTCATCCCTTACCAGCATAAGGATGGCATTGTGGGGGACAATGACAAATTTTTCATTATTGAATTCGATTTCCCATCCGCTTTTCTGCAGGAAAATAGCTTCATCACCAATTTTTGGCTGCAGGGGCACATACTTAACTTCATCGCTTTTGTCTTTCCAGGGCTCGTCAACTTCATGAATGGCGGGAATAGGATAGCCCGGACCAACTTTAACCACATACCCTGTTTGAACGGATTCCCGTTCCTGCACGCCGGGAGGCAGGAATAAACCTGTCTTCGTTTTCTCGTGCGGCGTTTTTGGTTTAATTAATACCCGGTCACCAACAACGATCAATTTTTCTATATTTTTGGAGCCAAATTCAAGTGACATAAAAGATGGTTTGTAACAAAGTTAATCGTCTTCGTCAATAAAAGGTATTTTTCGTCAATTGAAGCACAACATTTTAAATAATTAAACGTAAGTTTAAATAAACCAATTACCAATCAAGCCGATGCGCAATTATAAGTTGGTCGCAGATAAAGATCAAAGTTTGCCGTTGGGGTCCTATGATGCGCTCTTTAAAGTGATTTTCGAAGATTCCCCGGATGCCATTTTTATTATGCAACCCCATGATTTTCAGATAGTAGATTGTAACAATAAAGCGCTCAAGTTATTTGAAGCTGATGATATAGGAGAGCTTTTAGGGCGAAACAGTTTTTCACTCTATGAATCGGAACCGGTTGAATTCAGTAGAAATATTTTTATTGAAAACATCAGGAAAGGCGAAGAGCATAGCCAGGAAATGACCTTCAAATCGCTTAAGGGCAATATTTTCTGGGGTAAATGTTCAATTAAGCAGGTAGAAACGGCCCATGGCCATGTTGTGGTTTTCAGGGTCCGCCGGGTGGTGGATTATCTGAAAACAGCTGAAATGCTGTCAACGATTATTAAAAGAACGGCAAAATCTACCGGATACGAATACTTTTCAGTGCTTACGGAATTGCTGGCCAAATCATTCGGGGTATGCACAGTAATTGTTGCCAGGGTGGATAATAAGACCATGATGGGTACCACCATTCATTGCTGGCATAAATCCAATGCCATTGATAATTTTAGTTTTAATCTCGAAGCAAGTCCTGCACTCAATATCACCCATGGTTATCCTACTTTTTATCCCAGGAACCTGAAAGAAATGTTCCCGAACGACACCATTATCAATAGCCTGGGACTTGTCGGGTTTTTAGGTACGCCCATTTTTTGTGCAAAAGGTGAGGTATGTGGTGTACTCATGCTTATGGATGAAAAGCCGATGGAAGAAATTCCCAATTCCCGCTACGTGTTGTCGATATTTGCATCGCGTGCTGGTGCTGAGTTTGATAGAATTGAGGTTGAACAAAACTATCAGCGGCAAATCAGGGAGCTCGAACAGAGAAAGCAGTTATAGGAATCTCAATTCGTTTTTTTGCCGGATTCTTTTAAATCCGTGCCGAAATCAGGTATAAATGATGGATGATGGCCATATTCCATCATCATTCTTTGCTTTTCATCTTTCACATATTGCGTAAACTGTTCCCTGGTATTTATTCCTGCATTTTTTTGTTCCGGAACTGCCTTACCGGTACAGAGAAAGATGCCCGTCATGTCTGCTGCATCAAAAGCCACTTCCGGCGGACACCTGGCAGGGAAATACACAATCCGCTTGCCTTCACGCTTCAAATCCGAAAGCGATCTTATCCACCATGGTTTATCATTTATTCTGTTGCCTGAAAATGTAAGTTCAGCAATCTGATTTGAATCTACGTGCATTGCGTCACCATTAAATGAAATGCCTCCTTTGCATTTCCTGATTTCCCGCATGGTGAAGACTTGCGTTTTACATCGATCCCGGTACATATTGCTCGTAAGACTTACATGGAGTAAAACTGTGTTTAATGGTTCTTCATTCCATACGTTGGTTTTGCTGTTAAGCGGAATGCGAAATTCAAATTCCCGTGCCGGAGCATCAATAATAACATCATTTCCGCCGGGGAGTGATATTTCCTTGTCATTTAAGTCTACAGAAAGCGTTGCCCTGATCTTTTTACCCGTAATATTTCGAACCGCCAACTTTAATATGGCCATGTTTTCAGATACATGGCTGACATGCATTCCTGCAATATGAACAGGAGGTAAAGTTCTTAGCTCCAATCTGCCCGATATACCTAAACGATCACCCTTGCTATTATCTCCGGAATCATTTTTCCTGTTGTCCATGGCAAGGCAAATTTTATGCTTTCCTGGTGTCAGCAATGAGGTGAGATCGTATCGGTGCGGGCTTAACATGCTGTTTTGCATGCCTGCAGCATGCCCGTCTACCCAAAGGCGTGTTTCACCTTCACAACGTTCAATAAAAAGTTCAATATATTTTCCATTCCAGTCTTTAGGGACAATAATACTGCGCTGATACCATTGAATGGCATTATTCGTAAAAGAAGTTTCCGGTAAGGGGAGTTCCGTAGAGTCGTTGAATTCCTTCATGCACCATATTTTTTCAATGCCGATATTGTGATGGTCGGCAGCATACTTCCATGATCCTGATAAATCAATGAAATAATCTTTTTCGTTACCACATGCATTGAGAACGAATAAAACAATTATTTTTATTCGGAAAAAATATTTCATTTTAGAAAGATAATTCATTAATTAATTTCATCCTACATGACAAAACTCGCAAAAAGGATTCAACCGTTTTTCATTTTTTTTAAAAAGGATTGGAAAAACTACCCGATCATCCGCAAAGGATTTATATTGTTTCTTTTCTCCATAAGCCC
>CAZYDI010000189.1:0-3804 GCA_964646255.1 uncultured Bacteroidales bacterium
GTCATTACTATTAAGTTTGGATCGATTTTTGTATATTTGCAAACAGGTTCTTTAAAATTTTGGGGCTGTTCTGGCTTTGACAGCAGATTAGCAGGTATGTAAGCATGCCGGGCTTCGCATGGTATCCCGTAAAACTGCAGTGCAAACAATTAAATGGCGAAAATAACTACGCGCTTGCTGCCTAATCGAATAAAGTAGATTGGACTTTATCCCTTCACAAGGTGTTGGGACGAGCTGTTCCTCCATTACCATGCCTTACGGCGATGGATCAAGGGGCACATAAAAGGTAGGGCTGGTTTGGTTAATGCCTCTGCAACCAAATAAGAAAAATTGAGGATAAGGTATTGGTGGGCCGCCTGGTGCCAGCCAATATTCGAAAACCAATATCAGGCTAAGCATGTAGAAAGCTTATTGGCGGTTTGTTTGGACCCGGGTTCGACTCCCGGCAGCTCCACCTTTAATAAAAATCCCGCGAAAGCGGGATTCTTTTTTGATATAAACGGCAAAGTGAGCGCTTATCCCCGGCCACCCGGCAGGCTGGCCTTCAGTTTCTTGATTTCATTGAAATGCTCCATGGTGGTCTTTTCCCGTTCAATCCTGGTCTTTTTCTTGTATTCTTCAAATTCATCGGTAAGGTCAACCAATTCCTTTTTGGTCTTGAGCGTGGTTATCCTGTTTTGTTTAAATGTGAGGTAACCTACTACCAGCAGGAATATAAGTATGCCTAAAATGCTCCACATGATGGAATTGTAGGTGTTTTTATTCACGTTAAGTCCCAGCACACTAATACTGTTTTTTGTGCGTGTCATTTTGTTGAGTTCATCGTTGGTTGCCTGAAGACTGACATTTAAGGAGTCGATCCGGCTGTTCAGCATATTGGTTTGAGCATTGAGGTTGTTAATTTTTCTTTTTGCTCCATTGAGTGAATCGTTTACATTTCGTGCAATCAGTTGAAAAATATCTTCCCTAATGGCCCTGAAATTTTCATAAACCCGGGTATGGTCCTCAAGGTATTCCAATTGCCCCGGAATGGGCTCTTTTCTGTATTCCTCGGGAATGGACTGACTAAAAACCTGTACAATGGATACAACAAAAAGTACAGCGGAAACACTGATTTTAATTAACATTTGATTCATCACCTGTGTATAATTTATTCAATAATAAGATTTTCAAACTAAACGAATAAAACAGGGAAATATTTTAGTAACATTTATAAATGGAAGATGTTTTTCCCTATTGGCTAAACTACGTTTTTCAATTTTAATATGGTATCAGCCGGATCTGCTGATTTAAAAACGGTGGTTCCTGTAACCAGTATATCAACACCTGCCTCAAACAATGCCGCGGCATTGTCCAGGTCAATCCCTCCATCAACTTCAATGAGCGCCTTTGAACCCGTAGTTTCAATCATTCTCCTGGTTTTCTTTATCTTCTGAATGGAGGAGGTAATGAATTCCTGACCACCAAAACCCGGATTCACTGACATTATTAAAACAATATCCACATAGGGCAATATTTCTTCAATCTGGCTTACCGGTGTATGCGGATTAAGGGTTATGCCGGCTTTCATGCCCAGATCCTTTATTTCCTGAATAGCCCTGTGCAGGTGCCGGCATGCTTCAACATGAATGGTAAGGTGGTTTGCCCCTGCATCGAAAAACTTCCTTATATACCGCTCCGGTTCGATAATCATAAGGTGTACATCGAGCGGCTTTGTGGCAATTTTTTTAACAGCCTTAATTATGGGTACACCGAAAGAAATATTGGGAACAAAAACACCATCCATAACATCGATATGGATCCAATCGGCCTCACTATGATTGACCATTTCGATATCATGACGCAAATTGGTAAAATCGGCAGCAAGCAGGGAGGGAGCAATTAATCGGGCCATTGTAATCATTTATTCTTCAACGCAAAAATAACAAACTTTCGCACCTTACACAAAGGATGAATAACAATACCCTCAGCCAAGATACGTTTTTAGCAGTTTGTTCCTGGTAGCGTTCTTAAGCCGTTTAATCGCTTTCTCTTTTATTTGACGCACCCGCTCGCGTGTAAGGTTAAATTCCTGGCCAATTTCTTCAAGGGTATACTGATACTTGGTGTTGAGCCCAAAATATAGCCTGAGAATATTTGATTCACGGTGAGTAAGAATAGACAATACCCTTTCGATTTCCCTGCGGAGGGAATCTGTAAGCAACCCTTTATCGGGGCTGGAGGCATCCTTGCTTAAGATAACATCATATAGGGTACTTTCTTCGTCATCTTTAATGGGCGCATCCATTGATACATGCCTTCCGGCACTCTTAAGTGCTTCCTTAACCTCCTCCGGTGCCATTTCAAGGATTTCAGCAACCTCCTGAATAGATGGTTCACGTTCATATAACTGCTCGAGGTTTGAGAATGCCCGGTTAATCCGGTTTATTGATCCAATTTTATTCAGGGGTAACCTGACAATTCGGGCCTGTTCTGCAAGTGCCTGCAAAATCGACTGCCTGATCCACCATACAGCATAAGAGATAAACTTAAAGCCCCTGGTTTCATCAAAACGTTGGGCCGCCTTAATTAAACCTACATTGCCTTCATTGATAAGGTCAGGCAGGCTCAAACCCTGATTCTGATACTGTTTGGACACCGAAACAACAAATCGCAGGTTAGCCTTAATAAGCTTTTCCAGGGCCTTTTCATCGCCATTCCGTATTTTTTTTGCTAACTCAACTTCCTGATCGGAGCTGAGCAATTCAACTTTGCCTATTTCATGAAGATATTTATCAAGGGAAGGAGTTTCCCTGTTGGTAACCTGTTTGACAATTTTTAATTGCCTCATTGTGTAAGGTTTAGTATGGGGTAGAACTTATTTCGACGCCTTAGGTTATATAAAATTAGTCATTTTTGTTATTCAATATTCAACAAAAAAATAATCTTTTCTTTTGTGATTTGTATGGAATTACGTAATATTGCATCTGTTTCCTATGCAATTCCATCGATTCACGATCCTTATTCATATTCCGTATACCCTGCAAGCGAAATAGTTATTACTGAATGACTTTTTAATTTTTTTTATAATAAATCATCCCATTTTATGTATGATATTTTAGAGCTTAACAAGAAGCTTCTTCCTGAACTTAAGGATATAGCCAAACAGTTAAATGTAAAGAAGGCTGACCTATTAAGAAAACAAGATTTGATTTATAAGATACTGGACCAACAAGCCATTTTAGCTACCGAAGGTAAAAGGCCGGATAACAAATCTGAATCCAATTTTTCGGATGACAGACGAAAAGGCCGCCGACCCAGAAGAGAGAATGAGCGGTCCGAACAATCATCCGATCATAAACCCGAATACACCCAGGTAATGTCACAACCGGTAGAACCTTCGGAACCTGCAAGTGATTCGCAGCCTGCTCCCGCAGAACTGCCAAAAAGTTCCGAGGCAGCTCCTGCCGGTGAAAACCCAACAAACGAACGGCCATCCAATGAAAAACCCAAAGGGTTCTTTAACCGTTTCGACAACAAACGCTCAGGTGATTTTAGAAAAAGAAAGGATTTCAAACGTTATGGCGGTGATAGCCAGCAACGACACAGAGATGAATCGTCCGAAAGAAATGAACGTTTCGGTGACGACAATAGACAAAACAAGATTCCTCAACTCGAAGAACTCGTTCCGCCCGAAATGGAACCTGATGAACCCATTATTGCTGAAACGGAAATTACTGAAATTGAACCAGCTCCGGTTCAGCCTGAAGTAAAGCAGCGATTTGAGTCCCCCAAGACATTTGAACGCAAAAACCAGGATAAGCC
>CAZYDI010000190.1:0-3801 GCA_964646255.1 uncultured Bacteroidales bacterium
TTAAGAAAAGCCGTGAAGTAATCGATTGGCTCAACAGGGTCATTAATGAAAGCATTCTGGGAGCCATGCTCATCCGCATTCTTAATTCGCAGCAAGAGGAATACCGTAAATTTTTGGAGGCAAACAGCACTTCACGTGATTTGGGATTATCAATTTTAAAGTTGTTTGCCATGCTTATTCCATATATAAATTTCGTCGCTAACCTGGCCATTTTGTCGATTTTGCTTTTGGGAGGCCATTTTGTAATACAAGGTTCCATGACACTTGGTGAAATTGCTGCATTCAGCAATTATGTGACTATACTCATATTTCCGATTTTAATCATCGGCTTTATGAGCAATATGATTGCCCATGCAAGCGTTTCATACCAGCGGATAAATGAGGTTTTCAATGCACCCGATATCTTCGAAAAAGGAAGTATTGACAAGGCTATCCAGGGTTCAATCAGGTTTGTGGATGTATCGCTTTATTATGGTGATAAGCCTGCACTGAAGAACATAAACCTGAATTTAAAGGCAGGTTCCAAAACCGCCATTCTGGGTCCGACTGCAGCAGGCAAAACCCAATTGCTCTATTTGCTGGCAGGTCTTTTACAGCCCCGGTCAGGTACCATTTATATCGACGGCATTCCGCTTAATGACTATAATAAGCAAAGCCTTTACCGGCAACTGGGGATTGTTTTTCAGGATAGCATAATCTTTAACATGACACTGAGGGAAAACATTGCTTTTGGAAATGAAATCAGCGAAACTCAAATGGCCAGGGCAATTGAGGTATCTGAACTGTCGCATTATATCACCACACAGCCAATGAAAAGCGATTCCATGGTATCGGAGAGGGGAACAAGCTTATCCGGAGGCCAAAAGCAAAGGATAATGCTTGCCAGGGCATTGGCCCTTAATCCGGCTATTCTGCTGTTGGATGACTTTACAGCGCGTGTGGATAAAAGAACGGAGCAGAAAATTATGAATAATATCTACAGCGCTTACCCGGACATTACCATACTGACCATTACCCAGAAAATTGACCCTGTAGTCCATTATGAACAGATTCTACTGCTTATGGAAGGAGAAATTATTGCAACCGGCTCTCACAGGGAATTGATGCATACCTGTCCTGAGTATGTTCAGATTTATAATTCGCAACGCAGCACAAGTCATTACGATGTACAAGCTTAATTTTGAGAAAGAACATACTGAATCGCGTGTAAAGCCTTTTGCTGCTTTAAAAAAATTATTGCTGATATTGTCTGATGAGAAGAAACACCTTATGATTGCCGGAATTGTTATGGTGATTCATTCAGTACTCGTATTAAGCACTCCCTACATAATCGGCTATACCATTGATACTTTTATTCAATCGGGCAACTATCAGGGGGTTATTCGGTGCACACTGCTGCTGGCAGCCATTTTTATCATCACCTTAAATACCAGTTACTGGCAAACCAAGGTTATGGGGTCTGTTGCCCAAAGGGTATTATATAAACTACGAAACAATATTTTCATGAAACTGCAGGAATTACCCGTGGCCTTTTTTCATGAAAACCAGGCCGGAGATCTGATATCACGAATTAACAATGATACCGACAAGTTAAATCAATTCTTTTCGCAATCGCTGCTGCAATTTATCAGCAGTTTATTCATAATGACAGGAGCAGGGATTTTCCTGGTTTTGTTAAATCCATGGCTCGGCCTGGCGGCGCTCATACCGGCCGTAATCCTGCTGGTATTCTCTCGTAGCATAACACATTGGGTTAAAAAATTGAACCGCGAAAGTCTGGCCACTACAGGAAACCTAAGCGCTGAGATTCAGGAAAGCCTGGCAAACTTTAAGGTAGTGGTTGCCTTTAACCGAAGAGACTATTTCAGGAAAAGATTCAATGATGCCAATCAGATCAATTATAAATCTTCACTGAAGGCCGGAATTGCCAATAGTATTTTCATTCCGGTTTATACTTTTTTCTCCAATATGGGACAACTCATTGTACTTGCCCTGGGGATATATTTTATTATGCAGGGCAGCTTTACCATCGGGCTACTCATCAGTTTTCTTGCATATATACACAATTTTTACAATCCCCTCCGGCAGCTTGCGGCATTGTGGTCGAGTTTCCAAATTGCCCTGGCCGGATGGGACAGGGTTTCCCAGATTATGGGCATGAAATCCAACCTGCCCGTGCTCGAAGCCAGGGATGAAAACTGCCCGGGAACCTATATCTCCTTCAGCAATGTTACATTCAGTTACACCGCAGGTAAAGAAATTCTTCATCGTATCCGTTTCGACCTTGAAAAAGGGAAAACCTACGCCTTTGTAGGGCCGACCGGTGGTGGAAAAACAACCACCGCTTCACTGATGTCACGCTTATACGATCCTGAAAAAGGAAGGATATTTTTTGACGGGAGCGACCTGAGAACCTATACACCTGAAGAAAGAGCTGCCCGGATTGGATTTATCCTTCAGGATCCCTTTCTCTTTACAGGGACTATAGCTGAAAACATACGCTATAGCAATCGGACGATGGAAAACGATACTGTTGAGGATATACGGATAAAACTTGAAGAAGCAGGATTGGCTTCCCTGTTGGACAGGTTTGAAAACGGATTGAATACCCCGGTTATCAACAACGGGGAGAATCTGAGCCTTGGCCAGAAACAATTAATCGCTTTTTTCAGGGCTGTTTTCAGAAATCCTGAATTATTAATTCTTGATGAAGCGACAGCCAATATTGATACCATTACAGAGCAACAATTGGAAATGGTATTAAAAAAACTGGACGCCTCTGTTACCCGCATTGTTATCGCCCACCGGTTAAACACCATTGAAAATGCGGATGAGATATTTTTTATCAACAGCACAAGAATTGTCAAGGCCGGGTCGATGGAAAATGCCATTCATTTGTTGATGGAGGACAAGCGCGAAAGTTGACATGGTTTTTCCTATCTTAGCTGAATAACCCTATTCATTATGGAAAACTCATTTGACTCCCGAATCGAAGCGTTGAACCTGGTACTTCCCCAAGCGCCAAAACCACTTGCTTTATATACACCGGCTATTGTTACAGGGAATTTGATGTACCTGGCGGGTCACACCCCTTTGCGTGTTGATGGTACACTTATTACAGGCGTACTGGGTGAAAACATGACTGTGGAAGAAGGAAAACTTGCCGCACGTCAGGTAGGTTTGGCCATGCTGTCAACCATCAGGCATCACCTTGGAAGTCTCAATCGCGTACAAAGATTAATCAAAGTGCTGGGAATGGTAAATTGCACCCCTGATTTCGGGCAGCATCCGGCTGTTATTAACGGATTTAGCGAATTAATGGCGGAAGTTTTCGGCAGGGATTGTGGAATTGGAGCACGCAGTGCCGTAGGTATGTTTCTTCCGATGAATATTGCTGTTGAAATAGAGGCGGTATTTGAAATTAATTGAACGGTTTTACCGGCATCAGCAAATAAGGGTAAAAATTAAGGCAGAATAAAATAAACTGGCTATACCATGCCCATTATTATTGTAGCGGGAGGAATACTGTTACTGATTCTTTTAATTACCGTTGTCAGGCTCGAAACGTTTATTTCGTTTGTTATTGTTTCCATTCTTGTAGGATTGGCCGAAGGCATGAGCCCGGATATGCTCATGAACACCATAGAGAAAGGAATAGGAAACACACTCGGTTCATTGATGATGATCCTGGGATTTGGGGCTATGCTTGGAAAAATAGTTGCTGAAAGCGGAGCGGCACAACGCATTGCTTCAAAGCTGATCAGTGTATTTGGAATTAAATACGTGCAATGGGCTATGGTG
>CAZYDI010000191.1:0-3777 GCA_964646255.1 uncultured Bacteroidales bacterium
TGAAAGGTCAGAATATGCTTGAAAAAATGCAGCTGGGCCGGTATCCTTTGATAATAACCCCAAAGTTGCCCGACGGAATTGCTCAGCAAATTGTTGTTGTTAGCACCCGATACTTTGACAAAGAAAAGGGGTTTAGCATTAAACGCCATGTACATCCTAAATACGAGGCGTTTATGTTTGTTGCAGGGGTAAAGAATGATACATCCTTTGTTCAGCCTGTCAACACCTTTAAGGATGCCTCAACCATATTTCATGAAACTTGCAATTTTCTCATTTACGTGGATGGGCATGGTAAATCATTTCCCCAGGCCCTGGAGCGTGGATATGAAATCAGCAAACGTTTTAAGGTTAACGTAGTGGTTTTTGACTGGCCAAGCGATTATTTGGCATTGCGCAAAACGGTGTATTCGGCTGATGAGGTTTCGGTTGGTTTTGTTGAAACCATGATCGACTTTGCAAATTTCAGGGACTCCGGATTTCCCGGATCAGCGGTATCCGTTATTTTTCACAGCATGGGAAACCGTATTCTTAAAAATATCAGCAATCCGCGTTTGTTAAAGCATATGCCCAGGTCTCTGTTTACCAATATTATTATAAATGCCGCAGCTGTAAAACGACAAAACCATGCCCGGTGGGTTGAGCGGTTAAACATCCAGAAAAGAATCTATATTACAATGAATGAAACCGATTTTAACCTTAGGGGAGCAACAATATTGCGGCTTGCAGAACAATTAGGCAGTGGCCTGAAACAAAAAAGGATGCGGGCAGAAAATGCGCTTTATATTGATTTTAACGGCCTTGAAACCGTTGAGCACAATTTATTTCTGGAGAATCCTGAACTTGAGGAAAAAAATCCAAACATCTTCAGGTTCTATGATATGGCTTTTCGAAGTGAAGAAGTAAAGCTCCCTGAAAATGCAGGGGTTCATATTTTAAGGCCTTCAGCAAAAAGCTTTCTTTTTTCCGACAAGAAATCAGCCCTGGAATCACCGTAGTTAAGCCTTAACCTGTCGAACTTTAACGCACTTCCTTTTCGTGCATGTGCCCAGGTAATCTGCAAACTGATCCGGTTATAGGAATCCTTACCCCTCAGTAAATCATATCGCGAATTTTTCTTATTCATTATAATGAAATTACCAGTGATGTTTATACGGTTTAAAATACAAGAATGATGCCATTCTTTTTAACTTTTTCAGGCATTTTAGATAATTTTGGATATTTATTACGAAAGAAATGACAAAACAAGAGATTAAACACGCCATTATTGAGACCATACATCAGGCCTGGAATTCACCTGCCGGTTATAAATCGATTTTCTCAGACGGGCTGCTCCCAAAAAAGCATGAATTTCTGTTTTTCATTAAGCCTGAAATCACTGTTCAGGATGAAACAATAGCGCTGGAAAGTATTGTTGAATTGATGCTGAACAAAATGGAAGCGTTTAATTTCCTCATCAGGGACGCACGCATATTGGGTGCAGCATACTTGCAGCAACACGATATTATTGCACAGCATTACGGAGTGATTAATGCACTTAGCCGTAAACCCCTGGAATATCTCACTACCGAAGCAAATGAAAAATTCAGGTCTACCTTTGGCCTTGATACGGATAAGGCACCAATTGTGGGAAGTATTGAATTCCTTAAGCGTTTTCCTGCTTTTAATCCGGATACATTGGATGAACTCTGGCAAAAATCGCAGGGTGTAAAGCTTGCAGGAGGTGCCTATTGTGCAAAGGTTACTGTTGATGATGAAACCCTGTTCCTGGTAAACGGATTTCATCCGAAACAACTTGAACACTTTACGGCCAAAGGTCGTTCCATTATTGCCTTTACGATTACAGGAGATATCGACTGGAAAACTGCCCGGGAAAACTTCATCGGTAAAACCAATCCGGCTGATGCTGCACAGGGAAGCTTAAGAAATGAGCTTCTTCAGAAAAGCGGGTTGTTGGGCCTGAAAGCTGTATCGTCGAGCCGCAATGGATTCCATTTATCGGCAGGGCCTGTGGAAGGACTGGTTGAGTTACAACGTTACTGCTCTGATTTCTCCACCGGCAAAGTAATGCGACCTGAGAATTTTGTTTTTGGGAAGCAGCTATCTTCCTATTTCAATGCCGAACAGGTTAACAAGATAATGAAAAACAGCGCGGTGAAATATAATGATCAAAAGATCAGCATATTTGACCTGACTGAAGAAAAAAACAGTGAAGAAGCAATTGAATTGTTGAAGAAGTGCAGCCTGTAAGACTCTAATAGCCTATGATCTCGAAAGGCAGGTTTATATTTTCCTTGAATTCCAGCCCGATATCATACATATCCTCATCATCCTGCTCGTAATACCATAGTATTTTAACCTCATGCCCGGCTTCGTTTAATCCCTCGAGCCTGACAAGAATATCCTGAACCAGTTTAGATGTTGCGGTATTAAAATATATGTATTTGAAAATAAACTCGGTTTTTTTTGCTGGATGTGATTTGTAATCGTCGAGCCAGTCAAGAACAGGTTGGTAAAAAGTTACCACATCCTCCGGCAATGATCTCCCTGAAATTTCGAAAATATCATTATTGGGATCAAACAGCACCTTAGGCGTGTCGTTAGTACCTTTGATATCTAAAGCGTCCATATAAAAGGCAAATAATGAAATAAAGATATTAAAAGAAAATCAAAAGCCAAATTATGAATTGATATTTTAGATACATACAAGGCCTGTAACGCAAGAGTTCGAAAAAAGCTTAACTTTATCATAAAAAGAAACAATGGTTCCACCAAACGATTCACGATACCAAAATATTCAGTATAACCGCTGCGGCAAGAGTGGCCTGATGCTTCCTAAAGTTTCATTGGGCTTGTGGCATAACTTTGGCGGCGTTGATGTGTTTGAAAACTGCAGAGCCATGATCAGGATGGCGTTTGATTCGGGCATAACCCATTTTGACCTGGCCAACAATTACGGACCGCCGCCAGGATCGGCAGAAGAGAATTTCGGTAAAATTCTAAAGATGGACTTCAGGCCATACCGTGATGAGATGGTTATTTCAACAAAAGCGGGATATTACATGTGGGACGGACCATATGGTGACTGGGGCTCGAGGAAATATCTGCTTTCAAGCCTTGATCAAAGCCTAAAGCGAATGAGACTTGATTACGTTGATATCTTTTATTCACATCGTCCGGATCCTGAAACGCCTGTTGAAGAAACCATGGGAGCATTGGCTGATGCGGTTAAACAAGGCAAGGCGCTTTATGCAGGTATATCCAATTATTCGGCTGAACAAACCAGCAAGGCAGCAAAGGTTTTGCGATCGATGGGTACACCATGCCTGATTCATCAACCCAAGTACTCCATGCTGGTAAGGTGGGTTGAAGAGGGCCTGCTGGATGTACTGGAAAATGAAGGAATAGGTCTCATTGCATTTTCACCGCTTGCACAAGGCCTTTTGACTGATCGTTACCTCCAAGGCATTCCACAGGGTTCGCGTGCAACAAAGTTGCATGGCTTTTTAAAAGAAAAGGATATTACGGAAGAAAAGCTTGCTGTAATCAGAAAACTGAACGGCATAGCCATATCCCGAAATCAGACCTTGGCGCAGATGGCCATAGCATGGCTGCTGAAAGACAAACGGGTAACCTCTGTGCTGATAGGTGCGAGTTCAACCGACCAGTTGAAAAACAACCTTGAGGCACTGAAAAATCCGGTTTTCAGCAAAGAGGAATTGGAAAATATTGAACGTGTATTGGGCTGAGAGGATGCTGGATGTGATGAGGAAGTGATGA
>CAZYDI010000192.1:0-3736 GCA_964646255.1 uncultured Bacteroidales bacterium
AATCACCAATCACCAATCACCAATCACCAATCACCAATCACCAATCACCAATCACCA
This sequence comes from uncultured Bacteroidales bacterium, assembly GCA_964646255.1. Classification (GTDB taxonomy): domain Bacteria; phylum Bacteroidota; class Bacteroidia; order Bacteroidales; family UBA10428; genus UBA5072. The sequence continues at coordinate 58 of CAZYDI010000192.1, forward strand.
ATCCCCAATTACCAATAGCATTTGACGACCCGGTTAACCATATTACTTTGTTGCCTGGTAACACTTACCGGCTTTTCGCAGTCGATTGACACTACGCGGCTTTCCATTGTATTTGCCGGCGATTTAATGGGGCACGACGAGCAGATAACGGGCGCATGGGATGCCACAACCCGCAGTTATAATTACGAGCCCACCTTCAGGTATGTAAAGCCCTATATTGAACAAGCCGACATTGCCGTAGCCAACCTCGAGGTTACACTGGCAGGCCCGCCCTATAAAGGCTACCCGCAGTTCTCCAGTCCCGATGCCCTGGCTGTTGCCGCGCACGATGCCGGGTTCGATATTTTCATACAAGCCAACAACCATGCACTCGACCGCGGGAAGAACGGTTTTAAGCGAACCCTGAAAATGCTCGATTCGCTTGCATTCATCCATACCGGCACCTTTCCCGATTCAGCCGACAGGGCGCTCAATTACCCCCTGATCATTGAAAAAAAAGGCATACGGATCGCCCTGCTGAATTACACCTATGGCACCAATGGTATTGTCATACAAAAACCCTTTATCATTAACCGCATCGACACCGCACAAATTCGTGTGGATCTGGAAAAAGCCCGGCTGGCCCAACCCGACTATACCATTGTGACCATACACTGGGGCGAAGAATATGTCAGAACAGAAAACGCAACCCAGCGAAAGCTGGCTGCATTTATGCGTAAACATGGCGCTGATGCCATCATTGGCTCGCATCCGCATGTAGTGCAACCCATAAAGCTTTACCCGGGCGCTGATTCAACCATTGTGCAACCGGTGGTTTATTCGCAGGGTAATTTTGTATCCAACCAACGTGCGCGTTACAAAGATGGCGGTATACTGGTTGAACTCAGATTAGCCCGCACGGCATCCGGAACCATGCTGGAAGATTTCAGCTATATGCCCACGTGGGTCTACCGGAAAGACATGCCCGGAAGGTCCACATTTTATATTCTGCCGGTAAGTTTTTACGAAAACAATGGTTCATTACTTGACCTCAACGACGCCAGTCGCGCCAAAATAGCCCAGTTCGCCAACGACACCCGCGAACACCTGAAGAATGTAAAGGAGAATAGTTTTTTCTCCAGAACAAGCCTGCCTGATGATCAGGCAGGGAAAGAGCCTGCCTGCCCCTAAGACAGGGGTTAGATGTTGTAAATATTTGTATCGGATACATATTCTTTACCGCGTAGCGGTTATGATATTGTAGAAATTTGTATTGAATATGCGTAAGAAACACCCCTTTCAAGTCAATTTGTCATGCTTTTTTGGGTGTAGAAAGTCGCCTTCTCGGGAGTTATTTCCGAGCGGTATTATGCTCATAAAATCCAATTATCTCTTGGAAGTCGTTAGTAAACTTCTTATTCTGCTAGAATCATACGTTTTGTATCTACTTCTTTCCCATCTGCAATTAATGAATATAGATAAATACCTGGATTTAGTTCCTTGCTAGTAATGATGAGATTTCCGTTTCCCCTTGAATCGATTGAATACGCTTTAATTTGATTACCCTGCAAATTATAAATATAAAGTGTTGCTTTAGAAATATTTGTTGGCAAATAATAGGATATAGTAGTATTACTATCAAACGGATTAGGAGAGTTTTGGTATAAAGCTGGCATTAAATATGAATCTCCGGAAAAATCAGAGTTTGGTTGAGTACTTTTAAATTCTGATTTTCCACAACATTGATTTAATTTATTTTCCAAATCTACCACCTTGTTTTTTAAGCTTTCTAAATCAGTTTTATCTTTTTCATAATTATCATTTAATTCTTTAACTGCCTCTACCAGTATAGGGATTAATCCCATATAATCCAGACTTAAGTAACCATCTTCATCCGTACTAACTAACTCAGGAAATATATTTTGAACATCCTGGGCAAGGAAGCCTATCATGGTTTTATTTCTCGGATCATCAACACGTTCTGATTTTGACAATGTATCGTTTTTAGAAATAGCAGTTGGTGTATAAAAGTTTGATGAGTCTTTCAATATAGGTTTGTAAGTCTTAGCTTTTAAATTGATTAGTTTACTTAATGCATTTCTATTTAGATCCTTTATATCGGTTTTTAATCGTAAATCAGAAGAAATAGTTACATTAGTAGCCCTTACATAGCCGTTAACATCAAGTGTATACGATGGATTAGTAGTCATTCCAATTCCAACCCGACCATATGTTCTTTGTATACAAATTCCATACCTATCAAGTCCTTCTTGCTTTGTTACTATAGCTAATCTGTCATTATTTTCATCGTAAAAAATTCTAGCTCCATAACCCACATCATTCGCTGTATTATAACCGGTCTCATGGAAAAGGATCCCTGTATAGTTAGTAGTGTAGGCATCATCGGTTACTGAGAGTTTTAACCATTGATTTTTCGCTATTTCCAATTGAGAGGTTGGAGAAAGGACATTCCCGATTCCAATTTTTCCATCAGAGAGAACTTTTATTTGTGCATTTAGCTCAAAAGCGAACGTAATGATAATTGTAATAAGTAATAATTTTATTTTCATGGCATTATAGGTTTTTATGTATGGTTTCATTTTATTTGTTTTTTCTGGTTATGCTTTATAGTGGATATTTTGTTTCAAATGACGAACCTGATTTAACCTCAAACGGTCCATTAATATTTATTTCACCTGAAGATCGAATTTTGACATCACTATTATTCTGAATAATAACATTCTGTAACATTATATTGTCACAAGCATTAATAAAAGCATCATTATTATAGGTAGTATTAGTAATATTAGGGATACAAGGTGGAGGAACAACGCCAATATATCCTATATCAGATTTACAGTCTCCATCAGTGATATGTACTGTAACCTGAACCTCACCATAAATATTTCCATTTGCATCATACACCCAATCATAATCTGGTAATGATGACCCAACGATTGGTTGCCATACAGTGCCACGATCGTAAATATAATCTGCATATGAACAACCTTGTACATAAGGGTATGTGCCACCATTATAATATAATACAATTGACCAATCAAATGCTGTCGCATATGTTATGGGGTTACTTCCTGATGAGAACAACGCAAAAAAGCTTACTCGTGAACCAGGCGTCATAATTAAGGTATTATTTGGCAAGTTTCCGTATGGGCCTACAAGTCCATCTGGTGGGTTTACAATCTCAACCCTATCCCAAATACCTACTATGATATCTATATCACTAGAATTTAACAATATATTTTGTGTTTTATTCAAAGGGCCAGAAAATGAATTATGGTAAACATATTGAAAATTAGATGTTAAGGTCGGGGCCACATTTATAACTGGGTTATCGGGATCTATTGCAATACCTGTAGGTGCAATTTCTCCTGGGTTAATTGTGCCACCTACGATAAGGCTTGGATGCAATGTACTTAATTCGGGTTCTCTACCATACCATATATTACTAACATGCGTGAAGTTAGCTGTTTGTTGCGCAGGATCACCAGGAAGCCAACTGCCTATAGTTGGGTAGAATACTTCATAATGAGCATGTCCATTCATTTGCCCAGTGCCATTACCACTAGAAAATTTTGCTATTCCACCTGACCATATGGGAAATATCTTCTCTATTTTCATTGACCAACTGTTTAAGCCCCCTAAATCATCAGACTAAATTATAGAATGAAATCTGTAATTT
>CAZYDI010000193.1:0-3707 GCA_964646255.1 uncultured Bacteroidales bacterium
GCCATGAAAGCACTTCCTGTGCTTTCAAAGGCGGAAACAAATAAAAAATGAAAGCAGCTTTAGCTGCGTCATCATCAGTCTTGTAGGACCCCCACCAGAATGGGATCACGAGCGAAGCGAGTAATCCCAGAATGGGAAGATGAGCTCCAGCGAGTAATCCCAGAATGGGAACACGAGCGCCTGCGAGTAATCCCGTTTTCGGATCACGAGAGCAGCGGACCACTTCGGCATGAAGCGCCAGCGCGTAGTTCCGTTAATTGAAAAGGTCTTTCAGCATCTTCTCATCTGCCTGGAATGCCGGATTGAATTCTTCCGATTCCATATAATCGAGCAGGGAATTATACAATGAATATGCCTCCGGTAATTCAAGTATTTCAGTGATTCGTGATGCGCAAACAAGTAATTTCCCTTTGCCAACGGCGAATTCAAAAATTAATCCCAGCTTGTAATTTCGTTCCGCATTGTCGATTACCTGTACAATGGGCCGGTACTCTTTATCCAGGTTGTCTAGTACAACCGGCCGGCTGGCTTTGATAACCGAAAACCACTGCCAGTTTGTATGAAAATCAGTTGGAAACTTCCGGAAAACAGGATGACCGGGATTGGTCAATATTCCGAGCGTACCTGGAGATACTGGTTTATTAACCCGCTCGCTGATGCCTTTGAACATTCCATAATTCCAGAATTCCGGTGGAAACAAGCCCCCCACGCTGTTTTTTCGAACATCATCCGGTTTGGGAAAAAGCAAAACTTTCGCGCCTTTATTCAGTCGCTCCACCAGATCCTCATCAAAATGACCGGCAATGAAAACTTCTTCGCTTACCCTTTGCAATCCGGGCTTTTCATAAACCCACACAGGGTAATTGTTGAAGTAACCGCTGCCTTTTAGCGAAACATGTATGTTCAGTTTATCAGGAAGCTTTACATTGTTTAGCATGAAACCAATTTCTCCGGCTTCCATAAGTCCCCCTTCCGATATATGAAGATCTTCACCATTACCTGTGAAAAGTATTTCTCCCCGGCTATTTGTCACCGTCCAGATGATGCCGTCTTCTATTGAATGATTACTATAATTGGCAATGTGTATTTTAGCGTTGAAGTTTTCACTATCCGACCAGCAATATTTGGGAAAACTGAGCAAAACAACCACATCATTGCACGAGTTCAACCAGTCGTTTCTCTCAATAACACCCTTGTCGTCCATAAAAGCATCCAGAATGCCCACAAGGGCAGTACCCTGTCCGGGGAAATCCTGCAAATCAAGCAACTGAAAACCTGCCAGTCCTTTAGTTCTTAATGCAGCTTCCATCTCTGCCTTATAGCATAATGCTGACCATGCTCCGGAAGCTTTTTGAAAATCCTTATTCATATCCAGCATTCCTGCTTTCATGAGACGGTTCCGGAAAATACTCATGTTCCAGGCCTTCAGAACCCCAGTGTACTTATCGATTTCTGAATAATCGGGATATATTTGATATTGGCCGGTCTCGTGAGATACCATTGGAATCTTTATCTGAGAAACGGCATAATCGAAATTGACTGCTGTTGATGGAATCCGGGTATTTAGGATACCACCGTCACGCGAATCGGCGAAAGCCTGTGTGAGCCGGGTGTGGGTAAGAACAGTGTCATGAGTATACGGCGTACGGGCGGCAACAAAAAAATCAGCGCATTCACGCGGTGCAACATAACCGATATTGTTGTTTGATCCCATCGCGTAGAGTGGCCGGTTGTCAAAAGTCCGGAACGTGAGAATGTTCTTTTCCACGCGATCATGACCCGACCATATTTCATTACCATGTGAAAACATAACAAATGAAGGATGATTGGCGTAACTCCTTAACATGGCAATGCCCTCGCTTTTTAACATTTCGGCAATCGAATCCGATTCGAGGCCTCCCCAGAAGGGCAGTTCAGGTTGAAGATATATTCCTTCCATGTCAGCTGCCTCAAACGCGGCTTCAGGCGGACACCACGAATGAAAACGGTAATGATTTATGCCATAAGACTTAGCTTTTCTGAACAGATCAACCCAGCCATTCACCTCCATGGGAGGGAATCCGGTAAGCGGGAATACACAGGCGTCATTCTTGCCCCTGAGAAATACCTTTCTTCCGTTTATAGAAAACTGTGTCCCTTCGGCTGAAAATTTTCTCATTCCAAAGGTCACGGTTTTACTGTCACTGAACGATCCATCCGAAATAACAGCGGTGAGTTGATACAACGGTCGCTGAAACTCATCCCATAGTTCCATTTTATCACCCAGAACATATTCGAGCTGAAACACGGAATCAGCAGGGAAGTTGTGTTTAAGCGTTTTCAGGTTCTTTTTACGCCCACCCTTAATACGAGTCAGTCTTAATTCAACATTGACATTCTGTATTTCAGGCGCCCCTTGCATGCCGAGCTTCAAGGTGAATTTTTTATTATCCACATCCGGATAAACCTGCAGATCGGTTATGTAATTGTGTGATGAAACTTCCAGTCCGATTTTTCCCAGAATGCCATTCCAGTTGGTCTGGGTATCGTCGGAATAAATATGGACATTTCCGTAGGGTGTCAGCGATAAGCTGTTATCAACACGGATCGCAACAGTGTGTTTTCCCGGCGTCAGGAATTGTGTAAGGTCGAATTCCTGGGCAGATTGCATCAACGCCGAATTTCCGGCTAACTGCCCATCCACCCAGACTGTGGTTGATTTTGTCCGTTCAAGTATAAGAATGATTCGCTTTCCGGCTGCATGGTCAGGAATCGTTATATGCCTCCTGTACCAGGCAATACCTTCGTATTTGTAAAGCCTGTTCAGATGCAATGTGGTTGTATCCTTATTGATAAACCCCTTTTTTCTCAGATCCATAGTGCCCGGTAACTCAATGGAGTCGTTCAGATCGCGGTTATACCATTCACCGGCAATCCCTGCATTTGATGAATCCATCGTGAATTGCCAGGTACCGGACAGATCGGTAAAAGTACGTTCGCTATAAGGCCTGGCGCAGGAATAGCTGAGAATAAGAAAAATCAAAATTTTCAAAACCAGTGCCGGTGTTTTTTCGCGTATCATATCAGAAGATTTTGCAAAAGTTAAGAAAAAGTAACGAAAACGCTAAAGTTCATTCTTATTCTAACTTCAGAATTAAATCGGGGGCCCTGGTACGACTATGGTTAAAAATTCAATATTGCACATAAACTGATTGCCGCTCCTTATAAATTGAACAATGATAAGCCGGCAGATAAGGGATTAGAAGAAAATGGAGCAAAAAAAAGCCGCAGGCGCGGCTTTATTTATAAATCATTGCAGTTCAATTCTTCCAGATCAGCTTCAGCATCCGCTATACTTTCCAATAATTCCTCACGTTCCCCGGCAGTTAAATTATCGCAGTCTTTATATTGCTCAAGTTCATCAATATAATCCTGTGCTGCCTCCTTATAAGCATTGCAGTTTTCAGTTGTCTGATCAAATGCAAAAATCAGTGCTGTTGAAAAATACTCATTGGCTTCATCCTGGATATCCGCTGCCCATGTAGCGCAATTAATGGCTTTTTTGTCGTCTTTTTTGCAGGAATTTAATCCAAGCAACAGAGCAACAACTAAAATGGATAGTAAAGTACGCATGTAAGAGAGATTTTAGTTAGTAAATACAAATAGCGTTTAATTGTTTTCTGATACGGAATAAAATTAGGCGAGGTTGCATATTATTCATAATATTT
>CAZYDI010000194.1:0-3686 GCA_964646255.1 uncultured Bacteroidales bacterium
GCAAAAGTATTAATTTTTTTTATAATCTAACCAAATACTGTAAAAAAATTCATCCTTATTCCTCAAAAATTATGGAAGATTACCATCGGATTACCATTGATCCAATGGAGCAGGCAAGGCACCGTTTCTTATTACAGTAATTGTTCACCATTTGTATGATTCCCTGGCTATGGAAGGCGGAAATGGCATTAACGCCATTTTGCTTCCACCTCCGAACCATATGGTTGTTTTCGGGTGGAAGTTCGTTGAGCATATCAACAGCCCGCTCTTTAAGCTCATCGTTTGATACCTTTTTCCCATAAATAAAGAGAAAAGGAATTACGGCATTGATTATGATGCTGTTCAGGGCATCTGCTCCCGTTTGCTTTGGTTTTGGCCTGGAGGGTGTATCGAAGGTATAGTGGGTATCCCAAAAGGACGATGCTGAAACATTGAAAAGCGCAATGAGGTCGGAGTAATTTTGAGTATTAATGACTTTTGAAAACAGGGATTCAGATTTACATATCATTGCAGCAAACTGAGCGAGCCTGATGGTGGGAAAGTTAACCGGACGCAGCCGGAGGAATTTCCATAAATGCTGTTCAATTGGCTTTAATTGCAGCTTCTTTTTAAAAAAGATATACTCATTTCGTAATGTTGCATAATAAGGGTTAAACAGGAGTGGATCTTCCAGAAATCCGGCCTGACCCATAATTATTGCTTCTACCTGCATCGGATTCTCCCTCATGCGCGCCAGGGCATGATATGGAAGTGTCCTGGCCATCATTTCAAATGGCATTGCATTGAGTCCAAAGCCAAAAGCACGGGCAACAATAATGAAGAATACTTCTTCCCAATTGTTTTTCCTTTGTTCCAGCAATTCGGCAATGTGTATTGTTTTTTCTTCAAGCCGCTCAATTACCAGTGAATTAATCCATACATCAATAATTAAAGGGTCGAATTGCTTAATTTTGGGATGGCAGGCGGCTTTGCCGGTTTGTGAAAGCATGCGGTAATTGTCAAAAAGTTTCCGGTCGAAATGAAGTGAAATTGACGGTATGGTTTCACCGTTTTCCCGGATAACAGGCTGATCATACTGGTACACGATATGAAGAATAACATTGTTATAGGCTTTGTCCGTTTGGTGCCTGTGCACTTTCCAATCGGATGATTTAAGGTGTATTTCAACATTTCCGGCCCAGGTAGTATTGCCAATTCTGATACGGGCATTTACAAAATCGGGACCGGCATTGGCATTATGTTCTCCCAGACTGAGAATATGCACCTTGTCGCCGGTATCAGCAACGATATTTTCACGATCAAACAATCCATATTTCCATATAAAATGCAGAAAGTCTTCCGTCATGGATATGTGTTTGGATAAAAATAACGATTTACCCTTTTTGTTCACTGTTTTTAAAGCAGCTCTTTCATCTGCAACTGCAATTGCATAGCTGCATTGCGGGCCATTCCTGCAAAATTTTCCGATGAATCGGCATAAATAATTGCCCTTGATGAATTAACAATAAGCCCACACTGTTCATTCATTCCATACCGGGCTACTTCCGATAAATTACCTCCCTGCGCGCCAATACCGGGAATCAGCAAAAAATGATCCGGAACAATTTCCCTGACCTTAATAAGCATAGAAGCCTTGGTAGCTCCAACAACGTACATAAGGTTATCCACTCCTCCCCAGGCTGATGATTGATGCAGGACACGTTCAAACAATCTTTCGGTATCCCCTGTCCTTAGTAGCTGGAAGTCATCGGCACCTGCATTAGAGGTTAATGCCAGCAAAATAATCCACTTACCCGGATATTCAAAAAAAGGTGTAACTGAATCAGCGCCCATATAGGGAGCCACGGTTAAGGCATCGCAGTTGAGCTTTTCAAAAAAAGCTTCCGCATATTTTCTTGAGGTATTGCCAATATCACCACGCTTGGCGTCGGCAATTATCAGAATGTCCGGGTCGGTTTTCCTTATATAGTCAATGGTCATGGACAACTGCTTCCATCCCTCCGCTCCCATACATTCATAAAAAGCAACATTGGGTTTATATGCAACCACCAAATCATGGGTGGCATCAATAATTTGCCTGTTGAATTCAAACAGCGGAAATGGCAGGCTTCTCAGGTGTGCAGGGATTTTTTCAATCTCTGTATCGAGTCCTATACATAGGAAACTCTGCTTCTCAACGATCTGTTCATATAGCTGCCCGGCATTCATAATAACATCAGGAAATTGAGCTCACTTTGAGCCTTTCGGCATTTTCTGCCATTTGTAACTGACTAATGATTTCATGTATATTACCGTCCAGAATATTGGGAAGGTTATACATGGTAAGGTTTATCCTGTGATCGGTAACGCGACCCTGAGGATAATTATAGGTACGGATTTTTGCCGAACGGTCACCTGTTGAAACCATGGTTTTACGCTGACTGGCAATGCCGTCGATATACTTTTGGTATTCAATATTGTACAGTCGTGTTCTTAATTCGGCCATGGCTTTTTCCAGGTTTTTCAGCTGCGATTTCTGATCCTGGCACGATACCACCACCCCGGTTGGATTGTGCGTTAACCGCACTGCAGAATAGGTTGTATTGACAGATTGTCCGCCAGGGCCGGATGAACAGAACCGGTCGATCCGAATATCTTCCTGCTTCACTTCAATATCAAATTCTTCTGCCTCGGGCAAGACAACCACCGAAGCAGCTGAGGTATGAATTCTTCCCTGGGTTTCGGTTTGGGGAACACGTTGAACCCTGTGCACGCCGGATTCGTATTTAAGTATTCCATAAACACCTTCACCCTTAACATTGAGAATTATTTCCTTGAACCCACCGGCAGTGCCTTCTGCAACTCCGGTAATTTCAGTTTTCCATCCCTTTTGTTCACAAAACTTGCTGTACATGCGGAATAAATCACCTGCAAAAATACTGGCCTCATCTCCACCGGTACCGGCCCTGATTTCAAGAATCGCGTTTTTAGCATCCTGTGGATCGGCAGGAAGAAGCAAAATCTTTAGGCTTTCTTCCATAGGTCCAAGTTTAAGGTTCAACTCATCCAGCTCTATTTTGGCCATCTCGCGCATTTCTTCATCCTTTTCAGCCGAAAGCATTTCTTTGGCGGAATCAATGTTGTTAAGGGTATTTTTGTACTCCTTATATGCTGCAACTACCGGACTAAGCTCTTTGTACTCCTTATTCAACTGAATATAGCGCTTCATATCATCCATCACATCCGAAGCGGTGAGAAGCCTGCCAACCTCTTCAAATCTCTCTTTCACGCCTTCGAGTTTATCAAGAATAAGATTCTTACTCATCTAAGTATAATTATAAATATGTCTTAATAGATAAATGTTCCAAAAGGGCTTTGTATGGTTAGTTTTCGCCCTTTATACTGTTCCACCCGGCCTACAACTTTAGCGTCAATGCCCAATTGGCCGGCCTGTCCGATTATCGTGCCTGCCAGATCGGGCTGAACATAAATTTCGAAACGGTGTCCCATGTTAAACACTTCGTACATCTCAGCCCAATCAGTACTTGCCGATTCCTGTATCATACTGAACAAGGGAGGAAGTTCAAACAGGTTATCCTTTATAATATGCAAATCTTCAATGAATTTCAGCACCTTTGTCTGTCCCCCTCCGGTACAATGAATCATGCCATGAATCCGGGGCCGGAAATCATCAAGTATCCTTTTGA
>CAZYDI010000195.1:0-3685 GCA_964646255.1 uncultured Bacteroidales bacterium
GAAACCGTACCAATACTATTATGCAATCGGCATTCTTCAAAATAGCCAGTGTAATACCTTTTGAGGATGCAATGGGACAAATGAAGAAAGCCGTAATTAAAACTTTTGGCCGAAAGGGAGAGGATATCGTGAATATGAATATCGCCTCCATCGATCGCGGAAGTGATGTGACAAAGGTTGAGGTACCTGCCGAATGGGCTAAATTAAGCATACAGCCCAAAGCTGACAGTCGTTCCAATGTTCCGGATTTCATAAAAAATGTGGTTGAGCCTATAAACCTCCAGAAAGGTGATGACCTGAAGGTTAGCGCTTTCCTTGGTCGCGAAGATGGAACTTTCCCTGCAGGTACAACGGTTTACGAAAAACGCGGAATTGCGGTTAATGTTCCGGAATGGATTCCTGAATCCTGTATTCAATGTAACCAATGCTCATATGTTTGTCCCCATGCTGCCATCAGGCCTTTCCTTATTGATGAGAAAGAAGCTGCCGGCATGCCTGCCGGTACCGCTACGGTAAAGGCAAATGGTAAGGGTTTCGAAGGACTGCAATACAGAATCCAGGTTAGTCCGCTCGATTGTACCGGTTGCGGCGTATGTGTTGAAGTTTGTGCCTCGAAAGTGAAATCAATACAGATGAAACCGCTGGGTACCCAGACAGAGGAAATAGGTCGCTGGAACTACATGAGTGAAAAGGTAAGCATTAAAGATAACCTGGTTGAAATTGACAAATCGGTTAAAAACAGCCAGTTTGCGCAACCTTTATTTCAGTTCTCGGGTGCTTGCGGTGGCTGCGGTGAAACACCCTATATTAAACTTGTTACGCAGTTATTCGGTGACAGGATGATCGTTGCCAATGCAACCGGATGTTCTTCCATTTACGGTGGATCTGCTCCTTCAACCCCTTATTCTCCCAATAAGCAGGGTAAAGGCCCCGCCTGGGCAAATTCATTGTTTGAGGACAATGCCGAATATGGTCTGGGTTTAGCATTGGGTGCTGACAAGCAATCGCAAAGAATTGCAAACCTGATGAATGGCGCCATCAAAAATAATCCTGGCCTTTCAGATTCTGCAATAGAAGCATTTAAACTTTGGCTTGATTCGCGTAATGAAGCCAGGGCATCAAAAGCTGCCTCCCTGAAGGTTATAGAAGCGCTGAGCAGTGAGAATAATCCTCTTGCCAGGCAAATTCTTGAATTACAGCAATACCTTATTAAGAAGTCCATCTGGATATTCGGCGGTGATGGTTGGGCTTATGACATTGGTTATGGCGGTCTCGACCATGTATTGGCATCAGGCGAAAATGTAAATGTTCTGGTTCTTGATACCGAAGTATATTCGAATACCGGCGGACAGGCATCCAAGTCAACGCCAATTGGTGCAGTGGCTAAATTTGCTGCTGCAGGCAAAAGGGTAAGAAAAAAAGACCTTGGAGCAATGGCAATGACATATGGGTATGTTTATGTTGCACAGGTTGCTATGGGTGCCAGCCAGAATCAATACCTCAAAGCATTGCGTGAAGCCGAGGCTTATCCCGGTCCATCACTTATTATCGCCTATGCTCCATGTATCAATCATGGTTTACGCGGAGGTATGGATAAATCACAGGAAGAACAGAAATTGGCTGTTGACGCCGGTTATTGGCATCTGTGGAGATTTAATCCGATGCTCGAAAAAGAAGGAAAGAATCCTTTTGAACTCGACTCAAAGGACCCCGACTGGAGCAAATTCCAGGAATTCCTGAACAGCGAGGTGCGTTATACCTCACTGAAGAAAGCATTCCCAAAAGAGGCTGATGAATTATTCGCCGCTGCCGAAGCAAATGCTAAATGGCGTTACAATGGATACAAAATGCGTGCTGCATTGAATTATTCAAATGTATAATATCCAATTAATTGATATTCAAAAGAGGCGCTCAAAGCGCCTCTTTTTTTATACCTTTGCACATTATGGGTAGAATAGTAGCCTTGGATTACGGACAAAAGCGCACCGGCATTGCTGTTACCGATCCGCTTCAGATTATTGCAAACAGCCTCAAAACTGTTCCTTCACATGAAGTAATTGATTTTCTGCAGCAATATTCCCGCACAGAAACCATTGATTCTTTTGTTGTTGGCTACCCCCGGCAAATGAATAATTCCCCATCCGAATCGGTTAAATATATCGATCCCTTCATTACACGGTTAAAGAAAACGTTTCCGGGTAAGGAGGTTTTTCTGATGGATGAACGTTTTACTTCAAAAATTGCGCTTCATACCATGATCGAAGGGGGAGTGAAGAAAAAGGACAGACAAAACAAAGCATTGCTCGATGCTATCAGTGCTACCATTATACTTCAGTCGTATTTGGAGTACCGGAGCAATTTTCCGGTTTAGCTATTCTGTTTATCTTTGTACTTTATTTTCAAATTACCGAATTTTCAAATTATTAAATAGAAAATGATCTATCCTATTGTTGTATATGGCTCACCAATTCTCAGACTGGTTGCAAAAGAGATTAAAAGGGAAGATTATCCAAACCTGAATAACCTGATTTCAGATATGTTTGATACCATGTATAAATCCGATGGTATGGGATTGGCAGCACCTCAAATAGGCAAGTCAATACGTATTTTTGTTGTTGATGCCACTTCCCTGTCTGATGAAGATCCTTCCCTGGCGGATTTTAAAAAGGCGTTTATCAATCCTCAGTTGCAACTGCTGGGAGAAGAGGATATTATGATGAATGAAGGTTGCCTGAGTATACCCAAAATCAGGGAAGATGTATACCGCAGTAACAAGGTGAAGATTACATATTATGATGAGAACTGGAATTATTTTGAGGAAGAATACGATGGTTTGAAGGCCCGCGTAATTCAGCATGAATACGATCACCTCGACGGGGTGCTGTTTGTTGATAAAATTAACCCCCTGCGCAAAAAACTAATCAGGGGTAAACTGAACGACATTTCCAAAGGTAAGGTCGACAATATTCCTTACAAGATCAAAGTAATGAAATAAAAAAGCGGGTGATGGAATTACCCGGCACCCGCCATTCATAAAAGGCATTCCCTTAAACTGTGGGATATTTCTTGAATATCTGGTCTGACTTTAATAAGAGATCAATATACTGTGCACGTTTGTAAACAAACGGATCATTCAGTTTTTTGCTGGACAGTTTGCCTTTAAAATCATTGATTGAATGATAGTTCTTCGATTGCATCCACAATTCAATATCTTTCACTATCGTTGAAATGTATTCAATCTTGTTTTTATAAACAGAACTTACCACTTGCACGCAATCAGCTCCGGCAAGAAACATCTTTACAGCATCGGCACCGGTATATATTCCTGTATTGGCACATATGGAACCTTTAATGTTTCCATACAAAAGTCCGGCAAACCGGAGGCTAAGCCTGTGATCTTCGGCGTTGCTAAGGTTGAAGGGTGAGAAATGTTCCTGTTTTTCAATATCAATGTCCGGCTGAAACAAACGGTTGAAAACCACAAAGCCGTCTGTACCAATTTTATCCATTTTTGAAATGATGTTGAGCGGATTGGCATAAAAAGGACTCAGTTTTACGCTCACCGGAATTTTTACCGCCGACTTTACCGCCTGTAAGATGTCAAGCTGCTGGTTTGTTACATCACGGCCATCGGATTCAGTATCCTTTGGAACATAAAAGAAATTTAACTCCAGTGCATCTACAC
>CAZYDI010000196.1:0-3625 GCA_964646255.1 uncultured Bacteroidales bacterium
ATCAAACACAGCCCATTGGAAGGATTTATTGATGCCATTAATGCTGAAATAGCCAGTAACAAGGCTGCGACATTCTTTCTGGCAACCGATTCCACCGAAACCGAAACAATACTGAAATCAACATTTGGTGATAGAATTCTCACCCGCCCAAGAAAGCTTGACAGAGACAGCAATGAAGGTATACAGGATGCCCTCATTGATTTATGCTGCTTAGCAAGGACAAAAAAGATCATTGGCAGCTATTACAGCTCATTCTCGGAAATTGCTGCACAATTATCGCAAATTCCTTTGTCTCAAATTTATAAGGCCTGATCCAAAGAAAAAAAATATTACTGAAGGATGATTTTGTTGGATTGTTGACTGTTTCCTGAAATTACCTGAAGAAAGTATATTCCCCGTTTATAATTTCTCAAATCCAGCAATTGACTGAAACGTTCGTTGGGATTAAAAACCGGCAGCTGAAAAACCACAGTGCCTGTAGCATCCATCAACCTGATGAGGGTAAACGGACTATAGTCGGTTGTATTTTGAGGTTCAATTTCAATATACGCTTCATCAGTTGCAGGATTGGGAAATACAGACACCCTGATACTGATGGAACTCCTTAAACTGTCACAGGCGTGTACAGCATAATTGGTTTGTATTTCATCATTGGTTAGGGAGCGGCTATACACTGCCACAGAATAAAAGGTACCCAGGAAACCCTTGCTGAGGTCTTTTTCATTACCAATTCTCAGCATATAATCATCGTTCCATGATTGAAGTCCGCTTGCACGAAAACCGGTTGCTGCCTTTTTGCCATTAACGAAAAGGGCTTCGTTTCCATCACTTTCATGGCGGTATACAATGTGCAGCATATCAACCGATTCACAGTGGCTTTCCTGGCTTATAACCGGGTATCCTGCTTCGTTTGTTGATTCGGTTTGAAAGCGTGCGCTATACTTCAGCGTTTTCTTTTCGTTCTCGATGCCAAATTGCTGATTTAAAACAAAACCGGTATTGGTTTCATCTTCTCCAATAGAAATAAGCCGGCTTTCACCTGAATATGAAGGTTCATTTGGCTTTACCCAGCATTCCACGGTAATTTCACCGGTTTGTTTTACAGCCTTCACTATTTTTGTCGCCGGTGCTTCCGATACAATTTCAGTGCTGGAAAGTATAGTAAGCTTTTTATGTTCATCCCAGCTTACATAGGATGGCTGCGGAACATTAAGGTTAAGTGGGCTGGAATACCCGGACAAATCATAAACTATATTATCCGGGATAAAATTAAAATTATAATAGGCAACAAGGTCTTTGCTTACCCTTTTGGTTTCAGCCACTGATAGCGTGGTGGCAATTTTCTGGTTGCTGAAGGGTGAAGATCCCATGTCGTTAACAGCTTTCACTGCATAAACGTACGACTGGTTAGGCAGAAGACCCGTATCGGTAAAAAGCGTGTCATTGGCGTCAATACTGAAAGTTGTACTGTTGCCATTGTCCAGTGCCATGCTTCGGGTTACTACAAATCCTTTCTCGTCATGCGAATTGTCTTTCCACTGTATGGTAATGCTTTCATTTGTAAAGCTTTTGCCCTGCAATTCCGATGGTGCATTAGGAACAGGAGGTCTCAGCGTTTGTACCTGCAATTGATTTGACCAGGATGAATAACCGCTGATCGAATTAAAAGCCCGAACCCTGTATGTATAAACCGAACTCCATTCGACCTGCACATCTGCATATTCAGTTGAATTGGCTTCACATACCATCGTCTTAACGTTACCGCTTCCATCAGGGCCTCTGCGCTCAAGTTCAAAGTTCGTTTCACCAAATGATTTATCCGTCCACTTAATGACTACGGTATCAACACTGAGTTTTTTTATTGTCAAAGCTTCAGGCGTGGCGGGAGGGGGAAGAATTGTTCTGGCAGTTAACAGAGGAGAATAGGTTGAATACCCGCTAACGGAACTATATGCACGAATGCGATACGTATAGGATGAATTGGCAACAAGACCATTATCAATATAGGTTGTAGTATTAGCATTGCATTCTATTACCTGGGTCAAATCTGAATTACCGGGACCGGTTCTTTCAATGACAAACTTATCCTCATTATCTGAATTGTCATTCCAACCTATGGTAATGGAATTAACAGTCGCAGACCTTAGCGTTAATCCACCGGGAGGGGAAGGGACGGGCATGGTTGTTTTTGCTTCAATTTGTGAAGTCCATGCAGATGCTCCGCTTAATGCATTATATGCGCGTATCCGGTATATGTAAGCAGAATTCGATTGAAGTCCTGCGTCCGATAGGGTGGTCGAATTGGCCGAAGATTTAAGCATATGAACAACGGTGGTACTATTTGGCCCCCTGCGTTCAATCTCAAACCAATCTTCATTATCAGAATTATCTGCCCAGCGAAGTTCTATATTGTGATCACCGGTACGAATGATTTCCAGCGACGTGGGAACTGAAGGGACAACCAGCGGAACTCCTCCCTGTGTGGCAACATAGTTATCGCAGGAAAAGTTTTTTCCGCTTCCGGTGCCATTGCTGTAATAATTCAGGCTAAAGCCGCCATGCAAGCCCATTCCGGCTTGCCATTCTATAGTTGCCGTACTGCCACTTACGGTTATGCTCGATGGGGTTGTATTTACAAGGTTCTGAAAAGTTCTTACCAGCGTACGACCGGAACCTTTGCCCTGGTATATCTTTAATATCTGGGCAGACTCGGGTGATGTAAGTCCCTTATCATAATCAAACCTTGTGACATTGATACTTATTTGTGTGGCACCATTAACCTCAATGGTTGAGGTTTCAAAACCAGGATGATTTACCGGCTGATAAAATGCGCAGTGGCTGGTGATCGTTCCGCTTGATTCAGTATAAACCGAAGCGTGGAATCGGTTCGGAGGCAGCGGATGATATGAACCGGCAGCCGGAACATATAATCTCCTTCCTGCTTCACTGGCACCGGCACGGTATCCTGATGTTCCGCTGGGATAATAAAATGCAACCAGGTTGTCGAATTCCATGTATTGATTGATAGGGCTTGTATATTCAGCGCCATATCCGCCAAAAAAGGAATTAAGATAAATATGCTCTATAAGGTATTCGGGGTGTAAGCCATTAACTATCCTGACGTTGTTTTGCTGAAAGCAGAGCACGTCATTATCAAACACTTCAAATAGTCCGTTGGCCTGATTGCCGTCATTCACTTTCATGCGAATGGTAATCCTGCGCCATTCTCCTTCAATTATGTCTGCCACGCGTGAACCAAGAGGCCAGCCTTCATTGGTGTAAGTTGTGCCCTTAAAATAATTGTAGGTACTCAGAAAACCATTCTGAAACATAAGAATAGATCCCCAACCATCCAGTTCGGTATCATCATTGTTAGGAATCATCGGCATACTGCCTCCGGCAAAGCCGCCGAAAAACTTACCACCACCTTTGGTATCACTCCACCCATAGTCAAAATAGGTTGGGACATAATACTCCCAGCTAAGGTACAGTTCCTTGTAAGCTGAATCAAGGGGAATTCGGTAATTTCCGATTCCCGAGGCCGAACCAATACTACCGGCAGGAAAATTTACCCTCAGCACATTTCCTCTTCCGCTTTGCGATTGGATGGTATTAAGCGGGGCGG
>CAZYDI010000197.1:0-3595 GCA_964646255.1 uncultured Bacteroidales bacterium
TTGCTTGCCGGAACTACTGTTAAAAGGGCATCACTGCATAATGCCGATCAGATTGCCTTGCTGGATATTAGAATTGGTGATAAGGTAAGGATTGAAAAGGGAGGTGAAATCATTCCGAAAATCACTGCTGTGGAAACTGCGGAGCGCTCTGCCAGCCTGTTTCCGCTGACATTCATAGAAAACTGTCCCGAATGCGGCACTGCATTGGTAAGGATTGAAGGGGAAGCAAAGCATTTTTGTCCGAATGAAAATGGATGTCCTCCCCAAATCCTGGGCAAATTGCTTCATTTTACCAGTCGAAAGGCCATGGATATTGGTTGTGCCGAAGCCACCATTCAACAGCTCAACAAGGCAGGTTTTTTAAACAACGTGGCCGATTTCTATGATCTCACAAAAGACAAACTACTTATGCTGGACAGGTTTGGTGAAAAATCTGCCGACAACCTGATACGAAGCATTGAAGCGTCAAAAACCCTTCCTTATTACCGTGTGCTGTATGGTATAGGAATCAGGTATGTTGGCGAAACCATTGCACGGAAGCTGGCTTCTCATTTCAGGTCGATTGAGGAACTTATGACGACCGACAACGAAACACTAAAACAGGTTGGAGAAATTGGTGAGGTTATTGCCGCCAGTGTCGGAGCCTTTTTTAAAGTGGAGAAGAACAGGCAGATTATCGAAAAGCTCAGGGCAGCAGGGGTTCAAATAAGCCGAACCGGAGAAACAGAAAAAGCTTCGGAAAAACTTGCCGGAAAAACATTTGTAATTTCCGGGGTATTCAAGCGCCATTCACGCGAGGAGTTGCAGTCTGTGATAGAAGAACATGGCGGAAAAAACCTGGCAGGCGTAAGTTCAAATACACAATACATCATTGCTGGTGAAGGTATGGGTCCTTCAAAATATGAGAAGGCCATAAAATTAAAAATCCCCATCATTACAGAAGAGGATTTTGAAAGGATGATTGAATAAAATATAAAAGCCTGGTAATTAGCCAGGCTTTTTATATTAAAACAGTGACATCTTACTGAAGCTGGAAAATAACGGGCATAACAAACTGTTGTTTAACAGCACGTCCGCCTTGTTTTGCAGCACCCCACTTGGGTGAAGCCATAATCACGCGAATTGTTTCCTTATCGAGTGAAGGGTCTACACCACGGAGCACCTTTACATCCACGACTTCTCCGCGTGAGTTAACGGCAAACTGAACGGTAACACGTCCAAAAATACCATTTTCAACTGCAACCGGAGGATAAACCAGGTTCTTCTGAACCCATTCACGGAAAGTTTCGAGGCTACCGCCCTGGAAAGTTGCCTGTTCTTCAACGAATACGAAGGCAGGTTCTTCCTCGACAATTACCTGTTCCTCAGGAGCAGCAACAACTTCAATGGTTTCGGGAACCGGTTCATTGGTTGTTGATTCCTTTACGTCATCAACAATTGCCAATTGCATATCTTCCTCGGCTTCTTCAACAACGACAGGAGCAGTATATTTAACCTGCTGCTCCATAGCCTGGGGAGGAGGAGGAGGAGGAGGAGGAGGAGGAGCATCCTGGTCGGTTTTTACGTCCTGTAATTCAGCAACGGTTTCCTTAACCAGAACCACATCCTCTTCGTCAGCGGTAAGCGCTTTAATGAAAGGGACAGCAACAACAGTGGATACAATCAGAAATGAAATACCAAATCCGATAATAAGAGCACGGTGGAATTTTTTCCTGAGATCATAAGCTCCGTATTCCTTATTTCTGTTTTCAAATACTATATCCAGAAGTGTTGCCGCAGATTTTTTGTTATCCATAATAATAAATTTTAATTATTTATCACTGTGCGGCACCAGCTTTAGTGGACAAGTAATTGTTCACCATCTGCTTTTCCACGTCATTGATATCAATCAATGCATATAGTGCAATGTTCGTAATAGCCATTTCATCGAGTATGTCAACAATGTTTTTATACTTGACATTTTCGTGGGCTTTTATGAGTACAACAGGACCAGCCTTATCTGCACGCATGTAGCGTTTTCGTTGACTGTCAACTGAGTCACGTGGCATTTCAATTTTTCCCGTGATCACATCCTGTTTCATGGTTTCGATTTTGGTAAAGAGGTCTTTGTTGCGCTGCAACAAAATATTCCTGATACCGTCATCACTAAAATCGGTTTCGTGTAATCGGGGCAGCGGAGGTTTGGCGGGATTAGCCAATCCATTGTACCACAATACCTTATCGTCACCTATTAAGATTATATTCAGCGCCCTGGAACTATCCACCTGAGGTTTGGTTTCTGGTTCCTCAGTCGGATCATCCTTCTCAGGAAGGACGATTTCCATCACCTTTGCCTTTGCAAATGCTGTTGTAAGCATAAAAAAGGTAAGCAGGAGACAGGCCAGGTCCACCATCGGCGTCATGTCGATATGCGTGCTGTGTTTTTTCGCACGTTTTTTACCTTTTTGTTTGCCGCCGCCTTCGTTTTGAATTATTTCAGCCATTTTTTATTTCCTGTCTTTAAAGGTTTTCCAAAGATACATCAACATCTTCAAGGTTTGTTGTAAGATTGAATTTGTTGACTTTATTATCCTGCAATATATCGATCACCTTTTTTATTGTTTTATAATCGGCATCGCGGTCGCCTTTAAGGGCAACTTCGAAGTCGTTATGATAGTTACGGGCAAACCTTATCCAATACAAAAGCTGATTGTCAGTTGAATCCATGGGAATCCCGGTATGCATGGCATCCCGTTCTTCAGTGTTCTCTGCGTTGATGAAATCTTTCATCTTATCCATGGGGATCGCGAAAGAGGATAGTCCTTCGAACTTCTTAACCTCTTGGGGAGTGAATTTCAACTGATACTGATATGCCATTGCCCTGAGAATATTGCCCCGTAAATGTTCCGAGGTATCAATACCATTATCCATATTAAAGAATACCATATTATCCTTTGACACAGTAATGGTAATGATATGCTTCTCAGGTGTGGTTTTATTAGACACAGAGCTAGGCGTATCAACTTGTACAGCTTCCGGCTGGCGGAATGTAGCCGTCAAAATAAAAAAGATAAGCAGCAGGAAAAATAAGTCCACCATCGGCGTCATGTCGATGCGCGGTGGATTTTTTTTCATTGCAATTTTTCCCATTTCCTCAGATTTTTATAAATTCTACATTCACACTGTTAACAACAATATATAACACTTCAGATTACTTTAATGAAGCAGCAAAAGTCTGGGTAAGACTAAATCCGGCTTCGTCAATTTTGAAGGTCATGTTGTCAACGCGTGTCTGAAAGTAGTTGTAAAATATAAGGGCAAGTGTTGAACCCGTGATACCAAATGCAGTATTAATAAGCGCTTCTGAAATACCGGTTGCAAGAGCAAGAGCATCAGGGGCACCGGCGGTTGCCAAAGCACCGAAGGCACGGATCATACCTAGTACAGTTCCAATAAGACCTACAAGTACGGAAACCGAAGCGATGGTTGACATGATAACGAGGTTCTGCGAAAGAACAGGTAATTCAAGAGCAGTGGCTTCTTCAAGTTCTTTTTGAAGGGCAAGCACTTTCTGGTCATTCATCAGGCTCTTATCATGTTGTAAATCCCTGTACCT
>CAZYDI010000198.1:0-3586 GCA_964646255.1 uncultured Bacteroidales bacterium
GAAGCCGGTTGCCGATTATCCGGTGAACCGGGCTTTCAATGCACCCCGTCTTTCCGGCAGCGGTATTCCCTGGATGGTGCCTAAATCAGATTATTTTAACTCCGGAACGCTAAGTCCCGAATGGTCATTTATGGGCTATACCCCTGCGGGGTCATGGTCATTGTCCGAAAAACCTGGCTGGCTTAGATTATCCCCCAAAGGAAGTGGTAAAAGAACCATGATAGTGAAAAATGACGGCGAACATAACTATTCCTTAATTACCCGTGTTGATTTCGATGCCCGGGCCACTAACCAGGAAGCCGGACTGATCATCGTCAGGGGCGATGAAGCGCAGCATGTGAGATTATTCTCCGCCGTGAACAGTAATGGTGTAAAGGTTATTTCATTTTCCTATGTGTCAACAAGAATTGACTCCGCTGTTACTATGGGCAACACAGCCTGGCTGAAACTTACGCGTGTTAATCATACCATTAACGGTTATTTCAGTGCCGATGGCGTCAACTGGACCCAAATTGGCAATGGATTTGATATCTCCGTCATTGATTCATACTCGGATTTCACCTCTTTCACGGGTACCCGGCAGGGTTTGTATACACTGAATGGAAAAGCCTGGTTTGACATATATATTTATCGTGATGCCTACACCCCCATCATTGCCGGGTGGCCTGCAAATCAGTACGGCACCATCGGTAGTTCAACTGGTTCCCTGGTTAATATTCATCACAACGATTGGGCTTTGTACGCCGGAGTGGAGTTTGGCGGCAAGGATTATGGCAAGGCAGCTGAGTCCGTTTCAATCCAGGCTTCATCTGCTTCTGAAGGTATAGTCGAAATGTGGCTCGATTCGATTGAAACAGGAAATCTCATTGGTACCTGTACAATAACTTCAACAGGAAATCTCAGTACATTCAGTACTTTCACAGCCAGTGTCAGCCAGGTAACCGGAAGGCACGACCTTTACCTGCGGTTTACAGGATCCGGAGGAGAACTGTTCAGGATAAAATCGTTACAGTTTGTTCCAAAACTATCGCCCCGCATTGTATCCTCTTATACTTCATCGGATTCAACAATAACCATGGTGACAGATAAACCAATGTCGCATCCGCTTTCGGCTGATGGACTATCGGTATTGGTGAATGATGTTTCACCATATTCCATTGACGACATTTACCTAAACCCATCGGATTCTGCAAATATTGTAATCAGACTCGATACGGTGCTTATATTCTCTGATGCAATAAGGCTTTCATATGTACCGGGCAACCTGATGAGTCCGGATGGCTTGTTACTGATGGCATTCAACAATATTATGGTTCAGAATAATGTGAAGGATCCTTCACCGAAAATCATTGATACAAAAACCAATAGCTCAGGAGATTCATTGGTGCTTGAGTTCAACAAAAAAATGCAGACATCTCCGGCTCCTCCTGCCAATTGGTTTTTACTGAAACGAAACAGCACGGAAGAAATAACGGTTGATACCGCTTTTTGGAATGATACTTCAACCTTTGTCCTGGCCTTTCATCCGCAGGTATTTTTCGAAGACTCGCTTACATTGTCCTACAATGGAGAAGCAATAATATCAGAAAGCGGCTTTCTTTTATTGCCCTTTTCAGATTTCCCTGTTGACAATGTCTCTAATGGCTACAATCCGGAGTTGGTATCGGCACACCTTACAAAGGTGAATACGGTTTATGCAGTATCGTTGAAATTCGACAGGCTGTTGGCGGCTGTCAGCAACCAGATGGAATACTTTACGGTAGAAATAAACGGGCAACCGGTATTTACCGATTCCATAACGGGACTCATGGACTCGGTATGGATATACTTCTCTGCTCCGGTTCAACATAAAGACATCATTACCTTAAGTTATGCTGCAGGGAATATTGTCAGCGTTAACAATGGCAAACTTGAAGATTTTACCGGTTACAATGTACAGAACAACATTCCGTCTTCAATACGCAATCCAATAATCAGCAATGTGAACGTATTTCCGGTTCCGTTTACCGTGGGCTTCACCATAAACGCTGACCAAAATTTTAACAGGATAGAAATCTATAACCATGAAGGACGGTTGGTGTTTAATAATACATACCATACCCCGGTCAATAATGCCAGGGTGAAAGCCAACCTGCCTCCCGGTCCGTATATTCTTGTTATTTATCATGGTTTAACGGCCATCACTATGAAAATTACCTGCGGTCAGAACTAAACGCTTTTGTTTTCAGACGGTTAAGGTATAGTTGGTAAAACCATTTTTAAAAAGTTACTTTGCAAAAAATTTGAAATACGAAATCGTAGTAAATCTGTTCACTATCCTATAGATAATTATATTAATGATAACCGTATCCAACCTTGGAATTCAATTTGGCAAGAGAGTCCTTTTTCAGGATGTTAATTTAAAATTCACCCCTGGCAATTGTTATGGAATTATTGGCGCAAATGGTGCCGGAAAGTCAACCTTCCTTAAAATGTTATGCGGCGAAGTCGAACACATGAAAGGGAGTGTTACCATCGGCCATGGAGAGCGTTTATCGGTTTTGCGTCAGAGCCATTTTGAATTCGATGATATCCCGGTGCTTACTACTGTCCTTATGGGGCATGCGGAATTGTGGAAGATTATGAATGAAAAAGATGCGCTGTATGCAAAAGAAGACTTCAGTGAAGAGGATGGAATTAAGGCTTCTGAACTTGAAGAAAAATTTGCACGCCTCGATGGCTGGAATGCCGATAGCAATGCTTCAATATTATTGAGCGGACTGGGTATAAAGGATGAATTGCACGGTAAGCTGATGCGGGAATTGAATGGCAAGGAAAAAGTGAAGGTATTGCTTGCCCAGGCGCTTTTTGGAAAACCCGACAACCTGTTGCTGGATGAACCTACCAACGACCTCGATCTTGAAACCGTGAACTGGCTCGAAAATTACCTGTCGAATTTCGAAAATACGGTATTGGTAGTCTCGCATGACAGGCATTTTTTGGATTCCATTTGTACCCATATCGTTGATATTGACTTTAACAAAGTGCAGCTTTTCGCAGGTAATTACAGCTATTGGTATGAATCGAGCCAGCTTGCTCTAAGGCAGCAATTGGCCCAGAATAAAAAGGCCGAAGAAAAAAAGAAAGAGCTGATGGAGTTTATTGCTCGCTTCAGTGCCAACGTGGCCAAAAGCAAACAAACCACCAGTCGTAAAAAAATGATAGAAAAGCTCAACATCGAAGAAATTAAACCATCAACCCGAAAATATCCCGGCATTATTTTTACCCCGGGGCGCGAACCGGGCAACAATATTCTTACGGTAAAAGGCCTGTCAAAAACCGTAGAAGGAAAACTCCTTTTTAAAGACCTGGAATTTACGGTGAACAAAAACGACAAGATCGTTTTCCTCTCACGTGACACGCGGGCAATGACCACGCTTTTCGAAATTCTGAAAGGACATATAAAGCCTGACCACGGTACCTGTGAATGGGGGCAGACCATTGTTAAAGCATACCTGCCACTCGACAATGAAAAATTCTTTACCAGGGATATCACCCTGCTGGAATGGCTTGCCCAGTATTCAGAAGATACCACCGAGCTTTACCT
>CAZYDI010000199.1:0-3578 GCA_964646255.1 uncultured Bacteroidales bacterium
TATATCCTACATGTTGTATTTTCAATATGTACTTTCCCCGGGTTACTGAATTGAATCTGAACAATCCGCTGTCATCACTAAGAGAACTACCAATAATTACGGAATCACCCCACGTAAACAGGCCAATGCTGGCAAAAGGAATTGTCTGTCCGCTTTTCTGGTCAATGGTCCTACCGTATAAATTTTGATTATTTTGTGCCTGCAGGACTAAAGAAACTGCGAAACACATAATTACCAGAAACAGATGTTTGCGTTGAATCCATTGACAATAAAATGTGAAGAATCCTTTCATTTGGTTCATGTTTAAAAATTCATGAAGCAAAGGGAAGAATTATCTGATTAATACACAATTATTTGGGATGCAAAGCAAGAATTTGTTACAGAATGTAAAGAAGGTGAAAAAGTGAAGTTTTTTCCGGGATGGAGTGTATATTTTTGTGATGAGTGGCTATTGATACTGCTTTAATTGTTCCATGAAATGCTTGGAATTTTGTCGTGATACCGGAATCTCAATATCTGTTCCGGTCAACCGGATGCGGTAACCCAGGCTGTTACCCTTTACAGAACAAATGCGTTTCAGGTTGACCATAAAAGCCCGGTGAACTCTTCTGATATATTGAGAATCGGCAAGATGCTGTTCGATTTGTTGCATTGAGTTTCGGACCATTTTTTTCTGAAGCTGATTATTAACATACAGATAGAAAACCACGTAATTGCCGTCGGATTCTGCATATACCAATTCTTCAGGGTAAAAGTGCAGTTCTTCCTTTTTGAGTTGCGACGGGATGTGTATTTTGTCTTCATTTTGCGTTTGGCCCGGAAGAAACGTTGCCGGATGATACTCCAGGGAAATATCTTTTACAATTAAATAGCGAAAATTAATCAGGGTGAAAAATGAAACAGGAACCAGGCCTACCAATATTCCGATCAGCATTGAGCTGGAAAAGGTTGGCCAGTTCCAGCGATCGGCAGGTTCTTCCATAATGAACCCTGTGAAGTACACGAACAAACCCATACCCAAAAGTGTCAACATGGCTGCTGTGATTTCTTTGCCAAGGGTCCAGTTGCTGCCTTCGGAAAAAAAGCTGAAAAGCTTCAATATACGGGCAATAACAAAGACAGGTATGGCCATTGAAAAGCAATACGCCGCCATGGTAAATGCGAAGCTGAATGTGCGTGCCGGGTGAACATGAAAAGGTTTGTACAGCACAATAAAAACAAAACTGATGGCCAGAATGAGCAAGGCCCCGATAAAAGGTTTGCGAATGATAAAGTTTTGAGGGTATTTTTTTTCCAGCAGGTTGCTCAATGGAATTGACATATCACGAAGAATATAAACCCGGACAACAAGAGAACCATTCAAAGCTAATAAATTTGAGCGTACGAAAAGGGGTGATTTCTTCCGAATTTCAGAATCAAAAGGTATTAAGAAAATGATACTGGATGACGGATCCTGCATTCTGAATGTGTGTGTTATAGGGTTTGTGTGTTTAGGATGTATCCAGCACCTGGTTCCTGTCACTCATAACGGAGCGAATCTACGGGATTCCTGGACGCTGCCTTCCAACTTTGCCATGACAAGGTAAATAATGCCACAACCATTGCAATGGTGCCAGCTCCGGCAAAAATGGTCCAATTTACAGTGGTCTTATATGCAAAGCTTTCGAGCCACCGGTTCAGGGCGAAATATGCAATGGGGGCGGCCATAATAAAGGCTATGGCCACCATGATGATAAAGTCTTTGTTAAGCATGAGCAGTATTTCTGCCGTTCGGGCGCCGTTTACCTTACGAATGCCAATCTCTTTAACTCTCCGGTTAATAAAAAATGAAGTCAGTCCATACAATCCCAACGCAGAGATGAAGATTGCCAGGAAGGACAAATACCCCAACAGGGATTTCATTTTTTTGTCTCTTTGGTATTGATCCTGGAAACTGTCGCTTATAAACCTGAATTCAAAAGGTTCTTCGGTAAAGTATTTTTGCCAAACAGCCCGGATATCATCAACCTCTGCCGGTAAGGCTTTTACAAAAATATATGCCGGTTCTTTGTCGTTGAACCTGAAGGCAAGTGGCTCAATTTTATGGTGTAGAGAAACAAAATGAAAATCCTTAACCACGCCGATTACACTTAAATTCTGATCATTAAGCGGTTTCTCATTCAAAGGATTTTTCCAACCCATTAAATCTGCATAAGCCTGATTAATGATGAAGGTTACATTGTAGTCAGAAGGGTGATCCTTTGAAAAATTCCTTCCATCAATCAATTCTATGCCAAAAAGGTTCAGGTAATTGTCATCAATATCCGGTATGTTTAATATATACCTAAATTCCTGGCCGTCTTCATTTACGAATTCACAAACCGGTCGCATCCATTCGCCCGATGTACCCAGTGATGTTCCCGGACCACCCGTTGCCACTTCGTAAAGAGCAGACAAATCCTGCTTTAAAGACTCCACCTTACCGGGAGCATGATGAACGGCACTCAGATCAATGGACAATATCTGCTCATTATGATATCCGAGGTCATATTGCTGCATATATCTGTATTGCCTGTTCACCCCGGTAATGATGCAGATCATGGCAATTGAAAGCACAAACTGAAACATTACCAAAGCTTTTCTGGCCATATTGAATTCATGACTTGCTCCTTTTACTGCATATTTTGACGATTCACTTAGCCTGAACAGGAATAAAGACGGGTAAATGCCAGCCAGAATACCAATGACTACAACCATTAGGAACAAAACCGCAATTATTGACGGATCTGTCAGTATATTTCTGTTGAAGTCAGCATCAGTCAGACTATTTAACAAGGGTAGCAGCAGCATTACAATAAACAGGGATAATACAATTGAGATTACGGCATTAATAGCTGATTCACCCAGGAGATAGGTTAATGTACTTGCTTTGCCTGTCCCGTTGATTCTGCGTATGACAAATTCCTTTTGCCTGGATAAGGCCCCTGCCAGATTCAAATTGACATAATTGATACAGGCTATGATCAATATCAGTAGTGCAACACAAAGAAATACGTAAACGGTTGTCTTGTTCCCTTTAGGCGTGTCGGTATCGGCCAGGTATGAAGTGTCGAAATGTATTTCATGCAGCGGTTGAATTTTATAAATACGCGAAAGGCCTGCATTATCACCTGTGAAAAATGGTTTGTATGTTATATCGGCTATTCTGTCGATTTTGGATTGAAAGTCGGGATTCAGATCATCTGTCAACAAAATGTATGCATAATAGTCGTTCCATGCGTTAATGTCCTCAGAACCATTAATGGGTGAAGAGAGCAAAGCGGTAAACCTGAGTGCGGTGTTCACGGGCAGGTCTTCCATTACCCCGACTACCTTATATGGTTGTTTGTCAAAGGATACGGTATTGCCAACAGGCTCTTCATCGCCAAACAGCTTATTAGAAAGAGTTTCGGTCAATACTGCTGTATTGGGCTTTGTAAGCAAGCCCTTTTCTTCACCATTGATGATTTTATAGGAAAACATATCAAATACCCCGGGGGTGGCCAGGCGGATATTGTTTTCACGAAACACCCTGTCACCGTATTTCACCAGGTTGGAGT
>CAZYDI010000200.1:0-3538 GCA_964646255.1 uncultured Bacteroidales bacterium
GATTTGTTGATTTGTTGATTTGTTGATTTGTTGATTTGTTGATTTGTTGATTTGATGATTTGTTGATTTGCTAATTGATTTTTCCGTTATGAACCCTAAAAAGTTTATAATCGGTGTGCATTTCTTCCAGTATGGCGTGCATATTGGCTTCATCCGTGTGTGAAATGAAAATCTGTCCGAAGTGGTCATCCGAAACCAAGTGAATAATCTGACGCACCCGCGATTCATCAAACTTATCAAATACATCATCAAGCAATAAAATAGGTCTTGCCTTATTCATTTCCTTGATAAAATCGAACTGGGCCAGTTTAAGGGTTACCAGGAAAGTTTTTTGCTGTCCCTGTGAACCTGTTTTCTTTAGCGGATAGCCGTTTAGCATCAGAATAAGATCGTCTTTATGAATTCCCCGGGTTGTATATTGCATTACCCTGTCCTTATCATGGCTATCGCGCAATAATACCTCAAAATCATCTTCAAGTAGCTGAGAATGATACTCCAAATCTACTTCCTCGTGTGGGCAGATCTGCTGATAATATTTCCTGAATACAGGAATCATTCGTTCGGCAAAAACCTTACGACTGTCAAATATTTTATTTCCAGGTACAAGCAATTGAGCATCATACACACTCAGGATTTCTTTATCAAATTTACCCGACCATCCGAAGTCCTTTAACAGTTTGTTCCGCTGGGCAAGAATTCTGTTGTATTGCAATACAGCTTCAAGGTAAGTACGGTCGTATTGCGAAATAACGTTGTTTAAAAACCTTCGCCGCTCTTCGCTGCCATCCATGATTAATGATGAATCCTGCGGTGAGATCATCACCACGGGGAATGAGCCGATATGATGAGCAAGCTTTTCATATTCTTTTTTATTGCACTTAAAAACCTTGTTTTTGCTGTGGTATATTCCGCAAAAAATTTCGCTATCATGTTTATCACGGCTGAAAACTCCCTGAAGAACAGAAAATTCTTCATTATGCCTGATATTTTGAGAATCGACAGGATTGAAATAGCTTTTGCACAGGCATAGATAATGTATAGCATCGAGCAGATTGGTCTTACCCACCCCATTGTTGCCTACAAAGCAATTAATCCGTGACGAGAATTCAACGTCAGCTTCACTGAAGTTCTTAAAATTGACCAAAGAAAGCGATCGGAGAAACATAGTGTTATATAATAAAACAAAGGTAGCAAAAACCCTTCAGTGCCCAAGCCATAAGTTTGTTATGTATTATTATGTATTTTTAAGTAATTCTTATAAATTTAACCTCCAAATAATTCTTAACCCTACTTATGACCAAATCATTTTCACTTCGTTTGAGGCCCGGGTTAATTGTTCTGTTCATTACCTCCTTTGTAAGCCTTATGCCGGGCAACGCACAACAAAACATCAAATTCAGAAACATCTCAATTAAGGATGGCCTTTCACAAAGTTCGCCCAATTGCATTTTCCAGGATCATTTAGGGATCGTATGGATTGGAACCGAAGATGGTTTAAACAAATACGATGGTTATAGTTTTACTGTCTACAAGCCATTACCCGATAATCCAAAATCAATAAGTCATTCGCGAATAACCGCAATTGCCGAAGATAATTCAGGAAATCTTTGGATTGGTACCAATGGTGGCGGATTAAATGCTTACCTGCGCAACGAAGATATTTTTATATCCTGTCCTGCTGAACACTCTCCCGGTAAACTTATTCAATGTATTTCACCTGTTGGTGATGCTGAAATATGGGTGGGTAGTGAAAAAGGGTTGAACATTTTGAGCATTGTCTCAGGACAGGCAGTGAGTGCGAATGCACAATATCCCGAACTTGCTGCTGTAAAAGTATCGGTACGTTCACTGCTGATCAGGGAAAATACAGCCTGGATAGGAACAGAAAATGGTTTATACCGTTATTCAATGGAAACACGCCTGGTTTCCCATTTTACCGATAAACTACCCGGTGCAAATAACCGGATTACAGCATTGCTTTGCGACAGATTTGGCAATATAGTTGCGGGTTCTGAAGACGGAGTATCAATTTTGGATCAGCAATCAGGGTTATTTACAAAAATTCACCTGCAAAAGAAACAATTTGGGAATTTACATATCAAAGCCCTCCTTGACGATGATAAAGGCGATATTTGGATTGCCACATTTGGAAATGGATTGTATGTAGGTTCAATACTTACCGGTACGTTTGCTAATTATGACTATGACCACCTGAATCCATATAGTATAAAGAATAATGAGGTTTTGTCGCTTTTAAAAGATCATTCAGGATTAATATGGGTCGGGAGTAACGGAATAGATATTTACAGTCCCGGAAAAGAAAAATTCCGGTTGTATGATTATGTTCCATATACTTCTAATCAATTTATATTCAGAAATATTCATCCACTTTATGAGGATTCTTACGGCTTTTTGTGGGTAGGCTCCAAAACCGACGGTTTGCACGTCATAAACCATGAACAAAAATCATACGCGAGACTGTCGGTTGCCAATGGCCTTTCCAGTAATCGGATCAGAGCTATAAAAGAGTTTCCTCAGGGCGTGCTTTGGGTAGGTACTGAAGATCAAGGTCTTGACAAGGTTATTCTCACTGAAGACCGAAAACTGCAAAGGGTAATTAATTACAACCATATTGCAGGAAATCCTAACTCTTTAACGAGTAATAAAATATATGCGTTGTATGCGGATGTGAATGGAAAGTTATGGATAGGAACCGATAACGGGTTAACTATAATGGATATTTCAACAGAAGACTTCACCCCTTATTTACCGGATACTTCAAGTAATAAAACGGTATGCAATGAAACTGTCTACGCCATTTACGGTGCCCGTGACGGAAAAATATGGATGGCAACTGATTTTGGCGTTAATGTATATGATCCCCTCACTGGTTTATTTCACCATTTCAAACACAATAAAGAAAATCCCAATTCCCTGATTCACAATGAAATTCTATGTTTTCATGAAGACGGGAAAGGTCACATGTGGATAGGCACCTATGGCAGAGGATTTGACAAGTATATTCCTGAAAGCAACCGTTTTATCCATTTTCAGCATGTTGATGCAATTTCAACGGCAGTGATATATGGCATTTTACAGGACCAATCTGGTTTGTTATGGATGAGTACAAACAATGGTTTACTGAATTTCGATGAGCGATCAGGACAGATTAAACAATTTACCATCGAAGATGGTTTGCAGAGCAATGAATTCAACGGTACCTCATATTTTCAGAGTCCGGCAGGTGAAATGTACTTCGGGGGACAATATGGGTTTAACAGTTTTTACCCTTCCGATGTTAAGATTGATACGATAGTGCCTTCAATAGTATTGTCGGAATTGCTGATTCATAATAAGGCTGTTGTGCCTGGAAATGATTCACCAATCAAAGTTCATGTGAATATGGCCAGGGAAATTGTTCTAAACCACCGGCAGAACAATTTTACCCTGTATTTTTCAGCCTTACATTTTGCCAATCCCGAACGCAATCAATATAAATATAAACTGGAAGGTTTTGATAAAGATTGGATTGAAGCCG
>CAZYDI010000201.1:0-3518 GCA_964646255.1 uncultured Bacteroidales bacterium
AGACCTGAAGACCTGAAGACCAGCAGACAATTTTCGACCTGGAGACCTGTTTCACCCGCCGAAGCCTATGGCGAAGGAGGGAAGACCAGCAGACCAGCAGACAGTTCATGAGCAGGTTGTTCGTTGGCCTGTGGGTGCGAATAATCAATCAGCCAACAACACCAAAAAACTCCCTCACCGTCCTTACAAACACATCTTGCTGCTCCGCATGTACCCAGTGACCGGCGCCGGAAATAACCTTTATTTCTGCCCATGGAAAATAGTGGTTTATGGCAGCAACATCTTCCTCACCAATATATGCCGAACGCTCGCCCTTGATGAAAAGCAGCGGAAACTCAGGAATGGCCCTGGGATCGGTTTCTTCTTCTGCAATTATGCCCTCAAAGATTTCGGAAATCTGTTCGTCCAGCGCCTTTATGTTTATTGACCAGCGGAAACTTCCATCCTTCAACCGTTTAAGGCTTTTTAACAGGAATTGCCGCACCATGGTCGATGGAATCTGAGGCGATAAAGCCTTATCGGCGTCAGACCGGCTTGCGATTTTTCCCGTATCCAGATTGTTTAGCGCCTTAATTATGGCGAACTGATCACTGCGGGCGATTACAGGGTCATTCTTGTCGAATCCCAGCGGTGAAATATCCACTACCACCATCTTTTTTACTTTATGGGGATTCCTGATCCCGAAGTTCAAAGCTGTTTTTCCACCCATGGAATGCCCGATAAAAGTGGCAGCAGGAATGCCATGCATGTTCATGAAATCCCTGACATCCTGTGCGAGGGCATCATAAGTGTGAACCGGATGGTGTGGGGAGTGGCCGTGGTTACGGAGGTCGACAAGGTAAACCGTGTATGCATCATTCAATTCACGCGCAACAGAATACCAGTTATCGCCCGACCCGAATAAACCGTGCAGGATAATCAACGGTTCACCCGATCCTGAGGTCTTGTAGGCAAGATTCATCAGGCAATCTGTTCGAGGTACAGCTGAATCGTTTTTTCCAATCCATAATACAATGCATCCGCTATTAATGCATGACCTATGGAAACCTCCAGTAAACCCGGAATATGCTGCTTGAAGAAATGAAGATTCTCGAGGCTCAAATCATGGCCGGCGTTTAAGCCAAGTCCAAGAGCCATAGCCTGTTTTGCCGCCTTCACATAAGGTGCAATGGCTTTTGCTGCATCTGCGGGGTATTGACTGGCATAAGGTTCGGTATAAAGCTCAATACGATCGGTTCCGGTTGCTGCTGCGCGTTCAATTTGCTCTGTATCGGTTTCAATGAAGAGGGAAGTTCTTATGCCATGCGACTGCAAATCCTTAACCACATCGGTAAGAAACTTTTCATATTTGATAACATTCCAGCCCTGGTTGGAGGTAATCACTTCATGCGAATCGGGAACCAGGGTCACCTGGTGGGGTTTTACTTCCCTCACCAGGTCGAGAAACCTGTGTGAAGGATAACCCTCGATATTGAATTCCGTGGTGATAACAGGTCTGATATCCCTCACATCCTGATACCTTATATGTCGCTCATCGGGCCGGGGGTGCACGGTAATGCCTTGGCCGCCAAACTTCTGGCAATTAATGGCTGCCTGCAATACATTGGGAATATTGCCACCGCGTGCATTGCGTATGGTTGCAATTTTGTTGATATTAACACTTAACTTTGTCATACCCGATCTGTTTAATGTAAATGAAATATAACTAACTTTAATACTGCTTAATGCAAATTTAGCAGGTTTTGTATATCTTTCAGGTCTATGCTGGCAAAAGAATTGATATCGGATGTAATTCCATCGCTGCACACATCAGACAGCGGGCAGAAAGCGCTTTACTGGATGGATATTTTCAGGATTTCCCATTTGCCCATCGTGAACAACATGGACTTCCTGGGGCTGATTTCAGATAAGGATATTTACGATGCCAATATGGCGGGTGAGCCCATCGGAAACCATAATCTCTCGCTTTTTAGCCCATATGTTACAGAAAATCAGCACATATACGAAGTAATTGAAATGGCATCACGGTTGAGCCTCTCCATTGTTCCGGTACTTGATCATAAGAATCACTATAAAGGGGTGGTTACCCAATCGGATCTGATTCATTATTTTGCAGATTTTGCAGCCCTTAAGGAACCCGGTGCCATCATTGTACTTGACATGAGCATTCATGATTATTCTTTAGCACAAATAGCGCAAATTGTTGAGGGCAACGATGCCAAAATTCTGAGTATGTATATCAGTTCGCACAGCGCATCAACCCGTATTGAAGTAACATTGAAAATAAACCGGAATGACCTCACTTCAATCATACAAACATTTAACCGCTACAATTACATTATTCATAGTACATTTATGGATCATGACGATATGGAAGGCTTGTATGAAAACAGGTATGAATCATTCATGAAATACCTCAGCATATAATATCTTCTGATGAAAATAGCACTGTTCGGTAAAACTTTCAATAAAGGCTTCAATCCGTATATTGGCGAATTGCTCGATTTGCTTGCAAGGCATAAGGTGGAACTTTCCATTTACAAACCATTTCTCGAATATATCAATTGTGAAACCGGCAGGGAAAGAAAGGTTCAACATGTATTCAGGAATCCCGATGATTTTGATACCACATCGGATTTAATTGTAAGCATTGGCGGGGATGGAACTTTCCTTGAATCAATTCCATACGTCATCCGGCAACAAACACCCATCATCGGGATTAATTCGGGGCGGCTGGGATTTCTGGCATACATTTCAAAAGATAATATTACCGAGGCTTTTCAGCATATTCTATCAGGAAATTTTTGCCATGAATACCGTACACTTATCTGTGTTAAGAAACCGGAAAACCTTTTTGGTGGACTTAATTTTGCCCTGAATGATATCACCATTCACAAAAGCAATGCATCTTTAATTACCATTGATGCTTTTATTAACAACGAGTTTTTGAATACCTACTGGACTGATGGGTTGATTGTATCGACCCCTACAGGCTCTACCGCCTATTCGTTGAGTGTGGGAGGACCGGTTGTTGTACCTGGGTCGGGTAATCTTATCATAGCGCCGATTTCATCGCATAACCTTACGGTAAGGCCGCTGATCATTCCAGATACGAATACCATAACACTAAAAGTTAAGAGCCGGAGTGGTAATTTTTCCATTACGGCCGATAACCGCACACAACATATAGATGGCGAGGCAGAATTTCTGATAGCAAAATCGGATTACTCGCTTAAAATGCTGAGGCTCCCAATGACCAGCTTTTACGAAACGCTCCGCAACAAGTTGAAGTGGGGAGAGGATGTGAGGAATTAGCACCGCCAGCTTCTTCATCTGTTGAAAGTTCGGCTTTGGGTTCAGACCCAGGTAGAACCTATGTTGGCAGGCTCTTCCTGAGTTATTAAATAAATGTTCTTACGATCACCATGAAGT
The DNA here is from genome assembly GCA_964646255.1 of uncultured Bacteroidales bacterium. GTDB lineage: Bacteria > Bacteroidota > Bacteroidia > Bacteroidales > UBA10428 > UBA5072. The sequence continues at coordinate 3,433 of CAZYDI010000201.1, forward strand.
AGCTCATAAAATAGTCAGACTGAGGCGGAACCCATAGCCGTCAACTTAAGGATACATATTGTTGATATAAATTTATTTGCATATAG
>CAZYDI010000202.1:0-3486 GCA_964646255.1 uncultured Bacteroidales bacterium
CCCTTGTCCCTTATTCTAAATCGGGCTCAGACAGCTTTTCTTTCTTAACGCTACGCAAATTAATTTTCTTAACGCTTTTTCTAAATACTATATGTGCTTTTTTAAGGTATTTTCGACCTAAATTTACAGACTATGATTAAGGAATTTGAACCGATAACGCTAGGATTGATAGCCTTGATAGATGAATGGGAACCTAAGCTGGCAGGTTTGTCGGACGAAGTGGTTTCAGAGAGAAGAAATGCTCAAAACAGGACTATCAAACAAATTGTCGGACACATGATTGATTCTGCCTCAAATAACACCCATCGGATTATTCATTTGCAATATCAGCCGAGTCCGCTCATATTCCCTGATTATGCAAATCTTGGAAATAATGACAGGTGGATTGCCATTCAGAATTACCAGGAAGAAACATGGAATGATTTGATTCAATTGTGGAAGTATTCCAATATTCACATAGCCCATGTGATTCGGAATGTGAATGTTGATAAATTAGATAACGAGTGGATTTCAGCATTAAATAAAAATGTATCGCTTAAAGCAATGATTACTGATTATCTAAGGCATTATACATTGCATTTGAGTGAAATTGATGAATTGATCAATAAACGCTGATTCATTGGTTTTTTTCAAAAACCCCGGATTTTATAGTCTCAGGAAGATTGTATGAAATGATCCGGCAATATTAAGGTACTGTAAAGAACACAGCATACATATGATAAAGAATATTTTAATAATTGGATTTGGTGGATTTATTGGGAGTGTCGCAAGATACTTTGTCTCAAAACTTAATCTTTATTGGGACTTTTACTCTGTACCAATAGGGACGCTTTTGGTTAATATTATTGGCAGCTTAATCATTGGATTCCTGGCCGGAATGTCAGACAAGACAAATATTCTGTCGCTGGAATTGAGATTGTTTTTAATGGTTGGAATATGCGGCGGATTTACGACATTTTCTTCCTTTACCAATGAAAATTTAATGCTGCTTCACAATGGACAATTTTTATCCATATTCTTATATACCGGATTAAGTGTAATATTGGGTTTCATAGCTGTATATTTTGGCTATACTTTAAGTAATTTGTTATAAATATGAAAACAACAGATTATAGTATATTAAAAATTCATGCTAGCTCCACCGATAAAATCGGACATAAACTACTTTACGAGCATTTGGTTTTTCTCGCAAAAGAGTATGGAATAAGCGGAGTGACCGTATATCGCGGTATTATGGGATACGGAGAAAGCAGTAAGCATGTTGATACCTCTAAATTCTGGGAGCTTACGGAAAAGTTACCTGTAATGATTGAAATGATTGACCTGACGACTAAGGTAGAATCCTTTTATGATAAAATTGAAAAAGAATTAATCAACATGAGCAAAGGTTGCCTGGTTACGCTTGAACCCATAAATATTAAGCTTCAAAAATCAGGAAAAAAGAAAGAAAAATAAACCGTTGCCGGTAAAAACGACCACCCAATGCCCGTAAACGTTTCCCGAACTCTGTAGACTATGTCCCATAATGAACCATGCGAAAGGATTCATGTAATTTCCACCCCGGGCAGGACAAAAAGACGACGCAACCAAAAAACCAAAAGTTTCATCGTAGATGTAATCCAATAATTGAAACCAAATGACCGGGAGGACCAGTTTTTGTGTTTAACGCTGACATCCGGATCCGCCCATGATTCATTAAAATAAATTTACATACATGAAAATTAAGGTAATTGCTTCCGGACTTTTTGTTTCACTGATGATGTCGGGGTGTATGGTATATCATACACAGACTACAGATATCCCTTTGATCAGCAAAAAAAATGACCTGAGAATAGATGCAGGAGTTTCGGTAATTCCATCGGCTCACGCAACTATTTCATATGGATTAACAGATAAGATAGCCATTCAGGGGTTTGGAAGCATTGGCACCGATGACGGATATTATTTTCAGTTGGCAACCGGACATTATAAAAACATGGGAAACAGCCGGGTATTGGAATTATATGGAGGATTCGGCTATGGATATGGGGATGCATACAAGGATGCAAATCCGGGAAATTTATTCGGGGACTATCAACTGTATTTTGGACAGGTAAATTATGGGAAAATTGCAGACGAACTGTCAAACCTTGAAATAGGATTTGGTATTAAAGCAGGATATTTACATTCAAAACTGACCGACAAGAATTATTATGAGAAGATTTCACTAACCGGGCCATATAAGACCTACCATGATGAAAGTTTGCTGTTTGAACCTACAGGTTTTATCAGGGTTGGCGGAAAAAAACTGAAATTTTCAGTGCAGTTGGCTGGCACAGTGATGTATAAGTTCACAAATACCAATAAGAATTTTCCATATAGTTATATAAACGTTGGGTTTGGTATAAATTACCGATTCTGAAAGGCCAAAACCCCCGGTGCTCATAAAGGCTCCGCCTGAGCGGCATGATGAAAAATAGTAAGGATGAATATTAAGAGGTTAAATAAACTGGCTGAAAAACCGGCATTGTATGCTAAAGGTACATCGGTTATGTGGACAGATCCCCACATTTCACAGCAATTACTGAAGCTGCATTTAAATCCGGATTTGGATATTGCCAGCAGAAGTAAAGATAAAATTGAACAACTGACAGATTGGATTTTAGCGCGCAGCAACAAATCCGGAATGAAGATCCTTGATTTGGGTTGCGGACCAGGCCTGTATGCAGAATTGTTTGCTCAGAAAGGTCATTCGGTTACCGGTATTGATTTTTCCGAAAATTCCATTCGGTATGCCAGTGTTCAGGCAAAAGAAAAGCATCTCGATATTGAATATGTGAAAAAGAACTATCTGGAGATAACCTTTGAAAACCAGTTTGACCTGGTAATCATGATCTATATGGATTTTTGTGTTCTGTTACCGGATGAACGGGATATTGTACTGAAAAACATTCATCGGGCCTTAAAGGCCGGAGGTATTTTTATTTGTGATGTTGTCAATGAAAAAAACATCGACAAGAAAATACTTTCTCCATCGTGGGAACTTCAGGAAAGCGGATTCTGGAAGAATGAACCTTATATGGCCCTCTCCAAAGGTTACCATTATCCTGAATCAAAGGTATTTGCCAATCATCATATTGTAATTGATGAACATGATACGGTTCAAACCTATGTTTTCTGGAATCACTATTATGAAGTAAAGGATCTGGTTCAAATTCTGGAATCGAAGGGTTTTGCCGATATAAAGCATTATGAAAAAGTGCTTCCTGAAAGCGATGATTCCTGGAACGGAGAAAATGTTACATTCTATGAATCCCGGAAAATAGGTTTCTGAAAATATCGGTAATGCTCACTTTATGTGAGAAAGAAGCATCAGACAAGGCATATCAGATTCGTGCTCATAATAAGGGACAAGGGACGAGGGACGAGGGACAAGAAGACCAAAGATCCAAGATCCAAGACGAGAGAGAGGGAGCGAGGGAGAGAGAGAGCGAGGGAGCGAAAAGA
>CAZYDI010000203.1:0-3447 GCA_964646255.1 uncultured Bacteroidales bacterium
AAAAAGTTACTCGGGGTTTGGGGCTGAAAGCCCCATAAAAATATACTCCCCACCACCTCAGCCTAACCGGGGGTTGAAGAATTGTCTTCTGGTATCCAGTATCACCCGCCGAAGCCCTTGGCGAAGGAGGGCATCCAGCATCTATCTGTCTTGACTTAGAAGACTACCACAGGTGCACCCATAAAAAATCCCGAATTTTCCCGGATAGTAGTGATATAATATCTATTTTTGACAATATTAATTCTTAGGATCTTACAAATGCCGGAAGATGTTGTAATCTCGTTTGAAAACGCTTCAATATTCCAGGGCGATCATCTTGCCTTATCGGATGTAAGCTTTACACTTTCAAAAGGTGAGTTTGTATACCTTATCGGAAGGGTGGGAAGCGGAAAGTCAAGCCTAATTAAAACCATTAATGCCGAATTGCCTCTGAAAACAGGGAGTGCCAATGTTGTCGGATTTTCACTGGGTGATCTCCGTCCCAAACAGGTTCCCTTGCTCAGGCGAAAGCTGGGCATTGTTTTCCAGGATTTTCAATTGCTGACCGATAGAACCGTTTATGATAATCTGGCGTTTGTTTTGCAGGCTACGGGTTGGAAAGACAAGGATACGCTGGATCAGCAGATAAACCAGGTTTTAAGCAAAGTGAACCTGGAGAAAAAAGGGTTTAAAATGCCCCACCAGTTATCAGGTGGCGAACAACAACGTGTTGTTATTGCCCGTGCGTTGTTAAACGATCCCGATGTTATACTGGCCGATGAGCCCACAGGAAACCTTGATCCTGAAACCTCAGAAAACATTATGCAACTGCTGCGTGATATTAGCGGAAGCGGCAGGGCTGTGCTTATGGCCACACACAATTATACGCTGTTGAAAAAATTTCCGTCCCGCACCCTTAAATGTGAGGATGGAAAACTCATTGAAGTAGAGGAAAGCGCAGAGATTGACTTCACCATTATGGAATGAAGGTTTTATTTCTTTCTTCATGGTACCCTAACCGGACTGCTCCTTATAACGGGGATTTTGTTGAGAGACATGCCATAGCGGTATCGAAAATCTGCACCACCTCCGTTTTACATGTAATCCCCGATGACAACCCGGCCTGTCCTTTGTTGGAAATTACCGAGGTAAGGAAGGACAACCTTTATGAGGTGATTGTTTATTTCAGGAGGTTTACCCGATGGCCAGCGGCGGTGAACAGGGCACTCAATTATAGTTTTTATGTTATTGGTTACTGTAAGGGATATTTAAAAATTAAAAAGGCACTGGGTAAGCCGGATATCATACATGCCAATGTTGTTTTCAATATATCGGTTGTTGCCTGGATATTTGGATTAATTTCGGGAATACCTTATATAATATCGGAACACTGGACACTGTTTCTTACCAAAAAGCCATCTGAAATAAAGGGAAGAATGGTTCGCTTTGCGGCTAAAAGGGCATTTGCATTGGTTCCGGTTAGCAGTAACCTGCGTGATGCAATGATCAAACATGGATTTGACAACGACTACCGGATAGTTCCGAATGTTGTGGATACCAATTTATTCAGATTGAGGAAGGCCAATAACCAGGTACGGCGGTTTCTTCATGTATCCTCCATGAAAGAAGAGCAAAAGAATATTTCTGGAATTCTACGCACTTTACATCGCTTGCGCTTGTCCGGAACCGATTTCACATTTACTTTTGCCGGGGAAGTTCAAGCTGATCAACTAAGCCTGGCAGATTCCTTAGGCTTGTTGAACCACCGGGTTATTTTCAGGGGAATGCTAAACCATCCTCAGGTAGCCAAACTCATGCAGGAGTCTGATGTGCTTGTTATGTTCAGTAGGTTTGAAAATTTACCATGTGTAATCCTGGAAGCTTTGTCGTGCGGGATTCCAATCATCTCTACCGATGTTGGTGGAATAAGTGAATGGATTAATGAGCAAAATGGCGTGCTGATTAAGGAGGGTGATGAGGATGCACTTTATGAAGCCTTAATTACGATGATGGAGGAACAGGATAAGTTTGATCCTGAAAACCTGCGCAATTATGCCATAGAACATTTTGCCCGGGAATTCATTAAGATATACGAACAGGCTTTGAAACAATAAAAGCATGGTTAAGCATATATTTACCACATTTGTCACCAGGTTTTGGATTGCCCTATCCAACCTGGCCATTGCCATCATTGTTTCGAATTTTATCGGTGCAGCAGGAAAAGGTGAACAGAGCCTGATAATTACACTGATTTCCTTTATTTTAATCATTACCAGCATTGTCGGATCAGGGTCAATTTCCTATTTGCTTCCCCGTCATCCGTTTTTATCACTGGTTATCCCTTCTTATGCCTGGACTGTGGGTATAATTGTGTTATGCTTTATCCTGCTGCCTCATCTGAACCTTATTCCTTCAGCATATGTGAACGATGTGTGTGTGCTCGGATTTTTGCTAGCGGTTTCAAATATTCATTCGTCCATACTCATATCCAAACAGCGCATTAATGCAGCAAATCTTTCGGCAGCGCTTCAATCAATGGGTTCAGTAATAATCCTGTTGTTTTATTTTATTATTTTAAAAGAAAGGAATATCCATAGTTATATCGTCTCCTTGTATTTTGGTTATGGACTGTCGCTTCTGGTAAGCTTTATTATGGTAAAGCAGTATTTTACCGCTACACCGGAATTCATGTTTCACTTACGAAAATCGATTAAACAACTGGTGGAACTGGGATTTTATAATCAGATTGCCGTGTTTACGCAATTGCTGAGTTTCAGATTGAGTTATTATATTCTCAATGCATTTTATGGTACCGGAGTTGTAGGTATTTATTCCAATGCCATATCAATAGCCGAATCCATATGGCTTATCGGCAGGAGTATTGCCACTGTTCAGCATTCTATAATAGTAAACAGTACAGATGCCGGATATTCACTGAAACTAACCTCAAGCATGAACCGGATCAATGTATTGATTTCGGTTTGTTGCCTTCTTATATTGGCAATTGTTCCGGAGTCATGGTATATATGGCTATTTGGGGATGAATTTGTCGGAATAAATAAGATCATATGGACCATAGCACCTGGTATTTTGTTTTTTGGTATGGCACTTATTCAGGGTTATTATTTTTCCAGTACCGGAAAACATTATGTAAATGCTATCGCCAGTACCGTGGGATTAATTGTAACCATCGTTGCCGGGTTTATTCTTATTCCTGAATGGGGAAGTCACGGGGCAGGGATTGCAGCCAGCATTTCCTACGGCATAACTGCCCTGGTGGTTGTTTATTACTACAAACGCGAAATGAAGTTGATAAAAAAATAGGGTATAATGGGGTAACCTGGTCATTATTTCAGAAAGGCTTTTCAAAAAGAAATTTGACCATTACAACATTCAATCATTTCGTAAAATTCACTTCAACCACAATAGGATTATGAAAACAGCAATGAATTTATTAAAGGGACTGGC
>CAZYDI010000204.1:0-3404 GCA_964646255.1 uncultured Bacteroidales bacterium
TCAGGGACGGGGCTGTTAAACCTTTCAAGTGCGAATGGCATTGCCTGAGTTCCTGTAATTATAAGAAGGTCTCCTACTGTATAGCTCAAGCATTGTACAATGCCGTACGCGGAAAAATGAGCGACGGATTTGCCTTTACCGGTACCAATGGATTCCTGGCAGAAAAAATTCAGCATGTTTCCGAAGTATTCAGGGAACTCATTGCAGACTACAGGCTTGCATCTGCTGCCGATAATCTAAGGCTGGCAACAATGCGAATAAGCAATACTTAACCATCTGAATCAAAAAGTTAGCCATATGAAATCAGTCAACAATAGTGAGGACCGGAGTTGGGAGAAAATTGTCAGGAAATACAGCAAACCGGATCCCAAAAAAAGCATCCTTCAGATTGCAAATTCATTTATACCGTACGCCGGACTGTGGTACCTTATGTATTTGAGCCTTCAAATGCCTTACTGGGTCACTCTTTTGCTTGCAATACCGGCCGCAGGATTTATCCTCCGGCTATTTATAATTTTTCATGATTGCGGGCATGGTTCCTTTTTTAAACAAAAGAAAACCAATGACATAGTTGGGAAAATTCTTGGAATTCTGGTATTTACACCATATACACCCTGGCATTTCAGCCATCGCATTCATCATTCCTCTGCCGGTAATCTCGACCAACGTGGTGACGGAGATGTCTGGACGCTGACCATCGACGAATATCTGGCCGCTTCCAAATCAGCCAGAATGTATTATCGCTTGTACCGAAACCCCTGGATAATGTTCACCGTTGGCCCATTTTTGATGCTTTTAATTAAAAACCGGTTTACCCGTAAAACGATGACTACCAGTGCCAAACGAAATATCTATTTTACAAATATGATGTTGCTTTTATTGTGCGGAGGTCTCTGTATGCTTGTCGGTATCAAGGCATTCCTGCTAGTTCAGCTGCCTGTTATTCTATTTGCACATACCGCGGGAATATGGTTGTTTTATGTGCAGCATCAGTTTGATGATGTATATTGGGACCAGGGAGAAAACTGGGATTACAAAAATGCTGCAATCAATGGGAGCTCATTTCTGAAACTGCCTTCTGTATTGCAATGGTTCACCGGTAATATCGGCTTTCATCACATACATCACTTAAGCCCGAGAATTCCCAATTATAACCTGGCTAAGTGTCATTATGAGAACGAAATGTTTGCCCATATCAGGCCTATGACCCTCAAATCAAGCTTCAAGACACTCAGGTTAAGATTTTTCGATTATGTATCGGGTAGAATGATTACGTACAGACAAATGCTGGAGCTAAAAGAGACAAGAACCTAAAAGGCAGGTCAGGTTAGGTTTAACCTTTCCGGTTATCCCTGCACCTTTACGAACTTAAAAATAGCCTTTTTCAACAGGAGTTCAAATACCTTACCGCTTTCCATTGATTCTTCATCTCCATCTTCATAATACCAGTTTACCCTGAGGTTCCCGATTTCCGGATTCAGATCAAAAGCCTTGAGCAAAAGCAGCAGTTTTTTGGATGAGCTGCTGTTCATATACTCCAGGTTAATGTCAATGGTCAGTTCTTCACTTTTTAATCCTGCAGCCCAAGCAATATAAGGATCGTAAAATCTGGCTTCGCTGAGGGGAATCGATCTTCCTTTGATGGATAATTTATTGTTATTAAACTGTATGGAAGGCGTGGTGCTGGTTGCTTCTAAATCAATCGGATTCATAAAATGGATTTAAGTATTTTATAACCGCTATTTAATACGATACTTTCTCTATCAGGGTTTTATCTGTTTGCCTTATTTTGTCATCAAGCACATAAATAAGTGTTTCACGTTCCACCGTGATATTAACGGGGAAAAGAGGCTCCAATGTATACAAAAATATATTATTATCATTGATTTCGAGTTGTGATGCGCGCAGTGTGCTTTCCATACCACCCGGCAAAACGCCGACTTTCTTAAAGTAATCTTTCAGGAATATTTTAGCTGTGTCGGGTGAAATTTTCATTCGCTGAACCAATTCGCATTCCTTAAGCTTGCGGTTGAATTTCCTTACGAATACCACACCACTGCCTGTAATTGGCTCCATGTTTTGCATAACAGGCAATTCTTCTGTGTAACCATATAGCTGTCCAATGGTATATTGATTCCCGAACGGAAAATGAAAAATCTGCAGTTCATTAAAAACAAGTTGTTCTATTCCGCGTTTTGAACTATAAACCGACAATAAAGGCAGGTAGTTATTCCTTATTTCGGCAGGATCCTTTTTGGTCGCTTCACTTTTAAGCCGGATAAGCTCATTCAGCATGTCTGTTATCATCATGCTGGTTTCCTTCCAGTTGATTACTTCCCTAAAAGCACCATGCCTGCTGGTTAGGTAAATAATGGTGGTAGTATCATATATTTTGCTGAGCTTTTCATAGGAAGCCTGTGGTAAATTAAAGCCTTGCAGCAACGGGTTTTTAAGCTTCCAACGGATGGTATAATTTTCATTATCCGTTTCCAATACCCTGAATTCGGCTATATACTGCGTTGAATCATTCTGTACCAGTTTCCGGTCCTGCCATGTTTTTTTAACTTTAGTTACCCTGAAATACGCATGGTCTCCGGTGTTCCAACGGGCTGAAAATGGAACAACGGCAGAATCTGCCTGACCAAATGTTGATAGCTGAATAGTTAAAGCACAAAACAAGATCCAGTATTTCATCCTTATCAAATTTGAATCAATGAAGTAAAGCAAGTACTCAAAAATAGCATTTTTCAAACAAGATAAGGGCTAAAATGAAGTTTACTTTCTTATTCCTTGAATTCAATTGGTTTCAGATCCGATATCGCTGGTCCGTTAATGACTTCGCCTGTTGGTGCAAAGCGCGAACCATGGGCCGGACAATCAAATGTTTTTTCCTCGGCATTCCATTGTATTATGGCTCCCATATGCGGACATACTGCCGAATAGGCAAATAATTTGTTGTTGTGGTCACGATACAGGGCAATTTTCTTTAGTCCCGATGTGTAAATGCCTCCGCTTCCTGCCTTAAGGTCAGGTAATTCCTTTATATCTCCCTGCTTAAACCATTCTTTGTAACTACCCACCATCCTGAGTGCTTCACTAACGTATGTGCCCGCAGACTTTAACGGCAATCGCGAAGGACTGTATAATTCAGCCCACATGTTTTCCCTTCCGCATATCAGGTCGTTAACTATGATTCCGCCAACCGTGGCATTGGTTAATCCGTTCCCTGAATCACCGGTTATGATATAAACATTTTCATCGCCCGGATTCCTGCCGGCAAAGGCCATTGAATCAACAGGCTCCATAACCTGTCCCGACCATTGATGAACAATTTCTCCCGCTACAGGGAATATTTTTCTGGTCCATTCAACCAATTTGGTGAATCGCTCTTCTTCAGGAACATT
>CAZYDI010000205.1:0-3329 GCA_964646255.1 uncultured Bacteroidales bacterium
AATCAAAACATATGAGAAAAATCGGTTTAACCCTATTCATTGGATTGGTATGTCTTTCTGTTTACGCCCAGGATTCCATTTCGAAACCAACTTTATTGTTACGGCCCTATTTTGAAAATGGCATAGACTTTATCAGAAATGACCTGTTAAAACAGTATTACAGTACGCAATCAAAGTATTATTGGGGTTTTGGATTGCAACTTGGACATCCGGAAACATTTAAGGTAATTCCTTATGTGCAGTTTTCTTTTTCAAAATTTGAAATAGAAGAAAATGTCGCGCCGGCCATTAGCGCTGATAGTGCATTGAAAACAAAGCAAATTATGGGGGGATTGATAGTTCCGATTAAACAGTTTGATAACATGTTTATCAGAACGCGTTTGGGGTATAGTTATTCAATGATAACAGAATCATTTTTTGATATTGATTCTGATTCACATGGATTTCAGATAGGGTTGGGGATTGAGACAAAAGTTCTGAGAAATTCCCGTATTTATATAGATTTGTCTTATAACTTGCAAAAAACAGGTAAATCGGAATTCAGGGATTTTGATATGACAAAACTTTCCATAGGATTAATATTATGATGATGAATCATCAGTAAACCAACAAAAACATTGTATGAAAACATTTCTGGTTGATGCCTTCACCAATAAGCCCTTTTCAGGAAATCCTGCAGGCGTGTGTATTCTTGATTCTGAGTTATCTGATGATCAAATGCAATTGGTAGCCCGTGAGATTAATTATTCAGAGACAGCATTTGTGAAAAAAAGGCAGAATGGATACAGCCTAAGATGGTTTACGCCAAAGACGGAAGTGGATTTGTGCGGACATGCGACATTGGCAACAGCACATATTTTATTTCAATCCGGTTTAACAGACAAAGCAGAAGTTATCAATTTTGAAACGAAAAGTGGTTTATTGACCGCCAGGTTGATAGGGAGCCAGGTAGAACTCAATTTTCCCCAAATGTTTGTAAGTGAATGCGAGAGCAATACAATAATTGAAAAGGCTTTTGATATTAAGCCGGTGTATGTGGGAAAAAATGATGTGCTCTACCTGGTTGAAATTGATGATTTAAATAGACTGGTTAACCTTGTCCCTGATTTCAGCCTGCTGCAGAAATGTGACAGAGGAGAATTCATCATTACCGCAAAATCCGATAACCGCTTTGATTTTTACTCAAGGTTTTTCGCACCCGGGGTGGGGATCAATGAAGATCCTGTAACCGGATCGGCCCATTGTTATTTAGGCCCTTATTGGCATAGGAAGCTTAATAAAAAGATAATGAATGCCTTTCAGGCATCAGAGCGAACCGGAATACTGGAATGTGAATTGATTGCTGATAGCCGGATACTCATACGGGGGCAGGCAATTACAATGAATGAACTGAAGCATGTATGGATGATAAACAAGTAGTGGCTTGCCCGGGAAGATTAGATAGAACTATTGAACCGGCCTTGTAAAGCCAGTGTGTATTTATTAAGTAAATAAGAATTATCAATGAAAAGATATGGAATGTCAATAAGGATTAAGCCTGAATTCATAGAAGAATACCTGGCCCTTCACCGATACCCTGACCCCAAACTTATTGCTGTGCTTGATGAATCAAATATCAGAAACAATACGGTTTTTCTTTCCGAGAATTTGCTGTTTAATTATTTTGAGTATTACGGAACCGACTTTGAGGCTGATTGGAAGAAATACACGGAATCAGATATAGTCAGGGACCTGTTTAGGAAAATGCAGGGATTTTTCCTGCCTGTGGGACAAGCTTTCCCGGCAAAGGGCTGGAACGAGATGAAGGAAGTTTTCAGGAAAGATTAGCATATAAACATACTCCATCATTGGGTGATAACAGCCTGATCAGACCAATAAACCATCATTATCCTTTATGAACAGAGTAATAATATTTCTGATTTTAAGCATCCCGGTGATATTCATTTCGCGGAGAGCACTTTTTGACCCTAAGCATCATGGTTTTTATCGATTCTTCAGTTGGGAGTGTATAATCTGGCTTTTTGCCGCCAATTACACATACTGGTTTAAGGACTTTTTTTCATTTAACCAGCTAATTTCATGGATTTTGCTGATCATATCGGGATATCTTGTTATAGCCGGAGTGGTACTTATGAAGAAATTCGGGAAATCCGCAAGCGCCAGAAAAGAAGAATCGCTTTACAAGTTTGAGAAAACCACTGAACTGGTAGAACAAGGAATTTTCAAACAAATAAGGCATCCGCTTTATTCCTCATTAATTTTTCTGACCTGGGGAATCTTTCTTAAAAATACTTCACTTGAATTACTGGTTGTATCTGTATTGTCAACGATATTTCTATTTTTAACAGCGGTATCCGACGAGAAAGAGTGCATTGGATTTTTCGGCGATAAGTATCTTGATTACATGAAGAGGACCAAAAGGTTTATCCCTTACATCATTTGAGGGTAACCGGTAAGCATTCACTTTTATGCTATTATTGAGAAAATGAGAATAGAAAAGATAATCAGCAACAAGAAGCAATACCTCGATTTATTGTTATTGGCAGACGAGCAGGAAGATATGATTGACAGGTATCTGGAAAGCGGCGATATGTTTGCACTGTATGATGATGATTTAAGGACGGTTTGTGTTGTTGCATCGATAGACAAAGAAACCTGTGAGATAAAGAACATTGCGACATATAAGCAATTCCAGGGCAAAGGATATGGCAGGGCTATGATAAAGTTTTTGTCGGATTACTATAAAGATACCTATAAAACAATGCTTGTCGGAACCGGTGAAACTCCCGCGATATTGTCATTTTATGAAAGTTGTGGATTTAAAATAACCCATCGTATAAAGAATTTTTTTACCGACAATTATGACCACCCTATGTTTGAAGACGGGATACAACTGGTGGACATGATATATCTGAAGAAGGAACTCATAAAAGAAGCGGGGAGCAGGGAGTAGGGAGTAGGGAGTAAGGGGTACGGAGGTGAGTTCACTCTTACAGCAGCGACCATATAATATTATTATTTCCAAATAGTAGTTGCTGCTAACCCTCGCGATCCACCTCTGAAAAAAAGCGTTAAGAAAATTAATTTACGAAGCGTTAAGAAAGAAAAGCTGTCTGAGCCCGATTCCTGCGGGCGAGTTCTTTTCTTTTAGCGTAGTGAATTAATTTTTAGCTTTTTTTCAGCAGTGGCGGCGTTTTTTGGTAACTTTTTTTCGCTGTAGAAAAAAAGTTACTCGGGGTTTGGGGCTGAAAGCCCCATAATATTTTATTCCCAACCTCCCGATCTATCACAAACCATTAGTTGTTGAATGGCAATTACAAATTGCCTTT
>CAZYDI010000206.1:0-3309 GCA_964646255.1 uncultured Bacteroidales bacterium
ACCACCTTTTTCCCCATTCTTTATCGGGAAAGGTAAAAACAACCTCGTTTTCATCGGAATTGATCATGAGCAGGAAGGTATCATCTACAATAACTTCGCCTTTTTCGGTAAAAGCATTCAACCCGTCGCCCGAAAGGAATATGGTAAGCGATTTGGCAAGCGAGGAGTTCCATTGTTCGTCGCTCATGACAAGGCCTTCAGGCAGAAACCATTCAATATCGGTAACCCCCTTGCCCTTTATGGGAAGGTACTGAAACCATTTTTTGCGGCAGAACACCGGGTGTGAAAGCCTGAAGTGAATAAGTCCGGTGGTAAAGGCAACCAGTTCTTCATCACGGTTGGTCCAGTTTATCCAAAAGTCCTCGTTGTCCTGGCAATAAGCATTGTTATTACCATGCTGGGTTCTTCCTGCTTCATCGCCGGCAACCAGCATGGGGATACCCTGTGACAAAAACAGGGTTGCGAGAAAATTACGAATTTGTTGTTTTCTGATGGCCAGAATTGCCGGGTCATCCGTTGGCCCTTCCACACCATAATTACAGGAACGGTTGTAATTCTCCCCATCCATATTGTTCTCACCATTGGCTTCATTATGCTTTTCGTTATAGGAAACGAGATCCAACAGCGTGAATCCGTCGTGTGCGGTTATAAAGTTTATACTGGCCGTAGGTGTTCGCCAGTTATTCAGGTATAAATCGGAACTTCCGGTAAAGCGGTTTGCAAATTCAGCCAGCATTTCATCATCGCCTTTCCAGAATTGTCGCATGCAATCCCTGTACTTGGCATTCCATTCGAGCCAACCTGCCGGAAAATTACCCACATGAAATCCGTTTTCGCCCAAATCCCAAGGTTCCGCAATAAGTTTCACCTGCGAAAGAACGGGATCCTGATGAAGGATATCAAAGAAAGATCCCCATTTATCCACATCATCAAATTCACGGGCCAGGACTGTTGCCAGGTCGAACCGGAATCCATCCACGTGCATTTCGGTTACCCAATACCTGAGACTGTCCATAATCAACCTGAGTATGGCTGGATGCACGGTATTAAAAGTGTTCCCTGTTCCCGTATAGTCCATGTAATATCTTTTTTCGTCTTCCTTAAGGCGGTAGTAGGCGCTGTTGTCAACGCCCCTGAAACATATTGTCGGCCCCAGCTGGTTTCCTTCGGCGGTATGGTTGTAAACAACATCCAGGATCACCTCAATACCGGCCTCGTGCAACGTGCGCACCATATCCTTAAATTCCACAACCTGCTCGCCTACATCATCAATAGAGTAGCGGATATCGGGACTAAAAAAGCCAATGCTGTTGTATCCCCAGTAATTGGTAAGCCCGCGATCCTTAAGGTGACGATCAGCAACAAAATGGTGTATGGGCATTAATTCAACCGCATTTATCCCAAGCGATTTAAAGTATTTTATGGATGATTCGTGCGCAATGCCACTGTATTTGCCACGCTTATGCTCCGGAACCTGGGGTGAATTTTGTGTAAATCCTTTTACATGCAATTCATAAATCACTGTCTTTTCAAGCGGAATATTGAGCAAATGGTCATTGCGCCAGTTGAACGTTTCGTCGATCACTACCGATTTTGGAACATAGGGTGCACTGTCTGATTCGCTGAAGGATAAATCGGCATCGGGTGAGTTGATATCATAACCAAAAAGTGCATCGTTCCATTGAATCGTCCCATTTATAGCCCTTGAATAAGGATCGATCAGTAGCTTATTAGGATTAAACCGGTGTCCGTTTGCCGGATCATAAGGCCCGTCGATACGGTATCCGTAAAATTGTCCCGGCTTAATGCCGGGGAGATAAATATGCCATTGGTTGTGTGTACATTCTTTAACTTTAATTCTTGTTTCTTCGCCTTCTTTTGAAAATAAACACAGTGTAACTCCGGTGGCGTTTTCGGAGAAAATTGAAAAGTTAACGCCCGTACCATCGAAATGCGCACCCACAGGGTAAGATTTCCCGGGCCATACTTGTATTTTTTCACTCATAGAATCATTTTTCGTTTATTATATACCGGATAAAAAAAAACCGGAATGTCATTTAAGTAACATTCCGGGCAACCGTTTGGTTTTGAATAAGCCTGAATCGCTCTCTTTTGTCTATTGAATATGCTTATGATATTCCTGTAGCGATCTTACCTCGTACTTGCCTTGTTTTCTGTCCTTTATCCCTTTGGTGGCAGCAAGTGCTGCTGAAGTGGTGGTAATATAAAGAACCTTGTACCTTATGGCAGTTTTGCGGATGTATGAATCGTCGAATTCACTCATTCTTCCTGCAGGAGTGTTGATAACAAGGTTAATTTCACCGTTTTTAATTGCATCGGCAATATTGGGCCTGCCTTCGTGCACCTTTTTTATTAATTCCGCAGCAACACCATTTTCTTTAAGGAATTTCAGTGTTCCTGCAGTTGCCAGTATTCTGAATTCCATTTCCTGGAAATTGCGTGCCACTTCAATAATTTTGGCCTTGTCCCTGTCAGCAATGGTTATTAGTACAGTTCCTTCAACAGGCAGGGATGTTTGGGTGGCTTCCTGCGATTTAAAAAATGCCATGCCGTAGGAGTCGGCCATTCCCAACACCTCTCCGGTGGATCGCATCTCAGGCCCAAGGAGTGGGTCAACATCAGGAAACATGTTAAAGGGGAAAACGGATTCTTTTACGCCGTAATGGCTGAATTTTTTCTCCGTCAGCTTAAATTCTTCGAGCTTCTTACCCAATACCAGATGAGTGGCAATGGTTGCCATGGATACATTGCATACTTTGGAAACCAGCGGAACAGTCCGTGATGCCCTTGGATTGGCTTCCAGAATATATACTTTGTCATCATAAATGGCATATTGAATATTCATAAGGCCAACCACGTTGAGTTCAATTGCAATCTTCCGGGTATATTCCTTTATGGTTTGATTGTGCTTTTCGGGAATGATAACCGGAGGTATTACACAGGCTGAATCGCCCGAGTGAATTCCTGCATATTCAATATGCTGCATTACCACCGGCACAAAAGCATGACTTCCATCAGACAGTGCATCGGCTTCAGCTTCAATGGCATCTTCCAGAAACTTGTCAATGAGCAAGGGGCGGTCGGGTGTAACGTTAACAGCCGCTTTAACATACTGCTCCATCATTTCATCGTCCAGTACAATTCTCATAGCCCTTCCTCCCAGCACATAGGAAGGCCTTACCATGAGCGGATATCCAATACGCGAAGCAATGGCCAATGCTTGTTCGAGTGTACTGGCCATACCCGATTCCGGCTGGGGAATATCAAGTTTTTCCATTATGTGCCTGA
>CAZYDI010000207.1:0-3206 GCA_964646255.1 uncultured Bacteroidales bacterium
GCCATGCTTTCGGAAGACAACCGGTCAATGAACATATGCATAATCCCTGTGCCCGGTCAATGGCTAAAAACCATATCAAAGACAATGTGAAAAATGAAACTGTAGTAATCAAAGTTGATAAAGAAAAGAGTAAGGATATGATAAGATTTTTTGCATTGTTACTTGTTCTGTACTTTTCTCTGTCTTACAAGATGCAGGCAAGTGGATTCTATCTGATAGAAGACAATTTAGGTGCATCTGTTTACTACAGAGGCAATGAAAATGTTGTAAAAACAGCCATTGAGATATTGATCAACGATTCGAAGTTGGTGTGTAAGAGTCCTTTCATTCACACAAATTCATACGATAATCGCACCATATTAGTCGGTATTCCTGATAAGGAACCAACATTTAAGAACCTGCTGAAAAGATATAAGATTGAAATTTCCGATATTGAAGGGAAATGGGAAGCATTTAAGATTCAGCGGATTGAGATAAAGGATAAAAGCTATTTGTTTGTAATAGGAAGTGATCCGAGGGGTGCGGCTTACGGAGTATTAGAACTTTCACGTCGTATAGGGGTTTCACCTTGGGTATGGTGGGCGGATGTAATCCCGGATAAGAAAAAAAATGTCTTGTTATCAGAAGAGAAAATAATTCAGTATCCGTCAGTACAATACAGGGGGATATTTCTGAATGATGAAGATTGGGGCTTAATGCCTTGGAGTATCAAAACATTTGATCCTGCTGTAAAACTAAAAGCAGGTATCGATCCTGAAAAAACCAGGAATATGAGCGCTATAAGTGCTAAAACTTATGCAAAAATATTCGAGCTTTTACTTCGCCTTCGTGCCAATACAATCTGGCCTGCCATGCATGAGGTTACCGTTCCCTTTTATTTTGTGGAAGGAGCAAAAGAAATGGCAGACAAATACGGGATTGTGGTCGGCTCCTCGCATTGCGAGCCTTTGGCACGTAACAGTGCAACCGAATGGAACATTGCAGGTATAGGCAATTACAACTATATCAACAACAAGAGCAATGTGATTGCCTTTTGGGAAAACCGTTTAAAAGAGCTGAAAGGTTACGAGAATATTTTCACAATAGGCATGCGCGGAAAGCATGACGGACGAATGGAAGGAGTAAAAAACGTTGAAGAATATAAATCGGCACTTACACAAGTAATCGCAGACCAAACCGAATTACTGAAGAAATATATTAATGCAGACGTTTCAAGAATTCCACAATCGTTTATTCCCTATAAGGAAGTCCTGGAAGTATACGATGCCGGATTGGAAATTCCAGATTATGTAACCCTCATCTGGCCCGATGATAATTTCGGCTACATCCGTCATTTCCCAAATGAAAAAGAACAGATACGCGAAGGCGGGAACGGGGTGTATTATCATGTTTCCTATTGGGGAAGCCCTCACGATTATTTATGGATAGGCTCGGTGAATCCCGCACTGATCTTTCAACAAATGAAACTGGCCTATGAAAAGAACGCACGAAAGATCTGGATTGTGAACGTTGGGGATATCAAACCTCTTGAATATCAAACCGAGCTATTCCTGGACATGGCGTGGGATATTAACATTCCCATATCTCTTTCACAAAAAGGAGGAATAAGCGTGTCGAAACATCTGCAAAATTTTCTGGAGCGGGAATTTGGCAAAAATATAGCAGATAAATTATTACCCATAATGAACGAACATTACAGGCTTGCCCATATACGCCGCCCTGAGTTTTTGGGGAATAACAGGGTTTATGATGATAAGTACAAAGAGGTCACTGATATGCCCTGGAGTGAAAAAGAGATCCGCTACCGTCTTGCTGATTACCAGATGCTCTCAGATCAAGTGGAGGAAATAGCACAATATGTTCCTGCAAACAGGAAAGATGCTTATTTTCAACTGATACAATATCCTGTACAGGCTGCCACCCAGATGAATATTAAGTTGCTGACCGCACAACTTGCCCGTCACAGGAAAGCTGACTGGGCACAAAGCGATGCCGCTTTTGACAGCATTTCTGCATTAACCAAACGCTATAATTCATTAAACAACGGAAAATGGAACCATATAATGGATTTTCAGCCTCGTAGATTGGCTGTTTTTGAAAAAGTGAAACACGAAACACTTAATACACCTTTGACAGAAAAGCTTAATACAACTTATACCTGGAGCCTCGAAAACCGGACATCAGGTGATCCCATCCTTTATGAGGGACTTGGCTATGAAGGCAAAGCTGCCGGTATTGAAAAAGGCAAAAGCGTGGTTTTTACTTTCGATCTAAACACCGAAGATTCAGTCACGATAGAAATCCGTTTACTTCCTACCCATCGCGTTTCGGGTGATCAATTACGTTTTTCCATATCCTTAGACAATCTTCCACCTCAAACCGTGAATTACGAAACAATTGAATATAGTGAAGAGTGGAAACAAAACATTTTACGCAATCAAGCAATAAGAACCCTTAAGTTACCTGCTTTAAAAAGAATATCTCACAGCTTATTGATAACATCATTGGATGAGGGTGTGATAATTGACCAGATTATGATTCACTGATGAAACCTTTCGAACCAAATGAGACTAGTGTGCTTGAAAGATAAGACAAGTAAAAAGTAAGCAGGAATCCGCACTAATTAATATAAGTGCAAAATTACTGATTTTCCATCCGGTTCCCCGGGTCGGTCATCGGTTCCCCGGGTCGGACCAGGCTATTATATAGAACATGGTCGTTTTTACCATAGGGTCGCGCCTACAGCGCTTGAGGAAGAGATCAATTCGGGATATCTCTACCGTACGGCCGCGCCTACAGCGCTATGAGACCATTAGCCCATGCGGTAATGTCATTTGACATTGCTTACGCTTGTAGCCAGTTACACTAAATGGTGTTATAAGCACTGTAAGTGCGACCGTACGGTAGAACAGTTCAATATATTGATTTTCAAAAAGCACCGCAGGTGAGGCCTTATGGTTTATTTTCTTCTTACGGAATTCAAATTGGTTTTTAGCATTTTATCAGCAGCGGCGGCATTTCCTGCCTGCCGATGCACAGGCCTGACGGTGGCAGGCAGGTTGGTTACTTTTCTTGCTGTAGAAAAAAGTAACAAAAAGAAACTGAAAGTCTCCGAATAGTAATATTTAATACCAACTTTATTCTATATTAGAGCCTGGTCCGACCCCGAAAATTCGAAATAAGGAGCTCCGTTAAAATTATTTACT
>CAZYDI010000208.1:0-3186 GCA_964646255.1 uncultured Bacteroidales bacterium
AAATCATCAAAAAACGGGTCGGCAATTCTGCGCCGGACTTCCCTTCTTAATGCGACATCCAGATCAAAGGACTGAATGGTTAGTTCGCCTGCCTTTTGAGGAATTATTACGGCCCTGCGGATTACCCCTGTATAATATATGTCGCCATTCACCACTTCGCGTTGCAGGTTACGCAATGGAGGCGTTTCAACAGGCTCGGTAAAAAATCCCGTAAAGTCGGGCCCTTTAAAACCCTGGTCAATTCCCGCCAGATTGGTTTTGGTGTAGATTTTTACGGTTGCCATAATCTGTTCACCCAAATATGCTTCCTGCTTATCCAAAACCAACCTGACGAAAAGATCATTTTCACTTACCTGTCCGCTTCCTTTGCTGCCTGATGATGGCTGGGCATTTTGATTTGCCGCCGCAGGGGCAGTAGCTTTTATCACTTCCACCGTAACCGGATTAGACTTTATTGACTTGCTCTTAATTTTTATCGCAGCCGGTTGAATGGTAAACTTTCCTTCTTTTACGGTCCTTAGAAAATAGGTAAATTGATAGGTTGACGTAGTGGTAATTTTGCCGTTTACCGATGATACGCTTTGGCTATGTCCCTGGCTCGGTCCGCCCAATAAATCAAAATCCTTTAAATCGGGAAGGTCCAATGATTCGAACTCCTGGTTTGATGTAAAGATCAGGTTGAATTGTTCCCCTACCCTAAGCACATCCGGTGATGCCTCAGCGGTAAACTCAATGTCCTGGGCATATATGCAGCCCGATAGGATGATTAATATGAAAAACTGTAATGTCCGCATTGCAAAAAAAATTTACCAGTTTTTATCTACCGGAACTTTTCGTACCTGTTCCTTTTTCTCTTGCACTCTTTTCATTACCTCTTTTTCCTGGTTTTCCAGGGCCTGTAAAATCCGCTCTGCATCTTCAGGCGTAATTTGTCCTTTTACCGGTTGTGGCTGTGCATTTTCCTGCTGATTTTGCTGCTCCTGGTTGCCTTGATTATCCTGCTGATCCTGACTGTTCTGGTTGTCTTGCTGATCCTGCTTATTGTCCTGGTTTTGCTGATTATTATCCTGTTCGTTTTTTTCCTTGTTATCCCCACCCTGCTGGTTTTGCTGTTGCTGTTGCTCCTGCAGCATACGCAGGGCAAACTGCAGGTTATGCTTGGCATCAGCATCCGATGGATTATTACGGAGTGCCATTTTATAAGCCTCAATGCTCTCTTTATATTTTTGGTTTTCGAAGTATGCATTGCCCAGGTTATAATAGTACTGGCTTTTCTTATTTTTATCGGTTTCTTTCTCCGCCAGTTCTGCATACCTGCCAATGGCTGCGTCATATTGTTTTTGTTTATACAGCGCATTTCCCATGTTGTACTCTGCCTTGTAAGAGTCGGGATCCTTCTCCAGTGCTTTTCTGTATTCCACTTCGGCCTGCTGGTAGTTCCCCTCTTTGTATTTGCTGTTTCCTTTTCGCAAAGAGGTTGTCTCAGATTGCGAAAAAGCCTGAACAGTAAATGCTGTAAGTAAAATGCAAAGTAAGTTTTTCATACCTCCTTCAGTTTTTCGAAAATCCTGATTTCACCAAGCCATTTATTCCTGCGTGACAGCAATACGAATTCTATGGCAAGCATTGTCAAAACAATCCAGATAACACCCGGAAACTGCTGTTCATATTCAGAATAAGCGGTGTATTCCAATCCTTCCTTATTTAATTTATTCAAGTCGGCAAGCATACTTCTGAGGCCCATATCCGGTGAACTTGCCCTGTAATAGGATCCCTTCCCCCTTTCGGCAATTTCCTTGAGCATATCTTCATTAAGGCGGGTAATTACAAAATTGCCTTCATTGTCACGCCTGTAATCGCGGTTATAAGCATTACCCGGTGCGGGTATTCGCACTCCCTGCGAAAGTCCCATACCAATGGTATATATACGTATCCCTTTATCAGTGGCTTTTCGGCAAGCTTCATTTACTCCACCTTCATGGTTTTCACCATCGCTGATTATCACAATGGCTTTTCCTGCCTTGGAACCGGTATTAAACGAACGAACAGCCAATTCTATTGCCTCACCAATAGCTGTTCCCTGGCGCGAAACCATATCATTGCTTATGGAAGATAAAAACATTTTGGCTGACAGATAATCGTTGGTAATGGGAACCTGCGTATAGGCTTCGCCCGCAAATACAATTAAACCGATCCTGTCGTTCTCAAGCCTGTCAAGCAACCTCGATAATTCCTGTTTCGCCCTTTCGAGGCGATTGGGCTTTATATCTTCAGCCATCATGCTGTTTGAAACATCCAGGGCAATAACGATATCAATTCCTTCCTGCTTTACCTGGGTAAGTTTTGAACCAAATCTTGGTCCGGCAAGGGCAACGATGATAAGGCCGATACTCAGCAAGACCAATATAAATTTCAGGTTATTCCGGAATTGTGAATAATCAGGCACCAACATGGCAATAATCGCAGGATTACCCATGTTCCGAATAGCCCGATTTCTGGCAACATGATACCAGATATAGGTTCCAATAAGCATTGGCAATAAAATCAACAGGTATAAATATTCCTTATGTTCGAAATTAAACATATGCCTACCTATTATGTAATTGACCTTAGTACAGTAATGCGCATCAGCATTTCCAGCAGCAGCAGCAACAATGCAGCTATTGCAAAAATCCTGAATTCCTCCTGTTTTTGTGAAAAGTGCTTTACATCGATCTTGGATTTCTCCAGCAAATCAATTTCCTTATAGATTTCTTTCAGTTTCTGGTTGTTGGTTGCCCTGAAATAGGACCCGTTGGTCATGGATGATATCTGCTTGAGGATGCCCTCGTCGATTTCCACTTCCATTTGCTGGTATACAATGTTTCCAAAAATATCCATCGCAGGGTATGGCGCAGTTCCATAGGTGCCTACTCCAATGGTGTATACCCGTATGCCGAAGGTCTTTGCTATTTCTGCAGCAGTAAGCGGGTCAACTGAACCCGCATTATTAACACCATCGGTAACGAGGATTACGATACGGCTCTTTGCATCGCTGTCCTTGAGTCGTTTTACTGCATTGGCCAATCCCAGTCCGATTGCCGTGGAACGGTCTTCAATTACACCAACTTTTATTTCGTGTATGAGGTTGGTCAATACTGCATGATCGGTTGTGAGCGGACACTGTGTGAAGCTTTCACCCGCAAA
>CAZYDI010000209.1:0-3178 GCA_964646255.1 uncultured Bacteroidales bacterium
CTCAAAAATAAGCAAAATTTTGATATCAATCAACTGGATATGTGAGTTTTAGTTTGGTCCGACCCCAGATGACCCAGATGTCGCAAACCGACCTGGCTAAAATGGTTGGAGTATCCTATGCCCAGATAGGCCGGTACGAGATTAAAGGCTCCCAGCCCCCGGCTGAAGTACTTAAGAAGACTGCGGATTCACTGAATACGACTGTGGATTATATCATCAACGGAGATAAAGACGAAAAAGCCCGGTCCATTCTTAATGATGCTGAACTCCTGCAACAGTTTAATGCCGTACAGCAAATGGATGACGAAGACAAACGAGTTGTTAAAACAATGATCGACGCTTTTATTACGAAAAGGAAGATTCAACAATTGGCTTTATAAAGCAAAACCCGGCGATGAACCGGGTTTTTGTCAATATTTTACTAAGAACATATCTTTATCTATATGTTTTAGATTTTACATAAATGGGGTTATATATTTATCTCTTTTGAGAATAATCCACACAAATGGTAATGCTATAATTATAGGTATCAGGATTTCGAATATTGACATATATTTATGGTATACTGAATAAACTATAATTCTTTCTATAACTAATGTCAGAAAATAAATGTAATAAAGGATATAATAATTTTTCCACTTAATTAACAAACTAATTCCACCAGCAATTAAAATTAAATATATTACAAATAGACCCAACATTGTATTTTTCCCTGCCGAAACAAAATAATCCATAAAAAACATGTCAATAATTAGCTTAACATCTGCAATTATTCCGACAATAATAGATAAGTAACCTATAATCTTTCTTTTCATTTTATTTAAAAGTTTATCGTTACTTTTTGTAATCCATTCTGGTCCATATATTCTAATATCTTTTGAGCATCAATAATTAAATTTAACTTCACATCAGTATTATCTCTCATATTGTCATTATCGTCTTGAGATCCCGATGGGTCTTCAGCTTCAGTTACTTGAACGTATGATCTAATACTGCTTACATCAACTTTTTCACCATTCGAATCAAATGCAGTAGCTTCATAGTCTCCAAATCGGTTAACGCCACCGTATTTAGTTCTATGACTTCCTTCACTAAAAACATCACTCAGATAATTGCCAAATTTCATTGCATCTTTTTCTTTCCTTATCTGTGTTCCTTCATCATTTCCATAATCCATGCGTTTCTCATCTTGATATGCATGGTACAATTCATGTCCTAAAACCATATATGGCGAAAAGGTTTGTCCATCAACTTCAGAGGACTCAGTATTTCTATAGGTTACTCGATTCAAGGAGGGTTTATATCGAGATCCAAATCTACCTACTTCGGCAATAGTTCCACCATTAATCTTATATACAGTTTTAGATTTTTCTAAAGCATCAATGATTTCTCGACCTCGAGCTGTTGAATAAATAATTTCTAAATGTTGCTGTGTTTCTTTTCTATTATATCCTGAAATTCGAATCTTTTTACCATCTGGATCTAGTAGAATAATAGGATTATTTGCTACATAACAGTAAGGAGAAATAGGAACGTATCTATCCGCCAGCGGGTCAATACTATGCCACCTGCCTATTTGCGGGTCATAGAACCGTGCACCGTAATCGTACCAGTCAAACAACAATTCATCTCCGGCAACACCATCAGTGCTGAAGGTTTCGGACTGGAATTCTTTGCCGTTATAAAGCATGCGGTTATCATCGGTTAAAGAAGCGGTGCGGTTATGCATCATACCGAAAGGATAATAATCACTATATTGGGGTATTTCATTGTTTTCAATGGTTCCGTTTCCATTGACATCGGTAAAAACAACACGGGTATTGCCCAAATGGTCTTTTATATGATATTCATAAATTAAGGCATTACCATTCTTTACAAGCCTTCCTTTTTCTGCTAACACATATTGAAGATCAGCGGAGGGTGAAAAACTGCTGGCTCCTGATGTTTTATAAACAAAACCGCCCATATAGTTCTCTGTAAATTGTACTGTTCCGCCCTTAACCAAGACTTTCCTCAGTTTCGCACCATTGGCATCATATATATACTTTATATAATCGTTTGAAACACTAAAATTAACCTGTTTTGGCAGGTTGAGGTGGTTGTAAGCAATATTGGTGATTCCTTTGTTATCATCCCTGGTTAGGTTTCCGTTGCGATCATAATAGTACTCCGTTGCGATGGTGGTCTTTTCCGAAAAGTCTCCCCGTCCTGTAATATCAGGCCTTGCATCATCGAGTTTTAACAGCTTATTACCGAGTCCGGTATAAGAATATGCCAGCTGATCAATATCTGAATAGGCAAGCGTTGTAGCAACTGGATTATCAATTCCCCTTCTGTTGAGCGTTTTAATATTTCCGTTCAGATCATAGGTTATTCCTGATTCATTAAAGCGGTCTTTAAATTCAGCACCGCTGTATCCCAAATTTATATTGCTACCAGCTTGGGTATACTCCCCATAGATAGCATCATTTAACCGGTTCAGCCTGTCATATTTGAACCCATAGGCCTTCCATGTGTTGCCAAGGTTTTTATTGGTCCATTTCATACCGCTGATATTACCATTATAATTGGGCATTGCTGTATTTCCGGTTATTACCAGATTTGATAATGCTTCTGTATAATACAACTGCATGGCAAATAAATCAGATGTTTCAGGATCATAATTAAGGCCCCGCATCCATCCCCTGATATTGTAAAGATAGTCCAGCTTCTGTAATGAATTGCTTTCATTTACGCCGATTTTTTCACTCAGCAATTGCCCCATCTGATTATAGGAATTTTGCACAATGATTTTGGCTGGCTCCCCGTTGATCGACTTTTTCTGTTCCACAATTCTTCCCCTGTGATCAAGGGTAAATACATCGGAAATGGTGTTAACACTGGTTCCGATTGTACTGGTTGAAATTGTCTGCAACACTTCACCCAGAAGGTTAATTTTGTTGCTGGCTCTAAGGGTAGCCGTATTGCCGGCATCTATTTTTTGAACCTGAACTGACTGAACATTACGTCCGAACTTATCGTAGAAAATTACTGTTTCATTGTAACTTGCAGGACTGGCATCATTGTATCAGGGTCGGACCAGGCAAATACTTTAATAATTAATAATTTAGCGTTCAAAAATAATATCTGTGTATCAGGGTCGGACCAGGCAAATACTTTAATAATTAATAATTTAGCG
>CAZYDI010000210.1:0-3173 GCA_964646255.1 uncultured Bacteroidales bacterium
CCTTGACAATGCTTGCCACACGGTTTCCCAATGGCCATCCACCCGAACTGAAAGAGGATCCTTTAAAGTAATTGTAGGTAGAAAAATAACCATTCTGAAACATGAACATCGATACCCAACCATCAACGTCAGTAGCATCGGTGTTGGGAATGGCAGTCATGCTTCCCCCTGAAAAACCACCAAAAAATTTTCCTCCACCGATTCCGTCG
Source organism: uncultured Bacteroidales bacterium (assembly GCA_964646255.1). GTDB lineage: Bacteria > Bacteroidota > Bacteroidia > Bacteroidales > UBA10428 > UBA5072. The sequence goes on from CAZYDI010000210.1 coordinate 210, forward strand.
GCAAATCCAAAATCAAAATTGGTGGGAACATAATATTCCCAGCTAAGGTAGAGCTCTTTATAAGCCGAGTCGAGGGGTATGCGGTAATTGCCCAGGCCGTGATCGACACCAACAGTTTTGGCTGCAAAGTTGACATGGAATACCTTTCCACGCCCACTTACGGATGTGAGGCTATTGGTATTTTTATTTATCCAACCGGTTGAATAGTATGGTGCCCATGGTTGAAGCGAAGTGGCATTATCAAAATTTTCCGAAAAAACTACTTTAGTTTGCCCCATTGATTGCATTGCACCTATGAATAAACTGAGGCTGAGAATTATTAGTCTGAAACCAAAGAATTCCCTTGCGGTGAAAGTGGAGAATTGCGCCATAATTGAAATTTTAGTGGATTAATAATTTTGACTAACAGCGTGAAATATTTGACAAGAAACCAAAAATCTTTGACGAATGAATATTTAGGGTTGGTGATATAGGTCATCCGTTTTGTTTAGAAGAATCATTGGTTTGGTTACAATAAACTCCTGGTTTAGCGCATTATATTGGGAGATGCTATTTAAAACCTTCGTAAAACAGAAAAGCCAAGCCCGTTAAAAACATTGGGTTTGGCTCAGAAAGAAGACTTTACGGGATAATTGTTTATCTCGTTATAACCAGTTTTTCCTTTAATACCTTGTCGGCAAATTTTATCACAATAAAGTATAAACCGTTTGCAAAGCCTGACAAATCGAGTTTATCATGGAAAGTAGCAGAGTTATTGATGTCGATGAATTTTGAAAAAACTCTGTTGCCGCTGATATCCAGAATTTGCAGTTCAGGCGTTTTGAGTGACGCAGGTTCACTGAATTTCTCCGTCTCATTTAAGGTGGCAAAAATGTTGACGTGACCCTGCGAAGGGTTTGGATACACCGAAAGCACCGGCAATTCATCCGGTTTCGGGGCGTAATTGATTTCACCATTATATTCACAAACACCAATATCTGTTTTGCTGAAAATGGGAACTTTATTTCCAATTAAGTCAAAGCATTCTTCGAGATTCTTGCCGGAATTGATGGCAGGTGAAGTGGATTTCAGAGAAAAATCCTTACCTGACAGATCAATAAATTCCGGGTCGGTATCAAAAGAATTCATATCTACATTCATCTCCTGCTGAAGCTCATTGAGCCTGTCATAAAACCGGTTTGCAATGGCAATAAATCCATCCTGTTCAGGAAAGTAAATATTGTGGTCGGAGGTGAACAATCCCTTTTTCTGGTCCACAGCTACCTGACCTGCGCTTTGCATGTAAAAAATGTTGTTGTAGAGGGTTAATTCGGCATAAGAAACAGCAACTGACCTGGTGTTGTCAACAAAAACATTGTTATACAGGCGTGCTTCCGCTTCATTGCCCATGATGTTGACTGCACTCTGGCAGTTTTCGAAGATATTGTAAACGATTTCGTTGTGAAGTGCTGTCGAGAAGATGCCTTCCTGCTCGCTCGAAATCCTGTTGTACTTCGCCACCAATACCGCTCCATCAATCACTTTAATGGCGCTCTCGTTGCCCGACAATAAGCAATGATCAATGCTGATGGTATCATCCATTGTGCCAAGAAAATAGATACAACTGGAGGCATTGGCTGCCTGAATTTCCAACGAGGAGATTGTGATGCCTGATTTTTCAAATCCGGATATCAGGTAAGTGCTTGTCTCGCTTTGAATGACGGGAAGCTCTCCTTCGCCATATGCACCCAGCTTAATATCGTTTGCACCTATGAGTATTTTATCCTGTTGGGCGATGGTGCCCCTTTTCTGCAAATAAGTATGGCCCTCTTTCCAGGTAACATCGTTCCATGAGTCGTACGGATGGTAAATAGAACCATTGGCCAAAGGATCATTTGAATTATACGGGTCGATGTAGACAATGCGTGATTTTCCGGCCAGCACAACTGTAACGTTGGCAGCGGCGCTTTTAGGGTCAATACCGTTGTCGGTTACCTGGATTACCAGTTCGTGGGTCGTGTTTCCAACACCAAAAATTTTGTCATCGGTAATTCTTAGTTCGCCCGTATTGGGATTGATTGAAAAAATTCCGCTGATATTTCCCGAAAGAATTGTGTAGGTTAATCCCTGTCCGGCATCCGGATCAGTTGACAGCACAGTGCCTATGATATATGAACCCTCGGAGATCTGAAAATGCTGGTTGGAAATTACCGGTGCACGGTTAACTACTGCCTGGGCGTCTGCAGCTTTTGTGGAAATTTCCAAAACCGGTGTAAAAGCTGTATTGCCTGCCGGGTTAAAGGCTCTTAACTTGTAATAATAAACCGTTGAAGGATTCAGCGCATTGTCTTTATACGTAGTGATGTTTGCCGATACCGATGCAATTTCGGTGAAACCGGATGTTGATGATGTTGATCTTTCCAGTTTAAAGCCATCTTCAATGCCTGAATTATCGGTCCATTTCAGCGACAGAGAATTGGTGCTTTGCTCAGTACTCACTAAATCAGAAGGTGCTGCTGGCAATGCATAATTCGTGGTTATATGAACATATTCTGACCATGGCGAATATCCTGAAGCGTTGACAGCCCTGATCCGGAACGAATAATTGGTATGTCCTGCAAGTCCATTCCGGGTATACGCTGTGGTGTTTTCTCCTAATGGAATTGTCACGGTGGAAAGATCAGGCCTTGTCATTTCAAGTTCAAACGAGATCTCATTATTGGAATTATCGGTCCATTTCAAGTTAAGTGATTGGTCTGTAAGGTTGCTATACGACAAATTTGAAGGGGCCTGTGGTGTTGTCACCTGTGGCGGAGGGGGCTGTGGTATAATTGTCCCCTTGCCCTGTTTTGCAATACAGCTTTGGCAGACGAAGTTTTTTCCTGATCCACTGCCGTTTGAAGTATACTGAATGCTAAATCCATTGTGTGTGCCTTGTCCGGCCTGCCATTCGATGGTGGCTGAATTTCCATTTACAGTAACACT
>CAZYDI010000211.1:0-3152 GCA_964646255.1 uncultured Bacteroidales bacterium
AAGGCTACACTGAAAATTGAAAACAAATTTGGTGATGTTTTTTTCGAAGATCATGACGGCACAATAAGCCTGATTCTTTCCTATGGAAATATTAAGGCAAACAGGCTGAACGGAAGAACCGACATTAAATTAACATCGGGCGATGGTGAAATATCAAGCATTAAAGATGGCATGATCGTTGTTTCCTATTCCAATCTCCATATCCGAGAAGCAATTAAACTCACCGCACAAACGCAATCTTCGGTAATTAACATTGATAAAATTGGCAGTTTGAAAATAAACTCACGCAGGGATAAGCTCTATATCAACGAAATTCAATCCCTGTCGGGTGAAAGTTATTTTACTGATGTCAATATTGGAATTCTTCATAACGATTTCAATTTAACAGGGCGTTATGGCGATGTATCCATTGATGATATCCGGCGAACTTTTTCAACCATCAATATTTCGAGCGATCTGACCGATGTAACACTTATTTTCGAAAAACCCCTGAATTTCAGTTTCGATCTAACCCATCATCAGTCGGTAACGCTTTCTTATCCTGCCACACTCGGAAAACTCAACACCAGGGTAATTAACGAAGATGACAAAACATCTTCCACCACCGGTGTATTTGGCTCAGGATCTGCAAACTCAAAGGTAATCATAAGGGCACCCCGTAAAAGTAACCTGGTTATTTCTTCGCGGTAATGCAACCTTAGTCAAAACATGTTGTCATTATACTAAAACCAAATACTATGAAAACCTTTAACTATAAGCTGACATTTTCCTTCCTCGCTATTATATCATTGTTGTTTGCATCATGCGAAGAAATCTGGGACCCTGACCATTGTGTTGACGGCAATGGCGACAGGAAAGTTGAAACCAGGTCGCTGCAATCCTTTGACCGTATTGTTGTGAACGGAGACTTTGATGTGCGTATAGATGAAGGTTTAGAAAGCTCCGCAGAGGTTGTAACCGATGAAAACCTGGTGGACCTGATCGTTACACACGTTTCAGGTGATAAGCTCATCATCGAAACCCGTAACGGTATATGCATAAATCCTTCGCACCGTATCGAGGTTATTGTAACAACCAATGCGCTTAACGCATTAACCCTGAACGGGTCGGGTTCAATTTATTGTTATGAACTGAATACAGAAGATATTTCCATTGATCTGAACGGTTCGGGCGAAATAGAATTTGATGAACTTACCGCTGATCATGCAGAGGTTGAACTGGCAGGATCAGGAGAAATTACCTGCACCGTTTTTGCAGAATCGGTTTCTTCCAGAATTGAAGGTTCGGGTGAAATTAAATTACAAGGCAATTGTGTAACGGGAGAATATGAAATTATCGGATCTGGAAAAATAAAAGCGGGAGAGCTCAGTACAACCGTATGCACTGTGCATATTTCCGGTTCAGGAGTAGTAGACACAAGGGTTTCCACATCGCTTGATGTTTCTATAATCGGTAGTGGAATAGTGTATTATTCAGGTGATCCGGTTATCGAAAGGTATATTTCAGGCTCAGGCAAAATAATCGAACGATAGAAGGATTTGCTTATGAAAAGGTTATTGCTGGCAATTGGCTTAATGACTTCCGGCCTGGTGTATGCCCAGAATTACACCCGTGATGCAGGAATTCGCGTTGGTGATAATTTCACAGCATCATACCGGACTTTTGATGAAGATCATTTAGCTTTGGAAGGCATGTTGTTCTTAGGCAGACAAGGGGTAACCATTACGGTGATGAGGGAACATTTTGAGCCGGCCTTTGGACATATTTCAGAGAACTTGTTCTTTCAATACGGATATGGTATGCACGTAGGGTTGAGGTACACCGACAATTACAGAGTACTGGGAAGACAATATAATCTTGGTGACCATAAACTAACTCCGCTCCTCGGACTCGATGCCATAATAGGTGTGGAATACAGGTTTCCGGATTTGCCATTCCTGATCGGTGCTGATATTAAACCCTATTTTGAATATTCAACCATCCAGATATTCAGCTTGTATTTGCAGAGTATCGGAATTAGCCTTAAATACAGATTTTAACGCAGATAAATAAATGTTTAAACACATAATTTGAATGAAAATGAAAAAGCTAATCTTATTTATTATTGTTGTGGCTGTAGCCATACCGACTTTTGCACAGTATGATGAACCTGAAAAAAAGAGCGGTGAAATACAAACCCTGATGGGAAAAGACAATGCATTTGGCGGTTATGGAGCCTTGTCGTTCCGGTATGGAGAAATTGACAACAGGGATGCCTTTGAATTTGGTGCCAGGGGCGCTATGATCATAGGTCATATGATGGCTATTGGTATTGGTGGAGCAGGATTCTTTACTGATGTCAAATATGATCAGGCTACCCAGGAGGATATTAGCCTGGCAGGCGGATATGGTGGATTCTTCTTTGAACCGATTATTCTGCCCAAGTACCCTGTGCATGTTTCATTTCCAATCCTGATTGGAGCAGGAGGCCTTTCCGTTGTAAGCCAAAATGATGATGATCCATGGGAGGATGGTTGGGACTCGGATGCATCCGATGCCTTTATGATAATTGAACCAGGTATAGAAGTTGAATTGAATGTAACCAGGTTTTTCAGGTTTGCTGTAGGCGCCCATTACCGCTATACCACCGATGTAGATATTAATGACACGGATTATGATGTGCCTACTGATATCCTGCGTGGATTTTCAGGAGGGGTAACATTTAAGTTCGGAAGATTTTAGCCAGGTTTGTCCGTCAAAACGGGAAAACCGGGAGCCGGGAGTCGGGAATTGCAAAAACCCTGACTCCCGGCCCTTATTTTGTATCGCATCCTGATTCAATGATTACTAATATAGCCCCTGAGTGCATCCACGTATTTCTCAAAGGCGTCCCTGCCTTTACCGGTAATTTTGCAAGTGGTAAGCGGAAAATTCTCATTGAAGGTCTTGTCGATTTCAATATACCCTGCTTCGGCCAGTTTTTTCAATTGCACACTAATATTTCCTTTGGTAGCACCGGTTTGTTCAACGATAAAATTAAACGTAGCCGATTTAAGCCCCATGAGCAGTGAGACAATGGACAGTCTCAACTGCGAGTGTAACAGAGGATCTAACTCCTTAAACATATCTTCATTGTTTACTCATGTTTTTTAGCATGTGTCCGGGTATGATGT
>CAZYDI010000212.1:0-3094 GCA_964646255.1 uncultured Bacteroidales bacterium
CACAACAGGGTCAGCCTTCTGTGCTGCGAATTCGATTTCGGGACCTGCCGGAATTATTGAACCTGCTTTCACATACATTGGCATTCTTTCATACGGAGCAGGTACACTTAATAATTGACCTCCCTGGACTGGTTTTCCGGTATAAAAGTCATACCAGCCTTCTCCTGCCGGGAAATATACTTCACGCTGTCTGGCTTTATATTGGTATACGGGACATACCATGAGTGAAGGTCCAAACATATATTGATCGTTTATGTTATACACCCTGGAATCATTACCAAAATCCATGGCCAACCCCCGCATAATGGTGTAGTCATTTAACCATGACATACCTGCCAGTGAATAAACATAAGGCATTAACCGGTAACGCAGGTTATTATAGTAAACAATGGTTTTATAGGCAGGATGACTTTCTGGGGCCAGGTTGAATACTTCTCTTACCGGGAACTGACCATGTGTGCGGTAAAGGGGTGCGAATGCCCCAAATTGTGTCCAGCGTGCATTCAATTCGCGCCATTCATCCAGGTCTGCACTGCCTTCTTTTGCAGATACATAGCGATTCTCAACGCAGAATCCTCCAATATCCATGGTCCAGTATGGATTGCCCGACATACTATAATTGATTCCTGCAGGAATTTGAGCCAGCATATCTTCCCAGCGCGTTGCAATATCACCGCTCCAGGTTGCAGCAGCATACCTTTGCAGGCCGGGGAAACCCGAACGTGTTAGCAAAAATACACGCTGGTCAGGGTAAGCCGACCGTGAACCTTCATAAATGCCCTGCGCATTCATTAATGCGTACGCATTGAAATATTTTGCTGAGGGTCCCAATGCAGTCGGGTTCATTAGCTGTTTACGGTATTCAATACTGGCATTCGATAATATATCCGGTTCTGATGCGTCCATCCACCATGCATCGATGCCTATTCCGTTAAAATGCTCATACATCTGGTTCCAGAAAAGCTTTCTCGCTTCAGGATTGTATGCATCATAAAATGATCCCACATATCCTCTTCCGACCCAATCGCGAACACTATCCTTTACCGCCTGCAAATACATGGCGCCCATGTTTTCAAACTCTTTGTAATGTTCGGTAGTATGGTAAAATTTTGGCCAAACCGAAATCATCAAATGCCCGTTGAGCCGGTGAACTTCATCCAGCATGGCTTTTGGATCGGGAAAACGGGCGGCGTCGAATTCATGGCTTCCCCAATTGTCTTCTTCCCAGTAAAACCAATCAAGCACTATGTTGTCGATGGGAATTTTTCTTTTTCTGAACTCCCTGAATGTTGAGAGTAATTCATCCTGGGTTTTATACCGTTCACGGCTCTGCCAGAATCCCATGGCCCATTTTGGCATCACCTGGGCTTTTCCGGTAATGGTGCGATATCCCGAAATCACTTCATCCATATTGTTCCCGTGTATAAAGTAATAATCAACATGGTCACCCATCTCGGACCAGAATGAAACTTTCTTCTGTATCTCAGGATCAACAGGTGTAAGTACACGCAATCCAATGTACGATACTCCGCCATCAGGCTTCCACTCAAGCTTAACATGATGCTTTTCGCCTTTTTTCATTTGCAAATCAAATTTGGAAAGGTTTGGGTTCCATGCTGTTCTCCACTTGTCAGCCTTCAGTTCGCCATCAACCCATATGCGGGTGTAGCCTGCATAATATAGCCCGAACCAGTGTGTGCCATCCTCCAGCGCTTCAATATCCCCTTCCCATGTAATCATCGACCCGTTAAAAGGAAATTTATCAGGGAAATTTTTCACTGTTTCGAGGTTCTCATAGTTGATTTCGCTTTCCCTGCGCTCAATGAAAACAGCAGAGGTGTCACCGCCTGTGTAATATGTGGCGGTTAGGGCTCCTTCAGCTCCCTTTTTATCGTATAGCCTGAAGGTAGAAATTTGCTTGAAATCGTTCGGGTTACCATATCTTGATAAGGAGTAATTATCCCAAAGAATTCCATAGTTTTTTGTTGATACGATAAAGGGCATGGAAACTTTGGTATTGTATTGAAACAATACTTCATTCCGGCCTTTGTAATTCATTTCTTCAGATTGATGTTGTCCTAAACCATAAATGGCTTCATCATCAGGTGAGTCAAAAACCTGTTGCACGGTGAATCCTTTTGTTCCGTCTATCGTTGTATCTTTAAAAAACCTTCCATTGGCTGCCTCACCCATGATAAAATCACCTTTGGTATCGGTGAATGAGACCACTCCGGTTTTCAATGAAATATGAGCTATGGTAGAACCGGTCACTATTCTCAAGCTATCCTGACCTTCCTGTATACTCCAGTTGCTATATGCCGAATCGGGTTCGATCGCTACCAGGCTGGGTTGATTTGAAAACTTACCGGAGGGAATAGCCGATACCCTGAATATATTGTCATCTATCACCTGCACACGAACAGTCTGAGCAGCCTGATCACTGCTTTTCTTAATCCTCACGGTTATTCCGTTTGCGGATTTCTCATACCTGCTGCATGAAGCAAACATAAAAAGTACTGCAAATGCAATGTATACAATTGTCTTTTTCATTCTCAATGGTTTATGTGGTAGTGTAATTTATCTAGTTTTTAATGATCCTTTTTACAACATCAAGTGATTTTTTTAGTCTTATGTCACGGGATGATGCGCCTATTAATATTTCAATCTTACCGGTTTCGGTTCTGAATGACCCGGTCTTTTCGTCCCAGTAGCCGAGGTCAGAGGCTTTTAGGAACATGGTTATATTTTTTGTTTCTCCGGCTTTGATAAATACCCTGTTAAAGCCCTTTAACTGAATTGCCGGTCGCTCTACTTTCGATTCCGGGTACCTGATATACAACTGAACCACCTCATCTCCATCCATTGTACCATTGTTTTTTACATCGAAGGTGATCTTTATCTGGCCGTCTTCAGGTAAGAATGGCGCAGCAAACTTCAGGTCAGCATAGGTAAACGTTGAATAACTTAAGCCATACCCAAAGGGGAACAGGGGAGTTTCCTTATAATACATATAGGTTCTTCCGTTTCGTATGTTGTAATCCATCATCGGCGGAAGGTGTGTTATTGATTTTGGCCAGGTTTGTACAAGCCGTCC
>CAZYDI010000213.1:0-3074 GCA_964646255.1 uncultured Bacteroidales bacterium
CAACCAATTTCTTAAACCGGTTAAAACTACCTTTCAAAGAAAGCGATCAGGCCTTTAATTTAAATGGCGGAGATCCGCCAATGCGCTCTGAGCTGTTCAATGCCGTTCAAATGGAACAAAACGGGAGATGGCTGGCAACAGCACATGCCGAAGGTTCCATGACATTATCCGATAAACCCTTGTTATGGAGGGCATGGACTGCCATTAAAATGATGAATTATGAATTATGAATTCCAGACATCAGACCATCAGGCTATTTCTCCTTGTCTCCAAATACCTTTTCAAGCAATGTCTTTTTGGAGTCTTCCTCTAATTTGTTTACTGTTATAGAATTCTCGATTGCAGGCCTTAGCGCCTGGACAAAAGCGTTGCGTAACACGTAATGTATCGCTTTCCATGAATTGATGTCGGGATCATCAAATTCTCCGGAGAAAGGAATCTTGGTAGCCACCTGGTCGGTTTCGGGATTTTCAAGTACCTTCATGGCTGTGCCTACAAACACTTCCCACATTCGCTGCTTGAGATCATCATTTTCTTTCCATTTGTCAACCTTAAAGTCATTAATAAATGGTTTTACATAGCCTCCAAAGCTGCCTTCTTTGCCCGCAAATTCAGTAAATATGCTGAATTTTCCCTGTTCAACCTCAATATTGCCATAGGTTCTGAAAAAGTCATTTACCGCTGTCAGATCCATGTCCTTTAATTCAGCGCTAAACTCAAAGGTGGGTTGTTTAATAAGCGGGTTTAACCGGATATCAAGGGTAAAATATCCGCCATAAGCAGTGGCCGATGCCTGCACACTGGCCGGCAGCAGTTCATCCTTATTTTTCTCTACGTTGGTAAGGTTGGTGGCCACTATATTGATATCTTTCATGGCAATATCAATCATTGGATTGGTATTGATATCGATGTAATGGATTTGCCCGTTTTGGATTTCGAACCTGTTTACGGTAAGAGGCATCATTGATTTCAGGATCTCTCTGAAATCGGCTGTGTCTGATTCTATTTCTTTGTCAGTTTGCAATTCACTTGTATAATTAACGACAGGTTCGACGACATTAATCTTTCCGACAATTTTTCCCCTGAAAAGCGATCTCCAGTCAACCGACAAATCAACTTCCTTAGCAGTGAAAAATGGCACCCTATCTTTTTTGCCATCTTCCTCGCGCTTGTCGATATATATATCCCTTATAATATAGGCTCCGCGGTATAGCCGGATATCTATTTCTTCGATGCTTCCGGTATATTCATCCAGATTCTTTAAGGTCTTGTTCGTATATTTCAAAACGATATCAGGCAGGGCAATGCGGCAAGCGACAATGATTACCAGCAAAAAGATCAGGGGGATGAAAATCTTCCTTAACCGTGATCCCCAATGGTATTCTTTCTTCTTGGCAGCCATAAGCTTTTCTTTTAATCATTGGCAAAATCGTGCCAAACATTGGGGCTATTGTTGTAATAATTGGTTTGTTTAAGATCTGTGGGTATAAATGGCACCAAAATGCCATAAAATGAGGCAAAATTTTCCCACTTCAGTAAGTTCTCAGCGGATTATAATCACGAAATGGTCTTTTCGTAATTCTTTATTTTGTTGTACAGGGTTTTTCTATCTATATTGAGTATTTCAGCTGCCTTGCTTTTATTGAAGTTCACTTCTTTCAGCACGTTCATAATGGTTTCAAATTCAGCTTTGGTGGATACATTTTTCAGGTCTTTTTTGAGAGCATTGGAATTATCCTGCAGCATGGCAGAGTCACCCGTTGCCTTGTACAGAACCGGATTGGCAATTTCGGGGGGCAGGGATTGTGTTGAAATCAATTTTGCTGATGTCAGCAAAACGGCTCTTCTTACAACATTGCGGCATTCCCGCAAGTTACCGGGCCAGGAATACTGAATGAATCTTTCAGTTACCTCAGGTTCGAATCCTTCAACATTCTTGCTTAATTCCCGGTTGCTTTCCTGCAGAAAAAAATCAGCAAAAAGGGGTATGTCTTCTTTTCTGTTGCGTAAGGCAGGCAGGTTAATGGTGAATTCATTAAACCTGTGGTATAAATCTTCGCGAAACTTGCCGTTTTGGTAAGCATCCTGCAGGCTATCGTTTGATGCAACAATTACGCGGATGTCAAGATCAATTTGTTTTGTTCCGCCTACCTTTTCAAACTTGCGTTCCTGAATTACCCTAAGAAGCGCCGCCTGCGTTTCATATGACAAATTGGAAATTTCATCAAGGAAAATAGTCCCGGTGTTGGCCAGTTCAAAATAGCCGTCCTTGTCAAACAAAGCACCGGTATAAGCTCCTTTCACATGACCAAACAACGCACTACCTGCAAGTTCGTTTGATATGGTGCCACAATCAATGGCGACAAACGGATTCTTGCTGCGCTTGCTCTTTTCATGAATGGTGCGGGCAATAACTTCTTTGCCGGTACCTGTCTCGCCATAAATGATTACACTGTAATCTGTTGGTGCTACAATATCTATCTGGTGATATATATCCCTGATAACCTTTGACTGTCCGGTAATGTATTGATTATTGCTGACGGTAGTAATTTTGCTGTGGGATACCGGGGAGCCTGAATGAACAGGTTCGCGCTTTGATTCTAATGACTTAAATGCATGGTCTAGAATATTGAGCACTTCGTCGGTTATGAGCGGTTTGGTTATATAATCGTATGCACCTGATTTTATTATGTCGACTGCAGTTTTAATATGCGAATATCCGGTAATGATGAGCACAATGGTATCATTTTTTATTTTTTTTATCTCGAGTAATACCTCTTTGCCACTTTTGTCACCAAGCCGGTAATCGCATATAACCACATCAAAAAGTTTGTCTTTAAACTTGTTTAAGCCACCGGATGCAGTGAAGGCAGTATCGGTTTCATAACCATTTTTCTTTAAAAATCTGCTCAATAACAGGCAAATATCACGATCATCATCAATAATAAGAATACTTTTGGGCATCGATCAGGGCTAATTAGTCATATAGTTATGAACAACAAGGAAACACAAATTGTTCGACACTTCATAAAACAAGATGTATAAAGAAATTAATTGCGGGTTGCCTGTTCGAG
>CAZYDI010000214.1:0-3071 GCA_964646255.1 uncultured Bacteroidales bacterium
AGAAAAGAGGGTGATGGTCGGTTTTATCTTCGTATATATAAACGTAATATACACACCGGTTATCAACAATTGTTAATAACCGATGATTTACCTGTTCATACGAATTCGCGCAGTTGATGCGCAAGTTGATTATTGGTTAAAACGTATCAAAATCAGCTTCAGTGGACGTGCTTTTCGTTTTATTTTGCAGCTCTTCACGGATTACCGCTTTTACTTTTTCGGCCACACCATGGGAAGTTCTCTTTTTTCCGATATCACCATGGTCTTGTTTTGATTTAATGAATTCCTGATAGCTTCTGACTTCTCCTGTATGAAAGTAAGAAACCGCGTCTTTTAAACTTTCTGCCTGCGCTGTAAGTTCCTCCGCACTTGTGGCCATTTCTTCCGAAGCAGCAGCATTTTGCTGGGTGATAATGTTTAGCTGCTGTATTGCGCTGTTGATTTGGTCGGCACCTGAATTCTGCTCTATACTGGCAGCCGCTATTTCCTGCACCAGTTGGGAGGTTTTCTTAATTTCGGGAACCAATGTTTCGAGCGATTCTCGTGTTTTTTCAGTTATTTTGAGACTGCTTTTGGAAAGGTTTTGTATTTCATCTGCAGCCAGTTTGCTCCGTTCTGCCAGTTTTCTCACCTCAGCAGCCACAACGGCAAACCCCCGCCCATGTTCTCCGGCCCTTGCAGCTTCAACTGCTGCATTTAAGGCCAACAAATTGGTCTGGAATGCGATGTCGTTTATAATGGTAATTTTCTCGGCTATGACGCGAATGGAATCAAAGCTTTCGGCTCCTATCCTGCTCATATCCACCATACTTTCTGTGGCGTTACCTGAAATACTCTCGGTTTGCTTGGCGTTTTCTGTATTTTGCTGAATATTGCTTACCATTTCTTCCATTGAGGAGGATATTTCTTCCGTTGAAGAAGCCTGTTCCGTAGCCCCCTGAGATAATTGCTGCGATCCGTTGCTAATCTGAATACTTGCTGAGGTTATGCTTTCAGCGCCATTTCGTATATTAATTACTATTTCCTTAAGCTTTGTGGCCATTCCCGAAAGGGCTTCTGCCAATTCCCCTATTTCATCTTTCTGATCGATTTTCAACTCCGCGGTGAGATCGCCTTGCGCAATGCGTTTGGCAAAATCAACACCTTTTTTAAGCGCTTTGGTAATTGCCCGGCTAATGAGATTATTAATAAAAAGAAATACCAGGATTCCAATGACGACAATAAATATTATGGCATAGGTAACCCGGTTTACTACCTGCATTAATTCATGCTGATAAAGGGTTACCGAAACGTAAGCATCAATTGCCTTAATATATTTATAATACTGCAGTTTTGTATCGCCCTCATATTCATACTTCATCTTATGGGATTCTTCATCAGCGGTCATGTTTTTAAAATAGTCTTCCTCTTTTATGCTTTTGCCTTCAGAAGTGGGATGAATAACCAATTTTCCTTCACTTCCAACAAGGTATGGATAGCCGCTTGTAAAGTATTTCTTATTGCTGAAAATTGACCTCAGCGACTCCATTTTCTTTTCATTTATTCCTGTAAAGAGCACAATGATTGATCCGTCGTCCAGTTTAAAAGGTTTATACGCTGTAAGGTGCCACTCACCCAGGATAATTGCCCTGCCATAATATGTTTCACCGTTGTTAAGCGCTTTTGCTACCGGTGAACTTGCAGGTATATACGTGTTTAATGCCCTTGATCCATCGGCTTGTTTAATATTGGTTGATATCCTGATGTATCCTTCGGGAATTTTTTGTAAAAAGCTGGCGACCACACCATTTAGCTCATTCATTTTATCAACGAGTTCTGTGCTGTTGTATATAATTTTTCCTCCGAGTGTTAACCTTTTTAAAAGGGTTTCAGAAGTTTGCTGCGTTTCCTGATTTTTTGCCTGAACGGTAACGGATTGACCTGTGGAGGCAAATCGGCCCTCCTGTAATGCAATGTGTTCAAATACCTTTAAAGCATTTTCTGTAATAGCCTGGCTTTCGCTTACCTGCTCGTTAATAACAGCCGTAAGGTCATTCACCTGTTCAATCATTCGTGAGTCGGTTTCTTTTATAATTTGATTGCGCTGTGACGTTATGGTATACCATCCCAACATGGCTATAATGATAAAAAACGCAAGGTTATAGATTAAATTAAGCCTCACCCCAATTCTCAAATCGTAATACCTTTCAGGGTTTTTATTATTTAATCTTTAAATTTTAAATAGGTATACTTTGCCATTTCATTCAATGGTAGTATGGTTGATGCTGCATTCATCTGAATGGCCACTTTGGGCATTCCAAAAACAACACAACTTTCTTCACTCTGTGCTATTGTATGCGCTCCGGCCTGCTTCATTTCCAGCAAACCTCTTGCGCCGTCATCGCCCATGCCTGTCATAATGATTCCTATAGCATTCGGACCTGCGCAATTGGCAACTGAACGAAACAATACATCTACCGAAGGACGGTGACGGTTTACCAGCGGACCGTCATTGATTTGAACAAGATACCTGGCGCCGGTTTTGGATACCAGCATATGCCGGTTTCCCGGAGCAATTATGGCTTTTCCTGGAGCGATAAGCTCACCGGGAATTCCTTCCTTAACAAAAATTTTGCACACGTTATTCAACCGTTCAGCAAAGGATCGCGTGAATACCTCGGGCATGTGTTGAACGATAACAATTCCCGGGCAATCCGGAGGCATTGCTTTAAGAAATTGTTCAATCGCCTGGGTACCGCCAGTTGATGCCCCAATAGCAATAAATTTTTCAGTAGTGTTTTTTATTGCCGTGTTTCGATTGATTTCAAGTATTTCGTCTGCCGAAAGTTTTGGCGGCACATCAGGAATAATTTTCCTGTTGGTCTGTATTTTAGCCTGTGCTGCAGCTTTTATGGTGTCACAAATGAGTATTCTGGATTCTTCAAAAAATTCATGTGTGGCCATTTTGGGTTTACAGATTACCTCAACCGCACCATATTCAAGCGATTTCATGGCAAGGTCACTCCCTTTTGCCGTTAGGCTTGATATCACCACAACGGGAATTGGAATTTGTGACATTAGTTTTTTCAGAA
>CAZYDI010000215.1:0-3058 GCA_964646255.1 uncultured Bacteroidales bacterium
TCCATCTTTGGCAGGCAATAACGAATGCGTTCCTCTTCGGAGATGCTTTGGATGAAATTTTCCTCACCAATAACAAACCCTGCTTGTATAATTCGCTCCAGGTAATCCTTTCCGTATAGCCTGAAATGGTCTTTCTGCCTGAATTCACGCTGACGGTCTTCGGCACTGGTAATTGAAGGATCTTCATGGGTTTTTTCCATACTGAAATTGAGCGGAACCAGTAAAATGGCAAACCCACCGCGTTTTAATACCCTGAATATTTCCTTTATGGCTTTCCTGTCATCAGGAACATGCTCCAATACATGATTGCAAATTACCACGTCAAATTGATCGTCCTGAAAAGGCATTTGCTGAACATCAAGCTTTACATCTGCCAGGGGCGATTCAAGGTCAGCTGTTGTGTACTTAATATTCTCAAGCTTTTTGAATCGTGAATGAAAACATTGTTCCGGCGCAATATGCAATACACTCAAATGATCTGAAAATAAGCGTGTTCTTCTTTTCAAATACAACCACATCAGGCGATGACGCTCCAAAGACAAACATTGCGGACATAATGCATTTTCCCTTGCCTTGTTATATCCATACGGCAAAAAACCCCTGAACCTGCCGCCACAAACCGGGCATTCTACATTGTTGCCCTTGTAAAACAACGCTGCAAATCTCATAAAAATAAGGCTAAACCTGATTAGCCATGGACGGGGAACTATGCGAAGAAGAAAATTGATAATTCTTTTCATTGATTCAATTGGATTGCTGATGACCTATTATTCCTCTAAGTTCAAAAAATTTATAAGACCGGAAAATTAACGCATTTATTACTTATTTTCGTGGCGTTAAATAAAAAAACGATCATTATGCGTCCATTTAAAGTATTAGGAATACAACAGATTGCCATTGGGAACGAATCAAAAACCAAACTTGAGAATTTTTGGGTAAATATGATGGGGCTCGAAAAAACAGGCACCTTTAAAAGTGAAAAAGAAAATGTGGATGAGGATATCCTGAGAATTGGTGAAGGTGCCTATGCTGTGGAAATTGATATTATGCAACCCATCGACCCGGAAAAATCACCCAAAGTGCATGAACCTAAGCTTAACCATATAGGATTATGGATTGATGATCTCCCCAGGGCTGTTGAATGGCTTACTCAACAAGGCGTCAGATTCACTCCGGGTGGAATTCGCAAAGGTGCAGCCGGTTATGATGTTTGTTTCATCCATCCTAAAGGTAATGAAGAATTTCCTGTCTGCAGTGAGGGTGTACTCGTGGAATTGGTGCAGGCTCCGGAAGAGGTAATAAGAAGCAGAAAATAAAAAAACCGGGTAAGCTTATCATATCGCGCCGCTACGACCACCTACCCTTGCTTCCTTCCGAACCTGGGGGAATTCAGTAGGAGCTGGCCGTATGAGACTTACCCGGCGGTGCAAAACTATTAACTTTTCTTAAAATTACAAAGGATAGTTACGGATTAACTCAGTAGAATTTACTTATTTTTGTCCAATAACATCTAAAACTAATAAAATGGAAAAGAAAACTTCACTTCTGCAGTTTACCCTTACCTATGGTGCTATTCTTGGTGTGATATCCATTATTATATCTGTATTAATGTATATCCTGGGATATATGCCCACCAGCTTTTCAAGGATGTTTCTCGTTCTTATCATTAGCCTTGTTGTTACTATTGTTTTCCTCTCTGCTGGAATGAAAAATTACCGGGATAAGGTCCTTGGCGGTTCAATTACCTATGGGCAGGCTTTTTTGGTAGGATTATGCATTGTCGTAGTTTCAAGCATTATCGGAATCATTTACAACCTGATATTCACCACTGTTATCGATCCTGATTACACCAACCGCGTTTTGGAAGCCACAAAAAACTCCACCTATGAGTGGATGAACAGTAAAGGTGTGCCTGATGCCCAAATAGAGGAGGCTATGAACAGGATTGATGCACAAAAAGCTTCAAGTTCTCCGGCTAAAGATGCAATAAAAGGATTCTTTTCTTCTGCTATTATTGGTACAATTTTATCGCTCATTATCGCTGCATTTACCAAAAAAAGCCGCAACCCGGTGATGTAATTCAAAAAATACGTTTCAATTTCTGCCCGATGACCACTGATATTACTGTTGTTGTACCGCTTTTAAATGAAGCCGAGTCGCTGCCTGTGCTGGAAGAATGGATCAACCGTGTGATGAAGGAAAATAATTTTGCTTACGAAATAATCATGGTTGATGATGGTAGCAATGACGGATCCTGGAATATTATTGAACAACTTGCCAAAAGAAACCCTTCCGTTAAAGGAATCAAATTCCGGCGGAACTATGGAAAATCAGCTGCATTGCATTGTGCTTTTCTTGTAGCTAAAGGCGATGTGGTTATTACCATGGATGCCGATTTACAGGATAGTCCCGATGAAATTCCAGGACTCTATGCGATGATTCGTAATGAAGGCTATGATCTGGTTTCAGGATGGAAAAAAAAGAGATACGATAATACTTTCACCAAAAACATACCCAGTAAGCTTTTCAATTGGACTGCACGGATTTTCAGCGGCATAAAGCTGCATGACTTTAACTGCGGCCTCAAAGCCTACCGTAATGAAGTTGTTAAAGCCATTGAAGTTTATGGTGAAATGCACCGTTATATCCCGATCATTGCAAAGAAGTCAGGCTTCGCCACCATTGGTGAAAAAGTGGTACAACACAGAAAACGTCAGTTTGGTAAAACAAAATTCGGACTGGAAAGATTTATCAACGGATATCTCGATTTACTGTCCATTTCATTTATTTCACGCTTTGGTAAAAGGCCAATGCATTTTTTTGGCTTGCTGGGTTCACTGATGTTTTTTATCGGGCTGGTAATGGCAATGTATTTGGGTGTGGTAAAATTATTATCTGTTGCCAACCAAATACCATCCAAATTGATAACCGACAGCCCGTATTTTTACATCGCGCTTACATCCATGATTATCGGAATGCAGCTTTTCACGGCAGGATTTCTAGGCGAACTGGTTTCCCGGTCATCAGCAAGCAGAAATGAATATCACATAGAGAAAGA
>CAZYDI010000216.1:0-3027 GCA_964646255.1 uncultured Bacteroidales bacterium
ACTATCGCTGTGGCACATTCCACAACAACCGGAACCCGAAGCGTGATGCAGGTGTCATGCCGGCCTTCTATTTCAAGGTCAACCATTTGTCCGGTAACCAAATTGATGGTTCTTTGTACCTGGTGTGTGCTTGATGTAGGTTTTACCGCAACCCTGAATACCAGGTCGTTTCCGTTGGAAATGCCACCGTTAATTCCTCCGGCATGATTGGTAGCAGTTTTGCCATTTTCAGAAATCAGTTTGTCATTGTGTTCGCTTCCCCACATACGCGCTGCTGAAAAGCCCGAACCGAATTCAATGCCCTTAATTGCGGGTATGGCAAAAACAATGTGGCTTATTAATGATTCAACAGGATCGAAAAACGGTTCTCCCAAGCCAACCGGCATCCCGGTAACCCTGCATTCAACAATTCCACCAATGGAGTCTCTTTTCTCTACCGCTATATCGATGGCCTCTTCTATGTTTGGATTTCCACCTGCTTCCAGAATTTCTGTGCTCACAAGGGCAGGAGATATTAGTTTTTTGGCAATAACTCCAGCCGCAACGAGGCCCAGGGTGAGCCTGCCCGAAAAGTGACCGCCTCCGCGATAATCTTCAAAGCCTCCGTATTTTTTCATGGCGGTAAAGTCGGCATGACCCGGCCTGGGCGTTTCGCGCAGTTTGGTGTAGTCGCGTGACCTGGTATTGTTGTTATCGAACACAATGGTTATAGGCGCTCCTGTGGTATGGTCATTAAATACACCGGTAATTATCCGGGGAATGTCGGCCTCAATCCTGGGAGTGGTTCCTTTCCCCCCACTTTTACGGCGGTTGAAATCGTTCACAAAATCGTTAAATACAAGGGGTAATCCGGCAGGGCATCCGTCGATGGTTATCCCTACGTTTGTTCCGTGCGATTCGCCGAATATGCTTACCCTAAATGCTTTTCCAAAAGTATTCATGGGATCATATTTCTTGAATCTCTAAAATGAACTGGTTCAGTTTTTCATAACTGATTTGTCCGGGAGCGCTGGTAGA
Organism: uncultured Bacteroidales bacterium; assembly: GCA_964646255.1. Classification (GTDB taxonomy): domain Bacteria; phylum Bacteroidota; class Bacteroidia; order Bacteroidales; family UBA10428; genus UBA5072. The sequence goes on from CAZYDI010000216.1 coordinate 1,018, forward strand.
ACTTTCATCCATTGAGGCATAGGTAAATTCTGCACCCAAAAACGGAGCCACAATCCGGCTTATTCTTCCAAGGTCGCCCATCCCGACAGCAACCAAACGGCCCGGTGCTTTGTATAGTGATAATATTTTTGAGTTATCACGGTTCATGTTAACATGGGTGGCAATTTTGGCAAGGTCGGCACCCTGTTTATAGCAATTTTCAACAATTTTTTCGAGTTCATCAAGTTCGGGGGTACGTTCATAATTGTGGTATGAGATAATTACATCACACTGGTGTTTATGGGCATAATCGATGAGCTCATTCTTATACTCGGGTGTCGCTTCATATTCGATATCCACGTAAGTGGCTCCGGATGCAATGGCCGTGAGGAGGGCTTCTTTTCGTTCCGAATCCTTTATTTTACAGGGGCGGCAAGTAGCAATGAGTTTCTTCTTTGCGGAAAACACTTTCTTAATCTCATCATTGGTATACTCAGTAAGGTCAATTCGAATCTCGGCCATTTCTACCTTTTCAATAAAGGACAGGCATTTTTCAACATCTTTTTCAGCAATACTAGCGCAAATCATGATTCAGATTTTCAAGTTGTTTAATGGGAATTTTTTTAATCAGTGCATTTCCAATGCGATCAATAAAGATCATGTGAATATCCTCGCCCTGCCTTTTTTTGTCTTTCTGCATGGAAGCAACCAATTTTTTCTTGTCAACCGTTAATTCCACGGGTAGTTGAAAACGCTTAATAAGGTCAACCAGTCGTTTATGTTCAGGTAAGCTTAACAAACCTGAATCAACTGAAAGGCTTGAAGCCAGGGCCATTCCAATACTAACCGCCTCACCGTGCAACATTCCGGTATTGTGTTCGATTGAATGGGCAAATGTATGACCAAAATTTAGTTTTTTACGTTCACCGGACTCTTTTTCGTCTAATTCCACAATCCGGGCCTTTATCTTCACTGATTCACAAATAATATGCTCAAGAACTTCAGGATCTTTTTTTAATGCGCGCTGGCAATTGCTTTCAAGATACGAAAACAGGGGTTCACTCTGAATGGCCGCGGCTTTGATAATTTCAGCAAATCCCGACCTGTATTCACGCTCTTCCAGTGTATTGAGCATATCAATGTCAGCAATTACAAATTCGGGTTGATTAAATACACCTACCATATTCTTATACCCCCTGAAATTAATCCCGTTTTTTCCGCCAACGCTTGCATCAACCTGTGAAAGCAGGGTAGTGGAAACAAAACCATAGCGTAAGCCCCGCATATAAATGGATGCGGCAAAGCCTGCCACATCACAAACTATACCACCGCCAATGGCTACAATATAGGTGGAACGGTCGGCTTCAAATTCAACCAATTTATCCAATATCGCTTCGATGGTTTGCAGGGTTTTATGCTTTTCACCCTGACCAATTGATATTACCGGTAATGAAAAGAAACGATCGTTATACATCCTGTTTATCTGGTGGTCGGTTATAACAATTGTTTTGCCCGGAGGGAGATAAGATTGCAGGTTGGAAAGGCGTTCGCCGATAACAATGGTTGAATCGGCAGAACCGGTTTTTATGGTAATCGTTTGCATGGTTTAGCCGTTCATTACCCTGGTTTGATGGTTTATGGATTCTTCGTGGATTGCCCTGAAGATTTTCACAATAAATTCTTCACTCAAACCTTTCTGGGCAGCCTGGTTTATTTTATCCCTCAATATTTCGTCCCATCTCCTGGTTTGCAGAATGGTAATGTTGTTTTGCTTTTTATATTCCCCGATTTTCCTTGAAACTGCCATGCGGTGCTCAAAGATTTCCATCAGCTTATCATCGTACTGGTCAATTTCATGCCTTAGGTCTTCGAGGGTACTAAGCAGGACATTATTTTGAATGGTTGCTGTACGCATTACTATTCTTCCCAATAACTTATTAAGGCTTTCAGGTGTAAGCTGTTGCTGAGCATCGCTTAGGGCCTTTTCGGGGTTGCAATGCGATTCGATGATTAACCCGTAAAAATCGAGGT
>CAZYDI010000217.1:0-2965 GCA_964646255.1 uncultured Bacteroidales bacterium
ATCATCGACTTCTGGCAGTTCCGCAAGCGCTACTGGCCCGATGCACACATGAAGGTGGTAAAAACCATCCTCAACTTTGCAGCCAAGGGAAGCCAGGTTCATTACATCACGGGCAATCATGATGAAACACTGCGTAAATTTGCAGGACTGGATGTGGGCAATATCGATATCCTGAACAAATTCGAAATGGACCTGAACGGCCGGAAAACCTGGTTTTTCCATGGCGATGTATTCGACCTGGTACTGCACAACAACAAATGGCTGGCCAAACTGGGATCAGCCGGTTATGGTATGTTGATAATAATCAATGTATTCCTGAATTTTATCAGCCGTATCTTTGGGCTGGGCAAGGTTTCATTTTCCAAAAAAATCAAGGAAAATGTCAAACAGGCTGTCAAATACATCGGCGATTTTGAAAACACAGCAGCTTCCCTGGCCATTAAAAAAGGATATCAGGCCATTGTTGTCGGACATATTCACCATCCCGACATAAGAGAGATCATTATTCCCAAAACAGGGAACATTATGTATCTGAATTCCGGCGACTGGGTTGAAAACATGACTGCTTTGGAGTACCACCAGGGAAAATGGAGCATCTACCGGCATCAGCCGTTAGAAAATCCTGAACAGGTAAACCCGGTCGATGATAAATCCCCCACCGACCTCACCGACCTGAACGACAGGGAGATATTTGATAAAATGGTGGATGAGTTTAATAAATAATTTACGGTACACCCCGGCGGGGTGGCAGTTTTAAGGTGATTTATATCACCGATCCATAGCTATGCAATGGCAGGTCAGTGATTAAAGAAATCTGAAAGAATTGATTGAAAGGCTTGCCAGTTGTGTTTCCAGGGTGTGTGACCAGAGTTGGGAATGATGGTGAGCTGTGCACCTGGAAAACGGTCGATTACCCATTGCCGGCTTGTGCCATAGGCATCATATTGTCCGTATGTTATGATCACCGGGTAAGGCGTTTTACCAAATACCCCCAACGAAGGATGTTTCTTAATGGCCAACCGGGTTTTGGTGCCGGCCCTGGAGTTGATCCGAGCCAGTTTTTCCTCATCAGGCGGTTCAATGCCATATCCTTTGTGGTAGTTGATGATGATCTGCCTGAATAACCTACGGTAAGCCTGCTTGCTGCCCATAAGGCCCATGGCAGCGTTGAAACCCATGCCAATCCATTCAGCCAGGGTGGACCGCTTTTTGTTGTATTGAAAAACCTCATGTTCCGTTTGCTCCCATTGTTTGCCGGTTCCTGAAGCAGGACTGCATAAAAACAGGCTTAAAACGCGTTGTGGATAATCGTGTGCATACAGTTGTGCATACAGGCCACCCCAGGAGTGTCCGAACAGGTGGAACTTTTCCACGTTAAAATAATCGGTTATGCAATTGATATCGCTGATAAAATCGGATATGCCAAAACCTAACCCATCCGCGTCCTTCATTCCGATTCCCCGCTGGTCAAAAGTGATTACCTGCAATTTTTCAGCAAGGATCTCCCTCACCTCGGTCATTTCATCGGGCACACCAGGGCCTCCGTGCAACAGTATGATTGTCTCCGATTCCGGCCTCGGATAAAACCTTACTGAAAGGCTGCAATGGCCATTAACAACGATATGCTCTTCAACTGCTTGTGATATTGGTCTACCTGAAATCGTCATACAGTAAATACTTTGCACGTAATACCATATACTTTTCCAGGCCGGGCTTCCAGGTTTTGCGAATCTCTGCTTCAGGTTTCCCTGCAATGATCTGTTTCCTCAGGCCGGAGGTTCCTGCAAGCTTATCGAAAAATGGGGTAAAAAAGCGTTCGTTGTTTCCCATGGCATGATACGTATCGATAATCCAGCTTAAATTGATCTCCTTCATCATGCTGAGTTGTTGTATCGTGAGCATTTGCAAATTTGTGCCGTAGCAGGTTTGATTGGCAAACAGAGGAGCCTTGTTGGCCATGTTGGGTTTTGGTAGAAAGAAAAAGGTTGTGTCGGGATAATCCGGATGTCCGAACACCCGGAAAGGGAATTCAGTGCCTCTTCCCAGGCTCATGATGGTACCCTCGAAAAAGCACAGCGAAGGATATAAATATACCGCTTCCATTGAATTAAGGTTGGGTGAAGGGTTTACCAGCAAACTGTACAATGAATCGTGACTGTAGTTCCGGCAAGTTATAACGCTCAATGAGCACTTTATACCACCTGCCAGCCATCCTTCGCCGTTGATCATGTTGGCCAGTTCACCTATGGTCATACCATATACAACGGGAATGGGATGCATTCCGACAAAGGATTGATGTGAGGGTTCCAGCAAAGGACCATCCACAAAATGGCCCAACGGATTAGGGCGGTCGAGAATGATCAATGGCTTTGCGTTTTCAGCACAAGCCTCCATAATATAGTGAAGAGTGGAAATGTAGGTATAAAAACGAACGCCCACGTCCTGCATATCGAATACTACTACATCAATGCCCTTCAGATCATCGGGTGCCGGTTTCTTTTTCTTTCCGTACAGGCTGACTATCGGTATGCCTGTATTGCCATAGGTGCCATCGCTAATGAGATCACCGGCCCCGGCTTGTCCGGTTAATCCATGTTCCGGACTGAATATCTTCTTCAGCAAAATTCCGGAACTAACCATAGAATCAGCCAGATGGGTATTGCCTATGAGGGATGTATGGTTGGCAACCAATGCCACTTGCCTGCCCCGGATAAGCGGAAAATACTTTTCAACCTGATCGGCACCACAACGGATGGCCGTGGAATTGGGCACAGACCCCGCCGCATCGCATGAATACAGCACCAGCACACCTGCCATTAAGCTATACAACAATGCGAAAAATCGGATCATAGAAAAAGACGTTTTGAACCCATAAAAATAATGCAATTATCCGGAAGAAATAAACGGATTCATGGTGTAAGGAATTACCCCTGGGATTTTAACCGGTGTTTTTTCGGCAACAGGT
>CAZYDI010000218.1:0-2955 GCA_964646255.1 uncultured Bacteroidales bacterium
TTCTTTGAGGTCTCTGGCGGATTTGAACCGCCGTACGCGGTTTTGCAGACCGCTGCCTAACCCCTCGGCCAAGAGACCATTTAAAACGGGCTGGAGGGCAAAGTTAAAAATTAATTTTGTTTTGCAAATATGTGGCAGGGGTTCACCCATTGAAATTCCAGCGTTTTCATATCATGCAGGACTTCAATCCGGAGAAGGAGTTAGGCTGAGGTTCTACCCGGCGGAACCCAAGCCGAACTTTCACCAGCAAAATCAATCAATTCGCCGTCACAACGCTTAAAACCCTTTTATAACGGTAATAATAAAAGCCCGGATAATTTTCGGCTATTCCGGCAATAAAGCAAAAAATAATAAGTTAGTTTTGTACTGATCAAGATTATACATCCGGAACGCCGGATTATTCAGACAACATAAACCTTATCATTTCATGAAATACCTCCAAGTGGTATTGTTGTGTCTCCTCACAGCATTACCGTTATTCGCCCAGGAGAAAAATGTTTATACAATCAAAGGACAAATCGTTGAAAAGGGATCGGGCAATACTGTTCCTTATGCCACTGTTATCCTTGCAAACGACAGCTTGCAAATCAAGAAGATGCTGGCCTGTGATGCCGCAGGTAATTTTAAGATTACTGCAGACAGGGCTGCTGACTACACACTTACCGCTTCTGCTGTGGGATTCAGGCAAATGCAAATACCGGTAACCATTGTAGAAACTACTACAAACCTGGGAAAACTTAATCTCGAAGAAGGTACAGAATTACAGGCTGTGACCGTTACTGCCCAGAAACCTCTGGTGAAAATCGAAGTGGATAAGCTGGTTTACAGCATAGAATCAGACCCTGAATCTAAAACCAACAACACACTCGAAATGCTTTCGAAAGTTCCCCTGATCACTGTTGACGGGGAAGAAAACATTACGCTAAACGGACAATCCAATTTTAAGGTGCTGGTAGATGGTAAAAGCTCGTCGATGATGTCCAATAACCTGAAGGAGGTTCTGAAAAGCCTTCCGGCAAATACCATCAAAGATATAGAAGTAATTACCAATCCCTCATCTAAGTATGATGCAGAGGGCGTTGCAGGGATTATCAATATTATAACCAATAAAAAATCCCTGAATGGTTACAATGCCAGTCTAAGCACCGGTATAGATACCCGGGGAAGCATAAATGGCAGCGCCTATCTGGCGGTAAAAATAAAAAAGGTCAGCTTTTCTGCCCGTTACTATGCCAGTGAATACAAGCAGCCAAAATCTGAATTTGAAAACACCAGGGATAACTTTCAGAGCGATGAATATTCCCACTCCTTGTCGGAAGGATTCAGCAAGTACTCTGGATATTCGGGTGGTTTTTCAGGTGAAGGAAGCTATGAAATAGACAGCCTGAACCTGATAAGCTTATCCTTTTGGGGTTATCAGGGTTCATACAGGAATTCAGGGATTACCGAAACCAGCTACAGCAATTCCGCATTTGAAACTTCGCGCCAGTTGGAGTCGGACTGGGGCAACCGCGGTAAATTTGGAACACTTACCGGATCGCTCGATTACCAGAGAACTTTTAATAAGCCCGATAAAACATTTACCCTGTCATATAAGCTTGAAAGCAACCCCGAAGAAACCAAAAGCACCAACCAGGTAATTGGTTTCATTAATTATCCTTCCTACACCCAGGAATCGGTAAATGATGCAACCGGCCGGGAGCAAACCTTTCAGGTAGACTATTATGATCCGGTCTCAGAAAAGCACCATGCGGAAGCCGGAGTAAAGTTTATTCTCCGGCAAAACATAAGCGAATCCGAAACCTGGTACGACCAGGTAATCGTTGATGCGGGCAATGACCTGGATTACGATCAGTATATCCTGGGACTGTATGCGGGTTACCTGCTCAAGTTAAAATCATTCAGTGCAAAGACAGGGATGCGCCTTGAAAGGACCTGGAATGACGGTGTATCAGAAAGCCATGAAGAGAAAACCTATTTCACCAACAGGTTATTTAACCTGGTTCCTTACATCACGATATCCTATATTCCCAAACAGGGGCACACGGTGAGGGCATCTTACACGCAACGGCTTTCAAGGCCGGGAATCTGGTACCTCAATCCGTATGTTAACAACGTCGATTCGATGAATGTACATTACGGAAACCCTTCTCTGGACTCCGAAGTGTCGCACTCATTTGAACTGGGTTATACCTATTTCTCCCCAAAATTAAACCTGTCGCTTACAGCTTCATCAGCCTTTGTTAACAACAGCATTGAAAACATTTCAAGCGTATTGGAGACCGGGGCCGTTCACTCCACCTATAAGAACATTGGAGAAAATGAACGCTATGGACTGAATGGATATTTGAATTACAGGCCTACCGGAAAGATCAGCTTCTTTTTTAACGGAGGAATTAATTACAGCAGGTATGAAGCGTTTAACGGGTATGCCATTTCCAATGATGGTTTTTACTACCGCGGATACCTGGGCGGCAGGGTAACCATCTGGGAAGGAGGCTCCATAAACGCCAACGGAGGTATAAATTCATCCAATATCCGGTTGCAGGGAAAATCTTCGGGCTTCTATTATGCAGGCATAGGATTTTCGCAGTATTTCCTAAAAAGAAAGCTGATGATGAGCATGTATGCCAATGATCCTTTCTGGCGCAAAAAATCCTTTGTCAGCAAAAATTATGATGAAACCTTTAATTCCAGAAATGAAAGAAGTTACCTGGCCCAAAACTTCAGGATTAACCTTACCTATAACTTCGGAAAAATGGACCTGAAGGTAAAGAAAGCGTCAAGAAGCATTCAGAATGATGATTTGAAAGGCGGTGGCAGCAGTAACCAGGGAGGAAACGAACAGCAATAAAAAAAGGCTGCCATACATTGACCAAGCCAGGCTGGCGGACTGCGCGGCTATGTTTTACCATACGGTCGCGCCTACAGCGCTTAAAGATATACGCAAATCAA
>CAZYDI010000219.1:0-2953 GCA_964646255.1 uncultured Bacteroidales bacterium
CGGCAACAGCGTATACCGGCGAGCGTTATGCACAAGCGGAAAAAAATACGACTACAACTGAAATATTGAATTTTTAAGATATTGAAGTATAAGTTTTAGCCAAAATCAAATGTATAAAAATGACATTGAACTTAACCAAAGAGTCAGAATAATAGCAGGTTTAAGCATTATAACCATTATCGCTCTAATTCATATAATCGGAGTTAGAAATTATCTTAAAGGCGATTTTTATTTAATATACTGCAGTTATGCATCTGATCTGATAATACCATTTGGAATTTATTTTTTACTCTGCATAAGTGAATTACGCTATAGAATACTAAAGAAATGGTATGTTAAAGCTTCTATTATTATCGGACTTACTACACTTGCAGAATTTTTACAGCTTCTTGGAATTTACGCTTTAGGAATAACTTTTGATCCTATTGACATTATTGTATATGTTTTAGGCGTTGGGATTGCAGTTATTTTTGATAGATTAGTGTTTAAACAATTTATCTCATCCTGGGATTTAGAGAAAATGAATAGAAAAACTTAGGAGTAATGTGTGCCGTTGTGAATACTCAATAAACTCTGGTAAAAACAAAAACCGCCAGTGCATAGCAGCCGGTATATGCAATTACTCGATGAAATATAAATTACTCCCTTTGGTCGATTGGCTGGTTGTACCTCGTGAGCTCACCCGACTTTGTCGGGTTCGGTTGCCGGGTCGTTCGGGTGCTTATGTTAGCGCATTTGCTGTCATAAGTAGGTAACTCGACCACATAGCGCCCTTAAGACGCAACAGCACATACCGCCAACGTTGTGTGCCATATTAAGATTAGATTCTTGACAATTCATACGAGATAAATATTTAGTAATTACAAATTAAAAATTGATTAATAGATAAATTAAATTTTAATACTATGGCAATAGAAATAAAGGAAGTTGAATATTTTAACATACTTGTTGATAATTACACTGAAAAAGTATATGAATTGCTCTCAAATTTTGCCAATGTTGGTATTGGTTTACTTGCTTTCAAGGCAATTCCTGTCGAAAATAAGCAGATACAGGTTTCACTTTTTCCTAACGATAGTTTAAAGATGAAAAATGAGGCAAAAAAGGCAGGAATAGATTTTAATGGTCCGCATTCAGCATTAATAGTAAAAAGTAATAGTGATGAACCGGGAGAATGTGCTGGTATTTTTAAGAAACTTTCTCAAGCAAATATCAAATTAAGTGAATCCAGTGGCATTGCTGATATATATAATAGCTACGGCGTTGTTCTCTATCTTAATCAAGGAGATTGTGCGAAAGCTATTACAGCACTTAAAGTATGATTTATTAATAATATGACACACAACGGCGTGAATAAGCCATTACTGGCAGAGGGTTTGCTTTGGTTCTTGCTTTTGATTGCCTTGTGGTAACACGACAACAAAGCACCCTGATCACGCAATGGCTCATACATGCGGCGTTGGCAAATTAGCGCAACGAATCGCTACAGAAATGCATCTTGATAAATGAGATAAGTTAACAAAAACCTAAGACAATGAAATCAAAAAGACTATCAATTACTCTATTGCTGACATTACTATTAAGCTATGCGTATTGTGATGTTATTCCTGAAAATTCACACTTTGTTGACAAGTGTGTGAAGATTACAAATATTAGCGAGTATGATAATTTAATAATGTTTGGATATATTTGGTCTGTCGGCAATTATAATGAGGATACATATGAGGTTTCTTCAGAGGAATGCTTAACAAAAGGTTATAAATTCAATACGCTCCGACTGTTTGGCGTAAAGTCAGATTATATTTCAGGAAAAGATATTGATAATATCGACTTACCCAATGATAATAATGCTTTGGAAACAAATATTGAGATTAATCCTTATGCTGGTTATTACCATGATTCAATACCAATTGATAAAATCGAGGAGTATTATAAAATTCTTGGTTTTACTGATACTTCTGTTGTAATATTTAAATGGAAAGAAGTATTTGGATTTAACAATGGTTCAGCGGATTCAGTTATTACACATGATTACAATGGCGATAACTCTCAGTTTTATCAAAATATGCCAACAGGACTAGTTAAAGGTAAGGCGTTGATTTTTAATACACGGATATATCCAAATCCAGCAGATAAATTGATAACAGCAGAAATCTCAAATTCTTATATTGGTGTCATTAAGATTCAATTAATATCGCAAGATGGAAAAATACATTTTGAGAACGAGGTTGTTAAATACACTAACATGATAACAACAGAACTTTCTTCATCTAAATTGACATCAGGGATTTATTTTTTGAATCTTCATTTCGGAGACGCAGTCGAAACTAAAAAAGTTGTAATCAAATAATTATGGATTACGAAATTAATTTTCTTAAATCCCTACTCCTAACGGTATTAGTTGAGACGTTTGTCTTATTTGTTCTTTCTAAGACTTTGTATAAAGGACAAGGAATTTCATACAAACTTGTATTTCTGACAGGATTAATTACTTCATTGGCAACTTTGCCATACTTATGGTTTATTTTTCCTTTGTTTTTAAAAACAAAACTACTATACAAGTTTGTTTCTGAGGTTACAGCAGTATTGATTGAAACACTTATTATTTTGGGGATTCTGAGGACAACAATTAAAAAATCATTTATTATATCATTGATTTGTAATATGACTTCATATATACTCGGATTAATCATTAACTTGCCATAGTGTGTATTTGGCAATAGCGGGTTTAGTGTTAAATCGAAGTTTTGTGCTTTTAATTAACTTTGTGCCAGTGGACAGGTAAGTGCTTCCAATCCGCTACTGCACATACACACAAAACGTTGTGCTCAATTATGAGAAATAAATTCTAATACAAATATAATAGTCCAGATGCAGCATAATGATGACCAATTTAATAAAAACTTATTGATGAGATAAGACTATTAATTCATCCCTATATTGCAGGATCAGG
>CAZYDI010000220.1:0-2896 GCA_964646255.1 uncultured Bacteroidales bacterium
CGGGATAACGGCTCAGTAACTCACTTGTATCGTCTGTAGTGCCATCCATAATCCAGAGAATAGTCAATTTTTCACGCGGATAATCCAAATCAAGTGAATTGCTGATTTTCTGCAATACATGATGGCCTTCATTGTATGCCGGTATAATCAATGTTACCGGCGGTTCATAACCTGCCTTTTTGGGGCAATCCTTTTTGCCGGATAGTCTTTTTATGCGTGCAGCGATCCATAATAGTAATGTATACCCCAGATAGGTGTACACTATAGTGCCTAAACAGATCCAAAATAGCAGTTTCACCGTCATTCCAAATGCTGTTGATAAAACGTAGCAAGCGATTCAGCTATGCTGTTATTGTTATATTTCTCTTTTACGAGTTTCATGGCATTCGTGCCCAGGGCTAAACAAATTTCCGGATTATTTATTAATCTTTCTATGGCCGACTGAAAATGAAAGGCATCGTTCGCAGTAATGAGGTGTTCATTGTTCGATACCATTAATCCTTCAGCACCAATATTGGTTGTTACAACGGCTTTGCCCAATGACATAGCCTCAAGAATCTTAAGCCGCATCCCGCTGCCTGAAAATGTTGGTGCAATCATGATGGAATGACTGGAAGAAAAAGACCGTGCATCTTCTATTTCACCATGAAAGGCTATTCCGGGAATATCGATTTTACGGATAAATGAATTCGGAGCGTTTCTGCCGGCCACATGCAAACGTATGTCGGGATATCGTTCGCGGAGTGAGGGGAAAACATAGCTGATAAACCACAGAACGCCCTCCTGGTTTGGAATCCAATCAAGCGACCCCAGGAAATAAAGTGAAAAAGTATCGGGAAGAACAAGGGATGCATCTGATTCTTCAACGGTGTCAATGCCTCCCGGGCAAACATGTGAAGGCTTTGTATTGCCCATACTATTCAGCTTTTCAAGGTCCCTTAAGGTAATGGGAACCAGCAAATCGTATTTGTTCAGTATGCCGGTCTCAAATTGCCGGACACGCACCGAAAGGCTTTCGAAATACTTCTTTTTTAACAGGCTGTTTTCTTCTTTGGCATTTCTTTCCCAAATCTCGTGTTCCACATTATGAGCCCTTAAAGAAATCAGGCCTTTGGTGTTTTTTCTTATGGTCTCAATATAGGGTGCAAGGTATAGCCCTTCGAGTTGTATAACATCAAAATGTTGCGCCGAAAGGAGTTCGGCAAGTCGTATTTCAAAAGTGCGCGATATAAAACGGCTTGCCGTGTAAGGTTTTTTCGAAAACAGCAGGTTGTAAAGGAAACCAGCCCAACTGAAGGCTGCTTCAACATGCACCGTATATACCTTCATCATGTCGTTATAGCGCTGATGCTGTTCGTATGTAAGCCTGTGCTTCCTTGTTACCATGGTAAGAACCGTTACACTATGACCGGTACGGCACAGTGCTGACGCCAGGTTAAACATAGCCATGGAACCTCCGTCGCGGGGAGGAAAGGGAGGTTTATTGCATAGCTGTAAAATTCTCATTATTATAATTCATCTGCGTCAAATTTCAAGGCAGAACTATTCAGAAGGTTAATCATACCTGCTGATAAACCGATAACCTGGTTTAGATTCCGCTTAAGAACGAAAAGTTTAAATTTCAGGTGTATCAGGCGAACAATGGCAATGGGGAATATCACAGCAGCGATGACCCTGAAAGATTTCCTTGTAAATATGCCGGATGTTATTCGTCCACTGATCATCGGAAATTCCAGCAACCGCTTTTCAAAATAGGGAATCCTGAACCATTTGCTCAGCATAATCTGGTCGATTAAGCTGTTATAATGTATGCCAAATTCCAGGAGATAGGTAAAGCCTGAATTGGCAAAAGATTTTTTTGCCAGGGTTAACAGTGTATCATCTTCTTTGAGAGATACCAGGCATGATCCGGCCATTTCACCGATCGATTTGAAGTTTTCCTGTAAGGTGGGACGCGGTATATCGGTAAGTTCAAATTTTCCGAGAATATGGGCCTTCTTTTCCAGGATCAAACCTTTGCGTAAGCCGGCTTTTTCCCGTATCCAGTTAAAATAGGTATCTACATTAAGTATGGCTGAATCGTTTGTGGCCTGGTAGGTAAGGAATATTCCGGCAATAACCAGTACAAACGATGACATCCACATGCCCTGAAAGGAACTTAATATATCTTCTTCCACAAACTTCTGACCAATAAGTGAAATAACATAATAGAGAATAAAGAGCAGGGTTGAAATAACGGTAGGCAAACCAAGGCCTCCTTTCCGGATGATCGCTCCCAGGGGAGCGCCAATAAAAAGAAAAATCAGGCATGCCAGGGAAAGGGTAAACTTTCTGTGCCACTCAATTTGATGCTTGCGGAGCCTTTTACTTTCATAACTCATCCGCTGGGCAGAAGACTGAAGTTGATTGGCATTCGTTAATGCCTGGCTAATCGACAGGGTTATCATTTCTTCCCTGTCGTCAATACTGAATGAGGTAAAAAGGCTGTCGAAATCCGTTATCTTTTTTGCGCCTGCAGCAACAACGGGCAGCGTATCAGGCTTATGTAAAGTATCATGCTTATGTAAAGTATCCGGTATTGTTTTAGCTGCCTGCCTTAGATCATCCCTGGTTTTTGCTGCGGCCTGTCTTAGTGCCACTTTTTTTAGCTGTTTTGCATCTGTTTTTGGTAATGCATTTTCCCTTATTTCCTCAGGTGTATGGGCGTCCGCATACATTCGCTGATGCCCCGCAGGAAATTTGGAAGCATAGATTTTACCGGATTTAAAAAAACTGTTCTTTACTATGGACCTCATGTAATCACGGCTATAGTATTCCATATCTCTTTTCAGGGAGTCATGTGCGTGCTTTAATTGAACAATATCCAGCATTTGATATGAACTCTTAAAAATACGCT
>CAZYDI010000221.1:0-2883 GCA_964646255.1 uncultured Bacteroidales bacterium
ATCTTTACCATATGGTCGCTGCTGTTCCAGATGATATCAAGACCAGAAGACAGATTTAAGGCAGACTAGAAGACCAGTAGACCAGCAGACCAGAAGACAGATCTAAGATCATACCCGAAACTGCAGATCGCGTATCATTAAGATATACAATAGTCTACAAGCTTTTTTAGTCGTCATAACGGATATTTTCAGGTAAAAAATCAATGCTTTTACTGGTAATTTTATCAAAATGTAGTTTCTTTATAGTGTAAAACATTTGATTCATATTGCGATGGAAAAGGTAGTTATAAACAGTTATGCTGATTTTGAAAAACTTAGAGGAAAACTGATTGGTATATCGGATTACCACAAGATTACCCAGGATCAGATAAATCTGTTTGCTGATGCAACGCTCGATCATCAATGGATACATGTTGATCCTGAAAGGGCAAAAATTGAAAGCCCCTACAAAAGCACCATCGCCCATGGTTACCTTAGCCTTTCTATTTTGCCCCATTTATGGCATAACATTACCCAGGTAAACAACATTAAATTGCTGGTAAACTACGGTATTGAGAAATTGAGATTTAACCAGCCTGTACTGGTTAATGATGAAGTAAGATTAAGGGCTTCTCTTGATAAGCTTATAAACCTGAGAGGTGTTACCAAAGCAGAAATTAAATCGGTGCTCGAAATTAAAGACAACAAAAAGCCGGCACTTGAAGGGACGTTGGTATTTCTGTATCATTTTATTGAGTAAGTTACCCGGGCGATAAGATACCTCAGGCCTGAGCCTTTTCTGCTTTGCCGTTTAAACTTTTCACAGCTGATGTGGTTTGTATGGTGGGTTGCATCTGACATATTAAATTGTTAATTTTAGAAATGACCTGAAACGAATACCATCCTTAAACCCTAAAAAATGGCTGATTTTCATATTAACAAAGTGCCTACCTTCTCCCTGTTGCCTCACGAAAGTTGCGATGCAATGGAAGCGAAGATTATGCAGTCGTCCACCCGGATTCCTGTTGGGGTGCTTATTCCCGCACTTTACAGTGATCTGGCCAGCGATGCTATGCGAAATATTATCCATGTACTCGCCTCTACACAATATATTCGTAAAGTTTACATTTCGCTTGACAGGGCTAATAAAGATGAATATAAAAATGCTAAGGATATCATAGCACCGCTGGGCGAAAAAGCAGCCATGATATGGAACGACAAGCCTCAGGTATTGGATATCATCGAAAAAATCGAAAAGCAATTGCCCCTTGGCGGAAGAGGAAAGGGAAGGGCAGTATGGACAAGCCTGGGATACATCATTGGAAAATCGGAAGTTTCTGCACTTGCTTTTCATGATGCTGATATCCTCACCTATGATCGTGACTTCCTTACAAGGCTTCTGTTCCCGATAATGTACCTCCGCTTTCAGTTTGTCAAAGGTTTTTATATTCGTTATGACAATAAACTATTTGGACGAGTGTCGCGCCTTTTTTATTTTCCCTTTGTGCGCACTTTAAAGGACATGTTTGGCAGCACACAGTTTTTGGATTATATGGGTGATTTCAGGTATCCCCTTTCGGGTGAATTTGCTACCTATATCAGCCAGGCCAGAATGATGCAGTTTCCTTCGGATTGGGGTATTGAAGTTGGACTGCTCGGTGAAATATACCGACTGGTCAGGGAATCCAGAATTTGCCAGATTGAACTTACCAGCAGGTATGATCACAAGCATCAGGCGGTTGGTTCCGCTACCGAAAAAGGATTGTTTAAAATGGCTTCTGATATTGCACGCACATTTTTTACCCATATGGCCAGCAATGGTATTGCGTTGAATGCAGAGGTATTTCGCAGCGTGCGGCTTACCTACCTCAAACATGCACGGGAAATGGTTGGAATTTATGAGTCGTTGGCTGAAATGTATGAAAAAAGGATTTCATATGATTTTCATGAAGAATTGAAAACGGTCGAATTATTTGCCAGCGCAATTGATTCCGGGGTGCTCGATTTTTGCGACCAGCACTTTGGATCACCTTTTATACCCGACTGGAAGCGTGTTGAATCAGCGATTGATGGCATACTGATTGACCTTGTAAAAGCAGTGGAGGTTGACTAAAAATGGCCTGGGTATACCTCATCATTGCAGGAGTATTTGAAATAGGCTGGCCTTTGGGTTTTAAGCTTTCTCAAGCCACACCGCATCGTTTTTTCTGGATTGCATTTGCCATTATATCAATGGCCCTGAGCGGCTATTTTCTGTACATAGCACAGAAATTTATCCCTATAGGCACGGCCTACGCGGTGTGGACAGGTATAGGAACCGTTGGAACGTTAATTATTGGCATAGCGTTTTTTAGCGATCCGGCAAACTTTGCCCGATTATTATTCGCCACCTTAATCATCATTGGCATTGTGGGCTTAAAGCTTGCCTGAATCACTATGCTTCCGATGGCACAACACTAACGCTTTTCTTTACACCTTTTTTCAGTATCTGCATTTCCACTTTTTTTCCTATTACTTTTTCAGTAAGCTGAAGATATAACTCATCAATTGTTCCTACTGCATAACCATTGAAGCCTATTATAACATCGCCTGCATTTATCCGCGCTTCCTCACTTATGCGGGAATTAAGTACTTCATGAATCATTATGCCCCTTGACTGTGACAAACGGTTATACACTATTACCCGTTGTGGTAATAGAATGGAGTTGCCTGAAATTCCCAGGGCAGCACGCCTTACCCTTCCTGATGTAATTAATTTTCCAACAACATATTCGGCCACGCTCGATGCAACGGCAAAGCATAATCCCTGTGCCTGTGAAATGATAGCCGTATTAATGCCAATGACATCCCCGTAAGTTGTGATGAGCGGACCTCCTGAGTTTCCCGGATTCAGGGCGGCATCCG
>CAZYDI010000222.1:0-2859 GCA_964646255.1 uncultured Bacteroidales bacterium
ATTGCTAATTGCTAATTGTTTTCTATTGTTCATTGCTAATTACTAATTTCTAATTGATTTACATTACTAATTGATAATTGATTTAATGATTTCTATTGTTCATTACTAATTACTAATTGATAATTGATTTAATGATTTCTATTGCTCATTACTAATTGCTAATTGTTAATTGATTTCTATTGCTAATTGCTAATTGATATTTGATGTATTCATGGATCTGAAATACGCCATTCGGAGAATTTTGAAAAACAGGATGAACTCAATAATTTCGATTATTGGGTTAACCACAGCATTAACAAGTGTTCTGTTAATATACCTTTACGTACATCAGGAATTTAATTACAACAGGTTTTACGACTGCAACCATAAGATTTTTAGACTGAATTACTCATTGGAAAAAGCAGATGGAATCAAAGACATTACGGTTTTACTCAATCCTGAACTCGCTGTAACAATAAAAAACAAGATACCACAGATAAAATGGAGTACTTCATTTCGCAGCGCTCATCATCCTTCCTTGAAATTTGAAAACCAATGGTTCGAACAGAACCTGTTTATTACCGAACAGGATTTCTTTAAAATATTCAACTATACGTTTCTTGCCGGATCAAAGGACATGGTTTTTCAAAATCCAAATGAACTGGTTATTACTTCAAGCCTGGCTGATAAATTTGCCGGTATAAAAAAATGCAAAAAGGAGGATTTAATTGGGGAATCGGTTGTATTTAAAAACCTTGCAGATCAGCCATTCATCATAAGCGGAATAATAGGAGATATTCCTGAAAACTCCAGCCTTGATTTCGATGCTTTAATTCCGCTAAAATACCATGAGGCATTTAACAGGTCGAATAATTGGTTCGGTAACTCCACTATTTTCTACGAAGTCGATAAGAAGGAGAACACAGCATTGGTTGAGAATATTGCAGGTAGCTTGATCAAAGAGTATTATTATAATCTGGTGGAAGAACTTAAAAGTGATAACATCCTGCTGAATACACCTGAAGCCTTTAGTCCATTTTCTCTCAATATTTCCGAAGTGTACCTCAGCGGTGTAAGCACCGATTATGAACGTTCCAACAATAAAACCAGCCTGATTATTCTTTCCTCAATTGGATTTCTGATACTTGTAATTGCTTGTAGCAACTTTGTCTTATTGTCCATAGGACAGTCATTTAAAGACCTGCACGAAATGGGAATTCGAAAGATCATAGGTGCCAAAATCAGTAATATATACCGTTTCCTGCTTGCAGAAAAATTTATTATCACCATGATTTCACTTGTAATAGCCGCTATTTCCGGCTACTACCTGATACCTGTTTTTAACCAACTGGCGGTCAATAAAATTAATTTAAACTTAATAAGCTTTCCGCGAATAACAGTTTTTACGCTGATTTGCATCTTGTTCATTGTGGTTTCAATCAGTATTATCCCTCTTTACAATCTGAAAAAAAGTCCTGGTAAACCATCAGGTTTAACGAACAAAAAATCGCCCTCCATATTGAGTGCCTCCAATCTCTTTGTTACCCTTCAATACGGTCTTTCCATTATTCTTATCATCTCAACTTTGTTTATTGTACATCAAACAAATTATATAAAGCATAAAGACCTGGGATATTCTTCAAAAAACATAATTAATATGAGGATATACCATCTTGAGAACAATGAAAAAATTGCATTTTACAATATATTAAAAAGTAATACATCAATTGAAAGCCTAACGGTTACCGACAGAGATTACGTGAGCGGAAGAGGAAATAACTATATTCTGAACGATGTCGGTGAATCCTTCTATACAAGAATACTCAAAGTTGATAAAGATTATATTCCAACATTGGGTTTAAAAATAGCTGAAGGAGAAAATTTCGCAGAATCCGCTTCCTCCAATCTTTACGTAATCATTAACGAAAAACTCCGTACCAGCCTTAACCTGAAAAATAGTGCTGTAGGACAAAGCATTACTTTAGACGGACGAAAATACATCATTAGAGGAATCATCAAAAACTATCATTATGATTCAATGAAGGAGAACATTGAACCATTAATGCTGATGAATGAACCAGAAATAGGAAGGAGCGCTAAATACTTATTTATAAAATATAATCCTGCTCAAACCAGCCAGGTATTAGCACTTATTAGGAATACATGGAAAGATTTACTGTCCCACAAAGAATTGGATATGAATTTTTGGGATGAACAACTGAATAACCGATATTTATATGAAGAGAAGTGGTCAAGAATAATTGGCTATGCTGCAATAATGGCCATAGTCATTTCATCTTTAGGTCTCTTTGGATTAACCTATTTTATCATCAACAGACGAACTAAAGAGATTGGAATACGCAGAGTTAATGGAGCCCGGACCTATGAAATTCTATTTATGCTAAACAAAGAATTTTTGACCCTCATCGTATTTTCCTTCATTTTCGCATGTCCCATTGCCTGGTATGCCATGCATAAGTGGCTGCAAAACTTCGCCTATAAAACGGAATTAAGCTGGTGGGTATTTGCCGTTGCAGGAGTAGTGGCAATGACAATAGCATTGCTTACGGTGAGCTGGCAGAGCTGGCGGGCGGCCACGAGGAACCCGGTGGAAGCGCTGAGGTATGAATGAACAATTAACAATGTGCAATGAACAATGAAGAATAAACAATAATAAAAACCAAATAAAATGAAGGATAATACAGCAATTCCTACAGAAAGTAAATGTTCATTGTTAATTGATTTCTATTGCTCATTACTAATTGCTAATTGTTAATTGATTTCTATTGCTAATTGATAATTGATAAAATGAGCAATAGAAATAAAACCAAAAACTATGAAAGATAATATCGTTGTAAGCAAATCGTTCGCATTTTCTGT
>CAZYDI010000223.1:0-2837 GCA_964646255.1 uncultured Bacteroidales bacterium
CATAATACAAGCCCTGAGGCACAGCCTCAGAAGATAGTCAGACTGAGGTAGAACCTCAGCCTAACCGGGGGCGGAAAGCCCCATAAAAATATACTCCCCGACGTACCCTTATATCGTTTTGGCAATTAGGTCGCCGGTTTCCTTAGTGCCGAGTCCCATTTTGCCTGCAGCAAGGCTCTTGATTTTGCCCGAAGCAAGGGTGTTGCTTACCGCCTGGTCGATGGCTTTTCCGGCTTCCGATTCCCCAATGGTGTCAAGCATCATGCCTCCGGCACATATCGCGGCCAGCGGGTTAATAATGTTCTGACCCTTGTACTTGGGAGCTGAACCACCCATGGGCTCAAACATCGAAACGCCCTCGGGATTGATATTTCCACCTGCAGCGATGCCCAAACCACCCTGAATCATTGCGCCCAGGTCGGTGATAATATCGCCAAAGAGGTTTTCGGTTACAATAACATCGTAAAACTCGGGTGACTTAACAAACCACATATTGCAGGCATCAACATGGTTGTAATCCTGCTTTACATCAGGAAATTCCGCATCGCCGATTTCCTTGTGCGCCCTTACCCAAAGATCGCCGGCATAGGTAAGCACATTGCATTTATGCACCAGCGTAAGCTGCTTGCGGCGATTCCGTTTACGGGTATATTCATACGCGTAACGGATGCAGCGGTCCACAACAGGCCGTGAATAAACCATAACCTGTGTTGCTACCTCGTTGGGAGTACCAACCTGCACAGCACCGCCAACTCCTGTATAAATGCCTCCGGTGTTTTCACGCACCACAACAAAATCAATGTCTTCCGGACCCTTGTCCTTTAACGGAGTTTCAACACCCGGGTAAAGTTTAACCGGACGTAGGTTTATATACTGATCGAGGGCAAAGCGGCTTTTAAGCAAAATACCAACTTCGAGAATGCCAGGTTTTACATCGGGATGACCGATAGCGCCGAGAAAAATAGAATCGAACTTTTTGAATTCTGCAATGGCTGAATCTGGCAGGGTTTCGCCAGTACGCAGGTAGCGGTCGCCACCAAAATCAAAATACTGGTAATTAAGCTTAAACCCGAATTTTGATGCAGCGGCATCCATAACTTTTATTCCTTCTGCTACTACTTCGGGACCTGTTCCGTCGCCCGGAATTACTGCGATGTTGTATGATTTCATTAGTATTTAGTGATTAGTGATTATTTGATTAATTTCTGATTTAAGCTTTGCCGGCCTGAACGCCGGAAAAATCTTTCATATGGCCGACTTGTTTTCGATGATATTCAGCATTTTTAGCGTAGCCTTGATGGCCGCGACGGTTTGGTCGGAATCCAGGGCCCGTGTTTTAAAATCCCTACCCATTCTCCAGGTGATCACCGTTTGTACCAGGGCATCGGTTTTCCCGCCGGGCGGGATGGTTACGGAGTAATCGAGCAGCACGGGAAGTGGTTTTTCCAACCGTCCGTAAATCTTGCGCAATGCCTTCATAAAGGCATCGTACTGACCGTCACCATTGGAAGTTTCCTCAAAAACGTCATCGCCTATTTTTATTTTAAGGCTCGCCACCGGCTTTAGTTGGTTGGCAGTAGAAAGCGAATAATTGAGGATTTTAATTTTCTCATCTATGGTTGCATTCCTGAGTACGTCCGAAATGATGTACGGAAGGTCTTCCTGGGTAACGGCTTCCTTTTTGTCGCCAAGTTCGATGATTCGTTCGGTTACCTTGCGCATGGAGGCATAGTCGAGTTCAATGCCCATTTCCTCGAGGTTCTTGCGAATGTTTGCCTTGCCCGAAGTTTTACCGAGTGCGTAAACCCTCTTTCTGCCGAATCTTTCAGGTAACAGATCATTAAAGTAAAGCTGGTTTTTGGAGTCGCCATCGGCATGTATTCCGCTGGTTTGTGTGAACACATTGTCACCTATAACAGGCTTGTTGGGCGAAATGCGAATGCCTGAAAACGACTCAACAAGCTTGCTTACCAGGGTAATCTTGGATTCCTTAATGGACATATCATACCTGAAATGATCTTTGACAATGGCAACCACACTAGACAGGGGAACGTTGCCGGCGCGTTCGCCCAGCCCGTTCACCGTGGTATGAATACAATCGATTCCGGCATTGATGGCGGAATATACATTGGCGGCTGCCAGGTCATAATCGTTATGCGCGTGAAAATCGAAATTAAGGCCATGGTAACGGTCCTTTATCATCTTGCAGAATTCGTATGTTTCAACGGGATTAAGAATGCCAAGCGTATCGGGCAGCATGATGCGGTTAACCTCACACATTTTAAACGAATCGATCATCTGAAATACATAGTCACGGGAATGGCGCATGCCATTCGACCAGTCTTCGAGGTATACATTCACCGAAAGGCCTTCCTTACGTGCTTTTTCTATTACCTCGCGAATATCTTCAGCATGTTGTGCAGGGGTTTTCTTCAGCTGTTCGGTGACATGCTTGAGAGAGCCCTTGGTAAGCAGGTTCAGCACTTTGCAACCGGCCGATTTAATCCAGTTTATTGAAACATCCCCATCAACAAAACCCAGGACTTCAATCTTATCAATGTAATTGTGTTTTGCCGCCCAATCGGAAATTTTTCTCACCGCGGCAAATTCACCTTCTGAAACCCTTGCCGAGGCAATTTCGATGCGATCAACCTTTAGGTCATCGAGCAGCAGTTTTGCCATGCTTAGTTTCTCTTCGTCGGTGAACGACACGCCTGAAGTTTGTTCCCCATCCCGAAGGGTGGTATCCATTATGGTTATTTTCATTTGTGGTTAGCTTTAGAGGATAGAACATAGAACATAGAGCATAGAGTATAGATTAGAGCATAGAGTATAGA
>CAZYDI010000224.1:0-2816 GCA_964646255.1 uncultured Bacteroidales bacterium
ATTTCAGAAAGCAGGCTGGATACCATACTCTATAAACTGGAATTAATAGCTGATGCATCATCTGCATTTGTAATATCAACCGTATATTCAGTTAACGACGGATTGATATCAAATGTTCCTGAAGGCACAACAGCTGCCGGATTCCTTGCTAACCTGGTTCCAAGCCCGGGCGCTACCATTAAACTGGTTGACAAACTCGGCTTCGAAAGGGTATTTGGAAATGTTGCCGCTGATGACATCCTTGAGGTAACTTCTGAAGATGAATCTCTCACACAGAGCTATTTCATACAGTTTGTCGGAACTGTTGCTCAGTTGGTTTATGTAGTGTCGGATGTTTATATTGTTGACCAGGTTGACGGAGTAATATATGGCGACAATGTAACCGATCTCACCACTGTAGCAGCGTTCAAGAATAACCTTACCGCATCTGCAGGTGCTTCATTTGAAGTTACCAATGCTAACGGTCAGCCTAAGACCAGTGGAAACCTGGTAAACGGTGACCTGGTTATTGTAACGGGAACCAGCGATGAAAAAACCTATGTAATCCAGGTTACTACCGGTATTGACAACCCTAACAGCAATGGCAGACTGGTTGTGTACCCGAACCCAAGCGATGGCAACTATACCATCTCTGGTGTTAAAGCCGGTAACAGGATTCAGATGGTTAATATTACCGGTGCAATTGTTCTTGACAAATATGCAACCGGTGATAACGAACCTTTGAGGATACAGAAGGAAAAGAGCGGTGTATACTTTATCACAGTAACCGATAACAACAAAGTTGTTGGACGTTACAAAGTGGTTAAGGAATAATACCCCTCCGATATGTTAAAAAAGCCCCGCCCACTGGTGGGGCTTTTTTTTTCTGCTAATTTTAGGATAACATTGCCTGTTGTCATGCTGAGCGGAGTCGAAACATGGAAGAGGCCGGAGTCATGCTGAGCGGAGTCGAAGCATGGCCGCAGTGCATTATTGTTCACGTCACCCTTCGAATACGCTCAGGATGACACAATTGCTCAGTCGAAACATGACAATATTTTAAAAATTTTACCGATGAGAACTTTTCTGATATTAATGCTATTCCTGATTCCTCTGCCACCTGTTTTTTCACAAATCACACCTTTTGACGCCGCTGCAGTAATGCAGAAGGGGATAAACCTTGGCAATACACTTGAGCCACCGCTCGAAGGCGGATGGAACAACCCGCCCGCCCAGGAATACTACTTTGATCTTTATAAAGATGCCGGATTTGCCACCGTCAGAATTCCTGTAAGGTGGGATGAGCATACCGCCGACACTTCACCTTTCACCATTGATGAAAGTTGGATGCAACGTGTTGAACAAATTGTCGATTGGGGATTGTCCAGGGATCTCTTCATTATTATCAATGCACACCACGAAGACTGGATAAAGCAGAATTATTCAAATGAAACCATCAGGGCACGTTTCGACAGTATTTGGTCGCAAATTGCTACCCATTTCAGTGCAAAATCCGAAAAGCTTCTTTTCGAAATTATCAATGAACCTTATGGCCTCACCAAGGCAGAGAATGATGAATTACACCAGCGTGTGCTGTCGATTATCCGAAAAACCAACCCCTCCAGGATAGTGATATTCCAGGGACACAACTGGGGAGGCTCTGATGAGCTCATAGCCGCTGCTATTCCGGATGACGATTACCTTATGGGCTCTTTTCATTCCTACGATCCTTACTTGTTCGGACTCCAGGGACAAGGCACCTGGGGAACATCAACCGATTACAATACATTGGAAAATAAATTCATCTCGGTGAATCAATGGTCGGAAACAAACCATATTCCTGTTTTGCTGGGTGAATTCGGTTCATTACGCACATGCGACTACAATTCCAGGATGAAACATTACCGCGCTTATGTTGAATTTGCTCAAAAATATGGTTTTATTGCCTGTGCATGGGATGATGGCGGAGACTTCAGGATTATGGAGAGGACTGCACATCAATGGGACGAGGTTAAGGATATCCTCATTAATACCAATGCATTTAGCCCGCGTAATCTGTCGCTTAAAATCCATGACACGTTAATTCAGGTATCATGGGTAAATTCGACGGCCGAAATAGACCATATTGTGGTTGAACATCGCTTATCAACGGGTACATGGTCGGCTGTCGATACTTTAAGCGGTGACACAACATCGGTTGCACACCTTTTTCCGGGCTATGACAGAGATCACTATTACCGTATCATTGGAATAAAATCAACGGGTGAAAAGTATTACTCACAGCCCATGAAGATTTTTATGCCCCTATATGAGCCAAAAGTAAGAACTCCCTATTTGGGTTACCGCTTACCCATTCCCGGAACCGTCGAAATTGAAGATTTTGATGGCGGTGGTGAAGGGCTTACCTATCATGACACTTCTCCATCCAATACAGGAAATGCATACCGTGAAGATGAAGCTGTGGATATTTTCAGCAAAAATGAAAGTGAATTCTTTTTGGGAGACATTTACACCGGTGAATGGTGCGAATATTCGGTTACCATTACTGAGGACGGATTGTATAAAACCGAGTTTTATGTTGCCGCCCTGTTGAATGGCGGCACCTTCCGGATTGCCATAGATACGATATTGTCAAGGGTGATAACAGCAAAAAAAACAACCAACAGGCTTACAACAACGATATTAACCGATACGATGGACCTTAAAGCCGGTGATTATTTCCTTCGGTTAACCATATTAAACGACCAATCTTCTTCTTTTAACATCGACAAAATTGTCTTCTCCAGGATTGAACCGGTTCAAACATCTGCAGCAGAAAATAGTTCAACCGTTCAGCT
>CAZYDI010000225.1:0-2803 GCA_964646255.1 uncultured Bacteroidales bacterium
CAGACTTTGTTTCATGATTGAACACTATTTTATTCCTGTTCTGCGGTAAAATCAGGCGATTCAGCATCAATTACTTTTTTAAGGTTTTAGATTGATTTTACTTTGATTCAAATCTATGTTTAACCTTTAAAAAATCAATCATGAAAAAATTGCTGATTTATGTGTTCATTCTATTGGCAGGAGTGATAGTTAAACCCTGCATAGCCAGATGTCAACCCCCCGGAAATGGCTATGAGTATCTGAAGAGCCTTCCAAAACATCTTGAATTGAAGGAACAAACACCGCAAAAGTATGTGATGTTAGTAGAATACTTCAATAAAGATATATATGGAAATCTGATAAGTAAAATGAAGGTAAGGGGCGACTATACAAGAGGACTGGACAGCGGATATGTATGCTGGAACAATGCTTTTATAAGTCATGCAAACAATTCTTCCGGTCCATACCAACCTGAGGTAAAACAGGACTATATGGAAGGTATTAAGTACATTCCGTCGTCTAAATTGATGGAGGAATCTTTCTTTAGCAGTTTTCCGGATAATCCCGATAATGTATTGGCAAGAAATTTAATGTGGGACATGATGATGATCGAAGGTTTTGCATGGAATTATTTCGATTCATTAGACCAGAATAAGACATATGAAATACCGGAAATTCATGGCGCTTTCAGTATGGCAAACATTGGATCGTACAATCATTCAAAAATTGAATTAAATTGGATTGGCGTTTCAGTGATGAACGGTCAGCTTTGTGCTGTATTGGAATACAGGGCATTAGACAATAAAATAGAATTGCAAATGAGCCAGATGAAATCCAAGGGAAGTGAGTTGTATTGGGGAAAAACATGGGTTTCATTGGTAACCAAGCAGATTGAATTCGCAGAAATTTTCAGCAATACCATCCAGGAAATTGAGATGCAAGGAATGCCTCAAAAGATGCTGTTTTCTACTAAGCGGATTGTCACACTGAACAGAATCAAATAAACCTGATGATATGAAAACACTCGGAATAAAAGATTTGTATTTACCACAAAATATAGCAATTCATGTAAAATACCTGCTTTTTTGTGCTGCATTTACTCCCATATGGGGCTTGATTATCAAGGCGGAACTCAGTAAATCCTTTTTATTAAGTACCTTTCTGATGATGTTTGTAATGATGGAAATAATGGCACCGTTGGCCAAAAGAATCTTTGAATTCAAGGCAAATTACAAACGCATTGGAATTACACAAAAAGAAATAACCTTAATATATCTCTCGCGATTGCTGTTATTGTTTATTTTGATCATGATCATCACTACCATGGTTTTTGCCTTGTTTATCATAGCCAGCCATATCATCAGTGGCTATGGATTTCCTGATTTACTCCAAATTTTTAAGGAATCGATAGGCGTATTTAAAGTAGTTGGGATTGCCCTAATCTTTACCACACCGGTATTTTTCTTCATCCCCTGGCAGGAATCCATGAAAAGGGAATTTCAACTCAGGGAACAAAACCTGATTTTTCAAAACGAAACATTGAAAAGCCAGGTAAACCCACACTTCCTGTTCAATAGTTTGAATACGCTATCTTCCCTGATGAATTCCCAGACTGAAATAGCCAATCATTTCATCAATAAATTATCCATAATTTATCGTTACATCCTCGATAACAGTTCAAAAGTAAAAGTCCCTTTACAGGATGAACTGGACTTTATCAGGGACTATTTTTGCCTGCATCAGATACGCAACGAGGGGAAAATACTACTCTCCATTGATATTAACGATGATAGCAAATATGAAATTCTGCCGGTATCCTTACAATTGTTGATCGAGAATGCCATTAAACACAATATGGCTACACTTGAAAAACCGTTAAGGATTGTTGTTTATGTAGAGAATCAGTATATTGTGGTAAAGAATAATTTACAAAAAATGGCTACACAGTTGGTTTCGACCAAGATTGGCCTGAAGAACCTCAACGAAAGGGTAAGGTTAATTACCGGAAAGGGAATAGCCATTGAAGAAACGACCAGTTATTTTTTGGTAAAAGTACCTCTACTATGAATGTATTGATTGTTGAAAATGAAAAGCCTGCTATTGTAAGCCTTAGCAGGCTTTTAAATGAGATTGACCCGGCTATAAAAATTGCAGGCACTGCTGAATCAGTAGAATCAACCATCAACTGGCTTCAAAACAATACTTTTCCCGACTTGATATTTATGGATATTCAGCTTGATGACGGCCTGTGTTTTGAGCTGTTTGAAACAATGCAACTCGATGTTCCCGTCATTTTCACCACCGCATATGATGAATATATGCTTTCTGCGTTTAAGGTAAACAGCGTTGATTACCTTTTAAAGCCCATTTCAGCGTCTTCGTTGCGCAGGGCCATTGACAAGTTTAAATCTATTCACTATAAATATGCAGTAAAGAATGATGTGTTGAAACAACTATTGAAAGAGCTGAATAAGGGGTATAAAACCCGCTTTCTTATAAAGGTAGGTGAACATTACCGGTCGGTCCCGGATAGTGACATATCGTGTTTTTACATACTTGAACGGTTCACATTTATCCGGACATTAACCGGCAAGGATTATCCGGTGGACTATTCACTCGATCAGCTGCAAAAGATAATCGATCCGGAAAAGTTTTTCAGGATTAACAGGAACTGCATTATAAACATAACTGCAATTAGAGATATAATAAGTTATTCATCAAGCAGATTAAACATAAAGCTGAACAACCAGCCAAACGAGGATTTAATCGTAAGCAAAGACAAAGTAAGCGAATTCAAAAAGTGGATAGATAAATAATGTACATT
>CAZYDI010000226.1:0-2790 GCA_964646255.1 uncultured Bacteroidales bacterium
TCCTTAAAATCCCATTAACTGCCGCACCTTGTCGGTATTATCCTTGGTTGTAATATTCTCAAGTAACAATAAGGCAACGTTTATAGCTGTGTATGGATTCCATGAGGTAACTATGTTATCATCCATTACAATCGGTTGATTTAATACGTTAACACCAAATTCTTTTAATGCATCACGCCGGACATCACTATTATATGTTGTTCCTGTTTTGCCCTTTAAAATACCGCTTTTCCCTAATGGTAAAGCGCCAACGCAAATAGAAGCTATAAATTTCTTCTTATCCCTGAATCTTCGAATTAAGTCAAGAAATGGTCCACTGTATGCATCATTATAGTACCCGTAAACTTCAAATCCTCCAGGTATTGCCAATGCGTCAAAATCATCGGGGTTAATATCATTAATTACATAATTCACAATAAACTTCTGGTCGAAGGAGCTTTTGATTTCTTTTCTCAATGCGCAGGTGAATAATTGGGTGCGACGATCTCCGTGAACAAGGTTCCAGCCAATAACATCTATAAAAACACTTGCTTCAAAAACTTCAAATCCTTCAGCCAATAATAACAATACTTTCTTCATATCATCATAATTTTTGTTTGATATATTAGTGTAATCCCTTCATGCGCCAAAGGAGTATTCACAGTGCCGTCAGGCCTGAATTTCCACAGGACTTCCGGCCCGCTAATTACAAGCATTTCATCTTTTCATTTTACAGTGGAGATTATTTTTTCCATTGCTTCCTTTGTCGAGACAAATTGGTCAATTTTACCATAATTACTATTGACTGCGTAAACAATGGTTGTTCCGTCATCGGGGAAGTACATCATATTTGCATAATAGCCAACGGCATCCCCACTATGCATATAAGCAATTCCTTTATCTGTTTCAATCTTAAAAATTCCAAGTCCATAGGATATGGGAAAAAACTCAGTGTCCGGATTTTTCTCGGTTTTCCAGCTCAGCATTTCACTTAATGAAGTTGAATTTATAATTTGCCCGTTCATCAGCGCCTGAAAGAAAACATTCATATCATATGGATTTGATATCAGCCCCCCATCTGCCGTGTAATAATCCCATCCGCTAAAATAGGTACTTTCGGTGACTTGCAGTTTGCTGTACATATCAATATACCCTCTTACGATTCCATTCGGTATATGATCCTCAGCCGCAAACATTGTCTTTGTTAAGGCCAGCGGATTGAATATTTTATCTTCAAAGACCTTATAAAATGGCTTTCCTTCAATTTTTTCAATGAGCATCCCAAGCATTACATAGCCTGTGTTCGAATACCTGACATCTTCATCGGGTTGAAAATACGAATTCTTGTTGTAGGCATACTTTAATAATTCATCAGGTTTCCATTCTCTTATGAAATCATTGAGTGACGCAGTCTGAAAATTCAGATTCTGGATATAGTTGTAAATACCGCTTGAATGATGGAGCAATTGCCGGATCGTAGCTTTGTCCGCATTATCAATTTTTGTTATCACATCTCCGTTTAAATACATTGAAATTTTATCATCCAGGTTCAGTTTTCCCTCTTCAGCAAGTTTCAGCACGGTAACAGCCGTGATCATTTTTACCGTAGAACCTACACGACTGATGTTGCAGGGTTTCATATCCACATTATTATGCAAATCTGCCTTTCCGCCGGCCCCAATCCACATACCTGTTGTTGTGTTATACACCGACATGATAACGCCTACCACACCTTCAGCGGTCATTTCGTTTAATAATGACTGATATGCATGGTTGTTCGGATTGGTTGAACTACTATCGGTAAAACTAAAATTACAGTCATAAAATGCCGGATCAGTATCTTCTCCTTTGTTACATGAGAGTAAAGCGAACAGCGCCACCAGTATATATGCCGCTCTAATCATTTTGCTCAGTTTTGGTATGGATAAAAAATTTCACTCCGCAATGCAAGCTGATATGCGTCATTATCGGAATAAAATCGGGCGAGTAGGGGTATTCTGCCCAGGATTGATACCGGATAAAAACTTTGGAACTTTTTTTATCAGCCTTTTTCAGGTAGTAGCCAACATCTATAGAAAATGACGGGTATAATCTTGCGTTACCTGTATCCGCTTTTTTTTCATAATGACCATTTACAAGCGAAAATTCTTCAGCCGTAGCAAATGTGTGCATATAACCAATACCGATAAGGCCTTCAAAAGCAAGCCCTGATTTGAGCCTGTATTCATATCCCAATTCCGTATTGAGTCCAATGCCTTGTGCCAGATAGTTGTGATAGAAATAACAAATATTTACCGTCTGAAAAAGTCGAGAATGATTTTTAATCGAATAATTAAATTCTGTTCCGGCCTGGATTCCGGGGTGAACAGGATTTGTTATAAACCTGGTAAATGGGATTGCAGTTGATTCATTAAATATGGAGAGGTTTACCGGAATCGCCTTCCCTTGTCCGGATAAAACCGTAGGGCTAATGAGAATTAATACAACAGGTAGCCATTTCATTATGCTCTATGTCTTTCTATTATAATAAAGAACATTTGGTGGCATGGTTTGTTGAGGCATGGAAACGATTTTATAATCCGGATAATGAAACCACTAAAAAACAGAATATTGCTTTTATGAATATCCGTTATGACACCTAAAAAAGCTTGTAGACTATTGTATATCTTATCGATACCCGATCTTCAGTTTCGGTTATATAAATGGCTTTTCCTAATGGTTACGCCAACGAGGCTAACATGTTCATGAACAGGTTGTGCGTTGGCCTGTGGGTGCGAATAATCTGTCAGCACAGGAAGGGCGGTGGGGAGT
>CAZYDI010000227.1:0-2789 GCA_964646255.1 uncultured Bacteroidales bacterium
GCATTCTTCGAGATTCTTGCCGGAATTGATGGCCGGTGAAGTGGACTTCAGAGAGTAATCCTTTCCTGACAGATCATTAAATTCCGGGTCGGTTTCAAAAGAATTCATGTCTACATTCATCTCCAGCTGAAGCTCGTTGAGCCTGTCATAAAACCGGTTGGCAATAGCAATAAATCCGTCCTGTTCAGGAAAGTAAATATTATGGTCGGAGGTAAACAATCCATTTTCCTGGTCCACTGCCACCTGGCCTGCGGTTTTCATATAGAAAATATTGTTGTAGAGCGTTAATTCAGCGTAAGAAACGGCAACCGACTTTGTGTTGTCAACAAATACGTTGTTATACAGTCGTGCTTCTGCTTCATTGCCCATGATGTTGACGGCACTCTGGCAGTTTTCGAAGATATTGTAAACGATTTCGTTGTGAAGTGCTGTCGAGAAGATTCCTTCCTGCTCGCTCGAAATCCTGTTGTACTTCGCAACCAGTACAGCTCCGTCAATTACCTTAATAGCGCTCTCGTTGCCCGACAATAAGCAATGGTCAATACTGATTGTATCACCCATTGTGCCAAGAAAATAGATACAACTGGAGGCATTGGCAGCCTGAATATCCAACGAGGAGATGGTTATGCCTGATTTTTCAAATCCGGATATCAGGTATGTGCTTGTCTTGCTTTGAATGACGGGAAGCTCTCCTTCGCCATATGCACCCAGCTTAATATCGTTTGCACCTATGAGTATTTTATCCTGTTGGGCGATGGTACCCCTTTTCTGCAAATACGTATGGCCCTCTTTCCAGGTAACATCGTTCCATGAGTCGTAGGGATGGTAAATGGAACCATTGGCCAAAGGATCATCTGAATTGTAAGGGTCGATGTAAACAATTCGTGAATTTCCGGCCAGCACAACCGTAACGTTGGCAGTGGCGCTTTTGGGGTCTATACCGTTGTCGGTTACCTGAATTACCAGTTCGTGGGTTGTGTTTCCTACACCAAAAATTTTGTCATCGGTAATTCTCAGTTCACCTGTATTGGGATTGATTGAAAAAATTCCACTGATATTTCCCGAAAGAATTGTGTAGGTTAATCCCTGTCCGGCATCCGGATCAGTTGACAGCACAGTGCCTATGATATATGAACCTTCGGATATCTGAAAATGCTGGTTGGAAATTACCGGTGCACGGTTCACTATTACCTGGGCGTCAGCAGCCTTTGTGGAAACCTCCAAAACCGGTGTAAAAGCTGTATTGCCAGCCGGGTTAAAGGCTCTTAACTTGTAATAATAAACTGTTGAAGGATTCAGCGCATTGTCTTTATAGGTAGTGATGTTTGCCGGTACCGATGCAATTTCGGTGAAACCGGATGTTGATGATGTTGATCTCTCCAGTTTAAAACCATCTTCTATGCCCGAATTATCTGTCCATTTCAACGACAGAGAATTTGTGTTTTGCTCAGTGCTCACTAAATCAGAAGGCGCGACGGGCAATGCATAATTCGTGGTAATATGAACGTATGCTGACCATGGTGAATATCCTGAAGCGTTGACAGCCCTGACCCGGAAAGAATAATTGGTATGTCCCGCAAGTCCGTTCTGGGTATATGTTGTGGTGTTTTCTCCCAATGGAATTGTCACGGTGGAAAGATCTGGCCTGGTCATTTCGAGTTCAAACGAGACCTCATTATTGGAATTGTCGGTCCATTTCAGGTTAAGTGATTGGTCGGTAAGGTTACTATACGTCATATTTGACGGGGCTTGCGGTGTTGTCCCCTGGGGCGGAGGAGGTATTGGTATTATTGTTCCCTTTCCCTGCTTTGCAATGCAGCTTTGGCAGACGAAGTTTTTTCCTGATCCGCTGCCATTTGAAGTATACTGAATGCTAAATCCATTGTGGCTGCCTTGTCCGGCCTGCCATTCGATGGTGGCTGAATTTCCATTTACAGTAACACTGCCAGGGGTAATGTTTACACCGTTTTGAAATGTTTTCTTCAGCACTTTTGCTGATCCGGTTCCTTCGTATATTTTCAGGATCTGTTGATATCCCTTATAGGTAATGCCCCTGTCACAAATGAATTTTGTAACATTAATATTGATGGAAGTTGCTCCTGCAATTTGTATGGTTGAGGTTTGAGAATACTCAACATGGTCGGCAGGCTGGAAATAACCACAATGACTCTCAATTCTTCCGTTAGCTTCTGTGTAGGTAGTGGGCACGAAGATGTTTGGCGGAGTTGGATGGTACGAAATGGCCTTTGGTATTTCGATTCTTCTGCCGGTTTCGCTTAAGCCAGCCCGGTATCCGGGGCTTCCCTGGGGATAGTAAAAGGCAACAATATTGTCAAACTGGGTATACTGATCAATCGGACTGACATATTCGGGGCCATATCCTCCGAAAAATGAATTGAGGTAAATGTGTTCTATTAAGTACTCCGGATGAAAACCATTCACAATTTTTGCATTGGGCAGCTGGTGTACAAGGAGGCCATTTTCAAAAATCTCGAAAATGCCATTGGCATTATCACCGTCGTTGATTTTTAACCTGACAGTGATATTGCGCCATTCCCCTTTATAAAGATCGGTTACCCTGCTTCCGAGTGGCCAGCCGCCGGCATTATAAGTGGTTCCTTTAAAATAGTTATAGGTGCTGAAATAGCCATATTGAAACATGAGTATGGACGCCCATCCATCTACCTCCGTATCATCAATATTCGGGATTACCGACATGCTTCCGCCTGCAAATCCACCGAAGAATTTTCCCCCGCCATGTCCGTCGGCCATTCCAAAATCGAAGTAGG
>CAZYDI010000228.1:0-2737 GCA_964646255.1 uncultured Bacteroidales bacterium
CCGGATTCCAGGCAGGAATAGGTGTTGAACGGTACATGAGCCGAAAATTGCTGCTGAATATTGAAGTCTACTTTGCCCTCAATCAGTATGAATTTACGGATGAACGAAAGGATGCGCGTTCATTAAGCGTAGTTACCTTCAGGGAAAAACTGCATAAGGTGGAAATTCCCTTGTCGCTGGCATACGAATTTCAGATAAAAAAGACGCACCTCATTGCACGTGCAGGATTTTCACTGGCAAAAATAACGAATGTAACAGGCGAACCTTCGCGTAAGTTCATTGAAAGTTCCCCGGCTATACCCGGAAATGATATCGATATAACCGACTATCGCAAACAAATGCTGTACAGCGGACTTGTTGGGCTTGGGATGCGGTATAAAGTTCCCCGTGGAATAGTTTCTGTGGACGTCAGGGCCAAAATGGGATTGAACAATATCGTTAACGGCGATAAAAGGCGCGATAACGACCTCCTGCTCAATCAATTTCACTATATGGATGATGACTTTTCACTGAATATGTTATCGGTTTCAGTTGGATACTATTTTTCATTTTACAGTCCCCGAAAACAGCGTTAATCATGAAAAACTACCTGATATGTATTTTTGCGTCGGCCATTGTTGCAGTTACATTTTCGTGTGATAAGGATGAGATTTCAAACGAACAGTCCGAAAGCTTTATTAAATACTATACCAACTTTCCCGAATTTACAGCTGCAGATGTTGAAATCAGCGGAAGCGGATATGCAGTGCTAGGCACAGCGATTACTGAAGACTCGGGAACGCAGGTTTGTCTTTTCAAGACCGACGGGTATGGCAATATTATCAGTAAGCCACAGTTATACGGAAGAGAGAGCGATGACCGGGCCTACTGCCTCAAAGTACTTTCCAACGGTGATTTTGCTATTTTAAGTACTTCGGTAAATCCGGTAACCCAAAAATCAGAGGGACTTTTTATTTATACCAACAATACCGGCACACCATTATGGTCGAGGATTCTCACTGCCGAAGGCAACATGGAACCGCGGTACTTTGATGTGGATGCCAATGGCCGGTTTTTCATTACGGGATATTTGGATGTTCTGCCTGACAAAGGAAAGCAAATCCTGATCATTGCGCTCAACAACGACGGAACCAATTACTGGCCGAATTTTCGCAATATTGGTGTGGGCGGGGATGAAGAAGGTTTTCACCTGCAAATACAGGACAATGGATATATGCTGATAACAGGCCGTGCCCGCTTGTCAATCTCAGGATCGCCCGTATACCAAACCTTTATTTGCACGGTGAACGAAAGCGGCATTCAGGAAGACTGGTCAGATATTGTTTTTCTTTCGACAGCCGATGTTCCGTTAGAATCGCAGGGCCAGGCCATACTAAGCATCGATCAGAATAACTGCCTGATCCTTTCTTCGGTAAAAACCGGTACGAGCTATACCGTAGCCCTTTCAAAGTTCAACAGGGATGCCAATGCCGTACTTTGGCAGGAAGAATACACCTCCGACGTTAGTGAAACAGCACAAACGTGCTTTATCGAAAACCAGAAAGTGTATATTTTGGCAACCACGGGAGCAACAGGTTCAAATAAGGCCATTTCACTTATTACCGCCGGAATATCAGGAGAATTTCAAACGCGCACCAGTTTTGGCAGTGGAACAGAATTGTCGGCCAGTGATTTCGCCAAAACCAGCGACGGTGGATTTATCATAACCGGCAGCAATTTGATTGCCGGAGGAAACAATACTTCAATTGCCCTGATAAAGACTTTGGATTCCGGGTTTTAACATCAGGGTTTCCTGATCTTTCTCAGAGATCAGTTCCTTCTATTTTTTGTGCACTTCATCAAATAGTTGCTGCGTTTTGCTTGTATTTTTATAATTTTGTCCCTAACCTGGAAACTAGCCCAAAATTGAACCCGGCAGTTTCGTTCAATACGAATTGTTATGCTTACCAATCTTTGCGTGCGTTTTTATCTCAATTAACCCTCTCCAAACATGAGAAATTATCACATCCTCAAATCATATCTGTTAGTTGGAGCCTTTATCTTTGCCGGAACCCTGTATGCCGGAGCAGCATGGCCTGCCAAGGGCTTCTCCATAAAATCCCCGACAAGTTATGCAGCCAACATGGCTCCGCTGGCTACCCCTGTTGCTGTTGAAGATGAATATTCAGTCAGGGAAGGTGAAGTGCTGGAAATATTCGAAAAAGGTGTTCTTGAGAATGATTATGATCCCGATGGCGAATCAATATATGCTGAACTTGTTACCGCTCCGGGACATCATGATGGAACTTTTGAACTAGGAATTACAGGATCCTTCATCTATCAACACGATGGAAGCGAGGACAGTGAAGATTCTTTTACCTATTGGATAACAGACAGCACCGAATACAGCACACCGGTTACGGTTAAAATAGAAATCCTGGCAGTAAACGACGCTCCGGTTTTACAGGAAATATCATCCGGAAATGTATCATGGACTGAAAACGCGTCCGCAGTTACCCTGTTCCCGAATATTTCCATCAGCGATAATGAAAGTGACCCCATTGTATCGGCTACCATACGGTTCGCACCTGGTTATCACGCACAGGATGTGCTCAGCTTCAACCCTTTGTCAACCGGTATTTCAGGCAGCTATGACCCTGTAACAGGTATTTTACAGTTAAGCGGAAACGCAAGCATTGCCGGTTATCAGTCGGTACTGAGAACAGTAGCCTTCCGGAACAGCGGTGAAAATCCCACC
>CAZYDI010000229.1:0-2726 GCA_964646255.1 uncultured Bacteroidales bacterium
TATATCTTTTCTTTTATGAGTTTATTTCCAATGCCGTAATGAGAAACCTGTTGGGGGAAAATCCGGGAATTTTTGCCTTTGAATTGTATAAACTGGCGTTGGTATCGAGACTGGTTTCCAAAAAACGGGACAAGTATTATTCTTTTGATTGATCCTGAAGGTTCAGGTCTAATGCATAACCCACCGCAACGATATAACCGGTAAAGGGCGATGGTTCATTCCACTCGTGGTTAATGCCGAACTTCAGTGTAAGGACATGCCGCTTTTGAATGCTATAATCCATACCAAGCCAAGCCCGGTTTTCATTAAGCCGGGAACCCTCAGCCCGGGAATAATTCACGAACACTTCATCTTCAATAAAAGGGGTCAGTGGAATTCCCCGAATATTATATTCAAATGAAGCCTTATGACGATGACGTATTCCATCGAACATATAGTCATCTGGTTTATTGAATTCCGCTTTCTGCGATTGTATTCTTAACCGGTAACCAATGGTAAGCCGGTCAATCTTTGTGCGGGCCGATACGTCACCATAAATGGCATTTCTCCATTCATACGTATCCGCATTCTTCCAGTCGGCCTCAAGCCTGTAAAAAACGCCTGCCTTTAACAGCCTGTTTATCCTGTAACTAAGCCCTACATCATTGATTTGTCGTGCAATCTGCGAAGCGTTTTCATGCAGCCGTAATTCTTCCTCAATGTGAACCTTAAATCCAGGCAGGACTTCCATATTTACTTTGCCCGATATCCACACCTGGAAATCTTTCTCCTGCCCTTTAATAATCCCGGGGATAAAAAGAATGATTGTAAAAAGAAGTAATAAAAGTCTTTTATTTGTCCTGTCCATTTTGTTTTTCCCGTTGTCCCATGCCCATGCTCTTGTCTATAGTCTATAACCTATGCTCTATGGTCTATGGTCCATAGCCTTTTCAATCATCATCATCGCCGGCATAAACATTGTCCGATTCATCGGCCTTGTTAATGTCCCACTCGTAGTAATAGATGATCAGTTTGGCGGTATCCCGTAAATAATCTATCCGGCCGATTTCTACCCTGTTGATTTTTAGTCCTGTCCGGCTTTCTAAATCTTTTATGAGTTCTTCTCTTTTTTGTGGCTGTATCAGGTCAATTCGCTCATATATAACCTGTTTGGACGATTCGTGCTTAAGCAGCCATAGTTTTTCCAGCCCATATACCAGGAAAGCAAGCATAAAATTGGTGAAAATCAACTCAGCCCAACTGATTTTCTTATTTGCCAACGCGTTGATCACCGATATTCCGATAAGTAAAAACAGGTAGGTCATTTCCTTTATGGGAATGGCAAGGGTTCGGTACCTCAGGATCCCGAATATGGCAAAGAGGCCGAATGCAAATCCTATTTGCAGTTTGACGTTTTCGAGCAGAAAACACAGAAGAAAGATGAGCACACTGATCAGCATAAAACTGAACATGTAATCTTTTCTCCGGGTTATGGGGTAATAAAGCACCCGCACTATAAACAGTACGATGGCTATGTGCAATACAAAGCGTAAAAGCAATTCGTTGAATTTATCCACATGGATAATATCCAAACCAAAAATTGTATAATCTTGAATGTTAAGTAGATAATTCAACATGACTTATTTTGTTTACAATATTGACGGTATGTTTGAAATTATTTGTCTTTGTATGCAGGTTTAGCATGGTTACGCCCATGCAGTATTTGCTGAATGCAGAAGGACGGTGTCCCTTTTCTTTAAGAATGTTGAATATTTTACTGTTTCGACTATTCTTGTTCTGCTTGACCTCTACAATAACCAGTCCGTTCAGGTTCAATGCTTTGTGCCCGTCAGAAAACCCCAAATTAAGGTCTACGGTAATCCGCTCACCAAAAACAGTATCAACCAGGGTAAACCGGTTAAACCTGTTTACCAGGACTAAAGATAAATCCTCGGCCTTATACGGCGTAAACTTGTTAACGAACTTATTAAAACCCTCACGGTCATCGGCTGATTTTTCGATCCTGTCTTTTATTACCCGCCCCTTATTCGTTTTGTATTTTATTTCAGCGAATTTCAGTTTCGATTCGATGTACTCCCGGTGCCTGACCTTATACCTGTTTAATTTACCGTTCTGGTGATCGGTAAACATTTGCATAACAGGGGTATCAAAATACTCAGTCCTATAACTGAATACCCGGTGATTATCAATGGACAATACACGGTAATGTTCACCAAGGTTCGTTATGATGGTAAGCAACTGATCGAACGATAAAATAAACTTGCAGTCAATGCGGTTCATTAGTTTTACCTCATCCATTTCAGCCAGTGATATCGGACTGAAATTCGATAATAGCTTCCTGGTCTCCTGCAGATAAGAAGTCATCAATCAGTTATTTAAAATCACGATGTCGGGAACCTTTACCTCTTTATTTTTTCCTGAAATTTTAACATGCTGTATTACAGGAATTTTACGATTGGTAGGATAATTGACAGAATCCTCGGAATAGGCAAAAACGGTATATTCTCCCTCGCGCAGGTATTTAAACCGATAAGTACCATCGGAATGGGTTGAAGTTTTATCTCCATAAACATCGTCGTCACCATAAACGATGAAAACATCTTCGTCGGGGGCGTAATACTGTTCGATTTTGAAGGTGAAATTCTGGTTGTATTCCCTTATGAAAACCTTACCCGAAATGGTTGAATTGCCTCCTTCACCTTCTTCTTTTTTACACGATGCAATCA
>CAZYDI010000230.1:0-2717 GCA_964646255.1 uncultured Bacteroidales bacterium
GGGCGTACCAGTTACCACGAAAATACATCGAAAACTCATGTAACCGAGAAGGCTTGTATTCATGCGGGCCTTTAGGAATAACGGAAAAGGAATCATCCAATTTATGCAGGAATTGTTCGTCTGACAGGTTATTAAGGTCGGTGACGAGTCGGTTGTAATCGTATATGGATAATTGGCTGGCAGGGAAATGCACCGCCATAAAATAATTGTACTCTTCAGTTCCAGAATGTCCGGGGTTATTTAATTTTCTTTCTTCGCCAACATGGGCGGCTGCAGCCGTACGGTGATGTCCGTCGGCGATATAGGTATAGGGAATTTCTTTCCTGAATATATCTTCAATGCGTTTAATGGTATGTGGATCGCTGATAAGCCATACCTGGTGATGGATGTCATCCTCCGTTTTAAAATCATATTCAGGTATACCGTTAGTTACATGTTCAACAATCCGGTTAATTTCCTCATGATCGGGATATGAAAAGAACACAGGTTCACAATTAAAATTGGTATGCCTTATATGCTTTTTCCTGTCTTCCTCTTTGTCGGGGCGGGTTAATTCATGTTTCTTTATAACATTGTTAAGGTAGTCAGCTACTGAAGCACAGGCAACCAGGCCATATTGAGTCCGTCCCCACATGGTTTGGGCATAAATATAAAGACAGGGTGTTTCGTCCTGATGGTATATTTTATTCGAGATCCATTCGGTAAGGTTGCTTTTAGCCTTATTGTATACGGTTTCCGAATAATGATCGATTTCCTGTGATAAATCAATTTCAGCTTTAATAACGTGGTAAAATGAGTATGGTTTACCCTGGGCTTCAGCGGCAGCTTCCTCGGACGATAAAACATCATAGGGGCGACAGGCAATATTTGAAACAAGTTCTTTCTGAGGGCGAAATCCTTTAAATGCTTTTATAAGAGCCATGTTTTTCGGTTATTAGTATTGCGTTTGTTTAACTACAAACAAATGTAACAATAAAATGTGGTTTGAACAGGTCCTCACTCCTACCCACATTCATACGGTGCATAATTTTACACCATTCTAAAATATTGTTTTATAATAAGTTAGACACCCCGCTGGGGTATCTAATATTCATAATATCAAGTAATTAAAAAGTAATTCTACTCAAAATGAATGCATATAAATGTTATGGGTACAAAAAAAAGGCGTAGTTCTTTTGAAACTACGCCTGGTTGAAAAAATGGTTTCTGTCAGTTCTTTAGTTTACCTGGAAGGTTTTATCGCCTTTGGTTAAGAAGTTGACGATTTGCCTTGCAGCGGCAAGGCCTGCATTTACATTGGCTTCCTCGGTTTGTGCACCCATTTTCTTGGGAGTGGCATAATACCTGTTGGGAGCTTCAGCTTTAACCTGCTCAGCACAATCAGGAGCCACATCGGTCACATATCTGAAATCCTTTCTTTCAGCAAATAATTTCAGCAGCGAAGGCTCATGTATTATTTCCTTGCGGGCAGTGTTTACCAGTGTTGCACCGGCCGGCATCAGATTGAGCAATTCAAAATTCAGGGATTCCCTGGTTTCTTTATTGGCCGGAAGATTTACCGAAATGTACTGACAGCTGCTGTATAATTCCTTTACATCCTTGATGAACTTTACACCATCGTTTTCAATTATCACCTTATCTACATAAGGATCATGGGCACATACATTCATTCCAAATCCTTTTGCAATCAAGGCAACGATTCTGCCAATATTTCCATAGGCATGTATTCCAAGGGTTTTACCCCTGAGCTCTGTCCCTGAACTGCCATTGTAAAAATTCCTGTTGATATAAACCATCATTCCAAAGGCCAGTTCAGCAACGGCATTCGAATTCTGACCGGGGGTGTTCATTACCACTACGCCTTTTGCTGAAGCAGCTTTAAGATCAATGTTGTCATATCCGGCACCAGCCCTAACGGCAATTTTCAGTTTTGCTGCAGCGTTTAGAACCTGTTCATCAACAATATCGCTTCTTACAATGATGGCCTCTACATCTTTCACTGCATCAAGGAGCTGTTCCTTTGTGGTGTATTTTTCCAGCAGTTTTAACTCAAAACCAGCATTTTTGACAATTTCTCTGATGCCATCAACCGCTACTTTAGCGAATGGCTTATCGGTTGCAACAAGAATAGTTTGCATAATTTCCGGTTTTATAGGTTAAGATCGATTAGGCCTGATTTTCAAAATCCTTCATTGCCTGAACAAGTGTTTTTACTCCTTCAATAGGCATGGCATTGTATATAGAAGCCCTGAAACCACCAACACTGCGGTGACCCTTAATTCCCACCAATCCTTTTGATTTGGCAACTTCCAGGAATTTTTCTTCAAGCTCTTTATATTCAGGCTTGAATACAAATACAACATTCATGATTGACCTGTCTGCATTTTCCTTAACCGGCGACATGAACAGTTTATTCCTGTCGATTTCATCATAGAGCAATGCGGCTTTTTCAGTGTTTAACTTGTAGATGGAATTCAGTCCACCCAGGTCTTTAAGCCATTTAAGGGTTTGAAGGCATGCATATATCGCAACACAAGGAGGTGTATTGTATAAGGAATCATTCTCTACATGAATCTTATAGTTGAGCATGGTAGGTATTTGCCTCGATATTTTTTCGAGCATCGCGTCCTTTAAAATGGCAAAGCCAACTCCTGCAGGACCGAGGTTCTTTTGGGCACCGCCATAAATAAGTGCATATTTTGAAACATCCATTGGCC
>CAZYDI010000231.1:0-2702 GCA_964646255.1 uncultured Bacteroidales bacterium
TCCTAAGTATCTGGGTGAGGACAAGCTCCGGAGGAGCCGGAACCCAGGCAATGGTAGATCCCGGCTGCTGGTCAAGCGATGTGGCTTTGATTAAAGAATATAAATAAGACAACGAATGTTGCCCTTCTGATCTCACTCTTTGTTGTTTCATGCTTTCAGCATCCCGCAGTCTGAAGCATGCACAACCATTTACATGGGGGAATGGTGATCTGCCATTGGCAGGTAATGTTTGAATAGATCACACGGTTATTTTAACATAAATATCAACGGCATTACCATCACCACATTTGCCGGTTTTCCTTTATTCAACCCAGGAACCCATAAAGGACGAGTAGCTTTAATTGCCCTGACACATTCATCATCCAATACCTTGGCTACTCCTCTCAAAACAATAACCTCACCCATTGATCCATCGTTCCTTATAATAAACTGGATGATAACCCTTCCAAAAATACCATTTTCTACTGCTTCAGGAGGATATACCATTTCACGTTGGACAACTTCACGAAAATAGTCGAGATCTTTGCCATCATAAGTGGGAGGTTCATCACAACCCAGCAATACATCTTTCTCAATGATATTGCCCTGCAGATCAAAAAATGTACAGGTTTTCCAACCTTTATCGTCAATCGCACATTCCATTAATTTGCTTCGTTTACCCGGATAATAAGTGATACTGAGAGAATCCTTAATAACAGGAATTGGAAGATGTGAATAAGACTCTCCAAAATCGTCCGTGAAATGATATAGTTTTCCTGCCTTCTTCACCGCATACGATTTGCTTGATATTAGCTTTTTTTTATGGTATGTTTCTTCAACTATGTTACCATTTTTCTGTATCGTGTATTTTTCAGATATGAAGAGTTTCCAACTATGATTGTCTTCTTTTTGCAGGTAGTTTACCGTATATGTATTATCTGAAATCTTCTTCAACTCCATACACAAATCTGCACTGTCTATGCCGGATGTTATCATATCATCCTTAAAATAAAACGTCGTATCATTCAATGATTGTGCATTTGTTGCGAGGGTGAACAATATGAAACCAAATAAAAGAAACGCAATTTTCATTTTGGGATTTTTTAAGTGTTTATATCAGCGCTATACAGGCTTGTTAAAATTACCGGCGGATTCAAGATAACAATTATTTGTTTACGTAAGTTACCGGAAATGATTATTCAGCTATGACACCGGTTTCACCTCAATCCCAAAAGGTATAATACGTAAGGATAGCGTAAAATTTCTGCATGGGTTGAAAAATCCCACGTCTTTCAGCGTTGACAAATGATCGATGTATTTCTATCGAAAATATTGTTGACGCTAAAAGCAATGGATATAAATTAATTACCCGCTTTTATATTGCCTCCGATACCCCCGTCAAGCAGAATGTTTAAAATTATTTATCACCCATCCATATAATTCAAATTCCGGAATATTATTATTTTTACATAATCGTAACACCTATTTTAAAATTAGTAACACCATGCGACACACTCATGCGTTTTCCGGCTTAGGACCGCTGATATGGATTGCATTCATCTTATTTGCCATATCCTTTAATTTAAACGCCCAGGAAAATGATACCATCGATTTGGATGAAATCGTTGTAACCGCTACCAAAACGATGGTAAACAGGAATAATGTACCATTAACGGTTAGCGTAGTTTCGGCGAAAGAAATTGAAAACAGCTCTGAATCCGCCCTGCTTCCTGTGTTGTCGGAGCATATTCCCGGCCTTTTTGTCACCGAAAGGGGTATTACCGGATTTGGCGTTTCAACCGGGGCTGCAGGACAGATGAATTTACGTGGCATAGGAGGCAATCCTAACACTCAACTGTTAATATTGGTTAACGGTAACCCACAGTTCATGGGAATTATGGGTCACACACTGCCCGACGCCTATGTGGCTTCCGATGTTGAAAGGGTTGAAGTAATCCGTGGCCCGGCATCTACCCTTTA
This sequence comes from uncultured Bacteroidales bacterium, assembly GCA_964646255.1. Classification (GTDB taxonomy): domain Bacteria; phylum Bacteroidota; class Bacteroidia; order Bacteroidales; family UBA10428; genus UBA5072. Next base: position 1,960 of record CAZYDI010000231.1, read on the forward strand.
CGGCACCAACGCAATGGGTGGTGTAGTGAATATCATTACTAAAGCACAAAAGGAAGAAGGTTTAAAAGCCAACGCACGCTTGATGTATGGCTCTTACAACACACAGAAATATATGGTAAACGGCGGATATAAAAGAGGTGCATTTAATGTTCTGGCTTCGTTTAACCATGACCAGACCGACGGGCATCGCGATTCATCAAACTTCACTATTAATAATGGATACCTTCGACTGGGATACGGGATTAACAAGAATTTCAATGTAAATGCCGATTTCAGCCTGGCAAACTTTGATGCTACTGATCCGGGCAGGGAGGACAGGATAGCCGGTGAAACCATCGACATAACCCGGGGTATGGGTTCTGTTGCCATGGACAATACCTTTAGTAAAACAAATGGTTCATTGCGCATCTTTTACAATTTTGGCGAGCATACTATAACCGATGGTTTTCATTCAACCGATAACAATTATGGCATTATTCTTTACCAGGCTTTTAAGCTTTTTAAAGGAAATACAATTACCATGGGATGGGATTACAAAAATTATGGAGGTCTGGCTGAGAATGTAAAGGCTATGAACGGCGAGGGTTTGGTTTTTGCCGATACAACGATTTGGGAAACCGCCTTTTATGCCTTTGTTCAACAGGAAATATTGGAAAAGATTACCCTCAATGCCGGATTCCGTCTTGAGCACAGTAAGGTTTACGGAAACGAGCCTGTTCCAACTGGCGGACTGGCATACCGCG
>CAZYDI010000232.1:0-2673 GCA_964646255.1 uncultured Bacteroidales bacterium
GGAGTGAAGAGATTATTTCTTTCTTGCAGCAGCGACCAGACATCATTGAATTTTCTGAACTGCCTCCGCTGCTAACCCACACGATCCGCCTCTGAAAAATTGCAACCGGATGCCGGTGCGAAGCATAGGCAGACGGAAAAATCAATGAGGCTTGGGGCTGAAAGCCCCATAATAAATAACTCTCCACCGCCCATATTAAGGAAACCTTTGTAGATTGAACCTTTGCGCAGCAGAGTTTAGAGAGATCCGCCCTCTACTACCACCTCAAATCCACCGTATGAAAAGCGCCGCATATCGAATGGCATCGAAAACTCTCCTGCATCTTTATAATTTTCGTTCATCTCGTCCATGACTTTTTTGTTTACCTCATCGCGGTGATTCTTTGATTCAAAAACAATGAAAGAAAACCATACAGTGTCTCCGGGTTCTGCCTTGGCCAGTTCAGTGAATTCGACCGGTTTTGTGCCGCCCGTATCTCTGGCGGTAAGGTCATCACCTTTGCATTCAAAGTATGAAAGAGCCCCATGACGGAGCCATGAATCTTTTCCTTCTTCCGCCATTTTCCTGTACACGTCTACCTTGTCTTCGGGCACTACCAAAACAAATCCATCTACATATTTTGCCATAATAGCCTCCTCTTTTTAGTTTTGACGATAGGTATAACATATCAGTATTGAATTTGTTAAGAGGAAGGTTTTAGACTGAAAAGGAAGAAACAATTATTAGCAGAGAACGCGTTTCGGATTTTAAAGAACGGAGGACAGATGATCCCATTTCTTCGCTTGTCAGCAAGGCACGGATGATTTTACAATGCTCATAGTTATTCCGGGCACAGAAAGCAAAGTATCACAGATATTAGAATAAGTTAGTAATATTGTATGAAAGTATTTCTGATTATACTTTTCGGCTTAACGGCAAGTTCAAAGCTTGCACAGATCCCTATAAATGTGTTCATGCCTTTTTTGATTCACATGAATACACGCATGCAAATCGAAAACGATGAGAAAACAGATGAAATTGCTAGATAAGAAAGACTATCATAAAGTGAATTGCTGTTTGTCACAAATGCAGATTAATAATCTGTTCGCCCGGTCGGTGGTTGAAAAAAAAATTGCCGGTAAAGTATTCGTTGACAAAACCGATAATCCAAAAACTTTCTATGTTATTCATCCATATGGAATGTCTTTATTGTTTGGTTATTCAGGTAACAGGGATTTTAATAAAGCATTTTACGACTATTCCTTAAACTTAAACAAGGTTCGTGACAAACATGAATGGATGCAAGCCTATTCGAATGATTGGGATAAGGTTTTATCCGATCTCTATAATAACCGGATGATTAGGTCAGATGAAAATACAGAAAAAAAGGAAGTTGGAATTATTGAGCTTAATACACGATTAAATTTCAGGTTTAATTACAATAAATATATGTCGAACAGAAGGGCGAGTACCTCAGAGGGATGCACGATTGTCAGGACAGATAAAGATATTTATGAGAAGATGACTGGCAGTGTAATACCATCTTATTTTTGGGATACAGCCGATGATTTTATCAATAATGGAGTTGGATTTAGTTTATTCTGCAACAACAAATTGGCGACGACGGCATATTCTGCATTCATACATGATGACAAATTAGAACTGGGTATTGAGACGATGTCTGAATTCAGAGGGAAAGGCTTCGCTCAAATTGCTTCTTCAGCATTGATAGATTATTGTATAGCCAATAATTATGAACCTGTTTGGGCATGCAGATTAGAAAATACCGGTTCTCATAGACTAGCTGAAAAACTTGGATTTGAGGTAGTAAAAAGGATACCTTACTATAGATTAAGCACATAAGATAAAAAAACCTGCAAAATGCACATCGTTTGTAAACCTTTTCAAAAAAACACCTTATGACACCACGCAGTTTCTGGATTATTTTAATCAGGATTTTAGGAATTTGGTTTTTACTGGACTCGTTGGAAATTATTTACAGCTATTTGGCTTATATTCCATTATACAGCGGTTCATCCCAAATCGGGGCAGTTATAACTGCATTAGTAATGACAACGTTAATAATTGCGCTTTTCTTTTTTGTTCTATATTTATGTGTCTTTCGTACGGACTGGATAATTGACAAATTGAAACTCGACAGGGGATTCACTGAGGAAAGATTTGAATTTAATATGCATCGATCTTCTGTTTATACTATTTCAATTATTGTAATTGGTGGTATATTACTAATACGTAGTTTCCCTCCCTTTATTAGTGAACTTATTGTATATTTTCAGCAAAGTTCGTTACCAAGAAATTATGGTACAGACCCGACCTGGTCACACATTCTGCTGTATTTCATATCAATCCTTGTGGGAATATACTTTATTACCAGTTGTCGGACCGTTGTAAATTTCATTGAAAAACAGCGGAGAAAAGCAACATCAAAGAAATAATATCGAATTACAACAGCCAACAAAAGAAATGAACAAAGAAAAGCAGACAATTCATGAGTTTGACACAGGTATTATTTATGATTTTTTTTCAAATACCGAACGCCAGGGTCCCGGAAGTACCGTAGAAACTATAAAAGCATTAGGCTTTATAGACGGTCTTACCAAAAATTCCAAAATTGCCGATATTGGTTGTGGAACAGGTGGTCAAACGATGGTATTAGGAGAAAACACACCGTGT
>CAZYDI010000233.1:0-2564 GCA_964646255.1 uncultured Bacteroidales bacterium
AAAAGTGACAGAAATTGATGCACGAACTTGTTCGTGCCAAATCCAAAACGATCTTTTTCTATATAAGAGCCCGCCGATAAACCAAATAATTCATTAACAGGGATTTGTTATGAAACCCTCTATAACCACATGGGTTAATTTTTCACATCAGGAAGCTTCTTTGTTATTACTATGGCTGCGAACTCTCCAAACGTACTCATGAATTGGCTGTATTTGTCCTCAATGCTCATTAGAATTTCAAGTAACTTTTTGCCAAACAGCCATTGATGAATATACATATCAAGGAAGTATTTATTGGTACTTCTCCAGCAATGAAACTCAATATCTGAGCTAAAAGCAAAAGTTTTCCTAAACCAACGCGGGCTATGCGGGTAAAAATACAACCTTGGTTTCGAGCTTACCATCCTTACGTAGAACTTACCGGCGAAATGCCTGAATATCCTGTAAAGTTGAACAATGTTCAGGGAAATATTCATAAACCAGCTGCGATAAAACCAGCTGTACACAATGACAATTTTTGAATCCTTTTTCGCCACTCTGTACATTTCATTTACTGCTGTCTTTTGATCATTTTTGGGAATATGGTATAAGGTGTGCTGTGAAAGGACGGTGTCAACTGAATTGTCCTTGATGGGAATGTTGGTAATATCACCGCAAATATAAATGCCCTTTTTCCCTGCTTTTTCGATGTTTATTTTAGCCTGAATCAATGCATTTACCGAAATATCAACGCAAATCCTGTAATCATAGCCATCAGATAAGGACATATACGCGGGCAATCCTATCGGACCCGAAGCAATATCCAGAATGTATTGCCCATGCGCAGGATAATACCGGGAAGCCTTTGTAAAGGAATTCTTTATATAGGTTGAGGACACATCCCTGAAATCCACCCATTTTCTACTATCAGCATATATTTTGAGTGAGTCCTTTACTTCATAGTTCACCTTGTTGTAATAATCGAAGACGCGTTTTTTGTCAAATGATAAGGTTCCTCTTTTGTCGTGCGAATTCCCGATATACAAGGCGTAGTGCTCATGTAAAACTATGATATCATTAAATACCGGAAAGAAGTATTGTTTTGAAGTATCCACCAGTCCATGCGAAAGGTTTCCGAATGCTTCATATTCTTCAGGCAATGCATAATCTTTAAAGGCATCCTTAGGGACTAATTCAACGCCGTTTTTTGTTATAGGGCACCGTAATTTCCGGATAAAATCCATACCGTGTTTGTTGGTGGTGAGAGGGTATTAATTTGCTTCCTTGTTCTTCCCGGTTGGTTTGATTTTATTGAATGCGCGGTTTCAAATATAATAAAAGACCGTTAAAGTGTCGGTACTTTACAGTTAATGTTTAAAAATATTTCTGCTAAGGTTGCCTGACTTTCAAGGGTTGTGCGGTGGCAGGCTCAAAAACTATACGTAAGCCCGATACGAAGTCCCCCTTCAAGCAATTTCCACCTGTAGTCATCATTTTCTGCTGAAAGGGGCAGCATAGCGTGAAATTTATAATACCCGTTTACAAACGCGCCTATTCCATTCCGCAGGCTGTATTTTGCCCCGATTCCCATTAACGTTCCAATGCCTGTCTGGCTCTCCACGGAACCAGGGTTCCCGGTTTCAATGCCAAGCACTAAACCTCCGTTGACAAAGAAATATTTAAGAAAGTTTATCCTTGCGGTTACAGGAACATCAATAAGGGTTATGTTTTCATCAAAGGGTGCATTGTCAATTGAGGAAGGCAGGTTTGGCTTTACCGTAATGGTATGGGAGGAATAGACTATTCCCGATTCGATGTCGAGCCAGGGCAGCAAGGGATAAACATAGCACAAACCTGCAGTGAAAAAATTCTTGCCGTCATAACTTGGTCCGCCAATTAACGCTTTCCCTGCTTTATTGATAAAATCATTATTGCCGGTTACTGTAAACGTTAGTCCAATGCTTCCTTTTATTGGTTTATTATCCTGGGCATTTAAATGAAACGACAGAAAAAGTAATGCGATAAGGGGGAAAAGCTTTGATTTAATCATAAAGTATTTTTTACAGGAGGTGTGTTAATTTTAGTCATCCGGTTCCTTATTCATAGCTGCTTATGATACCATAGGGATATTGTTTCCGTGTTACACAAAAGCTGCCATTGGTTACATGTAAAAGGTCAATATCAAATTCCAGCTTTTCCATATCACCGGCATAAGGCTCAATAATACTGACAGTGAAACTTCCGGCTTCAACATCGTTCACTTCTATATCCAAATCGTACAAGCAGTTGCAATTGCAGAGGGCTGATTTCTCCGTTTCTTCAATAATAATTGTATCCCCTGCCAATGTTATATTACAAAAAATTTTTTCAGGGCAGCAATTGTACGCTGCGTTAATATGCTTAATGGTTAATGTGTGGTTCCTGTTATCATAGGAATATTCAATGCACGATATGGTATCCGGAGTATTATCGGGTTGAGGATCCGATTTAAAGCCATTTTTACATGTTGAACTATTGATCAGTTTGCCGTTAATCATCATCGGTTCATTTTTCTTTTCGCAACTTATTATGATAAGTCCGGTTAA
>CAZYDI010000234.1:0-2554 GCA_964646255.1 uncultured Bacteroidales bacterium
GTCGCATATGTATGTCTTAGTGTATGAACGGTAACCTTTTTATTGATTTCTACACAATTAGCAGCATGTTTGACTATCTGCTGCAATATCTACATCAGGAAATATGGTTTTTAACATGGTTAACGCTTCTGGTTGTTTCAGGTATGTGCCAGGAGGATAACGTTTTACCTCCATTTGCAGTCATCAATCTGACGATGAAGGTCAATGGTTTTTTGATGGTAAGGAAATTCAACTTTAATTCGCTTTATTCCCTTATGTTCAATTGCATAGGCTTTCATGGTGATGGATTTGGTTTTTTTTTATTCATTGAAAGTTCGTCTATATGATGTATAGGAGGGATATACGAAATTTCTAAACATCCAAACCTGTGGTAAAAAACCTAACTTTTTTGCGCACTCCGTGCCGGTAAGTCACATTCCCGGAAATACATATTAATGTAAGTGATTGTGGTGGTGAGTGTTAATAATGGGTTGTGTGTAAGGATTTCCTTTGGGTATGTATCAGTTCAATGGTGTTGTTGCAATTTTTTGTCCGTAACCTAATTAAATTTTCCTTCCCTAAATATAATAATTTGTTCTTCTGATTGATGCAATTCCATAAATAAGATGCAAAAATTTTTACATTCCATACAGCATGGTTAAAATAATATCAGTCCAGGCAGTTGCTGAACAAAACCCCATATTCTGGTGTTCCTTAAGTATATCATCTATATTATTAACTATGTCAGTAAGAACAGCTAATGCCAAATGGACCGGATCGCTTAAAGAAGGTTCCGGAGTTATGAATTTCAGCAACTACAGCGGACCATACACGTTTGCATCAAGGTTTGAGGAAGGTAAAGGCACAAATCCCGAAGAGCTGGTTGGCGCTGCCCAGGCAGGCTGCTTTTCAATGTACCTGTCTTTACTTATCGGCAATGAAAAATTACAGCCCGAAAGCATCGAAACTACCGCTAAGGTACACCTTGGAAGTGATGATACCGGTCCGCTCATTAATACCATTGAACTGGATTGCCGGGTGAAATGTTCCGGGCTTTCTTCACAAAAACTGGAAGAATTAGCCGCCATCAGCAAGGAGAAATGCCCGATCTCGCGATTGTTTAAAGGTGCGAAGATTACACTTAAAACAACTTTACTCTAGTGTTTCCATTCTGACATAATATTGCCCGGTATGAATTCCCGGACAAATTATGCTTATTTCCTTCTTTATGGTTCAATGGTGACCACTATTCTTTTATAACTTGTTAATTGAGGGTCTCCTTTGTCTGTAACCTTAACTATGAAATGTACTGTGGCCGCTTCCTTTACTATAGGGGCAACGAAATTGGCCATATGGGCATTCTCTGTGCCTTCAACCCTTAATTCAGCGTTCAACGTCCCAGCTTCAGGATAATTAAACCATAAAAAGCTTATGGCATCATTATCCGGATCGGTGGTCTCAAATGCATCCAGGAATATTCTATTGCCCGATTTCACTGTTATTTTATCCGGTTGGCTTAAAACAACAACAGGAGCATGATTGGCTTCTGCATAGGGTTTTATGCACCAATCCATGCGCGCTGCGAAATCATTCTGGATTTCATCCCTCCATCGCCACAATGTGACTTTTGATCCACGAAAAGTATTGGTATCCGGCTTTATTGTCCTGCCAAATTCATTGGCCACATATGGTTTATAGATGTCGGATGCATTGGTCCATATTATTCTGGTTTCGGGCTCAGCAGGGACTCCCGAATTTCCCTTTTTCTGCAAGGCAAAATCGGGCAGGTAATGTTCATACCTTCCTCCCCAGCCACCCCAATCAGGGTGCTCCGGATTGTTAAGTCCGTTTAATATCAATGGCAGAAAGGAGGGTGTATCGCCTTCCATGCCCCAGGCCACGTCGGGATATATTGCGCCAAGCGGACCATGACCCTGCTGGATATTACGCGCAATCCATGAATTGCTTACATTGGAATTGTCAATTCCGTCAACATAGGTATGGATACCTGTCCACGTGGCAGTGCCATAGTCATCACCGGGACTCACAATATAAAACACTCCGGGAAAATTGTTGCGGATCCAGATGCCACTGTCATCCTGATCGGAGATTGCATATACCCTTAGTTTTGCGATCAGTTCTTTTTGCTCTTTTGGTGATTTCTCCTCCCTGATCTTGTACAGTGATTGTGCCAGCGTATTGGAACCTCCCCAAACGGCAATCCATAAAGGCCGTTCATCTTCCTTTTCAAGTTCGCTGATGATCCAGTCGGATCCTTCGGAATTCTTAGCCGCTCCGACACCTTCCATGCCATATACCGGAAGTCCTTGCTTTACTATTGAAAGCAGGGATTCAGCAGTCGGGTAGCCAGGTTTATGCAACAGCAGGTTGGGTTGAACTTTCCCGTATGCCTGAATGATCCGGCGTACCGATTCGGGGTGAACGTGTGTTTTAAGCCAGCATGAGGTGGTGGCAACAATGCCCCTGATTTCTATTTCATTGGAATATAAAAGCAGCCTAACCAGGGATTGGGTATCATCAGGATCCGCCTCAATATCGGTAAGCACGATTAGCC
>CAZYDI010000235.1:0-2547 GCA_964646255.1 uncultured Bacteroidales bacterium
CTGGTAACTGGAAAATGAATAAAACACTGCAGGAAGGTGTTGAACTTGCAAAAGCGATTAACAGTCAGGTTGAAGATAAAGGAGTCGGTGTAATCCTTTGTACACCCTTTATACATTTATCTGAAGTTAGAAAAGCAATTACAAAAGGTTCTCTTTATTTGGGAGCTCAAAACTGTGCATCAGAAAAATCAGGTGCATTTACCGGCGAAGTTTCTGTTGAAATGATAAAATCAGTAGGTGCTGAATATGTGATTATTGGCCATTCCGAAAGAAGGAGTTATTATCATGAAGAAGATGCGTTGTTGAATAAGAAAACCAAATTAGCCCTTGAAGCAGGCTTGGTGCCCATTTTCTGCTGCGGGGAAGTTTTGGCCGAAAGACAGTCAGGTAACCATATGAAAGTGGTAAAATCACAAATTGAAAAAGGATTATTTGATTTGTCTGCCAGCGATTTTGGTAAGGTTGTCATTGCTTACGAACCCGTTTGGGCGATAGGTACCGGTGTTAACGCTACGGCCGAACAGGCACAGGAAATGCATAAGGCCATACGCGATTTCATTGCTGAGAAATATGGAATGCAGATGGCACAGGAAACATCCATTTTATATGGCGGCAGTTGCAAGCCATCAAACGCAAAGGAATTGTTCTCAAATCCCGATGTTGATGGCGGGCTTATTGGCGGTGCATCATTAAGTGCTGCTGATTTTATGGGAATAGTCAATGCATTTTAATTGATACCACACATTTATCTGCACACTCATACTTAGACTATAGTCTTTGCCAGTAGTCTGCAGATTTTGATCCTTTTAACTGCCTGCAGGTACCCTGTCCGGCGCCTGCAGGCAGTACTTTAATCTGATTGATAAACAATCCCAATGATACAAATAGAGATTGAGATTGATTTGACCTCAATATCCGGGCAAAACAGGGAAATTCTTCCTTATAAGCTTGAAGCGCTTGGATTTGAGGGATTTGTTGAAACAACCCGGGGTTTATTGGCATATATACCTCAGGTTCTCTACCATCGAAATAACCTTATTGCTTTTTTGCAGGTGTTTGGATTACCTGAAAACTGCTTTACCGAAAATGTATTGCCCGATAAAAACTGGAACGAAGAATGGGAAAAGAATTTTGATCCGGTAATAATCGGTGATAAATGCCTCATCAGAGCCCCATTTCATACCAACCTTCCCGAATTTCCGTTCGAAATCATCATCATGCCCAAAATGTCGTTTGGCACCGGCCATCATGCAACCACGTCTTTAATGGTGCAGGAAATGCTCAACCTCGATTTAAACAATAAATCCGTACTTGATGCAGGCTCCGGAACAGGCATCCTGGCAATTTTATCTGAAAAAGCTGGTGCTTCGGAAATTATCGCTATGGATATTGATGAATGGTGCTATAAAAATGCCATAGAAAATGTCAGCATGAATGATTGCAGAAAAATCAACGTTCAATTAGGCGACACAACCAATATCGGGAATAGAAAATTTGATGTTATACTGGCAAACATAAACCTGAATGTACTCAGGGCCGCCCTGGCCGGGTACATGGCAATACTCAGGCCCGGAGGAATACTATTAATGTCGGGCATACTAAGTGATGACATTCCAACGTTAAAAAATGATGCTGAAAAACTTGGTTTCACGTATGAAATGAGCAAATCAATGAACAACTGGGCATTGGTTCGATTTAAAAAAAAGTGATACTTTTATATACATTTAAGAAACATGAATCTCAGGCTCTCATTCCTGCTGATTGTCAGCGTAGCTTTTCATTGGATTGCTGACGCGCAGCCAACCAAAATTTTTTCGGGTGAGGTAAGCCAGTATGCATCAGAATTGTCGGCATATATTCAAAAAAACATTAATGCAGAAAGTGAAGCCGCCCTGGCTTCATTTATGCAAGCCTGGTCAGTAGACAGCATTTTTACAGGCAAGGAACAGGAAAAAATTGTTGCCGTCTCAGTCAACCTGGTTCAAAAGAATGCCAAACCCCATCCCCACTTCACGCATTATTTAAATAGCGTGGTAGCAGTAAAAAGAAGCGGCATAGATCCGGCAAACCTTTCACCCTGGGAAAAAGGCCTGGATATGCTTATTGCCGACAAAAAAGTCACCATACAGGCACTCGACAAATACCTTTTGTTTGTAAAACAATTAATCGACAGTAGTACACTTTATCGCACAAGCACTATTGAATGGAGCATCAGTACCCCCGATTATAAATTTGTAGTTGATACGGCGATTCGTTTGGTTGTAGCCCCTGGTTCGCTTACATGCCGTGTGAGAAAAGACAGCATTACCATTGAAGAAACACAGGGAATATATTTCCCCGTTTCCAATACATGGAAAGGAAGCGGAGGCTTGGTCACCTGGGAAAGAGCCGGTTTCAACCGCGATGATGTGTACGTAAGGCTCACCGATTATGAAATTAACATGACACGGTCAGAATATGCAGCCAGGGAAGCCACATTTGTGAATAAGGTATATTTTGACGCTCCATTGAAGGGAGTGCTTACCGACAAGGTGAAATTTAATAAAA
>CAZYDI010000236.1:0-2517 GCA_964646255.1 uncultured Bacteroidales bacterium
CGGTAAATGCACGCAGTTCGCCCGATGAGCAAAGCACAAGTGTTTTTGTGCTGCATGAAGGAACCATGGTTATGATTACGGATAGTGTTCAGCGCTGGAAAGAGATAAAAATTGCCAATGGCAATACAGGCTGGATTCAAAGCGCCGCATTGGAAGAAATTTAACCGCTTGCTAACTAATATCATTACCTTAGCATGAAGCTTATGGCTAACCATGCATAAAACACTCCTCATACTTTCGTTGGCAGCCATTCTTTTTACCGGCGCTGACGAAATTTCTGCCCAGCAAAAAGAGCGGTCTTTTGAAGCCACCATTGGTACACAGTTATTGAAAATTCAAGACCATAACTTTTCACCAATGGTATATCAAGGTTTCTCTTTTTCCCCTGCCCTGGGATTAACCACTGAAACCCCTGCATATATTGATGCTTTGGTTGTGCAGTACATTGCAGGCAAATCACACCCAAGGGTTAAGGGATCAAGGAATAGTACCGCAGCAAGCATAAAAGGCGGATCCATAAACTGGATGCATATAAGAAAACTCAGCCCCTTGGGTTCAGCAAAAACCGGCATTTACCTTGGGGGCGTTTTTAATTCATCTTTAATTCATTATGAGAGAGAATATTATGGCCAGGATTCATATTATTTCTATCAAAGTTCACTTGGTCCATCCTTTCGTTTGTCACATCCATTAAAGATAAGGGGCATCAACCTGTTATTATCCAGTCAGTTTGATTTTGCGCTATTGTCTTATGCTGTGTATCCCTCTTATAGTTCACCATTGCCTGACCGGTTGCTTGACAAAGATGCCAATGATCTTAAAGTAATTGATTTTTTTACGGGCGGAAAGTTTTTAACCGTTAACAGGTTTCAGCGGGTAAACAATTTGATTTGTCTGGCCTGCACATTGAATAGCAAAATTGCAATTGAAATAAATTATAATTGGGAGCTTATTCACGTGGTTCGTCAGAATGATTTTTATAAGGCCGGTCATGACATAAACCTATCCATTGTTTTTAACCATCTGGCACTTTAAAATGGGAGAATCCATCGGGTATAATGCGATTAAAAGATAGCTAAATGCAAAGCGAATACGTAAATAATAAACTTTTGATTTTATTGCCGCTGTTATTCCTGCTTTTTTCGTGCGAAGAGGTGATGTTGGAGAAGGATCCCGACAGTTCAGCCACATCTGTTTTTAATGTTTTATGGACCAACCTCGATGAGAAGTACAGTTATTTTGAATACAAGAAGATTAATTGGGATTCTGTGTATGCTGTTTATGCGCCCCGTATCCATGATGAACTTCATGCCGAAGAGTTGTGGAATATATTAAGTGAAATGATATGTTCGTTAAATGATGGTCACGTGAACCTGATTAATGGTGAGCGGTGGTCGAGTTGGCGAAATTGTAAGCCGGTGCATTACAATCAGAATTTTGATCTCAGCCTTATTATGGGCAACTATCTGAAGCTGCCTGTAAAGTACGCTGGTAGCCTGTTATATGATATTATTGACTCTGTGGGTTACGTTTACTATGAAAGCTTTGAAATGGACATTTCAGAAAGCGATATTGACTTTCTGGTTGATTATTTTGAGCATACAAAAGGATTGATCATTGACATAAGAAACAATGGCGGTGGCGACAGTGAAAATGCGGATGTTTTTCAGAGCAGGTTATTACAAACCAAGACGCTGGTAGAATATATTTACTTCAAGCATGGCCCGGGCCATGATGATTTTACTGCACCCCAGGAGTTTCATATATTACCCGGAGGTAAAAAGCAATACACCAAGCCGATTGCTTTATTAATAAACAGATATAGTTTTAGCAGCTCAAGCTTTTTTGCTTCGCGTATGTCTGTGCTGCCGCATGTTACACTTATAGGCGATACCACGGGTGGGGGAGCCGGCAGGCCGAAGTATTTTGATTTGCCAAATGGATGGGCAGTACGGTATTCTTCGACATATGCACTGCGCGCGGACGGATTTAATTTTGAAAATGGTGTTCCTCCTGATTATCCGGTGTTACAGAGAGAAACTGACCGGCTGAGGAAAAAAGATGCCATCCTTGAATTTGCCTTTAACTTCATTAGGTCGAGAACTTAATGAACAATGAGTAATGAACAATTAACAATGAGCAATATTAACTTGGAAATCAAAGTTTTATACCTCGTCCCTTTTTGCCCGGCGTAGCTTCAGCGAGGGAGGGTGTCCCTTGTCCCTGCTCACATTCCGCTGTAGGAAAAAAGGAATTCGGGGTTTGGCGCTGAAGGCCCCATAAAGATATACTCCCCACCACCTCAGCCTAACCGGGGGTTGAAGAATTGTCTTCTGGTCTTCTGGTCTTCTGATCTTTCTCTGGCTACCATAATGTCGCGCCTACAGCGCTTTCTGTATAAAAAACCATTACATACTACCATAATGTCGCGCCTACAGCGCTTTGTAAGAACCAGCACCAGAGGTGCGACCTTATGGTAGAAATAAATATTTCATTACCATGTCAAGCCCCGTAGGG
>CAZYDI010000237.1:0-2472 GCA_964646255.1 uncultured Bacteroidales bacterium
AATTTATAAAACGGCTTCTCTTTTAGGGGAAGAATTTATTTATTTGCAGAATAATCTTATATCCCATGGTTTTTGACTTAGAACTTATCCAAAAGGTATACGCCGCTTATCATCAAAGGGTGGAATCCGCCAAAAAACTGGCAAGCCGGCCGCTTACACTTACCGAGAAAATCCTGTATGCGCACCTTGAAAACGGTATGCCGGCAAAAGTGTTTAACAGGGGAATCGACTATGTAAGTTTTAATCCGGATAGGGTGGCCATGCAAGATGCAACCGCCCAAATGGCATTATTGCAGTTTATGCAAGCCGGCCGGCAAAAAGTGGCTGTTCCGTCCACCGTTCATTGCGATCATCTTGTTATTGCAAAAAATGGGGCTGATCCTGACCTGGCGCATGCAAATGTGTTAAACAGGGAAGTATATGATTTCCTGTCTTCGGTTTCCGACAAATATGGTATCGGTTTCTGGAAACCCGGTGCCGGGATTATTCACCAGGTAATTCTGGAGAACTATGCTTTTCCGGGGGGAATGATGATCGGAACAGATTCTCATACAGTGAATGCAGGGGGATTGGGAATGATTGCCATTGGTGTTGGCGGTGCCGATGCATGCGATGTAATGGCAGGATTGTCATGGGAATTAAAGTTTCCAAAAATCATTGGTGTAAAGCTTACCGGAAGATTAAATGGTTGGGCTTCTGCCAAGGATGTTATACTTAAGCTCGCCGGCATTCTCACTGTGAAAGGCGGTACAGGCTGTATTCTGGAATACTTTGGCGAGGGTGCGGAATCAATTTCCTGCACGGGCAAAGGAACAATTTGCAATATGGGTGCTGAAGTGGGCGCTACCACGTCAGTTTTCGGATATGATAAAAAAATGGATTCCTTTCTCAGGGAAACAGGCAGAAGCCGGATTGCTGACCTGGCATCTTCAATTGCGGGCGACCTTAAAGCCGATTACCAGATATTCGATAACCCCGAAGCATATTTTGACCAGGTAATCGAAATCAATCTGTCTGAATTGGAACCCTATATTAATGGCCCTTTCACTCCCGACCTGGCCATTCCATTATCACAATTTGCCCGTAAGGCAAAAGAAAACGGATGGCCTGAAAAATTGGATGCCGGTTTAATTGGTTCATGTACAAACTCATCTTACGAGGATCTCACCCGGGCAGCTTCAATACTACAGCAGGCAATCGCAAAGAATATTAAGGTAAAGTCTGAGATTTTTATTTCACCGGGATCTGAACAGGTAAGGTATACGGCAGAAAGAGATGGAATCCTGGAGATAATTGAAAAGGTTGGAGGTACAGTGCTGGCCAATGCCTGCGGGCCCTGTATTGGTCAATGGGCGCGCAAGGACGCAGAAAAGCAGGATAGGAATTCCATAATCACTTCCTTTAACCGTAATTTTGCCAAAAGAAATGACGGGAATCCGAATACCCACGGATTTGTGGCATCGCCTGAAATTGTTGCCGCATTTTCATTGGCAGGTACATTGCTTTTTAATCCGGTAACCGATACATTGGAAAACGAACATGGCGAAAAAGTAATGCTTACTATCCCTGCCGGAGTTGAATTGCCTCCAAAGGGGTTCGACGTAAAAAATAGCGGATATCAGGCCCCTGCCATTGACGGGAGTGCAGTTACGGTGAAGGTAAATCCTGAAAGTGACAGGTTACAATTGCTGCAGCCGTTTGAGCCGTGGAATGGAAAAAATTTTTCCGGACTAAGGCTTTTAATTAAGGCTAAGGGGAAGTGTACTACCGATCATATATCCATGGCCGGACCCTGGTTAAAATACAGGGGGCATCTTGACAATATTTCAGAAAATATGCTTATTGGTGCTGTAAACCATTTCAACAACAGCACAAACCTGGTAAAGAATTTCATAACCGGTGAATATGATGCTGTTCCAAAAACCGCACGGATGTATAAAAATGAAGGCATAGGGAGTATTGTGGTGGGAGATGAAAACTATGGCGAAGGTTCTTCGAGGGAACACGCAGCTATGGAACCGCGTCATTTGGGTGTTAAGGCTGTGCTTGTAAAATCCTTTGCCCGCATACATGAAGCCAATCTTAAGAAACAGGGAATGCTGGCATTAACGTTTGCTGATAAAGCAGACTATGATAAAATCAGGGAGGACGATACAATTGATATTGAAGGACTCACTGGATTTGCTGAAGGCCTGCCCCTGACAATACAGCTTCACCATAGTGACGGAAGCATGGAGCGAATCACGGCCAAACATACCTTTAATGCCAGCCAGATTGAATGGTTTAGAGCAGGTTCAGCACTGAATCTTATCAGAAGAAGCCAGGTAATTTAGGCTATGGCGGAAGCATCACTTTTAAATATGAAATGATTTTGTAATTTTAGATACATTAACCTTTCAACATTTTGAGAAAGAAAATCTCTGAACTCCGTCCCATTGCCAAGGGTGATAAAAAAACCATCAAAGGATGGGT
>CAZYDI010000238.1:0-2432 GCA_964646255.1 uncultured Bacteroidales bacterium
TAAAAGGCAATTTGTAATTGCCATTCAACAACTAATGGTTTGTGATGGATCGGGTAAGTGGGAGAATACTTTTATGGGGCTTTCCGCCCCAAACGGTTAGGCTGAGGTTCTACCTCAGTCTGACTATTTTCTGAGGTTTTACCTCAGGCTGACTCAGGCAGAGCCTGCCACCATAGATTCGACTTGGGTCGGAACCCAAGCCGAACATTCACAAAATAAAACGCTTTTTTTCAGAGGTGGATCGCGAGGGTAAGCAGCGACGGCAGTTTGGAAAAATCTTTGCCGTATGGTCGCTGCTGTTTCAGATGGTTTCAAGACCAGAAGACAGATTTAAGACAGACCAGGAGACAATACTTCATCCATTAACCAGCCTCTAGCCTCTAGCCTTCAGCCTGTAGCCTTAATCCTGAAACCATCTCCTTTCACCCGCCGAAGCTTTAGCGAAGGAGGGTCTCTACGCTTTACGCTCTAAGTTCTATGCTATTCTTCTTGCGCTGCTGCAAAAACAATCAATGTCATAATAGGGATGGATTTTGTGAAATCGAATTTAACATGTAAATTGAGGCATTTAACCCATAACCATGATCTATAATTGCCATATTCACACGTTTCTGGAAAAAGACATTCCGCGAAGGTATCTTCCATTGGGTCTGGTTCGCATATTGGCAACCACACCGGGTTTCAGCACCATAGGTTTTTTTCTGAATATGCTGAACCCGTTAACCAGCAATGACCAGTTTAAACGATACAGGAAGATCATTGAAATTGGCCGGTATAAGGATCAAAAAGAAATATTTGAAGAGTGCCGGAAATTTTACCCTTCAAACTCAAAATTCGTGGTGGCCTCCATGGATATGCATTATATGAATGCCGGACGGGTACCCCGTGATTACATGACCCAACTTACAGAGCTTGCCGAACTGAAAAAAATGTTCCCTGAAGTCGTATTGCCTTTTGTTCACCTCGATCCGCGAAGGAAAGACATGATGGATATATTGAAAAGGTGTATGGACGACTGGCAGTTTTCAGGAATAAAAATTTATCCGTCACTGGGATATTTTCCTTATGACGTACGGCTTATGCCCATGTGGGAGTATGCCAATAAAAACAATGTGCCGGTAATTTCGCATTGCAGTCCGTATAATCCCACCTACAACCGTGGCTGGCCTTATGAAATCAGGGCACTGCTTTCGGGTTCAAAAATTCCGCTCGATATCGATACCAACAAGCGTAAGCGGCTTTGTTCCAATTTTTCAAATCCGCTCAATTTCCCTTTCATCCTTGATGAATTCACAAATGTAAGGATCTGCCTTGCTCATTTTGGTTCGGAGTATTATTGGGAAAGGTATCTCGATTTTCCCGAAGACAAAGACAGCTGGTTCATCCTGATAAAAGACATGATGGAAAAGTATGACAACCTATACAGCGACATTTCCTATACCCTCAACAATCCTGAGTTTTTTCCACTGCTAAAGGTTTTGCTCAGCGACCCAGCCTTGAACAAACAGATTCTGTTTGGTTCCGATTATTACATGGTGGAATACAAGGCCACCGAACGCAGGTTTGGCATAGACCTTCGGGGTTATCTTGGCGAAGATAATTTCAGAATGATATCCTATACCAACGCCAGAAGGTTTTTGGGGCAGGGATTATGATCTGCGGGGGATACTGAATGAACGTCATCGTAAGTCTTTAAATCTATTCAGGATCATTCAATTATATAACGAAATCTACAGATGTCGCTAAGTGTGCTTTCGTCATTATCTATCACCAGCATAAATCAAAGCATCAACAACACTTCACCAATTTGATCCGCCTTTGAAAAATTGCGACCGGTTGCCTTAGCGCAGCGTAGGCAAGCCGGAAAAATCAATGACGCATGGCACCATGCTACCGAAATACCGGTAAGGAAATCTGTTTGAGCCCGATTTAGAATTTGTAGAACTTAATGAACAATGAGTAATGAACAATTAACAATGAGCAATATTAACTTGGAAATCTAAGTTTTATACCTCGTCCCTTTTTGCCCCCCGTAGCTTCAGTGAAGGAGGGTGTCCCTTGTCCCTGCTCACATTCCGCTGTAGGAAAAAAGTAACTCGGGGTTTGGGGCTGAAAGCCCCATATAAATATACTCCCCACCCCCATCCTGTGCCCTGAATGAGGGCCTTCCTGTGCTGACAAATTCCTGCCTGCCGGCAAAGAGGGACAAGGGACGAGGGACGAGGGACAAGTGGGGCTCGTACAATTGACAATGAGCAATGAGCAATGAGCAATATAATGGAGCGTAAGGAGTAAGGAGTACGGAGTTGAGTTCACTCTTACAGCAGCGACCATATAATATTATTATTTCCGAATAGTAGTTGCTGCTAACCCACGCGATCCGCCTTTGAAAAATTGCGACCGGTTGCCTTAGCGAAGCGTAGGCAAGCCGG
>CAZYDI010000239.1:0-2429 GCA_964646255.1 uncultured Bacteroidales bacterium
TGCATCCGGATGATCTGCCCCAGACCATACAAACGCATCAGGAATTGATCAGCGGAAAAGACGTATTTCAGTTCGAAAACCGCTACCGGTGCAAGGATGGTTCCTATAAATGGCTATCATGGAATTCTTTTTGTAACCGACATGATGATGTAGTATTTAGTGTCACCAGGGACATAACCCAACGCAGGGAAACAGAGGACGCCCTTAAGGAAAGCATGAAGAACTATCGTGAACTTATTGATGGGATGAACGAAACCATTTGGGTAATTGATTTTAATGGCAAAATCATGGACGTTAACCGGACGGCTACTCAAATTTTGGGTTATACCAAAGAGGAGTTGTTTGAATTGGGACTGACGGGAATTGATAATTCACTCTCACCCGAGGATATTACTGGATTAGTTTCAAGCATGCCCGAAGATGAATTGCAGATTTTTGAGACCTCACATCGTACAAAGGATGGAAAGATTATTCCGGTGGAAATATATTCCAGCCTGGTTACCTACCAGGGTCGAAGGGCCATTCTGAGCATTGCCCGTGATATTACCCAGCGAAAACAAATCATTCAGGATCTTATTTATGCCAAAGAAAAGGCCGAGGAAAGCGACCGTTTGAAGACAGCTTTTCTGGCCAACGTGAGCCATGAAATCAGAACACCCATGAATGGTATCCTGGGCTTTCTTGAATTACTGGAGCGGCCAAACCTTGCCGAAGAAAAGAAAGATAGATTCATTAAAGTAATTAACCAAAGCGGTGAGCGGTTGCTCGAAACCATCAATAAGATCGTGGAAGTATCTAAAATTGAATCGGGCCAGGTTGATGTTTTCTTTACCGAAGCAAGTATTGGCAGCATACTGAGCTATCATTTTGATTTTTTTAAGGAACAGGCAAATGGCAAGGGAATTGAATTGATTCTCAATATGGATGAGGTATCCGGGATTACCATCAAAACTGACCGGTTTAAACTCGACGGCATTCTTACCAATTTGATTAGCAATGCGATTAAGTTTACCTCAAAGGGGTTTGTTGAATTTGGTGCTTTTTTGGAAAAGAGCGAACTGGTTTTTTATGTGAAGGATACCGGGCTGGGAATACCGGAAAACAAACTGGATACTATATTTGAGCGTTTTGTACAGGCTGATCTGAGTTTAACACGTTCTTATGAAGGTTCCGGTTTGGGTCTGTCCATTGTTAAAGCTTATGTGGAATTAATCGGTGGCGCCGTAAGGGTAGAATCAAAGCAGGGCGTGGGAAGTACCTTTTATGTTACTATTCCGTTATTGTTATCCAAAGAGACTGAAAAGGAGGTTGTTGTTCAGCATTTGCCTGATGTTAAATTGAACAACAAGGTTAAAATCTTAATAGCTGAAGATGATACGATCAGTATCAGCTATTTAAAAACTGTTCTTGAAGGAAACTGGTGTGAATTATTGGTATGCACCAATGGAAAAAGCACTGTTGAAGCGGTCAGAAGTCGACCCGATATTTCTATTGTATTAATGGATATCAGAATGCCCGATATGAGCGGTATTGAAGCAACACGTGAAATAAGAAAATTCAATAAAACCATTCCTATTATTGCACAAACGGCAAATGCACTGATAAATGACCAACATGAAGCCATTCAGGCCGGTTGTAATGAATATCTTACAAAACCATTGAATCGCGAAAAATTACTGGAATCTATATTAAAGTATACCAGTCAGCCCAAAAAGTAATCCGGTTAGGGTCTACCTTATAACATTCACGTATCCCGTCATGGCTTTCACATGGGAGATATTCAGGTCGATTACGAAATAATAGGCATCCATAGGCATTTCAACTCCCGACATGGAGGTGCCGTCCCAGGGATTATTGGCAATATCATCGGTTCGGAATATCAGTCGGCCCCAACGGTCATAAATCTCAAGCACCGCATCAGGGAACAGCTCAATATTCGGTATTTCCCAAGTGTCGTTCATGCCGTCAGCATTTCCGGGTGTAATAGTATTTGGCATATTTTGAAAGAGGCGCATGGCATCACATACTTCAAGCAGTATAGTGTCTCCACCTTTACAGCCATTATTATCCACTACATTCACCCAGAATATTTCAGGCTCCGTTCTCATTCCATCAATTTCCAGCTGATGGGTAACATCACCGGTCGACCACAGGTAGTTGCTGAAATAACCCGGATCGAGTACCATTGACTGGGTACCGCACAATACCGTATCATTACCCAGTGAAACAACAGGAAGCGGGTTTACGGTTAAATATACCGAATCATAATCAATGCATCGGTCGGTATCCGTAATCCTTACCCAATAAGTTCCTTCTTCATTTGCCGTAAGATGATTACCTGTGCTGCCGTCAGACCATAAATACGTAACATCAGGGTTATCTAACGCTGGTATAATGGTAATTGAGGTGTCGGCGCACACTTCAAGGTT
>CAZYDI010000240.1:0-2412 GCA_964646255.1 uncultured Bacteroidales bacterium
CCACCGAAGAATTTTCCCCCGCCATGTCCGTCGGCCATTCCAAAATCGAAGTAGGAAGGCAGAAAATAATCCCAGCTTAAGTATAACTCTTTATAGGCTGAGTCAAGCGGTATACGGTAATTACCCAATCCATGATCGGTACCAACCGTGCCGGCCGGAAAGTTAACATGCAATACTTTTCCCCGGCCGCTGACTGATTGCAGTGAATTCGTGCTTTTATTAATCCAGCCTGTTGAGTAATAGGGCCATGGCTGAATGGAAGTTGCATTGTCAAAATTTTCCGAAAACACAATCGCTGATTGCCCGTATAAGCAAGGTGTTAAGTACCATATAGCCAAAGCGAATATTGCCGTACGGGAAAGGATGGTTTTTAGGGTTTTATTGTTTACTTTGGTGAAGTGGTAGCGATTTTTCATACAACTGGGTTTTTTTATTCTGTCAATATTTTGACGAAAACCTAAAAATCTTTGACAAGTAAACGGAAACTGGTGACGAAAGATACCACTTTTGGGGTGATTTAAATCATCAGCCGTCAATTTAGAGTAATTTTAAATAATTTATTTTGCTTACACATGAATAAAGACGCGGCATTGCTCATTCCGGTATACAATAAGCTTAAGTATACCCAAAAATGCCTGGAGGATTTACGCAAACAGGATGAAGGCAGGTTATTTAACTGGTTACAGGTTATTGTTATTGACGATGGCTCAAAAGACGGGACCGAAGAATGGATAAAAGCGAACTTTCCTGAAGTAATTGTTTTAAAAGGCGATGGAAACCTGTTTTGGACCGGCGCCATGAACCTTGGAATGGATCATGCCTTTTCTGTGCTGAAGTTCACATACATTGTGCTATGGAACAATGATGTAATAACAGCAGACAACTATTTTAAACAGTTGCGTGATCTCATTCAACGGCAACCAATGGGTATGGTTGGTTCGAAAATCCTGACCCTCCTCGACAAAACCATTGTATGGTCATTTGGAGGCTATTTTGACCCTGAAACCGGGAAGAAAGGAATGCTAGGTTATTTTGAACCGGATGGCCCGGAGTATTCGAAGGAAAAGGAAGTGGCTTGGTGTACAGGCATGGGAACGCTTGTACATCGCGACGTTATGGCCAAAATAGGAATGATGGATGCAAAGAATTTCCCACAGTATTTCGGCGACATGGACTATAGTTACAGGGCAAAACTCGCCGGGTTGCCGGTAACCATCTCTCCTGATCTCATTATGTACAATGATACGGTAAACACAGGCATCAGGGTTGAAAAGGGATTGTCATCGCTTATCAGGTCGCTTACCGATATACGATCAAATCTGAATTTGAAGTGCAACTATACTTTTATTGCAAAATACTCAACATCAAAAAAGGCCTACATAACCATGACCATGTTTTATGTGAGGGTGGTAGGAGGCTTTTTTAAATGGAAAGTACTTTCACTGCTCGGGAAGACGCGTAAACAGGAACGTTTTTACCAGGAAAATAAATAAGCGCACATTATTTTTTGTAATAAAGCCGGATATGCTCATTTTTATCGGCTTCGGATTCAAACCTGTCGGTAATCTTTTTTGCCGGATTTCCGCCATATATGCAATAGGGCTCTACGTCCTTTGTTACCACCGATCCGGCAGCAATGATGCTTCCGCTGCCAATGTTTACACCTCCCATGATAATGGTACCGTAACCAATCCAGACATCATCACCAATTATGGTCTTTGAATTAATGCCTTTCCAGGAATAATCATGATCCCTGATTTGTGAAGACAGGCGCGTGGCAGTTCCTATTTGCCGGTAATTATGATCATATCGTCCAACCAATGCAACCCTGTTGGCCAGAATTACATCGTTTCCAATTTCAGTATCACATTCTATCTGAGAATCCCGGCCAATATAAAAATTTCTTCCAATAATAATGGGATTCCGGCCCCACATATACACACGGCGGCCGGCATGGAATCCTCCGGCAATTTTATGACGGCGCCAGCGGAAATGAACAAGGTATAAGTCGCGTAGCTTTTTCAGAAAATGAATCATAAATGCTGGTTAATAATATTCCAAATTTACTGAAAATAAGCCAAAGTCATATATAGGTGAATGGCTTAATACTGGATTTGACCAATAAAGGATATCTGCCGTAAGGCGATGCTGAAGCAAATAAAAAAATAGTAACTTTCCCCGATCGCAGGATAAACTATGATTAATTTGCAATACGATTAAAAATTCCAGCAATGCCCGAAAAAATTGTTATTGAACCATACGGGGGATTGGCCAACAGAATGCGCGCCGTTGATTCGGCCAAAAACCTGGCCGATTCATTTAACCTTACGCTCAACGTTAATTGGGAGCTTTCTCCCGAGCTGAATTGTTCCTTCTTTAGCCTGTTCGAGCCCATACCTTCCATTCATATCC
>CAZYDI010000241.1:0-2411 GCA_964646255.1 uncultured Bacteroidales bacterium
GTTTGGTTTTGGTTTGGCCTTCAAACTGGGGTTCGGCTACCTTTATCGAAATAACTGCGGTTAAGCCCTCACGAAAATCATCACCGTTAATGTCGAATTTAAGCTTTGACAGCATACCCGATTTTTCGGCATATGATTTCAATGTGCGTGTTAGACCCCTGCGAAAACCGGCAAGGTGAGTGCCTCCTTCAATGGTATTGATATTGTTTACATAGGAAAATACATTTTCAGAAAAAGAGGTATTGTATTGCATGGCGACCTCAACCGGAACTTCTGATTTACTATTTTCAATATGGATGATGCCGGTGAGTTTTTCCCGGTTCTCATCAAGCATCATAACGAACTCTGATAGCCCGTTTTCGGAATAGAAAACCTCTTCACGGAAATGGCTTGCTCCACCGCCATTTTCTTCCACATCCCTGCGATCGGTAAGGTGTAACCTGATTCCTTTGTTGAGGAAGGCAAGTTCGCGCAACCTAGTTGAAAGTATATCGAAACTATACTCGGTTACGATAAATATTGAAGGATCAGGCAAAAAGGTAATGGATGTTCCGGTACGGTCGCTGTCACCAACTTCCTTTACCTGATACAGCGGTTTACCCTGTTCGAATTCCTGCTGGTATTTCTTTCCGTCGCGGTATACTACAGCAGTAAAGTGCTTTGATAAGGCGTTTACGCATGACACACCAACGCCATGCAAACCTCCCGACACTTTATATGAATCCTTGTTGAATTTTCCTCCGGCATGCAATACAGTGAGCACAACTTCAAGTGCCGATCGCTTCTCTTTCTCCATCATGTCAACCGGGATACCACGGCCGTCATCCTCAACGGTTATCGAACCGTCTTCATTTATGGTAACGCTTATGTTGCTGCAAAAGCCTGCCAGGGCTTCATCAATGGAATTGTCAACGACCTCATAAACAAGGTGATGCAATCCTTTTACGCTAATATCGCCTATATACATTGCCGGCCGCTTCCGCACGGCCTCAAGGCCTTCTAAAACCTGTATACTGTCTGCTGAATATCCGTTGGAATCTTTCTTTGGTGTAGTCAGGGGTTTTTCTTCAAATCCGGAATTGTTCATAAAGTTCTACTGCTGATCAATTAATGAAATGTTATTGTTATCTGAAAAAGTATCCTTATTAAGGATCCTGCAAAGATACAAAAAATCCTTCTGCTTCTTTGAAATACTAAGGAATGTAATGGTGTTCTTATCAACAAAAAATAAACATTTTTTACGTTGAATTAACGAGGAATTGGCTTCGAAATTTTATGTCAGGATAAGGTTTAAAAGCATAGCAAATTAGTATCTTCATCCCTAAGTCAAAAATTAGTGTATGAATATTGCCCATTTCATTGCAGCGCCAGGGAAATTCAACAGTCTCAGGGAGTATAATCCAGGAATGATTACCGGGGTCAGTGATAAACACGAAGCAGCAGAATGGATGAAAATCTTTATTTGCGAGATGCAGGAACTGCAGGACAGGTTGTATGCCGATAACCGTCATGCGATTCTCATCATTTTTCAGGCCATGGATGGTGCAGGAAAAGACAGCACCATAAAAAAGGTTATGTCGGGAATCAATCCACAGGGTTGCCAGGTCTTTAATTTCAAGCAGCCTTCGATGGAGGAGCTGGATCACGATTTCCTCTGGAGGACCTCCAAATGCCTGCCTGAGCGCGGCAGAATCGGGATTTTCAACCGGTCGTATTATGAAGAAGTGCTGGTGGCCAGGGTACACCCCGAAATTGTGTTAAAGCAATACATTCCGGGATACCGTTCATTGGGTGATATTGATGAACACTTTTGGAGAAGCAGGTTTGAAAGCATCAATAATTTTGAAGCGCACATGGTGCAGAATGGCACGCAGGTAGTGAAATTTTTTCTCAACGTTTCGAAAAAGGAACAGGCTGAAAGGTTCCTGAAAAGAATTGACGATCGCGAGAAGAACTGGAAATTTTCCATCAGCGACCTCGAGGAGAGAAAATACTGGGATGATTACCAGGTGGCCTATGAAAACATGATCGGCGCCACATCAACCGAATATGCTCCGTGGTATATTATACCGGCAGACAAGAAGTGGTACATGCAAATGGCTGTTGCCAATATTGTTCTTGAGCGTATGAAAGCACTTGGCCTTGAATATCCTGTCCTTACCGAGAAACAGGTAAACGATTTACAGCAAGGCAAAAAAATGCTGATGGAGGAGGTATAGTCTTCAAAGTCTTCTAAGTCAAGACATGAAGGCAGATAAGTAACAATTCTTCGACCAGAAGACTGAGCAGACCAGCAGACAGTATAGTCTGTCTTAAATCTGACTTCTGGTCTTGATTCCTCTGAAACAGCAGCGACCAAACGGCAAAGATTTTTCCAAACTGCCGTCGCTGCTTCCCATCGCGATCCACCT
>CAZYDI010000242.1:0-2390 GCA_964646255.1 uncultured Bacteroidales bacterium
GACAGAAAAAGCGAAGGCCAGGGAAAATGGATGGCTGAAACAACCGTAAAAAAACGTAATTTTGGTTGTTAACCATTTTTGACCATGAGAATTGTACTTTTTGCATTACTGGCTTCCTGCATATTTTTACATACATACAGTCAACCTATTCCTGAAGGATATTTACTGCAATACCAGCAGGATTTCAGCAATTCAAAATCATTGAGCGACTTCACCTTTAACAGACCCTGGTTAGGCAGCATTGCCGGCCAGGGGAAACATGCGCACCTCACTTTTATTGGGTCTGACACACTGCACATGTTTCCTGTGAATATGGCCGTAATAAAAAATAAGGTTTTTGGTGATTTCATACTCGAAGCCGAAGTACCTGCTTTAAAAAACAGTGCGGAGAATGACGGTTGCCTTTTCCTTGGCATAAGGGATTCTTCAAAGTATTATTTTATTCAGCTGACACAAAGGGACAGTGCAGGCCCGGGAATATTCCTGGTAAGGGATTCAGTAATTACTCCCCTGGCTGTAATTGAAGAATCAACGGATAATTTCACTGCAACCGCAGCCTATAAAATCAGGCTGGAGCGGAATATCGTGAAACGAACCATCAAAGTGTTCATCAATAATATGGATACGCCACTGCTGATGGCCAGGGATTATGAACTGGTTATGGGCAGCCTTGGCTTTGGATCCATATCGGGGTCTGCCCGTTTTGACAATATAAAAATATGGGCACCAACGGTAATCACTGATGCCCAATTAAAAGAGATGTATGGAAAATAAGCCCTTATAACCTGAAAACAGGTATACCGGTATTTTCCTTTTCCACTTCAAATGTTTCTATCCAGCCCGGGTTGCTTTTTCTTACTACCCATCCGGTTGTGCCAATATCTGCCTTGTTCAGCTTATTGAGTTCACTGGTTTCGGAGGTGATATCAAAAAGGAATGTTTTACCATTGATCACGGCAGTGGCAATTACATGGTTGAACTGGTTCTTTACCGGAAACATTTTTTCGGGCAAACCCAGGTTCGATGTTCTAATAAGCACAGGATCACTTTCGAAACCTGCCTGTCGCAATAAATTTACCAGCAGAAGGTTCATTTCAGCGGATGAGCCTGATCTTGTTTTCATAAAGCTTCTGAAATCCTGGCTTGCCAGTTGTGCATATTCACCGTTCCAGCTGTATTCAGCCTTGATATGCCGGATGATGGAATTGATCTTCTGAAGATCGTCTGAATTCCCTGTTGAAAAATCCTTTTTTGCACCGGCGCTTGCCATAAGGTATTGGCCAAAACGCTCATGATCCAAAAGGTTGGCATTAAACTGATCCCATGTTTTAAGCCTGAAATGGACATAACCGATGAACCCGGATTGTTCGCTCAGCATGGTCATTTCGGGAATATCATCATAATTGTCGTGGGTAGTTAACAGCAAGGGGCGGAACATGCGTGGCAGGTTCCCGGACGATTCAAACAGGTCGAAACGAACCTGGGGATAATGCATGGCGACGGATTGCGAATTTTGCTGGAAAGATAATCCGGGAATGTTCTTCATCACGATTTTCTTGCGCATGTCGTTCAATGCCCAGACCTTGTAGCGGTTTTCACCTGTATTGAAAAGAATATGGTTTTTTTCGGCCAGGTCAATTCTTCTCTGTCGCTGCCTGGTATTATAAAGCCATTGCAATTCCTCTCCGTAAACCATTTCTTCATCAGGCTCGAGCGCTCTGTTGTTGACAAAGCTTACCAGGTAAGTGAAAGGCACAGGAATATTTACCCTGATTTCACTCCATATGGTAGGGATTTCGCGCTGGAAATACCAGGTATCCAGTTTTTCAAAATCGAGAGAGGCAATCCTGTATTGATACTCGATAATGGTGCCAGGTGTAACGGCAGGGAAAGTAAATTTTCTCTTGCTCCATTTCTCATTTACATATACATCCTCCATTTGCGATGCTTCCACACGGTGCTTTATTACTTTTCCGTTTTTAAGCTCAAGTGTTTGTGCCCTTAATTCAAAGAACCTGTCGTGATTCTTGCTTTTCTGATAAGGAATTTCAATGGTGGCATATTTCAGGCCATCCTGGTTAAGAATTTTTATTCGGGTATGCCTGGTATAGAAAGTACGGTTGGTAATTTCAATATCACCGTAGTCGCATAGCACAATTGCCGGGGCATTTATATCGGCTCCTGCAGGTACGATACTGAACTCAGCGGTATTGATTTTACCCCATTTCACCGGCAATTTCGATTTAAAACCGGCAAATACCGGCAGTGATGTACATAACATCAGCATGTATATCATTAACTTTTTCATATCTGTGGTATTAAGTTGAAGGAAATAGAATTGGGTTGAGAATAAACATATTCAGCAATTCTTATGCCAAATAATCAGGGAC
>CAZYDI010000243.1:0-2369 GCA_964646255.1 uncultured Bacteroidales bacterium
TTATGGCCGGTGGCTCTGAAATACTTAAATACCCTGTAGGTAACCATTCTGAAAATATACAGGGAAATGAGGTTAATAACGGAAAAAGCAATAATAACAAAGTGACTGAAAATGTGTAATCCGAAAATGTGCTTGTACAAAAACAGCAGGGCAAATCCGATAAAGCTGAAATTTACAAAGCTGATGAAAATGGATAAATGAGAACGGGTTCGGGGTATGTGTGTAAGGTTTGATGTATGCAGTAATACAATCCATGTAGGAATGATTAACATCAGCATAATCACATATTCGCGCGTGAACTTGAAATATTCTTCATTGATAAGGTTAACTACAAAATAAGCGGCAAAAAAAGAAAAGATGGTAATCACAATATCCAGGACGGCAAACATGGGATTATGATCTTTCTTATGGCGAATAACTTTTGTCATCAGAATTTGGGTTAAATATTAGTCAAAGTTACTTCATTAACAATACTGTGAACACTTTGAAACCTCTATTTTCGGATTATTTGACCAATATCCTAAATTCTTGGACGGAATTTCGATAGCGTGATACAGAAGAAAAAATGGCCAGACAGGGATGATACATCATTTTTTTCATAAATAATCAAATGTTAATAAATACAGAAGGCCTGATAGTAATACCTGCAATTCCAAGCCTCTTTGCTTTGAAACAATGATTATTCCATTTTGTTCTGTCAGCGATATGGTGATCAGCTTGTTCTAAAAATTTCCTGAACGGTATTTTTTTACACCTATAAAGGCCAGCCCAAGATGTACAAAGTATTTACCGATGTGTGGGTAGCGTTTCAGAATCTCAGGGCGATCGATGGCCCTTTTAAGCCATGCCAGGCGTAGTTTCCACCAAATGGGGGCTATCGGGTTCTTACCGGCATACCAATCGAACACCGCACCAATATTGCAGGTAAGTTTTGCCTTTATTTGATCACGGAATTTATACGACCATTTTTCCTGCTTGGGGCAGGTCATGCCAACAAACAGAACATCGGGTTTAAAGCTGTTTACCTTATCAAGCATTATTCGGGAATCCTCGTCGCTGAATTCTGCTTTAAAGGGAGGTGAGAAATATCCTACCTCAACATTGGGGTATTCAACTGTCGCCCTGGCCTTCATTTTCTCCAGGGTGGTTTCAGCTGCTCCCAGGAAAAAAACGCGTCCTTTTTCCTCGTTCATTTTGCCCATAAAAAAGTAAAAAACTTCGGGTCCCTGGTTCAGCACCAGCTTTTTGCCATTGAGCAATAAACTGCTCAAGCCAAATGACATCCCGTCGAGTACAAGAATCTCTGACGCTTTTAATGACTGCCTGAATTCCCGGTCATGGGTTGAAATGCCATAAGAAATAGGACTTATGGTATTGACAATCTGATTATGATCAGTCAACACAATTTCCCCCAGTTTTCCGGAGAACACATTGAAACCCATGCAATTTACAATCTCCATTTCTTTTGTTATTGGTTAGTGTTGATTGTATCAAGCCCCTGTAATACCCAAAGCCACCCTGATTCCGGATTTTGGTACTCTAACAACCTGTGCAAATGTAAAATTTTATCTTAATTACGTTATACATGCAACAATGGTTATAAAATAAAAATTGCCGGCTTTTGACCGGCAACTTTTTCTATTTAATATCGAATTATTTGCTTATGATTAATTTTTCCTTGAGTATTTGTTCGCCCCGTTGAACCACAACAAAATACATACCGTTGGGCAATTCATGTAAATCGAGGTACTCCTGGTGTTCTGAACCTCCGCGCAGGCTTATGAACTTTGAGAAAACCGTGCTGCCGTTCATGCTGACTATGCTGAATTGAACGTCGTTGTTATTAATAAGGTCGTTGAAATCCTCTCCCGCGTATACATTGATATTGACCATACCGCCTGATGGATTAGGATACAGTGATATCTTCGACTGATTTACTGATTCAACATGTCCGAAACCTGATACCAGGGAATCATTAATACCGGCAATCTTGGAAGCAGACAGGGTTTTTGCAGTTAAAACATTGGTATATGCTGAATTTCCTGAGCTGTTGTATGCACATACACGATAGTAATAGGTAGCTCCGGAGCGCAAGGTGGTATTGGTATATGTGGTAACATTTGCTGCTACTTTTCCCATTAATGCAAATCCGGTTGTTGGTGACAATGAACGTTCAATGATATAGCCGGATTCACGACTGCACTTATCGGTCCATTTAAGGGTTATGGTGCTGCTGGTTTGCGATGTTGTTGCAAGTGAAACAGGAGCTGTTGGCAATCCGCTTGCCGGAGGCGGATTTGTCGTACCCGTGGTTGTTGCAGCAACAACACCTGTATAGGCGGTATTACCAGCAGGATTATAGGCCCTCA
>CAZYDI010000244.1:0-2268 GCA_964646255.1 uncultured Bacteroidales bacterium
GGCGTCAGTGCTACTGGTGCATCTGGATAGGTTAGCGCAAAACAAAGCCTGGTGCCAACAGCCGGTCATACGCAATTGCCGGGTTGTTCGGGTGCTAATGCTGACTCATTTGCTTGCCACTGTGGGTAACCCGACACGAAAGCGCCCTGAAACGGCAACAGCGTATACCGGCGAGCGTTTGGCAACCATTTATAAAACATAAAATGAGACATTTCTTACAAATTACAATTTTAGTCTATGTTTTGGTTGGATGTAAATCCAGGCAAAGCGATGAAATAATAAAAGTTATTGATCGAAATAGAATTGAATTTGATATTGCTCAGCTAGATTCATTAAATGAACTGGATCTTCAACCTGTTGATACCTTATTTTTTAATAAGTATATTGCCAGGAACCCCGCAATACTTGGAAGAAATTATGAAATGCCAAGGCATTATGCTGATGGTTTTTGGATCAAGAAGTATGCAGATTCAATTAAAAATGATTTTATATTTAATACTTTCTCAGAATCAAAGTACTACATTTTACCTTCCTCATCAAAAATTGAGTGGATAAATGGTTTAATTATACTACAAGCTTATCCAACAGGCAATATTATGATTACGGAACATATGGCATTGTATCTAATAATCTTAGATAACAATAATCCTTTTCCACATCTATCTACTATTTTACTGGCAGAGAAAATTAAAGGAGGCGGATTAAGTTCAATTGATTTGGTAACAAGGAGCATATTGAATGATTCAACGATTGAACAAATTACCATTGAAAAATCATGTATACTTGATCTACCTAAACCAGACGGAGATTTTCCTTGTGTTTATGACACGACCATAACTTATTATAAAATAACGGATAGCCATATATTTGACCCCTTTAAAAGGATTATAAAATGGGGTATGTGAAATAAAAATAAGCGGTTGCCAACAGCCGGTCATACGCCATTGCCTGGTTGTGCTGGTGCTAATGTTTGCTCACTTGGCTTCATTAGTGGGTAACCCGACCAGTAAGTGCTGTGAAACGGCAACAGCGTATACCGGCGGGCGTTTAGGCAGCATTAAAAAAAAGACACAGACACAACCATGAGAAAAATTAATATTCTGATTCTTTTATTATTATTCACACTGCTTCCACAGACTTTATTTGCAAATGCTGGAACAGCTCTTATGTGGGTTCCAATTATGCAATTGATTTTTGGGAATATTTTGATCAAGGAATTATTATATCAGTGATTTTTAAGACCAAATGGATTCGTTCCATTTTGATTATGATAGCTGGCAATTATGTCTCATGGCTTATCGGAAATGGATTGATTTATATATTTCAAAATACTCTGATTGATTCATTATTTAATCTAGATAATGTATTTACTCTTTGGATACTAAGCTTAATAATTCTTTATTTATTGACAGTTTTAATAGAGCTTCCATTTTTTAGGTGGGCATTTACTAAAAATGACAGATTATGGTCGCGTTCCTGGAAACTCTCCTTGTTTATTAATGCTGTCACTTACACAATAATGATTTTCATTTATTTAAGCGCAAGTAAATACAGTTTTTTTACCGACTTGAAAATTGACCAGTCTCTACTAAACAACAAGACAAAGTTTGAATTATTCTACACATTCAAAGGAGATATTTATAAAGGACAAATAAAACAAAGTATTTCTGGAGACAAGATTTATCAAATTCCTAACACTATTAAATATCCCTATTTAAAGCTTAAAGAAGATTCAATTAATCAATCAATAGACTTGTATTTGGTAAATTATTATGGGGACACGTTATTATTTCAAAAATCGTTTGTTGAGTCAGACTGCAAAATTTATTATCCGAGCATTTTTGAAAAATATAATTGGACAAAAGCAGATTTTCGTGATACTACACAGCGAGATTGGAAAGCATCAGCAGGTGGTTGGGCTATAGAAGGTATAACATTTCGAGATAATGATACGACAAAACAGAATTATGGATTTGAAGTTCCTTGGATGTTTTGGAGTATTGGAAACGTCTCTATTTTAAACGATTCCGAAGTGATATGTATAATCAATGATAGGATTATTATATTAAATAAAGACACCAAAAAAGTAGCATTTTTAACAAAGGGAAATGATTACATGATAAGAAAAAACAATTAACGCTGCCTAACACCCGGTCATACGCAATTGCCGTGCCTTTCGGTTGCTATTGGTAGTTCACTTGGTCGCCAAGTGGGTAACACGACAAGTGATCGCTCTGAAACGGCAACAGCGTATACCGGCGAGCGTTT
>CAZYDI010000245.1:0-2235 GCA_964646255.1 uncultured Bacteroidales bacterium
AAGGCGGACAACGGTTTTCAAGACCGCCGCATTCGACCGCTCTGCCATTCCTCCAAGGAGCCGCAAAATTACATTTTTTTTGTCTGAAACATACTTTTTTACCTAAAAAACTTTCTTTACCCTGTGTTTACTGAAAAAAATTTCAACAATTTTACGCTACGCCACTGATAACCCTCCTTTCAGGACATATAAAATTGAGTATGTTTTATTTGATTGATAGTATGTTCTTTATATAATTGTAATTAAAGTAATAGTTTATATTTTCTTCTGTAAATTCTCTAAATACAGCCCTAGTTATTAACAATTTTTCTCAAATAGTTGAATTTTTTTCATGTTCAGAATTTGCACCGCTTGAAAATTGCGCTATATTTGTTTAAGGAAATTTTAAAATTTACTAACCCTAAAAAAAATTTGTTATGAACAAAGCACAATTAATCGATGCCATCGCTGCCAATGCAGGTTTAACCAAAGCTGACGGTAAAAAAGCTCTCGACGCTTTCATTAAAGCTACTACCCAGGCTCTGAAAAAAGGTGACCGTGTTGCCCTCGTAGGCTTTGGCTCATTCTCAGTATCCAAGAGAAGTGCAAGAACCGGAAGAAATCCACAAACCGGCAAAGAAATTAAAATTCCTGCTAAGAAAGTTGTAAAATTCAAAGCTGGTAGCGATTTAGCCAATGTTGTAAAATAATTTGGCCGGAATAAATTGAAGGGAGCATCACTGCTCCCTTTTTTTTTGATCTTTTGATATGAACCAGGCACTCATCGAACATCTTTCATCCTTTGTTACTGAACACAGAATAGAACTGTTCAATAAAATTCTTTCGCTCCGTACCAGGTACATGACCATCCTGCTCGAAGATATCTACCAGGCACACAATGCAAGCGCAGTGCTTCG
Source organism: uncultured Bacteroidales bacterium (assembly GCA_964646255.1). Taxonomy (GTDB): domain Bacteria; phylum Bacteroidota; class Bacteroidia; order Bacteroidales; family UBA10428; genus UBA5072. Next base: position 897 of record CAZYDI010000245.1, read on the forward strand.
CTCCTGCGAATGTTTCGGAGTACAGGATGTACACGTTATCGAAAATCAGAACGAATACCGCATCAGCCCCGATGTTGCCCTCGGTTCCGAAAAATGGCTCTCACTGCACAGATACAACCAACATCCCGACAATACCGCCTTTGCAATACAATCCCTTAAATCAGCCGGATACCGTATAATTGCAACTTCACCCCATGAAACGGGCTGTGCAATCCAAAATCTGAATATACGAAAGGGGAAATTCGCCCTGATCTTCGGATCGGAACTTCCCGGATTGTCGAAAACAGCCCTTGAAATGGCCGATGAATACGTTTCCATTCCCATGGTCGGATTTACGGAAAGCCTCAATATATCCGTGACTGCAGCCCTCTTTCTTCATCACCTTACCGGACTCATCCGCAACAACCCGGAAATAAACTGGAAGCTATCTGATGCTGAAAAAAATGAACTTAAACTCACCTGGCTTAAAAATTCCGTGAAAAGATCTGACCTTATCATTAAGGCATTCCTTACCAGGCATAAGCAAAACAAAAGCAGGCCCTGATTTTGATCTTACCAAAATTTTTTGTATCTTTTTTTTCATATATTTGAGAAATATTTGACGAAATTTCTTTGAAGATAGACGAAATAACCCTCCTATGAATTGTATAATTATTGATGACGACCTGATGTCCCGGAGAATAATCGAAGAGTTTATTTCGAGAACCGACCAACTCAGGCTGCTTGCATCGTACGAAAATGCAGTTGATGCAATTAATGCATTTAATGGCGAGGAAGATATCGATATGATCTTTCTGGATATTGAAATGCCCGAAATGAGCGGTATTGATTTTCTTGAAACCCTTACGAATCCTCCCCAGATCATCATCATTTCGTCAAAGGATAAGTATGCCCTTGATGCATTCAACTACGATGTTACCGATTACCTGTTGAAGCCCATTTCATACAGCCGCTTCTTTAAAGCCATCAATAAAGCCAATGTCCGCTTTAAAACTAAAGTGGATACCAAGGAAAACGAAATCTTCATTAAGAAGAATTCAGCATTGGTCAGGTTAAAATACGAAGACATCCTATGGGTGGAAGCACTTGAAAATTACGTGATATTCAATACCTTCAATGAAAAATTCACCATTCATTTTACCATGAAGGCTGTTGAAACCAAATTGCCTGCCAATAAATTCACCCGCGTACACCGTTCCTTCATTGTTAATACAAGCAGAATCAATATCATCGAAGACAATTCGGTGATCATTAAAACCCAGGAAGGTTCCAAGGCAATCCCTATCGGCAAGTCCTATAAGGATAAATTGCTTAAGGATATCAACCTGATCATTAAATA
>CAZYDI010000246.1:0-2211 GCA_964646255.1 uncultured Bacteroidales bacterium
GGGTAAGCAAAGACCTTGTTGCCTATTATAATTTTAATTTTATCCCGGATAATATGGTTTATGATTTGTCCGGGTATTCCAGTCCGCTTAACCTTAAAGTTCTGCAACCATCTTATGTGAGCTGGGATGACCATAAAAAGCTTACCATACTTTCCAGCACCGAAATTGTATCGGAAGCACCGGCGACCAAAATAGTGAAGGCTTTAAAACAAACCGGGGAAATTACCGTGGAATGCTGGGTAAAGCCAAATGAACCTTCATATTCAGGTGAGAGCCGCCTTATATCGATTGGAGAGGATGAGACCAATACCGGTTTTGTTTTAAATCAGCAATATAGCATCGAAAACGAAAAGAAAACGCTGAAGTATAGCGCCCGCTTTCAAACCGAATCAACAAACGAGGCAGGGTACCCGGTTATTAGCCAGGAAGGCCATTGTGAATCGGTTGATATGCTGCACATCGTATACCGCCATGACAGTGATGGGAACGAAGCCCTTTTCGTTAATGGTAAAAAAGCAGCGACCGGTTTTCGCGCAAGCGGACTTCAATCATGGAACGATGATTATATACTGAGAATAGGTAATGAAAAAGACCTCAGCAAGGGTTTCCTGGGTACTTTTTATTCTGTGGCGGTGTATAGCCGCTCCCTTTCAAATGATGAAATACAAACCAATTATGCTGTTCACGCCTGTGACAGTTTAAGGAGTTCCATCAGTATCAGGGTGTCGGTATATCCCAATCCTGCAGCCGATGAAGCATATATTGAAATTGAACCTGAAAATACAACCGACTATAGTCCGTTTACCCTCATCCGATTGATGGATGCTACAGGTACTGTGGTTTATCAGCAGCCGGTTTTTAATCCCAACGAACGATCCGGTCAATTGCTGGATTTGAGAAATTATAAACGGGGAATTTACTTTCTTCAGGTAATTTCAGGAAGCAGTCAACAATCCACCAAAATCATTCTCCAGTAATACAATTTTCCTTTTGGATCAGGCCTTATAAATTTGATACAAAGGAATTTGCGATAATTGTGCAGCAATTTCCGAGAATGAGCTGTAGTAGCTGCCAATGATCTTTTTTGTCCTTGCCAGGCAGTATAAATCAATCAGGGCATCCTGAATACCTTCATTACTGTCTCTGTCAAGCTTTCTTTGGCGGGTGAGTATTCTATCACCGAATGCTGATTTCAATATTGTTTCGGTTTCGGTGGAATCGGTTGCAAGAAAGAATGTCGCAGCCTTATTATTGGCTATTTCAGCATTAATGGCATCAATAAATCCTTCCAATGGGCTGTGTTTGATTGAAGCGGCATTGTCGGTTCTCCTTATATGCAACCCGACAGTTCCGGCATCAAAGTGTATCGTCGCGTCATTAATACTCATGGTTAACGATGAAACAGGCTTGTACATTTCCATAGAACCTGTCTTTTTATAATACTGATGGGTGGTTCTGATGTAAATACGCTTAAAAGGTTCCACAACGTCTTTGATATCAGCATTCGTCCTGCCCAGTTCGAGAATTTCTTCATCCAGCAAATATTTATCAAAGCCGCGGGGCAAATTCAACCCAAGTTTTCGAAAACTTTTTGATATGACATTCCTGGTTTTTCTTTCCAGGGGGTTGAACGAATACTCATGGATATGAATGGAAGGTATGGGCTCGAACAGGCTAAAGAAGGAACAATTCAGCTCAGGAGAAAGCTCCCAATTAACGTTGAGTGTAAGGTTAAATGAATCGGCCAGGTTTTTGGCCGAATCAACGGCACGCATTCTGTTGGCCAATCCGCCATAAGGTTCAATAACAATTTTTTCGGGCATTGTTCTGAAAGCTTTTAATCTGTATGCAAATTAAACATAGTTTATCACTACGGTGGGGGAAAGTTAATAATTTTTATATGCTTAAGCATCGCCTTACAGCTGATAGCCTTTATTGGTCATATACCGTATCAGGCAATTCACCTATTTATGAGTTTGGCTTATTTTAAGTAAATTTGGAATATTAATAACCAGTATTAAATGATTCATTTTCTGAAAAAGCTACGCGACTTATACCTTGTACATATCCGCTGGCGCAGGCATAAAATAGCCGGGGGATTTCATGCCGGCCGCCGTGTGTATATGTGGAGCCGGAATCCCATAATTATTGGAAGGAATTTTTATATTGGCCGGGATTCTCAGATAGAATGTGATACTGAAATTGGAAACG
>CAZYDI010000247.1:0-2205 GCA_964646255.1 uncultured Bacteroidales bacterium
GGGACAAGTTGAACAAAGGCTTTGCCTGTTCGAATGAAACTTTCTTCATATAGATTTATTAACTTTACTAAAAAGACACGCCATGAAGAAAGTACTGATCCATTTTGCCGACGGTTTCGAGGAGATTGAAGCCATAACACCGGTGGATGTATTGCGCAGGGCTGGATGTGAAGTATACACAGTGTCTGTTACAGGAAAGAAGGAGGTGAGCAGTAAGCGGCGACTCATGGTAATAGCCGATACGCTTTTTGAGGAAGTTGATTATGGTAGTGCCGACATGATTGTATTGCCCGGAGGACAGCCGGGTGCTGATAACCTGAATACCCATAATGGGTTGAAGAGACATATTCTTGATTTTAATACAAGTGGCAAATACATTGCCGCAATTTGTGCAGCTCCGCTTGTATTGGGAAGTCTTGGTATACTTAAGGGTAAAAGGGCCACCTGTTTCCCGGGCGTTGAGCCTTTGCTGACCGGAGCAACCTGTACAGGAAATGGTGTGGAGGTTGACGGGAACATCATTACCGGCAAAGGACCGGGGCTGGCTATGGATTTTTCATTAATGCTTGCAGAAATACTGGTGGGTAAGGATAAAGCCAATGAAATCAAAAAGGCCATGCAGTATACGAAGTGACGTAATACCTCCATTTTAAATAGGGCCTTCGCTAATCCACTTGTTTATGTATGATGTCAATTTATCAAAATTGGCCATTGGATTCAATTAAAACCCTGATTATCTATAACATTTTCCTCTTTTCTACGTAAAAAATCCCAATGAAGGCAGGATGTTAATAAATTCCTTCCTGCCAACATCGCACGTATTATTAAAATGCTAAAATTGAGCGGTTTTAATAAAAGAGTTTTTTTTAACCTAATCCGATAAACCAACACATTCAGGGGATTCCCTTCCGGGCACTTGCATGAAGACTACCATTTCACATACCTCACATCATTTTTCAGGACTTGCATTCACTGCTTTGTTGGTGGTATTCATGTGGCTGGCAGGACAAACAGTTATTGGACAACATATTTCAAATGGCTCCGGAAGCTGGAACAATACTTCTACTTGGAATCCTGCTACTGTTCCTAATATTAGCCACAATGTTACCATTAATAGCGGTCATAATATTCATCTAACTGCGAACGCAGCTTGCAACGATCTTATACTCAATAGTCAGCTTAATATAGGTGATTTCACTTTCATCCTCAATAACAACCTGACCCCAAATAGTGGTGCCCATGTTAGCTTGAATTCAGGCACAATTCATTTTAGAGATAGTGACATTCCTTTTGGTAGTGGAAGTTTCGACTGGGGTACAGGAACCGTTATTTTTGACAGGACGGGCAATCAGACAATACCTCCTGTTACCTACCATCATGTGAGACTAAACGGGAGTGGTACTAAAACGCTTATCTGGAATACATCTATTGAAGGAGATTTTACCATCGAAAATAACATCTTTTTTAGTGGGCCAGCAACAGCAAGAAATTTGTACTTGGAGGGTAATTGGACAAATAATAATACAGCCGACAGGTTTAATGAAAGCAACTGTAATGTATATTTAAGCGGGGGTGGGACAATAAACATCAATAATAGCCAGGGAATTGAAACGTTCAGAAACCTGACAATTACCGGTTCAACTACGGTTGTTTTACATTGTGATGTGAAAGTAACCAATTTGGTATTGGAAGAAGGAAGCTGTTTTGACCTGGGTATATATGACCTGGATGTTGACAATTTCACACAGAACAGTCCGCCGGATGCCATTTGCAAACCCACATACACTGCCTACCTGGAAGCTGATGGGACAGTAAGTCTTGATCCTGCTGAACTTGACAATGGGTCTTCGGTAGATTGCGGATCGCCCATATTCAGCTTAGTGGATTCAACCTTTACCTGTGATGACATAGGCAGTTTCATGGTAACGCTTACGGTTGATGATGGTTATCACGAGAATCCGGCAACATGCCAGTCTGCATTAACCATTGCAGATACAGTAAAACCGATCTTTACACTACCTTCAGATACAATCATTGACTGTAATACTTCTATACTGCCTGCCAGCACAGGTAGCCCTTCTTCAGTAACAGATAACTGTGATCCCTCACCATCGATAAACTATACTGACGCTGACACAAAAACCATTACCGGGGCTTGTACAGATTATGATTACACCATAACCAGAATATGGAAAATTGAAGACA
>CAZYDI010000248.1:0-2184 GCA_964646255.1 uncultured Bacteroidales bacterium
TAAAGCAAGTGCCTTGCTTTGTAGAATAATTTCTTAAGTTGACGGCTATGGTTTTTTTAACTACGCCTATTGTAAACTGTAGTCTGCGACTACTATTCAAACATGGCAGTCCAATATCAGCAAGCATCTCTGCTTAGTGAAGTTTGTAACTTCGATTCACCACCCAGTCAATCAATCAACCAATCACCAATCACCAATCAACCAATCAACCAATCAACCAATCAATTACTCCCAGTCCCAATCCTCAAGTGGTGGCGGAGGAGGAGGGTCAATCGGCATACCGAGTATATCCTGAATGCTCCGGAATGAAAGTTTTACGATGATGTCTTTTCTGGTTATGATACCGCTGTTATCCGTTGTCGATTTTCCATCCAGCGTTACTACGAGGGTTCCACCCTCCGGATTCAGAAAGTAATCATTGAATTCACCGGCAGGAATCAAAGGTGTTTTGGAAACTTCCGGGCCCGGATCGGTGGAAGTCTTTTTTCCTGTGATGCCAAAAAATAGTTCATCATCAGAAGGCTCCAGTTGCATGGAGATATTATTCCATATTAGACTGTGGCCGTTTCCTACAATATCATCACCAATATATTCTGTATATGTGAGCACTTCAAGACCAAAAATATAATAGGGAATGTTCAATGTTCTGTCGAGTGAATATGGAATTATATTGAGCGAAATGGCTTGTTTTGCGTTCGTACCTGCGGAGAGAAAATCATAAACCTTAACGTATTGTTCGCCTATATAATCCATTTCTTCACGTTTTACATTAACTTCCAGTGGTCCACGGGTTTCATATACAATTTGTGAAAAATCATTTTCATCCCTTATTTTGAAATGACTGTGAGCTGTGAAAACAAATACATTTTCCTGTTGTGTAAGGGTTTCCCAATAACCGGGTTCATTGACAAGCCGGTCAATCCTGTTTACCACTGCCGTGCCGTGAAGTGTTCCTGAAATCTGTACCCACGATTCTTCTTTCGGAGCAGGGTCCTTTTCCGAAGGAGGGGTTATAACGGTGTGAATTCCTATATTTACCGCTACTTCATAATACTTTGGATAGGTTTCCTCTACATCTTCGGTGACCGTAACAGTGCAAGTAACGCTCTTATTGCCAGCCTGTGCCGTAATTAATGCAGTTCCCGGTATACCGCCGGCAACTACCTGTCCGTTGCTTACGGCTGCCACAGAGGAATTATTACTGCTCCAGGTAACAACTACATCAGGATCAGGTGAAACTGTGGCTATGAGCATCGCATTTTCGCCTGTCTTAAGGTTTAGCGTTACATGGTTAAGGGTTATGCCTGTAACTTCCGGATCCGTTTCTTTCTTTTCTTTTTCGCATGAAAGCATACCAGTAGTGACAACCACTGAAACTAATGAAAGAATAAATGTTTTATTAAACATACACTGTTATAAGAATTAAAGTTTACATGTAATCCCGCTACAAAAGCGGTTCAATTCAGGTTAGGGAGATTTTAAGGCAGGCAGTTTATATTACGAATATCCCAAAAAAAAGATATGGATATAATGATAAAAATCAGCGTCAGCTCCGCTAAAAGTATGTGACTTCATCCGGCACCATACGACAACCTTTGTTTTTATATGCCTATCTTCTTTTCTTTTTTCCTGCCAATCCAAACAGCACCGGCATAATAAATTGCTGTTTGACAGGTCGGTCATCTAACAGAGCCGGTTCCCAATCAGGAGATAAATTAACTACTCTCAAAACTTCATTATCCAGGGAAGGATCCACACTTTGTAATATTGATGATTCCACGAGTTTTCCCTTTGAGTTGATATAAAATTGAATTATTACAGTTCCCTGGATTCTGTTTTCAACAGCAATCGGTGGATAGACTAAATTTTTCTGTACCCATTCCCTGAATTTTTCGAGATCGCCACCCTGGAATTTTGCGTTTACATCCACCAATATTAATGAGGGTTTTTCTTCAATAGCATTTGAAGGTGCAATTATATCAATCGTCTTTACATCTGCCCCTCTAATTGTATCCTGAGATTTTAAGGTTGTAGAAGAGATAATTAAGCATATTGAAATGAGCAGGACATTCTTCATAAATCCGGTTTTAATTCAAATATAATAAATTTATGCGTCGCGAAGATTACGGTGTATTACCCAAGACCAGCAGACCAGTTTCACCCGCCGAAGCCTACGGCGAAGGA
>CAZYDI010000249.1:0-2181 GCA_964646255.1 uncultured Bacteroidales bacterium
TGTGTATATTACGTTTATATATACGAAGATAAAACCGACCATCACCCTCTTTTCTGCACTAACTTTACTCTACCAGGTAAGCGATAAAAGGCTGCTTCAGCAGTGTGGAAGAAACCCTGATGGCTTAAGTGTTATTGCGGTTAATTCACCGGGTCTTCGGGCCCCGCATCAAGAAGCCGGGGATAAAACCCCAGTCACGGAAGAATGTTCGAAGGAATATTCGAAATGACAGCCGGAAGAAGAAGTGCTAAACAGCTTCATCTGAACGCTATGGGTTGAAACCTGCAGATCCCTGATCGGCAGCTTCAGCCGGCCAAAATAACAGTAACCTGGCAGGAAAGAATACTCAGGTATTCCGGAATGGAACGGGATTCATCTTAACAATGGATCCCGTTTTTGTTTTTTGGTTAACAACCCAATTCTTCCAAACTCTGCCGTACATATCCATGGTATTGTTCAAACCACCGGAAATGACCCGGGTGTATGAGAGGCTTGGTTTTGCCATGAAAATCACTGCCGCAGGTCATTATTACCTTATGCTTTAAAGCGATATCAGCAAAACGCTTTACCTGATCGTCACTATGGTAATTATTGAACACCTCCAGGCCCAGGGCACCCTTTTGCAGCAACTCAACCACAATTTCCTCGCGGTTTCTGAAATTGTGCCCGGGATGAGCCACAACAGGTATGCCCCCATTTCGCCTGATCAGAGAAACAGCGTCATCATAATCCATAAAATCCATTTTTACATACGCCGGCTTTCCCTGCGCAAAATAGTCAAGGTAAAAATTGATATACGGCATATCACTGCGATTTCCGCCTGTCCTGTAGGGTTGCAGTGCATCAATATCATTATACCGGCTGTTGCCAAGCAACACTTCCGCTATTAATTCTGCGCTTGGGAGCCTCCCATCCGCTTTTTTTAAAACCTCTTCCGGATCTACAGGTATTCCAATTTTCGCAAGGTTACCAACCATCATTGAAAATGACGCCATGTACATTGTCGCTACATCCTTTTCCAACCGGCTAAAATCGGCACTTTTCCAATTCACCTGGTACCCAAGCAAATGCAAATCGGTTGACCGGTAGTTGCAGTCAATTTCAATGCCCGGAATTACCTTGATCTTATATTCAGCCGCTGTATCCATGGCATCAGCAGTGGCGCCTACAACGTTATGATCAGTTATCGATATGGTTTCGATACCACTTTCACTGCAAATCTTCAATAGTTCTTTTACCGTGAGTTCGCCATCGGGGCTATATTGCGAATGCATATGCAAATCGGCAAAAATATCCATAAGGGTTGATTAAGTTCCGGTTTCTGGTTTACCCATCAATGCTTTATGAGCTAAAAATTTACATAAAGCCTGGTTAGGGAAAAGTTAATAAGGAAAGGCAAGGTTATTTTCCTTTTAAATACACCAGTGCTGAATAAAAAAATCAATGGGGTTGTGAGAAGTCAGATGCTATATATTTTATCAACAATGCCATATTCAATTGACTCCTGTGCACTCATCCAGTAATCGCGCTCAAAATCCTTTAAAATCTTTTCTACAGGATGTCCGCAATTTTTAGAAAGGATATTGGCTGCTATTTCCTTTGATTTAAGGATTTGCCTGGCGTGGATGGCTATATCGCTGGCCTGCCCTTGCAAATAACCCATACTCGGCTGATGAATCAGTACTTCACCAAGGGGATATATATACCGCTCACCCTTTTCTCCGGCCGAAAGCAGCAACGAACCCATTGATGCAGCCAAGCCCATACAAATTGTTGATACCGGAGAGGTTATCAGGTTCATGGTATCAAGTATGGAATAGCCTGAAGTAATAATCCCTCCCGGACTGTTAATATAGAATTGGATTTTCTTTCCAGGATCACTGGCTTCGAGGTATAACAACTTGCTTACAATACGCTCTGCTGATTTGTCATCAACTTCTCCCCAAAGGAATATCTTACGCTGTTCCAGCAATTTTTGCTCAATTACCCTCGGTATATTTCCCTGCCTTCCTTCTTTGCTTTCATCTGAAGCGAAATGCGTGGCTGAATGATTCATATGTATGTGGTTTAAATTTAGGACCATCAAAGGTAGTTAAAATCGAAATTTTTTTAAGCGTTTTTTTTCAGCGGTGGTCCCGGCATATGAAGGAATATAGAAATAAGGGACAAGGGACGAGGGAC
>CAZYDI010000250.1:0-2170 GCA_964646255.1 uncultured Bacteroidales bacterium
GCAATATTTTTTTCATTAGGAAAACCAATGGTTAAAGGTCTCAGGGCGCCAAATACGTTTAGTGTTGGATTGTCTGACATCATCAATGCATTGGCCGTTTCTTCATTCAGTTCACCCGGGCAGTCAAAAATTCCGAGTAAATGTGCATCACCGCAAAACTTTTTACAGTTTTCTATGGTGGTATTGTATAATTCAAGTCTTTGATCATATTTTGGAACTGCAATTAGCGACATGGTAGTGAATAAAGCAATGTTTTTTCTTTTTGTATTTCTTGTCATAAATGTAATAGCTTCAGGAATAGGCTGGAAATTGTAGATTGGAAATCCGATAAATACGAGATCATAATCATTCAGGCTTTTTACCTCAGAGATTTTCAAAATGGATTTATCACCTTTGATCTCATCATATATTGCAAACGCCAGTTTTTCTGTGTTTCCTGTGACAGAACTGTAAGTTACCAAAGTTTTCATATTATTCTGATAAAATCAACTTATTACTATTTTCTGATATATTCAGTGATTTTAATGATTACCGGTCTTTTTTGGGCACATTATCAAGCTCCTCATGCGAGCGGCTGATATTATCCCTTTTAACTCCCGTATTGAATTGATAACTCAGTTTAAACCATATTGGCAAAGCTGGAACTTCCAAAATTCCCTTATAGTGTGTGTAGAAATTCCGGGAATCGATATCGGAACCCTGGTAAATCATCGATTTTTTAAACGGTATGGCACTTACAATTCCTGCCTTGATGCCATGCTTAAAGGCTTTTTCAAAGGACAGCATATAGAGCGGATCGCTATAATGATTATCCTGAATGTTGTTTTTGGGTGTGGCATACTGAAACAGCATCGACAAAGAGAATTCCTTTCTGAAGGATATCAGCGCTGAGAGTCCTGATTCGAAACCGGGTGTTTTGCGGTTTTCGATATGATGACTTCTAGCCAGGCTGTTAACTCTGGTATTAAGCCGGTAAACGCGGATATACGGATTCAGCGTGATTATCCCCAATTTCAGTGACCCCGATGCCTGAATGCCGAACTGATGGATTGCACCCAAATTCTGCCTTTGAATTTCAAACGATCCGGTATCATTGATGAAAACCATATTGCTGATGGCAGCAGTCGTTTTGTTATAAAAGATTCGTGAAGAAACGAAGTTCCCTTTAAACTGAACCGTGTGTTCCAAAAACAGGTTGTCCCGGATTTCCGGATCCAGTTCCGGATTACCCCTGTTTACGGTGTACGGATCACTCCAGGTTATTGCCGGATTTAGCTGGTAAATATGGGGATGGTTCACGTTGCGGTTATACGCCAGCATCAGATTTTGTGATGTGGCACATTTATACCTGAAAGTGAGACTCGGTAACCAGTATAAAAAGGTTTCCGCAAAGCTGTTTTTCAGTTCGAGATCCGATTTCTCAACCCGTATTCCGGAACTTGCTTCTATGGACTTCTTTTTGTAACTCAATCGGGCATACATACCCAATGTGTTTTCATAATGCGAGAAATCGGACAGGGTTTTGTTTTGCATGACCTGTTGTTTAATCTTGACACCTGCACTCAGGTTGAAACTACTGTCGATGCGTGTGGTAAAATCGGTTTTCATGCTCGAAACCTGCAGATGAGGTTGAACTGTATTTTTCTGAAGTATTGAATTGTCCGGGGATTCTGTTCTATAAAAAACCTCAGTATTCTGACCATTGAGGTTAAAATGACTGAGATCAATTGAAAATTCCCGTCCTTTTTGATCGAAAGCATGTTTATAAAATAAAGAGTAAAACAGGCCCGTGTTTTTATCGGTTTCATCTTTATCTGCAGTCCATTTGTTTGTTGTTTCGCCTATTCTCCTTGTTACAGCAAGACCATCCTGTTCATGGGAATAAGGATTATAAAAACCATAGAAATTGAGCATGTCTTTTTTGCCGATGTAATAATCAAATCCGTAGTTGAACCGGTGAAACCAGTATTTCTGCCTTACATATTGATTTGAGAAAATAGCAACGGTATCGGCGTTTTCCCAAATTTGCCGCTTGCTGCTTTCGTTGATGTTTTCACCGTTAATTTCACCACTATAGGATGTGAACAGATTTACTCTTCCTTTCGAATAATTCAGATTATAGGTCGGGAAGAGGTAAATGAAATTGTCAGATACAGGGATTTCAGGTATT
>CAZYDI010000251.1:0-2126 GCA_964646255.1 uncultured Bacteroidales bacterium
CTGTAAAGGCACATCCCTATTTCTGGGCCAATTACATTATCGTCGGCCATGATGACGCCATTCAGCTTGAACGAAAAAATGCCTGGATTAAGTTTGCCATTGGAATATTTGCAATAGCCTTGATGGTTATCGCATTCCGGAAGTTTACCGGCGGATCTTCCCGAGTAATTCCTGTGCTTTTTCGGCATAATAGCCGTTAAGCCTGCTAATGCCTTCAAAAACCAACACAGCGTCCTTCTCCTGTCCGTTTTTAAGATAAGCCAGGCCAAGGTACCAATTTCTGTGTTCCTGCAAAATGCTGTCCCAATCAACCGGCATGGAATTAAAGGAGGCTATGGCCTCTCCTGCCATATCCAGTTCCAATGCGGTAAGCCCCTTGTAAAACCAAGCCAGGTAATTTTCAGGATTATTGGTGGCAATGACGTTGAAGCCATCGAAGGCATCCTGGTAATGCTGATTCTCATACGCTATGATGGCTGAATTCAGGGAGGTGCGTTCAGATTCAGCAGAACGTGTTATTGCATCGGGCTCAAACCGCTCATAATACTTATCATACAACCTGTGATGATGATGGTTAAATATGGCAAGTTTAATAACAATACCGGCACAGACAATCAATATCAGCAGGGCGGCAATTTTCAGAAAAATATTGCGGTAAGGGTTTGCTGAAGGGGAATGTGATGTTGTCTCATCATCCTTCAGGCAGGAGGCCTCCACTTTCTGAAGCAGTTGATGAAAATCATTAAACTGCCGATCCATGATGCTTTCATTGATTTCATCGTAAAAAGTGATCAGCTCCTTGAATTCCTGGTCAGTTGCAGCCTTTTTTTCCACCCATGCCTTTTCCGAGGCAGAAAGTGAACCATCAAGATATTCCTCAATAATACGGGTAATTTCCATTTCCACTGGTTTATTTGTACTGCGCTTTTATCGATTTGATGAGTGTAAGCTTGCAACGATACCGGCGGTTCTTGGTGTGCTGGTCACTCTTAAATCCCATGATACCGGTTATATCTGCAATCGAATAACCCTCAACAAACAGGGTAAGTACCTTCCGGCAGTTTTCCGAAAGTTGATCAAAGCATTTTCTAAAGAAAACCAAACGTTCATTCTTTTCTTTTACCAGTTCAATATCAGCCGACAGATCCATGTATTGCGCTGAATCAACAGGCGCATACTGAACAAATTTTCTTTTGCCCAGTTCTTTCAACCACAGCTGTCTGCCGACCGAATAAAGGTAAGTCCCAAGTCCGCTGGTAAGCGTGAATTTACCATGCCTCACTTTTTGGAACAATACCATCAGCATGTCCTGGAACAAATCGCGTGCATCTTCGGTATTTCCATTATTGGTAAGAACAAATTTCCGGACGCCGGGATAAAACCTGGCATAATATTCCTCAAGGATCTTCTCATCCTGATTAATCAGTCCCTGTAATAACTCAGCATCTGAAAATTGCACTAACCTCATTCAATCATTAATACAGTGAAGAAGCAAAAAGTAACCCGCTGTTTGAAAAAAATTCATCAAACATTCCTTTGTAAAAATAGTCAAAGAAATTGTATAAATTCACAATTTACAATGGATTACCAGGCCAATTACCGGTAACTGTCTATAGAGGCACAGGTACATACCAGGTTTCTGTCGCCATACGCATCATCCACCCTGCTAACCATAGGCCAGAATTTATTTCGTATACTCCATGAATCCGGAAAACAAGCCTGTGTTCGTGTATAAGGATGAAGCCATTCATCTGCCGCCAATGCCAATTGCGTGTGGGGGGCATTTTTGAGCACATTGTCCTTTTTATTTCCATTTTCCCTGATGGCCCGAATTTCGCTGTATATCGAAATCATGGCAGCGACAAACCGATTTAATTCCTGGTACGATTCACTTTCCGTTGGCTCTACCATAAGTGTTCCATGTACAGGGAATGAGAGCGTGGGAGCATGAAAACCATAGTCCATAAGTCGTTTTGCGATATCGGTTTCCGTAACCTCTGAATCAGCCTTGAATGAGCGGCAATCCAGGATCATTTCATGCCCTACAAATCCATTTTCACCGGTATACAGTACTTTATAATAATCCTTCAGGCATGCGGCGATATAATTTGCGTTTAGAATGGCAA
>CAZYDI010000252.1:0-2125 GCA_964646255.1 uncultured Bacteroidales bacterium
TGGTAACCGGAGGAATTCAGCAAGGCCATATGAAATTGCACCTCGTGAACCTTCTGAAACAGTTAAATGCCAGCGAACGCGAAAAAGAGGAGGCGTTAAACTATTTCCGCCATCGGCAGGTTACCCATGCCGGTGTAAGGGATTTTATTTTATCGCTTCGATCGTATTCCATATAACATGAAAAACCGGTTCTACTCAAATGGAAAACTGATTGTCTCAGGAGAATATCTGGTATTGCACGGTGCCACTGCCCTTGTGCTTGCACTTAAAAGGGGTCAGGAAATGATGGTTGAAGCAGTAAAAAGCTTTTCATCACCATCCATCAATTGGAAGGCAATGGAATCCGGCAAACCGTGGTTTTCAGCCGTCTTTTCTGTTGACGGGATGCGTGCCTTAACCTGTAGTGATAAGGAAACTGCCTATAAATTGGCCAGGGTATTAACCGCTGTCCAAAAACTGAACCCGGACGTGTTTGTACACGGTTTGGATTACCATATGGTTACAAATACTGCATTTAATAACCACTGGGGATGGGGCAGCAGTTCCTCGCTTATTGCCAATTTGGCTAAGTTTGCCAGGGTTGATCCATACCGCCTGTATTTTTCCGTTTCAAGCGGGTCGGGTGCTGATGTTGCAGGCGCTCTTGCCAGGGGACCTGTGCAGTATAAACTTAACAGCAGCAAACCATACTATGCCGCGGTTGATTTTAATCCCCCCTTTAAGGATAAAATATGGTTTGTTTACCGGGGTAATAAACAGGATTCACATAAAAGTGTTATGAATTTTAGGCGGAATGGTTTCGACCATGCACTTGTACAAAGCGTCGACAACATAACGCATGATATGATATGTACGGGATCACTGAAACATTTTATGGAACTTATCGACGAACATGAAAAAATTCTGGCTTCCGTGCTTGATGAAATTCCTGTCCGCTCAGCCTTGTTTAATGATTTTCCGGGATCGATCAAATCACTTGGCGCATGGGGTGGTGATTTTATTATGGCTGTTTCCGAGGCGGATGATTCAGTGGTAAACACCTATTTTTCAAACCGGGGTTTGTCACCTGTATTCCGATTCAACGAGATTGTTTTGGATTAAAAGGAATTGATTAATTGTAATTTCAGGTAATGCAACTTTCATCAAAATCCATCAAAGGAAAAACTTCGTGGCAATGCCCGGCAAACATAGCTTTGGTAAAGTATTGGGGAAAAGAGGCCATGCAAAAACCGATGAATCCCTCACTGAGCTTCACACTTTCTGAATGTTATACCAACATGGGTGTGGATTATTATTATAATGTACAACAGCAGTTTCATCTTGATTTCAGGTTCAATAATAAAAGCAACCCTGCTTTCAATGAAAGACTTACCCGGTATTTTAAGGTCATTACACCCTATATGCCCTTTTTAAACAACACGTCCCTTAAGATTAATGCCTCAAATTCTTTCCCGCATTCGGCAGGAATAGCTTCATCAGCATCGTCATTCGGAGCATTGGCATTAAACCTGTGCAGCATAGAGGAGGCTGTCAGCGGGGCTGTTTATGATCGCGATGAATTTTTCAGAAAAGCCTCATTTCTGGCCCGTCTGGGCTCAGGCAGCGCTGCACGGTCGGTTTATGGAGGCTATGTTTTATGGGGTGCGACGTCCATTGATCAGCATGCGTCCGATGAAGTGGCAGTTCCTTTGTCAGCTGAAATTAACCAGGTATTTCACCACCTGAGGGATTCAATACTCATTGTTTCATCAGCACCCAAACCAATGTCGAGTTCTGCAGGCCATAAACTTATGACTGATCATCCATACAGGAAAGCAAGAGTCGGGCAGGCAAACCAAAACATCGAGCAAATTATCAAGGCAATGCAAAATGGCAAGATGAATGATTTTATTGAAATTGCAGAGGCAGAGGCACTCTCGCTTCATGCATTGATACAGAGTTCATCATCTCCGGTTTTTCTGGTAAAGCCCAATACAATAGCCATCATCAACCATATCTGGAATGTAAGGAATACCACCGGATTACCTGTTGGATTTACCCTTGATGCCGGACCGAATGTTCATGTTATATATCCTGTGACAATAATGGACAAGGTTAAGGCCTTTATTGAAAAGGACCTGAGACA
>CAZYDI010000253.1:0-2112 GCA_964646255.1 uncultured Bacteroidales bacterium
TACAACAACTCAATGCTCCTCTTCACAAACCTGTTGAGTTCCTCTCCTTTTAACATGTTGTTTGATAGCAGGGCTATATCAAGAAGCTGACGGACAATCTTATTGTTTTTGCCGAAATTCTTTAACAGTTCATCGCGTTTATTCTCGAACTCCTTTATTTTGTTTTCAAGTTCAGCAATCCTGTCCTTATCAGCCTGTGCAATTTCTTCCTCCTTCTTGTCCTTGTTGGCTTTGTCAAGCTCAGATTTATTGTCAACCAGCGGCTTGATTTTTTCGTTTATCTTATCCAGTTCCTTCCTGCATTTCTTTTCCTTTTCCTCATTAATGCGGGTTACCAGCGGGTGATTGGAGTTAATCACAATGTTATACTGGTTTGGCATTTCGCCGTAAAAGCTCATCGGTCCGCCCAATTGCGACATATCTTTCATTCTCCGCATGAACTCCATCTGTGTGATCACAACAGGAGAATCATTTTCATCGAGACTTTCGAAAGCTACATTGTAATTGGCCTTTGTATCGGGCAATTGCACATGGAAAACAGGCTTCAGTTCGTTCTGATGATCAACGGTAAGCTTTGACTCGCGCTTTTCATCCTTCTGAATAAGTTTATCAATTACATCGCTGTCAACCCTTACAAAATGTGATTCCTTAAACTTGGTTTCAAGCTGGTTAATGAAGTGCATGTCGAGATGTCCATCCATTACCAATACATCGTAACCTTTGTTTTTGGCAGATTCAATAAAGCTAAACTGTGCTTGTTTATCGGTGGTATACAGGTATACCAGTGTTTTATTTTTATCCTTCTGGTTTTCCTTTATGAGTTTTTCGTATTCTTCGAAAGTAAAATACTTGTTTTCCGTGTTTTTTAACAGGGCAAATTTTGAAGTCTGGTCATAGAATTTTTCGTCTGAAATCATCCCATATTCTATGAAGAGTTTCAGATCGTCCCATTTCTTCTCAAATTGCTCACGGTCATTTTTGAATATTTCCTGCAGGCGGTCGGCCACTTTTTTGGTAATGTGACTTGAAATCTTTTTAACGTTTGAATCGCTCTGCAGATAGCTGCGCGACACGTTAAGCGGGATATCGGGAGAGTCAAGCACCCCATGCAGCAGGGTTAGAAATTCCGGTACAATTCCTTCAACGGAATCGGTAACGAAAACCTGGTTGCTGTATAATTGAATTTTATTTTTCTGAATGTCGAAATTGCTCTTTATTTTAGGGAAGTAAAGGATGCCGGTTAAGTTAAAGGGATAGTCAACATTCAGGTGAATATTGAATAAAGGATCCTCCGACATGGGATAAAGCTCTTTATAGAATGCTTTATAGTCCTCATCCTTAACTTCGGCAGGTTTTTTTGTCCATAGCGGAGCAGTGTTGTTGATGATTTTATCTTCGTCGAGTTCCACTGATTTTCCGTCCTTCCATTCTGTTTTCTTTCCAAAACCAATGGGCACCGGCAGAAATTTGCAGTATTTATGCAGGATTCCTTCGATACGGGAATCTTCGAGAAATTCTTCCGAATCTTTATCAATATGAAGAATTATGTCTGTTCCACGCTGAACCCTGTCCGTTTCTTCCATTTTATAATCAGGTGAACCATCACAGGTCCATTTTACCGCTCCGGATCCTTCTTTGTAAGATTTGGTAATTACTTCAACTTTTTCTGACACCATAAAGGCAGAATAGAATCCCAGGCCGAAATGCCCGATAATGTTCCCTGCCTGGTTCTTATATTTTTCCAGGAAATCTTCGGCACTTGAAAAGGCAATCTGGTTGATGTATTTTTCCACCTCATCGGATGACATTCCTATTCCCTGGTCACTCACCGTTAATGTTTTGGCTTTTTTATCCAGTTTGATTCGTATGGTGAGGTCTCCTAAATCGCCCTTAAAATCACCCATATTGGCAAGGGTCTTAAGCTTTTGAGTAGCATCAACCGCATTGGAGACTAATTCACGGAGAAATATTTCATGGTCGGAATACAGGAACTTTTTAATAATTGGAAAAATGTTTTCGGTGGTAACGCCAATTTTACCTGTCTGCATAATTCAAAATTTTATTGGTTCTACTTCGGTTATCAAAACACCTGCAATTCAAAGATTATGCCGA
>CAZYDI010000254.1:0-2099 GCA_964646255.1 uncultured Bacteroidales bacterium
TTGCTATTCAACCGTGTTATCTTGTAATGGTTGCTTTGAACAAAGATTTCAAACGATCTTCCTTTACAGATTTGTTGAAACAAATCTATTCCGATATTGGTAATCGCGTTTTTATATGAATCGATATAAATAACGCTTCCGTTAATTACTGATTCTTCAATTGCCGGAAGCATGGGCACTTGTTTATACATTTCTTTATAGGGTTGTCCAAGGTGCGAAATTTCACCTTTGTTCACTATAGAGCAAGCAGCATCGGTAAAAACAGTGAGTTCAGGAAATGTATCCGGCTGATCGTTTCCCAGCGATATTACTTCATCGGGCTGTTGTTCAAACATCAAACCGTATACACCATTATCAGCACAGATAAAAAAATGATCATCAGCTTTGATTGCAATAAAGGGCCTGTTATCAGCGGGTTCACAATTAACAGCGATAATATGAACCGATTTTTTCGGGAAATTCTTATAGGCATGCTTAAGCTGAAAAGCTGCCAAAGCAGTATTAAAGGGTGGAACCTGGTTTGAAATAGTAACCACGGTTGCATTGGGACAGCGGCTAAGTATTCTTCCTTTTATGGAAGCTGTGTAATAATCGTCCGAATTCCAATCCGTGGTCAGTGTTATAATTGACATTTTTAATGATCGATTGTTTTTTAATTATGCATTGGTTTTTGTGATAAAAATACCGCTATTTTGTATGTTTCAAATGTAAGCATATTAAACAAAATTAATGATCGAAAAGGTTGTATATTTAGAGGGGGTTGATCCCCAAACGTTTTATGGATCAGGAAACCGCAATATTGATAAGTTAAAATCGTTTTTTCCCAAACTTAAAGTGGTTGGCAGAGACTATGAGTTGAAGGTTTTTGGTGAACCTTCAGAAATAAGCCGTTTTGAAAGTGATGTTGACAGGTTGCTCGAGTATGTTCAGCAGCGTAACCATTTGTCGGTTGATGAGGTTGAAAAAATCATTCTCCAGGAGGATGATTCCTTGCGTCATTTTAATGAAAAGGATGAGGATGTACTTGTTTTCGGTAATGAAGGCCGCATAATAAAAGCCCGCACCGTAAATCAGAAAAAATTGGTTGATGAATACCCGTTTAACGACCTCATTTTTGCCATCGGACCTGCCGGCTCCGGCAAAACATATACTGCCATTGCCATGGCAGTGAGGGCACTTCGAAACAAGGAAGTAAAGCGGATTATTCTTACCCGGCCGGCTGTAGAGGCTGGTGAAAAACTTGGATTCCTGCCCGGTGATGTTAAGGAAAAACTCGATCCTTATCTTCAGCCCTTATATGATGCTTTGCGTGATATGATTCCTCCCAAAAAGCTCGAAGGCTTCATTGAAGATGGAATTATTGAAATTGCTCCCCTTGCGTTTATGCGCGGTCGTACATTGGGCGATGCGGTGGTTATACTTGACGAAGGCCAGAATACAACCGTCAACCAGCTTAAGATGTTTCTTACCCGAATGGGTAAAAATGCAAAATTCATTGTTACTGGCGACATTACCCAGATCGACCTGCCCGAGCGGCAGCAATCGGGCCTGCTTAAAGCCCTTGGTTTGTTGAAGGAGATCAAAGGAATTTCCATCATAGTGTTCGACAAAGGAGATATTATAAGGCACCGGTTGGTAAGGCATATCGTAAATGCTTATGAAAAGGATGTTCATTTCTCTTCAAAACCTGCACGGAAAAAAACGGAAAAAGAAGAGCCCAGGGATGATAATGATGATCATTCAGTGCAAACGGAATAAATCGTTACAGGATATAGAAAATAGCAAATACACCAAAAATCGCTAATTTTGCCTTAGAAATACTTAAACTATGGCAAAAGCAATAACCGGAACTCATTTTAATTTTCCTGAACAAAAAGGATTGTATATCGGCAAAGTCCGTGACGTGTACAACATCGATGGTAAATACCTGGTAATGGTAGTAACCGACAGAATATCTGCCTTTGACGTGGTATTGCCCAAGGGGATTCCCTATAAAGGCCAGGTTTTAAACCAAATCGCATCGAAATTCCTTGATGCTACTTCGGATATCGTACCCAATTGGAAAATTTCGAGTCCCGATCCGATGGTTACCATCGGGC
>CAZYDI010000255.1:0-2090 GCA_964646255.1 uncultured Bacteroidales bacterium
TATGTAAAGGATACGGGTATTGGAATTGAAGGCGATAACCAAAGCAAGATTTTTGCTGATTTTCATAAAATTGAACCTCTTAACAATAAATTTCACCAGGGAACCGGCATTGGCCTATCTATTTGCAAACGCCTGGTACAATTAATGGGCGGGGATATTGGTGTAGACTCAAAACCAGGTGAAGGTTCGGTTTTCTGGTTTACCCTGCCCTATTCGAAAGAACTGCAACACGGCCTGGAGAAAATGCAAATTGTTAGTGAAGCTGCTGCGTTAAATAGTAAAACAATTCTGGTAGCGGAAGATGAACCGGACAATTACAGACTATTAAAAAAATTACTGGACAAAACAGGTGCATCCATTATATGGGCCCAGAACGGACTTGAGGCGCTTGACTATTTTATCCAGGCCAGACTCAACCACGACACCCTTGTTCTTATGGATTTAAAAATGCCTGTAATGGATGGCTTTGAAGCTTGTCAGAAAATCAAAGCAATTGACAAGGAAATCATTATCATTGCCGTTACAGCCTTTGCACAGGTAGGAGACAAAGAGCATATCCTTAAAAGCGGTTTTGACGGGTATGTTTCAAAACCGCTGAACAAGCAAAATCTTTTCGCGGCAATTAATGAATACGTATAGCTGTCCATCAGTACAACATTATTTTCTGTGATTGGCCCTGCATATTTTCGTACTCAAGCCTGTAAAAGTATAAACCGCTTTGCAAACGATTTCCTGATGCGTCCGTACCGTCCCATTGAATAGAATTAAGCCCGGAATAATCCGGCTTTATTTCCAGGCAGTTAATTTCACTCCCCAAATTATTATATATCCTGATCCTTGCTTTTTCGTTGCCCGGTATCATGTAATAAATGGTGGTAAATTGGTGGAAAGGATTGGGATGGTTTTGGCAGAACAAAACCGGCTGACGTGTATGATCAGGAATGTCAGTGCTGGTTCCGGGAACAGCCGCGGAGTTAATATTAAACCCGGCACGCCCGAACCATTCACTAACGTCCACGGCCTCAAAGTTGTTACCGCGAAGTGTTTTCAATGAATTGAGCTCTTCATCATCCCACCGGTCATCATGGGTACCCTGAAAATACCAGTTGCTGCCATTGTCGGCCACGATAAATCCATACTTTTTCAGTGTCCTTAATATTACTTGCATTCGAGGTGAAAATCCCGAGATATTAAAGTCACTTTTAAGCCTGAAGCGGAGTCCCATAGGTGGCCGGTTGGGATCGGTGGAGCTTGATGCATAATGGCGGGCAGGCCAAACGTATTGCCGCTGGGTTTGCTGAGCAGTTACCCTTATAGCGTGGGGAATTTCAGTTCCATTGGCCAATGCTCTTTCAACCTCATCATACCGGATAAGCAATGGGAATATGGGTAAGCCTGCAGCATCCGCAGAGGTCCATGATGCTGGCCGCAGATCGTTCGAAGTCAGATCGAAAACCGCTCCGCAACCACCTTCCCATGCTGTACCTGTTGAGTTCCCATATACATTGCCGGTTTCATATAACATATGGTTGCTTGAGTCGATGATCAGCATATGCCTGTCGCCATCATCCGTATCTCTCCAGTCGAAAACTGTTTCGATATAAGGATCACCGGGTATTGGCCAGGGTCCGGGGTCACTTTCATCCGGGTAATAAACAAAGGTTATGGGTACCAGGGGCTGCGCTGCTCCAACAATGTTGTAGGGGATGCCCATTTGACGCATGACTCCGTCATCATCCCAGGCAGTACCAAAATCGGGATGCAAACGGGTATTTGCCCCCATGGTGTTTATAAAATTCGCCGAGTTCGGATGCACCGGCAAATTATCAATACGTGTATTAAGCGAATGATTTGAAGGAAATACCGGTCCGCGGTAATCGGTCATTTCCTGTCCGGCTGCAATCAGGAATAAACCGGCAAAACAAGCAGTGGTTACAGCCTTAATGATTGCCATACAAAAACGTTTAATCAAATAACGTTTTTTGAAAGGCTTTATTTTCAGCACAGCATTATAAAAAGGACGCATCAAAAGCCAGTCGTTTATTAACCGCAAAAGTTACAAAACATATGCAGCATTCCAAAGGCTGCAT
>CAZYDI010000256.1:0-2085 GCA_964646255.1 uncultured Bacteroidales bacterium
GCCTGAGGTGTGTTTCTACCTGGTTTTTATAGTCTTCATTAATATTATAACTGTCTTCCCATAACACATCGCCGTTTGATGCATATTGCGTAAGTTCCGAAGTTCGTGCAATCCTGTCAAAGGTCAGTATTACAAAGTTGTTTCTGCTGTCCTGGTATAAGTAAAGCGGGTATTTCCCGTTCAATTCATCTATCTCTGATAATCCGGTAAGGTCTTCATTTACCTGCATCCGTTTTACGTTTTGATTCACTGCATCCATGCAAACGAATTGCCATTGTGAGCCTTTCTTCATTAACGAGGGCACGGCACTGCAATATGCACCATCAACAAGAACTTCCCCTGTTATTATCCCTGCATCGCTGGTTTTCATAAGGCGTATCAACGGAAAGGTACTCAACATGGTATCGGTATATACCGACAGTATCAAAAAACCTCCGTCACTTGTTTGCGCCAGGTCTACCGGGTGAAAGGCGACATTTGTTTCGGGATGATCGTAAACAGCCGAAAAACTTTCCGACGGATCGGCATTGCTTTCCTTTATGTCACAGGATATAACCAAAGCAAACAGACAAATGACTGCTAAATTCACTGGAAAGCCTGGTACGATTTTCATAGATGTTTATAGTTATCGTTTTCTCTTTTTCGGGGCACATTCAACGGCTCCTTTAGCCCCGCCTTTTCCACCCCCACCCTGCTGCGGTGAAATGTTGAACAGGATACCGATATTGATAACCAGATTATTAAACCTCAGGTTATCGGGAACATCGTAATAGCCACCAATGGACTGGTTGTTCGAAAACCTCTCTGATTCGTTAACAATGTTATGAAGGCTGATAAAGTAATCCGCTTCGGCAAAAAAGGTTACATAACTGAAATCGGCGAACACACCGATACCGGGGTATGTGGCAAGCCGCGTTTTTATGTAATTGCCCGAAACATCTCCTGCCGATTCCTCTTCATCCCCCGATATGGCTATCCCGTCCAAATACTGTTCCGTTGTTATGCTGTACCTTCCGTTTACGCCGGTAAGCAAACCATAAAAAAAACCTGCAGCCAGGTAAGGTCTCACCTGTCCATTGCCCAACTCATACCTGAATGCAAGCGGAATTTCAAAATACTTAAGAACATGTGACACCTCATTGTCCATCGTCATCCTGTCCTGCGGGTCAGAAGCATCATACCATTCCACACCCGAGCTGTATTTATACCTATAGGTTGCGAAAGACGGCTCAACCGAAACAGAAAGGGAGTTGTTGAGTTTTACCATACCTATAAACCCGTATTGATGCCCAAAATTGTTATAAAAAGGATTATAGTCTTTTCTCAGATCGTCATCGCTGCCATACACGGATTGTATTACCGAAAACCGCTGTGTGGGTGAAACCATGGAAAAATTGATGCCGCCCTTAAAGCCAACCACAAAACTGGCCTGTTTAAGGAATGATGGCCCGGCAACAACATGGTTTATATTCTCCGGAAATGAAGCATAGGCCGAAAGAAAGCAAAAGATAAATATACCTGAGAACAATGTGTTGCGATGCATAAGGAATTAACGGCTAACCGTCTGAATTATTGTTTATAACCGGAAATGTAAAGGTAAACGATAACCGTTAGAAAGTCATGCCGGAATCATCATTTTTAGTGCTCATGACACCTTAAAAATTTGGTATTAAACTTTTTGGCCTGTTCAGGGGTTTATTATCAATTATCAATTATCAATTATCAATTATCAATTATGAATTAGGAATTGTCAGGTGCCTTACCACCTGTAGAAATCATTAAAACACGACTATTATGAAATACAAAGCAACCGTATTCCTGTTATTAACCGCACTGCTCTTCTCCGCCTCCGCCTGTTCCATCATTGGCGACATATTCAAGGCAGGCATGGGTGTAGGCATATTCCTTGTCGTTGTTGTTGTGGCGATCATTATCTTTATCATTGTAAAAGTCCGGAAGAGAAAATAATCCCAATATATGTATGTTTCAAACAATTTTAGGCTCCGGGGGATCCATAGGCTTACCCCTTGCAGCCGAACTCAAGAAGTATACCAGCAACATTAGACTGGTAAGCCGGAATCCATT
>CAZYDI010000257.1:0-2067 GCA_964646255.1 uncultured Bacteroidales bacterium
AAATATTTTAACTATATTTATAGTATATAATAAATTATTATAGTATATTTACCACGTCATTTATTAATAAGTATATGAAAGAAATTACCAAAGCCCAGGAAGAACTGCTGAAAGCACTATGGAACATTAAAGAAGGCGCCGTGAGCGACGTACTCGATAGCTTACCGGAGCCAAAGCCTGCTTATAATACCGTGGCTACCGTTATTAAGGTTCTTGAAAAAAAAGGCTATGTTTCGCACAAAACCTATGGTAAAACCAATGTTTATTTCGCTGTTGTAGACCAAAAAGAATATGCCCAATATATACTCAGGGACACTTTCAAAGGCTTGTTCAATGGCTCGCTTAACCAACTGGTTTCCACCTTTGTCAACAGCAAAGAAGTCAGCCTTACCGAGCTCGAAGAATTGAAAGCCATGCTGGACAAAGAAATTAACGCTAAAAAACGGTAATATGGAACCCACACGCTATTTACTAATTACCACCGTTTGCCTGAGCTTATGCTACACAGCTTACCGACTGATCTTTTCAAAGGAAACCCATTTCCGCATCCTCAGGATATACTTGCTGGGATCTGTTTTCCTTTCGCTGCTGCTACCCTTCATTACCCTTGAAATACATACCGGATTGTCGTTCGTAGAAACGCCATCCCCACAGGTTAACCTTATTTATGCGCCAGCCATTGAACAGTCATCTGAAGTTGTAGCCCGACCGCATGCCGGTTTCCAGGGGTTTGAACCGTTCAAAGCATTCCTGAACCGTCAGGACTTTTTTGAAGTGTTGGCATACTTATATATGCTTGTTACATCGTTCTTGCTAATAAGGCTGATTGCACAAGTAGTATTGCTGATTATAGCCTACGCACAATCGGAAAAAGTGCCCCGGGACAAATACACCCTCCTGTTCAACCACCGGTTCAGACATACTTTTTCATTTTTCCGCTGGATATTTATTGATAACGAATCAGCATCGTCCGGCGAATTAAATCAAATAATTGCACACGAAAACACGCATGTTTCCCAGTATCATTCAATCGATATCGTGCTGATGGAACTGTTAACGGCCATGATGTGGTTCAATCCACTGGTATGGAAAATGAAGCAGGAGATGCAACTGGTACATGAATACCTGGCAGACGAAGGCGTGCTCAACACCGGTGTTGACAGGCTCAGTTACCAGGCGTTACTGGTTAACCAGGTCGCGGGAGAAAGGCTCATCAGTCTTTCTTCGAGCTTTAATTATTCACTTATTAAAAAACGAATAACCATGATGACAACACGAAAAATCAACCGGAATGCAAAGGCAAAATTACTGACCTTCATTCCCCTTTCGGCTGCATTACTTTCAATAATAGCAGTTACAAACGGTGCCTTTGCCGTAAATGTAACTACCAACCTTATCGGCAAACAACCTACGCCGGATCGATCTTTAGAAATGGTCATGGCGCAACCGATAAGTATTACAACAGGTGATACCATAAAAAAGAAAACCATTGTAAAAATGGTACATTCAAAAAATCCCAATGACACCATTGTTGAAGAAACCGAAGAAATTATTGTGACAAACGACTCGCTGGGAAAAAAATACGTCACCATTGTTGAACCCGGCAGTAAAGTGCATCACTACGAAGCATTACCAGATGCAAAAAAGAACGTCTATCAAAAAACGGTGATAATCAACGCCAATGAAAAGGCGGATCAAAGCACAGTTGAAACGAAAACGGAATTAGATGCATTCTTTGAGAGTAAGGGCACCGTAAAAGATACCGTGTATGTTTCCAGTATCGAAAAAAAGTACAAAACCACCAATGATAACTCCGGTTCGGAAGTCAAAACCATTGTCATTAAAAAAAGTGGAAAACACAACCCAAACATACTATATATCATCGACGGTGTTGAAAAAAGTAATAAAAATGCCCTGCTGGATATGAATCCGGATGAAATTCATTCCATTGAAGTCATCAAGGATGATCATGCAAAAAAATATACCGAAAAGGAAGTGGACGGTGTGATCATTATTACCACCAAAAGCGGTAAAAAATGAACAGCTGAGCAGAATGAAAATCAGCCC
>CAZYDI010000258.1:0-2060 GCA_964646255.1 uncultured Bacteroidales bacterium
ATTAACAACAATTACAGAATACATTATAACCTTTTATGGGGTTGGATTGTTATGAGTGGACAGTATTAACGCTGGCAAACGCGTTCTCAGGCCTGATAATAAGGATGCTTTATTTTGCACGGACATGAAGAACAATAATTTCACTGCAATATTCCCGGGTAATCTTATTAAAAGGCTGATAAATAAACTTGTCACCCTGTCAACAACGTATCTTTTAATTTCTGTTTTAATCATTGTGCTTGGAATAATCACCTATTCGGCGTTAACGAAACGCTTTATTGAACAGAAGAGTGATGAAATTTCTTCCATTGCCGAATTAAAGGTACAGCAACTTGAAGATTACAGGTTACGCAGGATGAATGATGCAAGGGTATTCTTCGGAAACCAGTCATTTATTAAAAGTGTTAACACGTTTTTACGCTATGGTGATTCCACCAGTGCGCAAATTCTCGCCGACTGGATGATCCCTATTTTGTACGATCTTAATTACGAGGCTATAAGCCTGATTAACCCCGACACCAAAAAAAGGATTTTTTCAAGCACCACGAACAATTTTAAGGTAAACGAAAACCTGGAGATGCACGATGTTTTTTATATGAATGCCGACACCATTAGCTTCGGTGATTTTGTATTACTGCCTAACGATACAACCATCCATCTCAGTTTGTACATTCCGTTGTTTTCTGAAAACAGGGAAAAAATTGCCGTTGTTCAGATAGATATTAATCCATACAACCAGTTGTACAGCCTGATGCAATCCATGCCCAACAGCGGAAAATCGGGAGAGGTCCTGGTGGTAAAGGAAATCGGCAACAATGTATTGTTTTTAAACGAATTGCGATTTAAGGAGAACAGCGCTTTGCGATTTCGCTTATCCATGAATTCAAAAGAATTGCCGGCAGTACGGGCGTTAATGGGCATTGAAACGGTTGCTGAAGGTATTGATTACAGGGGCAAAAAAGTGCTTGCCGCAACGCGACGAATTCCGGGCACAGATTGGGGAATGGTAGTAAAATTTGATGTTGATGAAATATACGGTGAACTGAAAACCATAAGCATGCTTGTTACAGGAATGGTTATCCTGTTGCTGCTGGCATCATCGCTGGGATTTACCTTTGCCCAGGGAAGGCGAAAATTGATTCAGTATACAACCCGGATTAAGGACCTGAGTACCATTCAACGGTTAAGCCATGTTTACAAACTGCTGGTAAGTGTTGAACGTGCCATTGTAAACTCCGGCAATAAGGACAAGCTTTTGAATGAGGTTTGCAGGATTGTGGTAGGAGAAAAAGACTATATTTATTGTTGGGTTGGGTTTATCAGCAATCGTAGCGGTTTTCTGAACATAGCTGCGCATTCCGCCCCCGACCCGGAATATGCGGACATTTCCAGGATAATTAAGGAAAATGTCTGTGAAAGTTCCATTCCTGCATTACAAGCTATTGCCACAGGAAAATCGTTTGTAAGCAATAACGTTTGGGATGATCCCAACATGGAAGAATGGAGGGCGAAAGGACTTGCTGCAACGGTTAAATCAATCGCAGTCCTTCCTATTCAGCAAAAAGATAAACCGCCGGGCGCACTGTTTTTTTATGCTGACCGGCCATTTCATTTTATTGATGATGAAATAGAATTGCTCGACAGGCTTTGCAAAGATCTATCGTATGCCCTGGATAAAATTGAACTGGAAAGGAAAGATAAACGGGCCAGGGAAGTTTTACTTGAGAAAGACCGGAAACTGACGCAACAAAATACCGAATTAATGCAGCTCAATGAGAAATATGTATGCGCAAATGAAGAACTCCGGAAGTTAAATGACCGGCTCGGGAAAATTAATACCGAACTTGAGAAAGCCAGGAAAAATGCAGAAGAGTCAAACCAGTTGAAATCAAGGTTCCTTGCCAACATGAGTCATGAAATCCGTACTCCCATGAATGCAATAATCGGATTTTCGGAACTTATGCAGGATCCCTTTCTTGATCATAATGCGCGTACTGAATATGCCCAGATCATTATTGACCGCTCACATGACTTGCTGCACATTATCAACGATATATTGG
>CAZYDI010000259.1:0-2056 GCA_964646255.1 uncultured Bacteroidales bacterium
CTGCCGGGGGCTTGAGGATATCGAGAATTTTAAGTATCATTTTCACGATCCTGTCGGTATATGGTGATTGTTTAAAACTGCATTTGCTGCGCCGCAAATATAAAATTAACAATTATGCCAACATGTTAAAATAATAATCAAAAATTAGTGAAACGACATAGCCGTCAACCCAGGTTATCTTAACGTGCTTAACAACAATCAATTTAATGAAAAGCAGGCTTCGCTCAGGGTGACTTGCTGGTCGCAATGAGGTCTGTGCCCTGCTATGACAGCAATGAGGCAATTTTTATTAATTTTGTGCAAAATATGCACTCATGAATATTCTTATCATCGGCTCAGGCGGCCGTGAGCATGCACTGGCCTGGAAAATAGCACAAAGTCCCCGTTTAAACCAATTGTTTATTGCCCCCGGAAATGCCGGCACCTTTCAGCATGGAACCAATGTGAATATTGCGGTTGATGATTTTGCCGCGCTGGGTGATTTTGCACTGGAAAACAAGGTCGATATGGTGGTTGTTGGTCCCGAAGACCCCCTTGTTAAAGGTATTGCCGACTATTTTGCAAATAATGATCAGTTGAAAAACATTGCCGTAATTGGTCCCTCGGCCAAAGCCGCCATGCTCGAAGGCAGCAAGGACTTTGCCAAGGCCTTTATGCTGAGAAACCACATTCCTACCGCACGTCATAAATCGGTTGTCTTTAAGCAGATTACCGATGGTGTGCGCTTTCTTGAAAGCCTTAAGCCGCCTTTTGTGCTTAAAGCAGATGGACTTGCTGCCGGAAAAGGAGTCCTGATTTTAGATAACCTGAATGATGCCCGTGAAGAACTCCACAGCATGCTACAGGGAAAATTCGGCGAAGCCGGGAAAACTGTCGTAATAGAAGAATTCCTGTCGGGTATTGAATTGTCTGTTTTTGTGATCACCGATGGTAAATCATATAAAATTCTACCCGAAGCAAAAGATTACAAGAGAATCGGAGAGGCCGACCAGGGACCGAATACAGGAGGAATGGGTGCGGTTTCACCGGTATCGTTTGCCGATACAACTTTTATGAAACGGGTTGAAGAACGCATAATAATCCCCACCATTAACGGTCTGCAAAGTGAGGGAATTGAATATAAGGGCTTCATTTTCTTTGGATTGATAAACTGCCACGGCGAACCGTATGTTATCGAATACAATGCCCGGCTGGGCGATCCTGAAACAGAAGTGATCCTGCCACGATTGAAATCAGATTTTGTTGATTTGCTCGAAGGCGTTGCCAACGGTAACCTGTTTGCAAAAACCGTGGAATTTGACCACCGTTTTGTTACAACGGTGATGATGACGTCGGGGGGCTATCCCGGAAATTATGAAAAGGGCAAGGAAATAAAAGGCCTCGAAAAAGTTGAAGGGAGTGTGGCTTTTCATGCCGGTACAAAAGTATCCGAAGGCAAAGTGGTTACCAACGGGGGAAGGGTGATTGCTGTGAGTTCATTTGGGAACAGTAAGGAAGAGGCATTGAAAATGAGCTATAAAAACGTCAGCCTCATTGATTTCGAGCAAAAATATTTCAGAAAGGATATTGGGTTTGATTTATAGAGGGAGTCGAGAACGTCGTGCAGTCGAAGAATAGTCTTGCAGTCAAAGAATTCTGCTATTATTCTTGTCTTGAATTTAAAGTCTTGCCTGCCCGGTTAATAAAACTGACACAGCGTTACACAGAGAGATAAAGGATTTAGCTTACTTCAGAAAGAAATTATCAAACGTGTACCGGAACATAATTTCATGTGAGCCCCAGGTATTTCCCATCATGTCCGACAAGACAAGGTCGTAGGCATAACCGATGAAAATGTCGGGATTTTTGTATCCCAACTGAAAGCACAAGGCATCTTCGGTACGGTAGGAAAGCCCGAAATTAATCATATCCTTATAGGTAACCAGGGCGTTGATATCGGCCTGGAATATTCCTGCTTCTACAAATTTGAGCAATGCCGAAGGCTCAATTTTAAAATCCGTACCTGCTTCAAAAATGTACCCGCCATGCAGGTAATAATGACGCACCTGCTTTTCCT
>CAZYDI010000260.1:0-2043 GCA_964646255.1 uncultured Bacteroidales bacterium
TCTACAGGTTGTTATTCTTCTTAAACTGCTGGTAATTCTTGAGAATCTTTCCGAACCTTCTGCCGGATCTTTTTTTATCCTCAACCCTGGCGTCGAAATGCTGCTGTTCCTTTATCAGCTTAATATAGCTTGAGTAAAGCTTAGCATCCAGCGTTCCATCCCTTAGTGCATCAAGCACGGCGCATCCTTCTTCATTTGTATGCAAACAGTCACTAAACCGGCAATGGTTGGCCAAATCGTCAATAACGGGGAAAAATCCCGAATGGGAAAGGTCATCATCCAAAGCAATCCCAAACTCGCGCATTCCCGGGGTATCGATGAGCATGCTGCCATCTGACAGCAGAAACAATTCCCTCGTTGTTGTGGTATGCCTCCCTTTATTCGTAGATTCGCTGATATGTGCAGTTTTCTGTTCTCTATCGGTTTTCAGCCGGTTAAGTATAGAACTCTTACCCACACCCGACGAACCAATTAAAACATGGGTTTTACCAGGTTGCAGTGCGCTTTTATAAAACTCATCCAGGCCATTTTCCCTGTTTGTAGTGCAAAAACAAACAGGGCAGTTTTTCGACAGACGTGAGATTTCATTCAAAAAGAAGGTGCGGTCCTGTATTAGGTCAACTTTATTTAACACAATGAAAGGTTTAATTCCGCATGCCATTGTTTGAACCAGGTAGCGGTCAAGCCGCATGATATTGAAATCCCTGTCGAGTCCCTGTACAATCAATGCATAATCGATATTGGCCGCCAAAAGTTGTTTCTTTGATGCTTTGCCGGCTGTTCGCCTCAGCAAGGCATTCTGCCTGGGAAAGAGCTCAACAATATAGCCCTGCGTATCGTAGCGTACAAAATAAACCCAGTCACCAACCTGTGGCAGCAAATCCGATTCCCTGCCATAAAGAAATTTACCCGACAGTTCACCGGCAATTTCGCCATATAAAGAAATAAGTTGATAGGTAAGTCCTTTGATTGAGATTACCCTGCCAATTTGATAATCGGCATTTACATTGCTGTTTGAATGGTAATTACTGAAAAATTCATTCCAACCGTATTGTTCCAGCGTATTCATTGTTTATGATTTATGGTAAATAATTTGATTTTTTCCCCGGAGAGCGAGGAAATTAGACCAGGACGGGAATGAGCACGTTAAAAATCCTGGCGATCGCTATATTAAAGGCTGGCAATCATAAACAGGCTTCAAAGATAAAAAAAGTAATTGGAGCAGTTGCGAATTTGCTGTATTTTTATTGGATACGTCAATGGGTCACAACATGACTTTTGGTGAAAAAGTAATCCGTTTTAATGCATCCCTGAACTTTTCAGGAGTTTTGCCCGATGGAATCGGTATCATGAATCCTTTCCGAACACCTCATGTTCAGAAGATTACACGACAATTCTATAACCGTTTTTACGGCGATAGCCATAAAAGGATTCCGATCCTGGGCATTAACCCGGGACGATTTGGGGCGGGGGCAACGGGAATTCCGTTCACCGATACCATAAGGCTGAATGAGCAATGCGGAATTCAATTCGGGACCTTTAAGACATATGAACCCTCGTCGGCTTTTATTTACGACATGATAAGTGCTTTCGGTGGCGTTGATAAATTCTTCGGAAGGTATTATTTCAGTGCCATCTGTCCTCTTGGCTTCACAAAAAGAAATGAAAATGGCCGTAACGTTAATTACAATTATTACGACAGTGCAGCACTTACCAAATCGGTGTATAATTTCATTGTTGATTCAATGAAAGCACAACTGGATTTGGGCATTGATACCCGTTTATGTTATTGCCTGGGCACAGGTAAAAACCAGGTTTTTCTTACAATGCTGAATGACCGGTACAGTTTCTTTAAAAAAATAATACCCCTGGAGCATCCACGGTATATTATGCAATACAAATCACGGATGAAAGAAATGTATGTACAGAAGTATAAAGATCTGCTCGTGTAGAAATCTTATGGTCGAGGCATTGTCTTCTGGTCTGATGGTCTTCTGGTCTTGGTCTTGGTCTTGAATCTTGGATCTTGGATCTTGGATCTAC
>CAZYDI010000261.1:0-2036 GCA_964646255.1 uncultured Bacteroidales bacterium
AAATTTACCTGAGCACCAAAGACGGATTGTTTTTGTATGATGCAAAACAACATGCACTGGTTACCATTCATACAAAGGATATTAGGGCTATTACCGGTATGCAGGGTTATGTTGCGAAAGCACCTGCAAATATTATCATTGTGGCTGATCTTGCAAAGATGGCCGGTAATGACATTGAGGTAAAAAAGCAAACCGCCAATATCGACGCAGGATTTGTTTCACAAAACATTTATCTGTATTGTGCCTCCGAAAATATGGCAACGGTTGTGCGGGGATCTGTTGACCGTGAAAAACTGGCTGCCGAAATGCAGCTGGGCGAAGGCTTTTTTATCGTAGTGGCACAAACCGTAGGCTATCGGGAATAAGAAGACCGGGTTAAATTGAACAGTGTCAGGCAGGTCTTGCAACCGCTTCGCCTTCTATAGCCCTGCCTGGTTAAGCATGTTTGATTGAGGCAGGGCAGTTGCACTAACCTTTTGACTGGTACTGTGGAAATACCTTAAGCCAAC
This sequence comes from uncultured Bacteroidales bacterium, assembly GCA_964646255.1. Taxonomy (GTDB): domain Bacteria; phylum Bacteroidota; class Bacteroidia; order Bacteroidales; family UBA10428; genus UBA5072. The sequence continues at coordinate 510 of CAZYDI010000261.1, forward strand.
CTGGTCAATAATCACCGTCACAAGAATCAGCAACAGCACAAGGATTACGTGCTGCTTATAGTTTAATAAAACATCAAACAATTCCTTAAACAAGCTATTCCCTTTAAAAAACACAAACACACCCGCGAAAACGGCCAGGCATAGTAAAACCAGTCCTGTCTTAATGCCAAGCTCCATCAGGAGTTGCTTTAAAAACACAACTTTTTGAATTCTATGTATCGTTTTTTCAGCGAGCACTGTTTTTATTTTCAGGTCACTGTTGCTTTGTAAAGCTTCCCGAAGCAATATATCCAATTCGTCGTTCTTCATCTGTTCCGGATTCATTGCACAAAATTATTTAAAAAAAATTATTCATCATTACGAATGTCTGCCAAATCAGGGATACGATTAACAAGAATCTCCCGCAACATAGTCCGTGCCCTGTTGATATAGCTTTTCACCGTACCATCCGGCATTCCTGTAATCCCGGCAATATCACGGTATGAACATTCATCCATATGATACAGGGTAATTACCATTCGGAAATCTGCCGGAAGCTTTGTTATGGCTTCCAGAATAAACTTATTCAGGTCTTCTTTTTCTGCTATGTTTCCGGTAGACCCCGTTTGAATATTGCTTACCTTTTTAATGTCATCATCATAGCTGTAAATATTCATTTCGCGTTTTTTCTTCCTGAGATGGTCCACGCATACATGATGGGTGATAGAACCTATCCAGGTTGATAAGCGTGAATCTTCACGAAAACTCCGGAGTCCTTTAACAACACGCAGGAATACTTCCTGAAAGAGGTCATCCCTTTCATTACTGTTCCCCACCATTGAAGCAATTATGTGCCAAACCAGGTTGCGGTTGTTTTCAATGAGCAACCGGACCGCCTGCTGATCTCCTTCAGAAAATTTCCTTATCAGTGATTTATCGTCCATTGTCTAATAATAGGTCGAAGGAAACATGAAAAAGTTGCATCCGTGAAATTTTTTTTTTGTTTACTGCAACATTTTATGCATGGCACCGACTTATTAACCATAACAACAATTTAACAAAATTTAGCCATGGAAGAAGTATTTATTACAGCAATTGTTTTCGCGGGAATCTATATGATAATTAAGGTATTTACCGATTTTCTCCTGAAAAAGAGACTAATCAATGCCGGTCATGTAGATAAGGCTGAGATCCTTGAGCCTATGAAGGATAAGGAAATAAACAGTTATCCAACACTTAAATGGGGACTGGTTAGCCTGTTTGCGGGCGCAGGTCTGCTTGTCATTGGTGTGATGGGCAGAAATGGAAGCATGGATTGGAACCACTACCAGGGAGGTTACATGTCATTTGGAATTGAATTGATTGCCATAGCGCTTGGATTCTTATTGTATTTCGTAATAGCAAAAAACCGAAAAAACTAAGCGTTGTCACTTTTATTAACAAAGCGAAGTGTAACACTTCGCTTTTTTTATTTAACAGAGTGAAACATTCGTTTTCGCCTTCATTATAACCCGGGTGGAAGAAATACTTCTACCATTCCAGTTTGAT
>CAZYDI010000262.1:0-2011 GCA_964646255.1 uncultured Bacteroidales bacterium
AACACGGTATTCAGATTCATTTCCTTTATAGGTTCCCATAATGTATCCATAAAAGCTACATTTGACGAACTTGAATTCCGAAGTTCGCCTCCTAATACCAGGAATGGCTGGCCTTCTACCATTAACTGGATTGTATTTCCATTTTTTGTTAAATGCGGTGCCGGTAGGCTTTCCTGTTTTTCCTGGCAGGCGACAAGAGTCATTAGAAGTACTGAAATGATTAAAATGCGAAAATGGTTGATCGTTCTCATGGTAAGTTTTTATTATTTTATGTAATAAGGCTTTTTGTTTATCTTATTTTATAGCCACATCCCAAACTTTTGACATCCTTGATTTGCCTTTCGGGCCTTCAATATCAAGGACAACCACGTATTTCCCGGCTTTTTTATATTCATGTACCGGGTGTTGTTCGGTTGAGGTTGTGTTATCGCCAAAATCCCAGTGCCAGCTGGTAATTTCACCCCTGCTTTCATCCCTGAAACTTACCTGCCTTTTGTCCATGTCGGTTATGACAAACGACCATTCCGCGGCGAATCCCTTTTCATATTTTTCTTCGAGCGGCAACAAGGTAAACAGGATACCAAGGCTCGAATTCCCGTACATTTTATGGTTTTTCGAGAGGTTCCAGAAACCTTTTTTTGTAACATCATTTACATCATCGTAGTCGATAATCGCCCAGGTAAGCCCTATCTTTTTATTGTCGTACAAAACAGATTCAACAGCTCTTGACGGCCCTTCGGCTCCGGCATAATCAAAAGGGGTTATCCAGAATTCAGCAATCAATTTGCCTGATTCCCCGGGTTTAAAATCATACGAATAGGCAATATTGGCATAGGGAAGTCTTTTTATCCAGGGTTGACAGCCCCAGGCCAGTGCCCAGTCTTTTCCCACCGCCGGAGTAAAAATGTGATAGTTCTGGGCATGCACACCATGGTATTCGAAATAGCGCTGTTGCCAGGGCAAGGCCTGGTTCGGATGCTGCTCATCTATCAACGGGCCGCCCGACATATCGCCATCCACCACTATTTCAAAAATGTCATTATGCAAACCGGGTAATGAAAAGTCCCAGTAGTCATCATATGCTTCATAAAGAAAATATAGCCGGTTAAGTCCTTTTACCCAGGCCACGCGCACTTTTACATCAAGATTTTTCGGGTCAACGGCCGGGTATGTTTGAGAATCATCCCAAAGCTGGTCTGTACCCACAATATTTTCGGACGGAAAACTCACCCAATCGTCAGTATTTCCGTCAATACGCGGAATCATATTGGCAGGGAACTGGTAAATTTTAAAGCCCTTATCTTCCTGGGCGCTAACAGCACTGCTGAGAAACAGCATTGAAACCAAAATTCCGATTGCCAAACAATGTTTCAAGTGAAGATTGACCATGGGAAAAATATTAAAAAGATTGTTTTGAAATTTCTTTCAGGGAAGTGTCATTCAGTCCCTTGCAGTCTTTTATTAACAGATCAGTGACCTGCTCGGCTGTAATCAGGGGTGCTGTTCCTGCTTTCATCAACTCCACATCACGCAATTCAATACCCTTAACGTCAATCAGCATCATGGCAGGACGTGTTTCAGTTTCGAGAAAGCCGACTTTTACATTGTTCAGTACGATATTTTTAACGTGCCTTATGAAAAATCCATAGGATGGGATAATGCCGAATTTTTGTGGTTCGGGATAGGCTTTTTCGTATTCAGGAACAGATACGGGAATTTTATCAACGACCGGATTGATGGGTTTATACCATATGGAAATATTACTTAGCATTACGTCTTCGATATCATGACCCGGAATTCCGCTGATGATGGATGAAAAACGCGAATCAGCATTATATACGACAACATTATCAATACTTACCCGGCGAAGCTCACCAACAGGGATATCGGCTGGTCCGCGCATACGTCCTCCAAGGCGAAGAAAAAAGGGTGAGTTGGTAAGGTCATTCATTATAATGTTGCTGATGGCAATGTCCTCGAGCAGGCCGCCATCAACGGTTTCGAGCGCAAG
>CAZYDI010000263.1:0-2008 GCA_964646255.1 uncultured Bacteroidales bacterium
TTGTTTTTGTCAGTTTCATCTTCGATCATTTCTGAAAATATGGTTAGGTACTTAGCTTTATTATTTCTTATTGCAGAGACGGCTTTTTCATAAATTCACCATCCCGTTACCAATAAATTTCCAGCCGCTTTTTCGCTGCATCTTTGATATTTTGAATAGGCTAAAGCGGCTCTTTTCCTGATACTTTCGTTTGTTTCATTATTTGTATATCCCATAATCGCATCATGAATTGTATATGCTTCCGGTGCCATAAGACCGGTTGTCCAAACCAGGGGATTTACATTCGCTTGTTTTAAATGTTGTGAAAAGTAGCTTTTACTGTAGCAGGCCAAAATAATCACATCTCTTTTCTTTTGGTCCCTGTTAACATATGACTCGCTTAACGTAAAATCCATTAATCCGTCATGACCTATATAGGACAAAAGATTTGAGTTTCCGGCTATACCAATAACCTTATTTTCAATCATTATTGTGTCTTTCAATTGTCCGCAACTGCTACGTAAAAAATCTTCAGTGCAGTTCTTAATATACTTTCCATTGTAAGCATCAGCGATTAAGTAGAAATTCTTCGTCCTATGCTTAAAAATAATTCTTTCAAGTTTTATCGTGTCTGGTTTTTGAATTCTTAATAGTATCCATTCCATACTATTCCTGAAGTATGTCCTGACTCCGAAGCCACAACCCCAATACAAATTTTGATGAGGATCCTGGCCGTTGCCAATTTTTGAGGGAACCGGAACAATTCCCTGAAATTCATTGTCACAAAGTGCTACAAAAATGTGAATTGTTTTACAGGTCGTGTCAACAGGAATTGAAGCCGTAAAATCTTCCGTTTCCTGCTTTTCTGTCACTTCATTTGATTCCGGATTCGATTTTGTCTGTCCAACACATCCAACTATCGATTGAAGAAACAGTAAGAAAACCATGCTGTAATATTTCATCATTAACCAAATATTAGTTCTTTGCTGCGCCCATAATTTTACGAGGAGCCTTAATCAATTGTCCCTTTTGTCATAGCGGCTTTCATACTGAGTCCCTATTAGTCCGTTCAAATGACCGGGTGTTTTAAACCGGGTGCGGATAAAACCACTTCATTTCTTGTTAATCCTTTCATACTCCCTTAATATCAATTGAGCTCGCATAACGTCAATCTCTTTAATGAACAGGTCAACAGTGTTTGAAATTCCGCCCGAAAATCCGGCTGAGATACCTGACTTAAAATCATCCTGGGTGTAACAACCAATGCCAGTCCTTTCCAACTCTTCCTTTAAGAGGTTTACGGTTAACTCGGACCCTGTGAAAATCCTTATTGTTCGATTATTTGATTTCATATGCCTGTTATTCATGATTTTGTACCCAATTCTTTATAATGTGTGTCATCGGGCGTGACTCTTTTATGTAATAGTTTGTTCAGTTTTGATTTCAGCATCCATTTAAACCATATCCGGTTCATTGGAAATCTTTCATCTTTTCTGGCTCTGTATATTCCAATAAAAAATGGTATTGTCAATCCAAAAGAAAAACAGAACAGCTTCCATCCCGAAATATTACCTTCATTATATTCAATAATCGGAAATATAACAGCAATCAATGCAGCTAAAAAGTATATTAAATACATGAATCTTCTGATCAGGCCAAAGAAAGCAGGTAAGAATTCCTTCTCAAAATCACTGTATTTCATTTTTATGTACTGTTCAGCTTTCATAAGTGCAAAAGCTCTGTCGAGATTTACCCACTCCTGGTATATATCAACATTTGATTTTGAGAAATCTTCCGCGTATTTTTCAATTTTGGATATCAAATCAAAAGACAACACTAAATCTACAAAATAATCACTTTGATGTCTGTGCCCGGGTTTTGATGGATGGTATTTTAACATCAAATTGTTGTATGATTTCCTGATTCTTTTGTAAGAAGTATCAGGAGAAACCCTTAAGATCTTATAACATTTATCCAATTCGTCCATGTTATGGATAGGTGCTAAACGTAGCACAAGGTAGTAATATTA
>CAZYDI010000264.1:0-1983 GCA_964646255.1 uncultured Bacteroidales bacterium
TCTTGGATCTTGGATCTTGGATCTTGGATCTTGGATCTGAGTACATTTTCATTTTGTTCATATCATGTTCATTGTATTCATTAAAAAAAGAATCAAAACAGTAACTTTGATATCAATTCATCGTTAAATGAAGCATAAAGCATCAGCATATTTGATATGTTAAAAAAAATATTAATTTTACTACAACTATGATTCTTATGTAATTAAGAAATCAATCCTAAACCATTAACACATGCAACATTATTTCAATACCGCAAAATTGTTCAGCCTAATCCTGTTAACAGGGCTATTCCTGCTGGGCAATTCATGTAAATCTGCCAAAAAAGGCCAGGAAGGCAGGGAAGTTGGCATTGAGGACTTCCTTACCGAAGAAGATATTTTCGATGACATCGACAAAGCAAAGAAAATTTTTTATTCACTGCCTTCTCCGCTTGAAACTGCTCAACTGTTAAAATCTGCCGGGGTTACCTACAATGAACTCATCCTTAATGAACTTGAAAATGTGGATAAGTATTCAACAAACCGGAGCAAAGCGTTGAATCTTGGCATTTATACAACCGATTTAAGTTTCGCCTGCCTCTTTGATCAGGCGCAAACTTCCTTGAAATATATGGATGCTACCAAGCGGATCGCTACCGAAATGGGTATCAGCGATGCCATTGATGAAGAAACAATGAAGCGGCTGGAGCAAAACCTGAATAACCGCGATGTGGTAATGGATATCATTTCCGAGACTTTCCTTAATTCCAGTTCATACCTTAAGGAAAATGACCAGCAGGATGTAGCTGCCATTGTTTTGGTTGGCGGATGGATTGAAGGATTGTTCATAGGAACCCAAATGGTTGGCAATAGTCCTATCGAAGGCAATAAACTGGTTGACCGTCTCGCCGAACAAAAGCTTTCATTTAGTATTGTTGAGCGAATGCTTCAGGACAATACCAAAAATGCACGTGGTGAAGAAAACCGTGATATCATGGAACTCATCAATGAACTCCATGCACTTAAAACAGCATTCGATAAAATTGAAGTTCAGACATCAGCCGTTAAAGTCGACGCCGAAGATACATCAGCCGTTACCACGCTGAAATCACAAACCAAAATTACCGTTACTCCTGAGGCTTTTAGTGAACTTCAGGCTGCTGTTAAATCACTTAGAAATAACTTCGTTCAATAAATTATATAGCTATGAAAAAGTTCCTGCCGTTTATTATTATACTAGCTGCTTTACTTTTTACCAATACCCGGGTAAATGCCCAATGTAAGGGCTTTGCCAAAAAACTTTGCAAGCTTGAACTTACTGGTTATATACATGATGGAAATTATCATGCAGCCATACTTACCGAAGGAGAGGAAGCCGAATTGTATAAAACATTCTATTCCGGGCAAAATTACCGCCTGGCCATTTGCGGATCAGAAACCCTGCCTCCGATTGAATTTCAGGTTGTTGATGCTTACAAAAACGTGCTTTATGACAATAAGCAACACAACATGGCAAGAATCTGGGATTTTAAGCTTGAGTCGAGCCAGCAATTAAAAATTGTTGTTAAGGTTCCTGTTCCTGCACAAAAATCAGAGTTCCCCAACAGCGGTTGTGTAGCCATAATGTTTGGATTCCAGGAGAAATAAATGGTAAGGTGAATAAGTGAGGAAAAGGTAGTTGGGAGGATAAATCACAAAAAAATTGGAAATAATCAGAAATGTATTATATTTGCACAACTATTTTATGAATATGAATATGAATAGAATATCAAACAAGGCTTTCTTCTTTTTTTACTTTTATTTTAGGATCACCTGAAGGGGCTTTGCTATGTATATTCTGATGCTATATGAGGGCCCCTGTTAAGGGGCCTTTTTTTTTGAATTATGTTGAACAACCCAAAATAAGATGAACAGCGAGAAACCACAGAACATCAGACGAATAGCCATACAGGGAGGGTATGGTGCATTTCACGAAATTGCCGCTCATGGCTATTTCGGCAGTGA
>CAZYDI010000265.1:0-1961 GCA_964646255.1 uncultured Bacteroidales bacterium
ACCGCAAAGATCGCAAAATTTCCCCAAAGGGCTTGGAATTCTGTTTACAACAAAATAGCGAAGTAGTGATTTGCTGGCGCCATAAATAGTTCTTTCCTACCTTTGTACATAAACTTAAATACCATGAGTGAACTGATCAATAATTCGAAATTCAGAAAGGAGAAGCTGAAAGAACTGATACTTAAGCTTCATGAAGGCCACGATCCTGTAAAAGTAAGGGAGGAATTAATCAGCGTGCTGAAATGCATCCCTTACGGTGAAGTGGTTGAGGTAGAGCAGGAGCTTATACTGGAAGGACTTCCCGAACAGGAAGTTTTGCGTTTATGCGATATTCATGGTCAGGTACTGGAAGGCCATGTAGATCAGTCGGGAGCTAAGGCGGTTCCCGATGGCCATCCGGTTTATGTATTTATACAGGAGAACAAAGCCTTGCGAAAGCTGGTTGACACAACGCAACAATTACTGGGCAACCTTTATGCGGTTCCGGAACCATCTTTTAAGGAATTCTCCCTTAAATTATTATCGTGTTTTAATGAACTCATGGATGTTGATAAACATTATAAACGTAAGGAATACCTTTTGTTTCCGTATCTTGAGAAAAATGCAATCACCGGGCCACCAAAGGTCATGTGGGGCAAACATGACGAGATAAGGGAACAACTCAAGGCCTGCATAGAAATCCTGCGTTCAGAAGAACTAAAAAAGTCTGATCTCCAGGATGCCATGGAGATCCTTTTTGTTCCGGTATTAAATGCAGTGGCCGACATGACAAAGAAAGAAGAAGAAATTCTTTTCCCCATGAGCATGGATGTGCTCACAACCGATAACTGGTGGCAAATACATAAACAAACGCTGGAGTTCGGCTTTACCCTCTATGATCCGGATGTTGACTGGAAACCCGAAGGAATGCCTGCTGAAACATATGAGCAGAAAAGTGTAATGAATGAAAACGGCAATATTCAATTGCCCTCCGGAAGCTTTACAGCAAAAGAAATTATGGCTATTCTCAATACGGTTCCGTTTGATATGACCTTTGTGGATAAGGATGACAAGGTGAAATATTTCACCCAGGGTAAGGAACGAATATTCGCCCGTAGCCGTTCGATCATCAACCGTGATGTGAGGTTGTGCCACCCCCCGGGAAGCGTTCATATAATAGAAAAAATCATTGACGACTTTAAATCGGGCAAGGCCTCTCACGCACCATTCTGGATACAGCTTCACGGAAAGTTTGTGCATATCGAATATTTTGCATTGCGAGACGAGAACGGATTGTATCTCGGCACACTTGAAGTATCCCAGGAGTTAACCAACCTGCGTAAACTTGAGGGTGAAAAGCGCATATTGTCCTATACGGAAAATAACTGACCTGTGGAAAAGCTTATTATAACTCCCAAAACAAAGATACATGACCTGTTGGAAGCATATCCCGATCTTGAAGATGTACTTGTCAGCATGTCACCTGAATTCAAAAAGCTTAAGAATCCTGTTTTAAGAAAAACGATTGCACGTGTAGCTTCAGTAGGTCATGCCGCAACTATTGGAGGACTGAGTGTTGAAATGCTTGTAAATACCTTGCGTGAAAAAGCAGGTCAAAACACAATGGAGGATTTCGATGAAAGCGGGAATAATTATGTTACTGTGCGGCCGGATTGGTTCAAACAGGAAGCAATTGTAAATTCCATTGATATCCGCGACATGCTGAACAGAGGGGAACAACCGGTGCATGAAGTCCTGTCCGCCATAGCCAATTTGAAAGCGAATGAAATTCTCGAAGTCATCGCGCCCTTCATTCCGGCTCCCTTACTTGACAAGTCGCTAAGCCTTGGATGCCATCACTGGGTTAATGAAAACCCGAAGGGAGAGTTCAGGGTATATTTTCAAAAGTAATGAACCTGCTGAAAAAGGGCTGACAGCAAGCCAATATTATTCAATAACGGTATAATCGTTACCTTCTATAA
>CAZYDI010000266.1:0-1938 GCA_964646255.1 uncultured Bacteroidales bacterium
TCAATGCCAACTGAAATATTTCCACTTATGCCATTGTCAACATAGTGCCCGTTAATTCCTATTCGCATATACATTTGAAACAGGTTTATATCATTTCCGCGGTTTATTGTAAGCATCCTGATAGTATTTATACAAGACGGATTGAGCTTTTGCAAATCGTCATGCTGAATGATGCGTTGCTGAACGATGAACTTTCTTCCATCAAGAATTTTAAAGAACTCATCTGTCGAAATCTTTACATCATTCCTGAAAAGTTCTCCGCCTTGAATCCTGAGCGGAAAAACCATGTTGCCGCCATACCCGTTGTTTAATTTACAAAAGGTATCCGCATCGCGCCTAAGAAACGCTTCAACCGTAATATATGTTGATGATTGCATATCAAAAACCCTGGAATGATCTATCATATAAAGGTTCCTTGGTACCCTGAATCCTTTGCCCTCAACAATCTGATGAAAAAAGTACTTATCCTCAAGAATTGGATAATATTCAGGGCTGTTTAAGGTATGTGCAATTGAATCGAATGACCGTTGCTGAAGATACTCCCCTGGCTTTTTATTCCTGGCAAAGAGACTATAATCAAGGTATTTATTTATGCCTCCTCTTCCGTCAATCATCCAGGAGGCTATCTCCATCATTATGGTCGGGTATGATTTATGGTCAACTTTTGGAATTCTTTTCAATCCTCTAAGCATGCGGGTATACTTATTCATAAGTCCAGTATATTGAAGTTTTTACTATTCTGGCAGGTGATCCCGCCAGAATCACGTTATTATCGGGTATTTCTTTATTAACCATAGAATTCGCGGCCAATACGACCATATTGCCCAGTTTAGCCCCTTTGCAAACCAATGAATGATTCCCGATCCAGCAATTGTTTCCCAGCCTGATTTCCTTATCAGGATTGATTTGCACTGAATCGCCGTTGAATATCTTGTGAAAATCAGTATCCATTAACTGGGAGTCCCATGAAATACGGCATTCATTACCAATATCAATCTGTTTATAACACACAATCGAACTGCCCGAGGAAAATCGCAGGCCATCACCAATGGTTAACTTGCCATGCCGACCCACTATTATTTTTGCTCCGTACTTGAAAATAGCGCTTCCATTAAAAACGACTGTACCTGAATTTTCCCAAATTGGCCTGCTGTACTTTTTATCAAACAGGCCAACCTCATTGCAGCCTATCCTTATCATACCGGTTTTAATGGCAGCGTTAATCGAAACCACCCCCCTCATGCACTTTAGCTTGGTATTTCGGCTCAATAAAAAAGGCAAGCGAATTGCTTGCTTAAAAGGCAAATAGTAAAAATTAAAGGTAAGGGTCTTAATATTGAAATAGGTAAAGAAAAGGTGTAATCCTTTCATGATCAGAAAGAATGGTTATAATCAGTAAAAACAAATGGTTTATTTTCATCAGGTCAAATATTAAACAAATCACAAGGTTTTCTGTTTAAATCGAGCTGAAACTTTTGGATGAAACCGGCCAGAAAGTACATTAATACCCGATAACCCACAATACCCGCTCTTCGAATGCACATTTTTCGACCAGTTCCACAAGGTCTTTATTTACACCGATGATTTTGCGGTTATACTCCTTCCAATGGGTATACCATTGTGAATCATCTTCCTCAAGCCTGGCAAAAAACTCTTTGCCCATAAACCGTCCGGAAATAAGCGAGGTAAAGTCTGATGCACTTTGGAGTGATTCAAACGTCTTTAGGTTAGCCTTGAGCTCATTTAGAAGGACGATTATTTTACGGGAGTTGTATTTTGTACCACCAAAATAATCGAACATTTTATTTGCCTCTTCAAAGCAAGGCTGAAAAACATAAAATACAGGACTGTCGATATATTTTGATTCCTCGTCACACCGGTTATAATTATCGTTATCGCCGGTAACGTTGAGTTCCACAAAATTCAGCAGATTTGCAT
>CAZYDI010000267.1:0-1921 GCA_964646255.1 uncultured Bacteroidales bacterium
TTGGTGTTTACCTGCTGATTGCCTTTGAATTCTTTTATATGGCAAGTCCGTTTGCCATGTATTTTTATTCGGTTTACAAACCCGGATTGGGTTTTATAAGCCGGTTTCCTTTTTTGGCCTGGATGACGGGATTTTTTATGCCGCACCTGGTGGTCGATACCAAATCGGCTTTATTAAGCAGTATGCCAACTATAGGTGCAATCATCGCAATTATCGGTTTTCTTCTATTTCTGATTTGTGCCATTCAGATTTATTATGCAAAACTGTTTCAAAAGAAAGCGGTAACCGGGGGCATATACAAATATGTCAGGCATCCGCAATATGCAGCTTTTGCCCTGTGCAGTTTTGGGTTGCTGCTGTTGTGGCCCCGTTATCTGACCCTGTTTTTTTATGTCACTTTATTATTCGTGTATTATTGGCTGGCACGCAAAGAAGAAAAGGAATGCCTGCAGAAATTCGGTGATGATTATGCTGCCTATATGGCCGGAACTGCCATGTTTTTTCCGTTGCCAGCATGGTTCAGAGTTCCTGAACGCTTATCAGCAGGCAAAAATCGAATCAACATCCTGGTGAAATATGTGCTGGTTACTGCTTTGGCCCTTTTGGTTGCTGTTGGAATAGAAATGTTGTCCATTAAGCATTTATACGCTTATTCAAACGCGGAAGGAACCTGGCTGTCGATTTACAAGACCGATGAGGTTGAATTCAAAAAGATTTCCGGGCTCATTCAAAACTCCGGCGCAATTGACAGCCTGGTTATGCATAAGGCAGCAGGGAAAGATGAACTGATCAGCTACGTGCTCCCTGCGGAAATGTATATTTCTGAAATACCCATGATGAAACCCGATGGTGAGGAATGCCATGTTGGGTCGGGGCAATACGATCATTCGAATGTTAAGATTGTCATTACAAAGGGTATTCACGGAAAAACAGGACAGACACTGAAGGGTAGCAGACTTATTCAGCACACCCTTACCTTACAGCCACTAGCGGAGGTCTGGGTAGATACAAAATCCCTTGCGATTACCCGAATAGTTGATTTACCGGAATCTGAAAGATATACGAATATTCCTGAGCCGGTATTCTAAAAGCTACAATTTTACTGATGTGCAAGATATTTACATATAGTTCTTCTGCATTTTACTGACGTGAATATTTGCATGCGAGTATTAGATTACTACAGCTAAGGTTGCTTTATTGCAGGTGAGTATCAATTGCCCGGAGGGCATATAGTATTGTAGAAACCCAAAATTATGTTGCCCAAATACCGCGGAGCGGTTATGGTATTAAACAAAATATTCCTTCTTAAATACCTAAACCCTGCCAGCAGGCGCTCCGCGGTAAGGGGAACATATTTGAAATGAATTTCTCAGGTATAATAAAACCACACAAACAGCAGAAACCATTGACGGTCGCATGTTGCTGCCATCGGTAAGCTGGAAGATTGAGTTTTAGCCGTAACAGAAAGATGATTCAGATCCATACCAATTGAAAGCCCAGCAGCACCTATGTGGCAGACAATACAGCAGATTACTGATTTATTCGGGGTGGGCATGAGTGTGGTAACCAGGCACCTATTAAATATGTTCGCATAAGGTGAATTAAAGAAAGTAGCAACCTGTGCATATTTTGCACAAGTTCAAACTGAAGGAAAAAAGCAGCAAGAGATATAAGTGACCTGTTTTCTTTTGTTATTTTAGTAACTTACAGTCAGTTTTATGAAAAAACACACTTAGCCATGAAAACACTACTGATCTTTTCTTTTTTTGTTTTGCTTTTTTCGTGTGATACATTCAACAGTCAGCTGTTAAGAATTGAGCAACAGGTTGTATCGACCCGGGAACAATGCTGGCAGTTGATGAACGATGACGAAGGATTGTCCACCGGCAGTGTTCCACAACCCGAGAAGTTTACCATTCAA
>CAZYDI010000268.1:0-1917 GCA_964646255.1 uncultured Bacteroidales bacterium
CCGTAAGTTGTGATGAGCGGACCTCCTGAGTTTCCCGGATTCAGGGCGGCATCCGTTTGTATAATTCCGTCAATCAACCTCCCGGTATAACTATACAATGAACGTCCCAGTGAACTCACCACGCCCGTTGTAACGGTGCTCTGAAACCCGAATGGATTTCCGATGGCAATTACAAATTGTCCTGCCCTGAGTTTCATTGAATCGCCAAACCGCGCATGTGGCATATTGTTGCTATAAATCCTTATAACTGCAATGTCGGTTGAAGGATCTTCCCCGATTTTTTCAGCCCTGAACGATGATCCATCAGGCATATTGACTTCAATATCCGTTGATTTATTAACCACATGACTGTTGGTTACAATAAACCCTTCGGGCGATATCAGGAATCCCGTACCTGCTGCGCCATTTCCGGGGGTATTCCGGTTCCTGCCATCCGTTTTAGGAACCACTATTTGTACAACAGCGGGACTCACTTTTTCCACAGCACCAATAATCATTTCAGAAAAGGGATCGATTTTCACCGGTTCAGGCTGAAGTGTATGCTTATTTTGCGAAACTTTGTTCAGGTATGCTGAACCATCTTTTTCTTCTGTATATATAATTGCGGGCTTTCTCATTTCATTTTTTTCAGAACACTGCTAAAATCAAGCCATAGCGGTACAAATGACATTTTGTCATTTGTACAGGTAATTAAGGTTTTTTTACTACTTTTGGACGAGTTTAAAAAAAGTACTCGTTTGTATAGCGTAAGAAAATATTTAGCGGTACTCGTTACCTCCTTCCTGTTAACAGGAATTGCATTTCCACAGTTTCAGCCTGCCCCGGTTGTTCGTTCGCAGGAGAAGACCATTGTAAACGGAAAAATTTACTATATCCATACTGTTCAGAAAGGCCAAACGCTTTATTCGATTAGCAAGGCCTATGAAGTAACACAGGAGGAAATTAAAACAGCCAATCCGCAGGTTGATGTTGTTAACCTGGTTGAAGGACTTGCCATTCGAATTCCCATGGCCCGGCCGACCCAGGCACCTGCTTATCCTCAGAACAAGGAAGATTTTTATGCACATACGGTCAGGAAAAAGGAAACGGTGTATTCCCTTTCCAAAAAATACAATGTTGAAGAGGATGTAATTTATTATTATAACCCCTGGGCCAAACACGGCATAAAGCAAAACGAAACGCTTTGGATACCCCGCAAAAAGGAAATGCACGATATTTCGCAGCAGGCAAGGGCTAATGATGACTTTTACCTGTACACGGTAAAACAAAAAGATACCTTGTATTCCATTTCAAAGGAATACGGCGTGGAAATATCCGACATCATCAATGCCAATCCGGAATTACGGAATGGATTAAAGGATGGGCAGGTACTGAAAATTCCGAAGATCCGCAGTATTATTGATACCCCTGATAGTGTTTCAGTGGCTGAAGAAGAAGTTCCTTGCGGTTTTGATACAGGCCAGCCATACACTTACAATGTTGCCTTAATGCTACCGTTCTTTGCCACTTTTAATGCCGAAGAATTGGTAATACCGGCAGATTCCCTGGCAGAGGAAGGAACGTATGTGCCCCAATACAGGCAGCTGGGATTAAGAGGCCGTAATTTTGCGGAATTCTATGAAGGCTTCCTGATAGCTGTCGATTCATTAAAAAAAACAGGCTTATCGGTAAATATTCACGTATTTGATACCGAACGCGATACGATGAAAGTGAAAAGAATCATTCGCACTTTACCGGAAATTAAACCCGACCTTATTATTGGTCCGGTATACTCTGAAGATGTGGATATAACAGGAAGATTTGCCCGCTACCAGAATGTGAACCTTGTATCGCCCTTATCAACGCGACCAAGCCTGGCCGGCCTGAACCCCAGGATATTCCAGGTTATTCCTTCGCGTGAGTCGGAGGCTTATGCCC
>CAZYDI010000269.1:0-1897 GCA_964646255.1 uncultured Bacteroidales bacterium
TCACATTATCAACGATATATTGGATATTTCGAAAATTGACTCACACACGGTAACACTGTATATCGACAACCTGGATGTGGAAGGCTTTTTAACAGAATTGCACCTTATTTACCTCAATAAATTAAAGCAGGTTGACAGCACCCACATTAACCTTACCTGCAAGAAGCCAAAAGGAAGTTTAATGATATCAAGCGATGAACTAAAGCTCAGGCAAATTTTCACCAACCTTCTTGACAATGCAGTCAAGTTCACTGAAGCTGGTGAAATAAGCTTTGGATATCATTCCCATAATGATGAACGGATAACCTTTTATGTATCCGATACAGGTATTGGCATTCCCGCTGAGTATCAAAGCAGAATTTTTGATATTTTCACCCAGGCTGACCACAAAACCCGAAGGAATTATGGAGGTACCGGACTTGGCCTGGCCATATGTAAAGGCAATGCTCATTTACTGGGAGGTGACATTTGCGTAGAATCACAGCCGGAAAGGGGCAGCAAGTTCTATTTCTCAGTAAAATTCAACATGGGTTCACCTCCAGAAAAGCCTAAGGAATCAAAAAGGATACCATCGGACAAAACCTTGACAGCACGGGTAATTTTGCTTGTTGATGATGATATATATTCAATTGAATACATGAAATATTTGCTATCGAAAACAGGGGCTGTTTTACGCGTTGCCACCAATGGTAAGGAACTGGAAGAGTATTATCGTAAACTGAAGGAGATTGATTTGGTTTTGATGGATATTCGGTTGTCTGATGCAAACGGCATGGATCTTATGAAGCAATTGAAACAGCTTCGGAAAGATTTGCCGGTGATCGCCCAAACTGCATTTGCTCTGGAGGATGACAGAATAAAATACCTGGAGGCAGGTTTTGACGGATATATTTCAAAACCATTTACCAGGGCAGATATCCTCAATGTCATGAATTCCATTCTTGTTAAAAGCAATGTAGCGAGTAATTAGCATACCAGATACCAGACACTGGATTAGGCTAAACGGCTAAAAAGCTAACATGCTAAACAGCTATAGGCTTGGTTTATGAACCAACGCAATTATTTGTATATTTACTCAAGAGATTTTAAAAAATGCGTTTTTCTGAGATTACCTGCCAGGATCTTGAGGCTTTGAAGCTATTGCAGCCACCCGACTGGTCTGATATTATACCGGATTTGCAGTATTATATAAAAGCATCCTTCTGTTTTCCGTTAAAAGTTGAAAGCAATGGCGAGATAGCGGGAATCGGCGCTGCAATTATTTATGGAGATACTGCATGGCTGGCACATATTATTGTTCATCCCGGTTTCCGGAACAAAGGCATTGGTTATGCGATTGTACAACAATTGCTGGACATTGTAAACAAATCGAAGGTTAATGCCTGTTTACTTACTGCTACCATTATGGGAAAACCGGTGTATGAGAAGGCAGGTTTCAGAAGTATTTCAGAATACGTATTCCTGAACAGGATTGAACCATGGAAGGAGCAAGCCTTATCGGATTGCATTAAACCATTCTGCAGTGATTTTCGCGACCAGATTTACCAGCTTGATGCTGATGTTTCCGGCGAAAACAGGCAATTGCTGCTGAACGATTTTATTCACGATACAAAAGTTTACGTAAAGTACAATACTGTTTTGGGATATTGCATAACCAGCCTTAAAGAAGGCCCTATAATAGCCATGAATGAAGAAGCCGGGATTGAATTGATGAAAGTAAAATACCGTACATACGACAAAGCAGTAATACCGGATGAAAACGTCCATGCCCTTAAGTTCCTTTTGAAAAATGGATTTAAGCCTGCTGAAACTAAGGGCACAAGAATGATTCTTGGCAATGAATTGCGCTGGAAACCAACCCATGTTTACAGTCGCGCAGGGGGTAATTTCGGATAGG
>CAZYDI010000270.1:0-1884 GCA_964646255.1 uncultured Bacteroidales bacterium
TCCTTGATTACATTGAAGGCGACAGTACTGTTTTTGAAAAGGAACCCCTTGAAAAGCTTGCCTCCAACGGACAGCTTTGCGCATTCAGACACACCGGATTCTGGCAACCCATGGACACACTGAGGGATAAAAATTTGCTCGAAGGTTTATGGAGCGGTGATAATCCGCCATGGAAAGTATGGCAATAACATTCAACCAAACTTAAAAAACAATTAAAATCAATATTATGAAAATTCTTATAGCAGGCAATTTGGGTTATATAGGACCCAGTGTAACATCACAGTTAAGGGCAACATTTCCACAAGCAGAATTAATCGGTTTTGATATCGGATACTTCACCCATTGTTTAACCAACCCTTCTTTCTCACCTGAAGTTAAACTTACCTCCCAGGTATTCGGAGATATCCGTAAGTTTCCCGAAAAACTCCTCGAAGGCGTTGATGCCGTGGTTGATCTTGCGGCTATCTCAAACGATCCGATGGGAAAAAAATATGAAGAGATTACCCTTGATGTGAATTACAGGGCTGCTGTACAATTGGCAAAATTATCAAAAAAATATGGTGTTAAATCATTTGTATACGCCTCCAGCTGCAGTATGTATGGTGCTGCCAGCGATTATCCCAAAAAAGAAGGCGATGAAGTCAATCCGCTCACAGCATATGCACGCTCGAAAGTGTTTACCGAAAAAGAGCTGGAACCTCTTGCCGATGACAAATTCAAAATCACCTGCTTAAGGTTTTCAACCGCTTGCGGATTTACCAACCGTTTAAGGCTTGACCTTGTTTTAAATGATTTTGTTGCAGGTGCATTGGTAAATAAAGAAATAGGTATTTTGAGCGACGGATCGCCGTGGAGACCAATGATCAATACCAAGGATATGGCAAGGGCCATTGAATGGGCTATTATCAGGAAAAATTCAAGTGGCGGTAATTTCCTCGCCGTGAATACGGGTACAAATGAATGGAACAACCAGATAAAGCCGCTGGCTGATGCAGTGGCCAGGGAAATTCCCGGAGTGAAGGTTACCGTTAATCCCGAGGCACCACCGGATAAACGTTCCTATATGGTAAACTTCGACCTGTTTAAAAAACTGGCTCCAGATCATCAGCCGATACATGACCTTACTTCAACGATAAGGGAAATCAGGGACAACCTGGTGGGCATGAAATTTAACGACCCCAATTTCAGGGAATCATTATTAATCAGGTTGAGAGTGCTTGATAAGCTTCAGAATGAGAATTACCTGAACAGCAACCTCGAGTGGACCTGGACTAAATAACCTTTACACTGTAACCAACATGATTTTTACCGAGACCAGTTTAAAAGGCGCATGGATTGTTGAGATAAAAAAGCTTGAGGATGACCGGGGCTTTTTCGGCAGATCCTGGTGCCAGCATGAATTTGAGGATCATGGCCTGAATGGGAAAATTTGCCAGATAAACACCTCACTTACACTGAAAAAAGGAACCATAAGGGGAATGCATTACCAGATTGACCCTTACCAGGAAACCAAATTTATACGCTGCACAAGGGGCAGGATATATGATGTGATTGTTGACTTAAGACCCGGGTCCCCTACATTCCTAAAATGGATTGGCAACGAATTAAGTGCCGACAATTATAAGATGGTATATGTTCCCGAAAATTTTGCCCATGGCTTTGTTTCACTCGAAGATAATTCGGAGGTTTATTATCCGGTTACACAGTTTTACACACCTGGCGCAGAAAGGGGCATCCGTTATAATGACCCGGCTTTGAATATTCAATGGCCCGTACCAATTACCACAGTTTCTGAAAAGGACCTGGCTCATCCTGATTTTACGCTTGACCGTTTAAAATAAAAACTAAAAAATGCTGAAATGAGACATCACCATTGTCCAACCT
>CAZYDI010000271.1:0-1883 GCA_964646255.1 uncultured Bacteroidales bacterium
ACCGCATAGGCATATTTCACCTGCAAGGCGTTGAAAAATTCATCTTCTTTAACCGCTTTGTATTGTTGCCCCCTGGTTTTAAGATGGGAATAGTCCTCCAGCACGCTATAGTAGAGTTTCCTGTTCTCTTCTGTTCCAAGCGAAGGAGTATACGTGGTAAGCGTGTCCAATAACAACCAGGCTTCAAAATCAAGATTATAATCAATAAACGACAACAACACCCGGGCAAACCTAAAGCCATACTGGTCCGTAAATTTCTTTACCTTAAGAACTTTAACAATGTCGCCGTTGGCGATAAATTCCAGATCGGGCTGATTTTTCAGCCAGTAATAATTGTTCTTGACTATCATCAGCAAATCCCCCGTGGATATTTCCTCTTCTCTGAATAATACCTGATTTCTGATTCCGGCATTATACTGATTGGCCCTTTTATTGGAACGGCAGAGTACCATAACCTCATCCATTCCATATTGTGCATAGGCTTTCTCAAGTCGTTCTATTATCTCATTGCCTGAAATAAACTGAACATCGGGCAAGCCATGATGGCTGAATGCCGGAATTACCAGTTCTTCGTTGGTTATCTTGTTTCTTACCAGGGTGGCATTCCGGAGGATTCCTGAATCAAGGTCCTGGCGTACAATATGGGTGAGTAAAAATTCACCGGCCACCGGCATATAAATAGACATCTGGTCTTTATCGAGGGCAGGGCTTATGTTTATTCCCACGGGAGGCAATTGTGCCGTATCCCCCACCAGTATAAGCCTGCAATTCTGCCCGTCCTTCACAAAACTGATAAGGTCAGCCAACAATCTTCCTGATCCAAAAACCGCACCTTCGTTAAGGGAATCTGAAATCATCGATGCTTCATCAACGATGACTGTCATATTTGAATAAAGGTTCTTATTCAGTACAAAACTTCCAAAACCATCAGCGGATGATTTTTGCCGGTATATTTTACGATGAATCGTGTAGGCGTTTTTACCGGCATATGCGGAAAATACTTTGGCTGCTCTTCCCGTAGGGGCCAATAGCAACGTTTTTAGCTTTAATTCATCAAGTGTTTTAACCAATGCACTAATAAGTGATGTTTTACCTGTTCCCGCAAAACCTTTAACAATAAATACCTTACCTGAAGTTTCAAAAATAAAGCCTGCAATATGTGAAATCAGTGTTTCCTGGCCTGGTGTGGGAGGATGGCCAAGTTTTTGTTTAACCAGTTCTGTTAAATGATCTGCAAGCACTTTGATGATTATTTGTTTACAAAGTTATTGATTGTACATCTTACCAATGTCGTTATTTTATTTAAATTCGCAGAGCACTATGGCTCATTTTATGTTATTTATGCCTGCGGCAAAGGCAAAAACGGTAATTCATGCATGAAGTAAGCTTCATTGATAAAACATTTAACCGGGATTCAGCTCAAAAATACAGCATCTCTATACAGGCAAATTCAAGAGGTCTTGCATATTGTGTTGCTGACGATGAAATGGATACTTATGTGCTGTTCCGAAAGCACAGGTTTGAAAAGGTAATCCTGGCAGGTGATTTGCTCAGGGAAATTTCGAATACATTAAAGCATGATGAATACCTGAACCTTAAATACCACCGTGTCAGGTATCTTGGATTTACCCAACAAACCACCCTGGTACCTGAAAAGTATTTTGATGGTTCACAGATGCATGCATATCTGAACTATAATACCGGAGGTGATGTTGATCATGAATTATTTAACAATAAAATTCTTCCGCCGGGTATTCACAATGTGTTTGCCTTACCCGCCGAATTGGTTAAAATAATAACCTTACATTTTAAAAAAGCCGAATTTTATAACCAATCGACACCCTTTATCAGGACGCTATGTGCAAATGGTGAATGCCTTGATA
>CAZYDI010000272.1:0-1821 GCA_964646255.1 uncultured Bacteroidales bacterium
CCGCGACCTCCGGCGTGACAGGCCGGCATTCTAACCAAGCTGAACTACAGCACCATCTTTTTGAAGAGCCACAAAATTAAAGTTAATTTTTCAACCTTGCAAATGAAAAATAAAAATTGTTGTATGTTTCCGGACAGCACTATTATTTAACGCTGATCACTATGTTTTTAAAATAGATCGCTGTAGTGCCTATAAAATCAGAATCCCAGCAAATAAAAAGGTAAAAGATGCCGTCATCATTGGTTGTAACAAGGAGTGGCTGTTGAAAATTAGCCCTGGTAATTGGTGTATAAACAGTGGTGGTATCTGTTACCCCAATGGTGCCCATTACTTTGACATCATTGGTTGATTGCTCCTGTACCAGTCTCACCTGAAATGACGGTCTATACCAATTTGAACCATCCACCAGGTTTTCAGGGAATTCACTTAGAGCACCTACGCCAACGGCAATATCTGAAGGCGAATATTTTACAGCATTCGAGGCCATCTGAGCATTAACGGTTACTTCATATTGTGTTGAGGGCGCAAGGTCAGTGACCGGGGTATATATCATGGTGAGCAAATCCCTGTTGTAATTGTAACTCGATACCCTGAGGGCAGGCATAAGGGTATCTATCGATGCAGGCATTTGGCTGATGCCAAACTGCAGCCTGCATGAATCTTCGGTACCCACCGCGTAGTCGGATATCTGAGCCTGCCATGTTTCCTCATCATCAAGAAAATAATACACAATGTCCTTATAAAACGGAACTTCATCCGATTTACATCCGAACATGAGCATTGCCAATAGTCCTGCTAACAGTAGATTTTTCATGAAAGAATATTTCGCTAAAATTAATAGATTAATTGTTCCGCCAACAGGTGTTCCTGGGGAAAAGGTTCAAATATCCCAAGTTCAGCCGGATTAGTCTTAACATCAAGCCATTGGTTCTTCTGATCAGGTGAGAGGATAACGGGCATTCTTTTTTTCGTATTGTGTATAACCTCCAGTAATGGATTGGCCCGCGTGGTAATAATGGTAAATGTGCTTACTAATTCACTGGTTTCGGGATTTTTCCATTTGTCATAAAGACCGGCCAAAGCAAAAGGGGATTTATCGGTCATTCCAATCGAATAAGGTATTTTTCTTTTTTCATTGGTCTGCCATTCATAAAATCCGTTTACCAGCACGATGCATCTGCGGTGGCCTATTAAATGCCGGTACGATGCCTTTTCAGCAAGGCTTTCGCTTCGGGCATTGAATGTTTTCATCCTTATATCTTTCGCCTGTTCCGTATTCTTTACCCAATAAGGGATCAAACCCCAGAGGAGTGTTCTGATTTCGGCAGTATTGTCATTGCATATTACCGGAACACGGGGAAGGGCAAATGCACTGACCCTGTCACCCGGTGTGTAAACTTCATCGTTGCCGAGCTTTGCGCCAAACTGTCTTTCAAGTTCCTCGCGTGTCAGGTCTATTTTTATGGTATAACACATGTTGGCGAAATTACTTACATTTTTTCTTTGTCCGGCCAATTCAATTAAGGAAAGCCGACTTTTAAACTGCGGGATTGATAAACAATCAATAGTCGATAAATGTTAATATATGCATAATTCAACATAAACTTAACATACAATTGAAGGTAGTTTTGTAATTATTTCCTTACTTTGCTCAATTAATTAAATTTATATCAATAACTATGACAGTATCTCAGAATAAAGTGGTTTCGTTGACATATGAATTGCGTGTAAATGGAAATAATGGAAACATTATTGAATCGGTTGACCGCAATGCCCCACTTACTTTTGTTTTTGGCAGCGGATCCCTGCTTCCTAAATTTG
>CAZYDI010000273.1:0-1692 GCA_964646255.1 uncultured Bacteroidales bacterium
TATATGGACCAGACCAATCTGTTGATCCTGAATACCGGATCAAAGGAACAGGGAATTATGTTTAATTGGGATAAAAGGCAGGAAACCATAATGTTGAAAAATTGAAATGACAGGACGTCGTAGTTAGTCCATTGGAAATTGTTAGCTTTGCACTAATGAGAAAACTATTCACAACAGCGGTTTTAATCTACCTCACCCAGGTTATGCTTTTTGCTACACATAACAGGGCAGGGCAGATCACGTTTGAAAGAATTACCGGCTATACCTACCGGGTAACCATTACCACCTTCACATACACCCGGAGTGCCGCAGACAGGCCCGAGTTGCTTATCGACTGGGGCGACAATTCAACCTCCGTTGTGCAGCGCGACTCCATCATGCCTTTGCCAAATGAATACCGTCGCAACTTATACATTGAAAACCATACTTTCCCCGGCCCCGGCATTTATGAAATTCTTATGCAGGATCCCAACCGGAATTTTGGCATCAATAATATTCCCAATTCTGTCAATGTCATATTCTCCATTAAAAGCACGCTGGTGATAAGCCCGGAAATAGGCACCAACAGTTCTCCCGAATTGCTTAACTATCCTATCGACAGGGCTGCCCTGGGCCACTTGTTCATTCATAATCCGGCAGCATACGACCCTGATGGAGATAGCCTTTCCTATAAAATTACCATTTGTACCGAGCAGGATGGCATTCCCATTGAAAGCTATGAATTTCCCGAAAGCAGTGATACGCTTTATGTTGATCCGGTTGTTGGCGATCTGGTATGGTATGCCCCTGTTGATACCGGTAAGTATAATGTTGCCATGAATATTGAAGAATGGCGTTATGGTGTAAAAATTGGCAACATTACAAGGGATATGCAGATTAATGTATATGAAACGGATAACAACCCGCCGGTTAATCCTCCTTTGCATACGTATTGTGTAGAGGCCGGAAACTTAATAGAGCTGCAAATAACCACTACCGATGCTGACAATGATTCTATTATACAGGAGATGAGGGGAGGTCCTTTTGTGATTAACTCATCACCAGCCACTTTTACCAGGATTGCCAGCGGCCGCGGATTTTCAACCTCGCTTTTCAGATGGCAGACCAATTGTGATCATATAAGAAACCAGCCATGGCAGGTAATGCTTAAAAGTGAAGATATTAATGCCGACATCCAGTTAATCGATATTGATAATATTATCATTAAAGTACTCGCACCATCACCTGAAAACCTTACATCAGTGGCAACCAGCAATGACATTGATCTAAGCTGGGATCAGAGCAATTGCGGCAACGTGGCCGGCTATTACATTTACCGCAGGGAAGGCAGTTTTGATTTTGATCCTGACTCCTGCGAAAACGGGGTTCCTGCCTATACCGGTTATGAACGGATTGCTGTTGTTAACGGTAAGGCCAATACCACATACGTTGATGATAACAACGGAGAGGGGCTTGTTCAGGGTATTGAGTATTGCTATATCATTACCTCATTTTATCCGGATGGAAGCGAAAGTTTTGCTTCCGAACCTACCTGCAATTCGTTGGTTCCGGGATTTCCGGCTTTACTGAATGTAAGTGTAACCAACATAGATGATACTGATGGCAGTATTTTCCTGTCGTGGGCAAAACCGGTTAACTTTGATGTTATGGAAGCTCCGGGGCCTTATGTTTTTGTCATTTACCGTTCGGCAA
>CAZYDI010000274.1:0-1690 GCA_964646255.1 uncultured Bacteroidales bacterium
TGATACAGGAAATGGAGGTAAGCTGGATGCCTTCATATGGTCCCGAAATGAGAGGGGGAACGGCCAATGTAACCGTTATCCTGAGCGACGAAAGAATCAGCAGTCCCATCCTCAACAGGTTTGATACGGCCATTATTCTGAATCAGCAATCGATGGACAAATTCGAGTCGTGCGTAAAACCGGGAGGTGTTCTTATTTACGACCCCAATGGCATTACCAAGCCTCCACAGAGAAAGGACATAAAAATTTACATTGTTGAGGCAGTGACGGAATCGTCAAAAATGCTCACTACCAAAACATTTAATATGATTGTTTTGGGCGCTTACCTGAAAATCAAGCCCATCATTAAAACAGAGAATATTTTGCACGGACTGAAGGACTCATTGCCGCAACGACACCACCACCTAATTCCGGTGAATGAGGATGCCATTAAACGTGGCAGGGAAATAGTGCGGGAAGCAGCTGTTTAAGCCCCGGCTTAATAGCCTGCAAAATATGCCATCACCTTAAGGAAGATAAATATGTAGTGTCAGGAAATGATGCCAGACCTGATTGATTTGATTTTCTTTCCTATTTCATCAATCTTGGCAAGGTATTCCTGCAATTGTTTTTTACCATCGGCCGAGGCAGGATTGAAATCTCCTTCAACATTAACAACGAATGAATCAAAGACAGGCTTTAGCTCCCTGAGTTTGATGAGATTTTTATTGATATCCGCATCATTGTTATATTCATCGAGCATATTGATAACATTGGTAAGCGAAATTCGTTGTTCTGCCAACCGCTCAATTACTTCAATATCTTTTGTTGATGATGCAATACTTGCTGCAATGTGAATGGCTTCAATCCAGCCGCCAAGGATGATTTGTGCCGAAGCCGCATACCGTTCATTTTCCCTCAGGTAATTGTCGGATGCCATATATACTTCATTGGCAATCTTTATCAAAGAATCCTTATTGTTGATATTGCGATCGAACCGTTCAGCAGTGTTGTTAAAATAATCGGAGGGAATGCCCATTTCTTCCGCCATTTTTTGCATGGCATTAAAATACCGTCCGGCTGTTTCGAGCTGTTCGCTTACTTTGGCATAACTCAGATCTACTGCATACACCCCAAGGTTTAATGCTTTTTTGGAACTGGTTACGTAATTTGAGCTTTTATCAGGCGAATTGAGCAACTCCTGTTTAAAAACTGCGCCTGATGATTGAAACAGTGAAGACATTTCAACCGACAGGTACATGTTGTAGAATATTGGCAATCCATCGGACATAGTATCGAATTCATGCCTCAGGGGTTTTATTTCACTCAGGCTTATACTATCCATCGTATCCGCATTTCCTTTTTTTCCGTCGCTTTTGCAGGAATTCAAAAGAATTGCCAGCCCCGCTATAAGTAATAGACCTGAACGTACAAGTGTTTTCATTCTTTCCGGATTTTCGTTAAAACAACCTGAAATAACGAATTTAAAGCTATTAATAATTTTCTATCATTATTAGCAGCTCAAGGCCTTTTTGTCATAACTTTTGAACAATTCATCAAAGAAATCAATAACTCCCCGTAGTCTTCCGCATGAATTGCACGCGTTCAAAAGCTGCGGTGTTTTCTTCATTCTTACCCACGAGTCCCTTAAATGATGCCAGGTTGGTATATCCTTTTTCTTTCATCCAGCCTTCAATATCCTTTATCAGGG
>CAZYDI010000275.1:0-1684 GCA_964646255.1 uncultured Bacteroidales bacterium
TCAATACTGCATGATCGGTTGTGAGCGGACACTGTGTGAAGCTTTCACCCGCAAATACAACAATGCCCATACGATCGCCGGGCCTGCTGTTAACAAAATCTGTTGCAACATCTTTTGATGCTTCAATACGGTTGGGAGAAAAATCACCTGCCAACATGCTTCCTGAAATATCAATCGCCAGCATGATGTCGATGCCTTCAACAGTTTCATCCTGCCATCTGTTGGTTGATTGTGGCCTGGCGAGTGCCAGTATAAGAAATCCAAACGCCAGCAGCCGCAGCACAAAAGGAACATGTCTCAGATAAATGCGAATTCCTTTCTTGATTTTATGAAAGGGCTGTACGGCCGGAATCTGCAATTCAGCCTGCATTATATTGTGCCGGTAAATATACCATATGATTGCCGGAATCAGCAGCAACAATAAATAGAGCAATTTGGGATTTGCAAATTCTATATCGTACATCATCATAGCAATCAATTGCTGTTTACAGTTTCATTTTCTGTCTCCACATGTGAAGGTCCGGGAACAACCGGAACCGGCGTGTTTTTAACAAATTCCGCTGCGTAATCCACCTGCAACGCGCTTTCATTTGCTTCAGGAATAACCTTGGCAAATTTCACCAGGTCGGAAAGCCTCAGGATATTGGATAATCTTGAGTGTTCTTTCGATTCACAAACCGGAGGTTTAAGCGACAACAATATTTCGTCGGTTGTTTGCTCCAGGGCTTGAACGGTAAACCTGCGTTCAATATAGGCCCTAAGGATTTCCGAAATTCTGCTGTAATAATATTTGATATGGTTATTCGCCCATGGCTTTTCAGCTTTCAGTGATTCGAGCTCGCGTAAGGCAATTACATCTGCAGGTTCATTGAATATTTCCATTGGTTTAGCACTTCCCCGCTTCTTCCGATGCCTGATAAAATATATCGTTATCAATACCAACAGTGCCAATGCAATGAGTATTCCTGAATATTTAATGACTTCCATAACGGTAAGTGGCATCCGGTAAATGGCCTTTATATCCCTTATGGTAGAATCAGCCTTTACCGGAACAATTTCAAAAACGATGGGGAGCGTATTCAATGTATCCCTGAAATTGTTGTTCTCTATACCAAAACTAAGCGATGGCACCTCAAAGAATCCGGTATCAAAAACCGTAATCAGCAACTCCTTGCTTATCGTCCTGCGGTTTTTCCCGGTAAGGGAGGTGTCGGTATCTGACTGGTCAATTATTTCGATGTCATGTGTAAGCGTATCGCTGAATTGAGGAAAAATGACATGCCAGTCTTTAAAAGGCATTTCAGCTGTTAACCGAAGATTTATCTGATCACCGATCAATGCCTTACTGGTGTCAAGTGAAGCCCTCACCGATAAATCCTGTGCTTTTGCTCCGGCAATGGCTATCATGAATGCTATGACAAAGGGAGTGGTCTTCATCTTGATCTTTTATTGAAAAGCCTCATCAGCGGTTTAACGTAATCCTCGTGTGAAGCAATGGAAACGAAATCCACTCCAAACCTGTTGAGCACATCACACAACTCTTCGTACTTTTTGTGGTATTCAGCGTGATAAGCATTTCGTACCTGTATATTACCCGTATCAACCCATGCCAGTTCACCGGTTTCAGCATCACGTACTTTAATCATTCCTGCAACCGGTAATTCGGTTTCCCTGATATCATAAA
>CAZYDI010000276.1:0-1661 GCA_964646255.1 uncultured Bacteroidales bacterium
CCGACAAAGTCGGGTGAGCTCACGAGGTACAACCAGTCAATCGACCAAAGGGAGTAATTTATATTTCATCGAGTAATTGCGTATGACCGGCTGTTAGCTGCTGGTGTTATATATTCGAATTCATCCTTAATATTTGTTAACCCATTAAAATTGTTTAGATTCAAGGTAAGCAAGTATCTTATTTTTAATTTTAATTGTAACTCTTTTTGATGTTCCAAAATCAATAAAACCTCCATCATTGCCGAAGTCGATTTGTTGGGCATTCAAGTAAATATTTTTTGTATCATAGAATATGAAAATATCAAAACTATTCCAAAAACGCCCCACATATCTGAATTGTCGATATTGCTCGTCATTCTCAAGTTCAATAAGTTTGAAATCAGTTAATATTTGGTTTACTATTTGATCTTTTTTATCAATTGGAATGCTTGATTTAATAATAGTAATTTCATAGGATTTTGGAATTCTCCAAAATCCATAAAGTCCTAACGATACAAACATTATTCCCAAACAGTAAATTAGCCATAATGGTGCTATATTTTTGGTAGTTATGGTTTTAATTGCATACCAGTCTGTGAAAAGAAGCAAATAAAATACAAATAGTCCCACGGCGATTACTGCAACTGATAAGAAATAGTTCCAATATTTCTCAAAAGAGTTTTTCTTTTGAAATATTTTTGAAAATTCTTCAAATGTCATATTTCTCCGTCTATTATTATTTTAATATGTCTGTTTTGTCCTACACTTGCAGCTAAACGTTCACCGGTATACGCTGTTTGCCGATTCAGAGCGCATACTTGTCGGGTTACCCATTAATGAAGCCAAGAGAGCTAACATTTGCACCCGCACGGCCCGGCAATGGCGTATGACCGGCTGTTGTGCATAGGCTTTTATTACTAATCAATAATTTTAACATCTCCGTGACCTCTCTCTACTGATCCATCTAAATATAAAAGTTTATAATAAATTCTGTAGACGGAATTTAGCTTAAAATTATCTCTATTTGATGAATCAAACATCCATAAACCAATACCTCCAATTATCTGTTTTGAAAAAATTATATGATAGTCGTTATCTACTATTACGAATCTAAGGGTATCTGCCTCGGAATTAATATTAAAATTAAAAACTGAAACTGCAGGATTAGGATAAGCCATGCAACTTGAAACTGCATAAAGATCAGTTGAATAATTCATTTCTTCATAAAATTTATCTGCCGATTTAAAGTTACTCACATCAAACAATCCCTCTTCTCTCTCATTCCAGATGTCATCAAATCTCCAATCAGTATCATCAGTACTTCCTTTTGGAACAGCAAATTCATCCCTTTCTGTTATACCAGAGAAGACCAATTCATTGTCTTTTTCGCAAGAAATTGCTAAAATCAAAACGGCAATTGATAATGTAATTATTTTCATTTGTGTATCTGTTTTTAAGCTTGTGCACAACATTCAAATATAGTCAATTGTTGTTATCATTATTATAGCACAGTATTTTTGACGCGGGAATGTTAAGGGAATTTTTATAAACAGACAGTTGATACCTTATTCTTTTGCTTGCATATTGGCAGGTAATAAACCAGGTAGTAGGGACCGGCTGACCAATTAACGTGTAATAACATCACGCCAAGGCTTTGCGGTTCTTTGCGTAAACCCTTTGCG
>CAZYDI010000277.1:0-1648 GCA_964646255.1 uncultured Bacteroidales bacterium
GGGAAAAACAATATAACGGGTTTACATCATGTGACCGCGCTTGCCGACCACGCCGGCAAAAACCTGTATTTTTACACTGAGATTCTGGGATTGCGCTTTCTGAAAAAGACCATCAATTATGATGATCCGCGGGTATATCATTTATATTACGGAAACGAAACCGGCAGTGCAGGAACAATAATGACATTTTTTCCCTATGCCGGAATGCGCAAAGGCCGGCATGGGGCAGGACAAATGACGGAAACAGCTTTCTCGGTAGCTGATTCATCAATAAAATTCTGGATAGAGCGTTTAAGGCAGTTTGGCGTGAATCACACAAAACCCATAAAGCGGTTTGATGAAGAATTCATTTATTTTGAAGATGTACATGGCCTGGGATTGGAATTGGTATTCAACAATAAAGACCACCGTCGTGCGTTTAACCATGGGAGTATTCCTGTGGAGCACGCGATTAAAGGGTTTTATAGTCTTACACTAACAGAAACAGAATCTGAAGGCACAGAACAATTGCTGACGGACAGTCTGGGATACCGGTTTATTGGCCGGCACGAAAACCGCATCAGGTATGCCACAGGTAACAAGCAGGCAGAACTGATTGATATCCTTGTCTCGCCGCAAGCAATGAAAGGATTGTCGGGAAGCGGGACCATTCATCATCTGGCTTTTGCTACACCGGATGATGAAAGTCATGTTGCCATAAGGGAGCGGCTCCTGTCTAAAAACATTGAAGTGACACCGGTGGTTGACAGGCAATACTTTCACAGCATTTATTTCCATGAGCCGGGAGGTGTGCTGTTTGAGGTAGCTACCATTATACCGGGATTTACAGTAGACGAAGACCTTGCCGACCTGGGAACATCGCTGCGACTTCCAGCGTGGATGGAGCCTTCGAGAAGTCAAATAGAAAGAATGTTAGAACCCATTTAAATTTGCGGTTAAAAATCACGCTGGTTAATGACACATACTAAACGTTTGGTGCAGGCAGGCTTACCTTTGAGTAAGGCATCTAAAATTCTGATCATGTTACACGGGCGGGGTGCCACCGCCCATGATATTTTATCGATAAGTGATCAACTGGAAGCTGACGGATTTCATATTGTCGCCCCTCAGGCAACAAATAACCGATGGTATCCCAACAGTTTTTTACACCCGATTTATCAGAATCAACCCTCATTGAACAGTGCTTTGGATTTACTGTGGAACCTGACATCGGATTATGGCAAGGAAGGATTTGGCACCGAAAAAATATACCTTCTTGGATTTTCACAGGGAGCATGTCTTGCCCTTGAATTTGCCGCACAGAATGCTCAGAAGTGGGGAGGCATAATTGCCTTTACCGGAGGGTTAATTGGTGATGTGTTGAATGAAATGCGGTATAAGGGCGACTTTGAGGGTACGGTTGTTTATATGGGCACAAGCGATAATGATCCTTATATACCGCTAAGCCGTGTAAAAGAAACCGAGGCCGTATTAACTAAATTGGGCGCCCGGGTAAGGCTGGAGGTATTTACCGGAATGGGTCATATCGTAAATATGCGTGAGATCGACGAAGCGAATAAGGTATTGAACGAAGGTGTATAGGATTAATGGTTAAAATATTATGAATAATATGCAACCTCGCCTAATTTTATTCCGTATCAGAAAACAA
>CAZYDI010000278.1:0-1625 GCA_964646255.1 uncultured Bacteroidales bacterium
TTTATACCTATAAAACAGACAGTTTGAATTATCATGTATATGCAAATACTGATTCTTTAGTCTTATCAAAGGATAGTATCATGAATTTTCGACCTGAAATAGAATTTGAGCAAGCAAAAACCCTTTATCTATTACCGAAATATAAACTTGTGATTAATAAGTTTCTTGGAAGTAAGAACTTTCCATTAGGTACTGGTGGAATAATGAATCCGTCAAGAGCAAGAGGCCAAAGTGCAAAGCGACTAGAATTTATGAATAAAAAACTAAATATTATACATGGTCATTGGGGTGGCTACTGGCATATTGAAACTCATCCTGAAGTATTTAGTATCGATTTCAATAATGATAGAACAATTGCAAAAGTAAATTATAGACTGGTATATCAGGGTGGTGAGGCGACCTACATAAGAGAAAATGGAAAATGGACATTGAAAGATGCTCATTTAACTTGGATTGAATAAAAAGCTGTGGCTAACAGCTCATACGCCATTACTCGATTAAATATTAATTACTCCCTTTGGTCGATTGGCTGGTTGTACCTCGTGAGCTCCCTGCGGTCGGTTGCCGGGTCGTGCGGGTGCGGATGGTTGCTCACTTGGCTACAAGAAGGATTCAAAATTTGAGTTAGCTAATGCTCAGAAGATAATTGGTGCAAGGAACAGAATTGCGCATGGCTATGATAAAATATCTGATGACCTTATCTGGAGTATCATTATTAACCATCTCCCTAAATTGAAATTTGAGGTTCAAGAATTATTAAGAAAATAAGGCTACACCTAACATGCGGTCATACGCAATGCGGGTTGCTGTGCCTGTTTTACTGCAGCTCATTTAATAATCAGTGTGGTAACCCGACCCGCCTTCACTTCGTTACAGCGGGCAAAGCCCGAAAGCGTCCTGAAGCGGCAAAAGCGCATACCGGCGAGCGTTTGTAAACAATGCCAAGAAAGAGACTCCCCAACAAAGACTCTTGCAAATAAGTAAATTATTATTTACCTTTGAATAAATATTCCAGCGATTGAATGAAGTGTTCCGAGCTTTATCGACTCTTGCTTAAGGATGGATGGTATCCGGTTAAACAAAGCGGATCACACATAAAATTAAAGCATGAAACAAAACCAGGGACAATAATATTTCCCAATCATGGAAGTCAGGGGATGGGTAAAGGATTGGAGAAAAAGATTAGAAAGGACGCAGGATTAAAATGAAAAGGGTTATGAAATCAAGCAAGAAAAAAGTAAAAATGATAGTGGAAAAAACTGATACGGGATTTTCTGCTTATTCAGTGGATCAAGCAATATATACTACCGGACGAACTATAAGTGAGTTAATAGAGAATGCTTATGAAGCGGCTAATCTGTATTTTGAGGATGATAAAATTCAAATTACACATGAAAACCTTAAATTCGAAATAGATTTTAAACAGTTCTTCCAGTATTACAAAGTTATTAATTCAAAAGTCCTTGCCGATAAAATAGGAATGAATCCAACCTTGTTATCACAATATGTGCAAGGTCATAAAAAGCCATCGGATGCACAGACAGAAAAAATTTTGGCAGGGATTCATCAAATTGGCAAGGAATTGATTGAAATTAATCTGATACACAAAAGATAATAGGCACTGT
>CAZYDI010000279.1:0-1523 GCA_964646255.1 uncultured Bacteroidales bacterium
TCCTCAGCAAGCATGCTATGCTTACCGCTCAGGGTGACGCTTTCCTGCTCGCAAACAAGCTTTGCCCGATTTACTTTTTTGCCGGAACCTTCGCGCCCGATTTCCGGGCTTCACTGATGCCAATGGCAACAGCCTGTTTCCTGCTTTTTACTTTCTTACCCGACTTACCTGATTCGAGTTTACCTTCCTTAAACTCTTTCATCACCTTGCCGACTTTTTCCTGTGCCTTATCGGAATATTTCTTTGCCATAACTTGTTGTTTTTGGGTTGCAGTTTAAACACATAAGAGGCTCAATGGTTTAATCAGCAGACGATATCGAACAAATCTCCCTGATTTTTTTTATACAGGAGAAACAATAAGTTATTGCACAATGAAAAAGTGGTTTGGTTATTTAAAAGATACCGTTAAGCAATGGTGGAACCTGGATCCGTTCAGGGAAGGAGCAATAATTGCATATTATTCAATTTTTGCGCTACCCGGACTTTTGGTAGTAATTATTTCCGTTGCAGGTTATTTTTTTGGCGATAAAGCGGTGAATGGTCAGATTTATAATCAGATATCCCAGGCTATGAGTGAAGAAACAGCCCGGCAAATACAGGAAATTATCACCAAAGCTGCAGAAACCAAAGATTCGGTCCTGGCTACCATAATTGGCATAGGATCAATTTTGCTAGGCGCAACAGGTGTTTTCAGTCAGTTACAAAAATCAATGAACATCATTTGGGAAGTGGAGGCCGATCCAAAAAAATCAGGATTATGGAAAACGATACGGGTAAGGCTTTTCTCCTTTGGGCTGATCCTCTCCATTGCTTTCCTTCTATTGGTATCACTGGTTATTTCATCAACCTTGTCCGCATTAAGTTCATGGGTTCAGCAAAACTGGTCGGAATCACTCATGTTTCTTTTCAGGCTGTTGAATTTCTTATTCTCCCTGGCCATCATAACCATCCTTTTTGGCCTGATGTTTAAATACCTGCCTGATGCAAAAGTGAAGTGGCGGCCTATATGGATTGGAGCCTTTGTTACCGCTTTGTTTTTTGTTGCCGGTAAATGGGCGCTGGGTTTGTACTTTGGGAAATCAAATCCCGGCTCCGGTTATGGCGCAGCAGGATCGATAGTGCTTATACTGTTATGGACTTCCTATGCTTCAATGATTTTATTTTTTGGCAACATGTTTACCAGTGTGTATTCAAACGCGCTCTATGGTAAAGCAAAGCCAACGAATACGGCAGTTAAAAATACACAACGGAGATAACAGCAGAAGGATTATTACGGTTCTGTTCCAAAAAATTCATTATTTTAGATGTTGATCATATGGAATGGAAGCAATAACCTTCCTCAGGACAAAAACCTTGGAGCGTATTGATTGTTACTTTATAGAGATTGCAGTATGAATCCAGCTGACATATATGCGTTATAAGAAATTTTTCACTTTGCCGTTTGCATTGTTATTGATTCTGGCTCCCCTGAAAGGTCAGAATATGCTTGAAAAAATGCAGCTGGGCCGGTATCCTTTGATAAT
>CAZYDI010000280.1:0-1500 GCA_964646255.1 uncultured Bacteroidales bacterium
CGCAATGCCCCACTTACTTTTGTTTTTGGCAGCGGATCCCTGCTTCCTAAATTTGAGGACAACCTTGCCGGGTTAAAGGTAGGCGATCAGTTTGATTTTGATCTTTCCAGTGAAGATGCGTATGGCAACTATGATGAGGGTTCGGTTATTAAAGTACCCATTGGTGCATTCCAGATAGACGGAAAGGTTGATTATGAGTTGGTTAAGCTCGGTAACAAAATACCTATGCAGGACAGTGAAGGTCACAGGCTTACCGGTGTTGTAA
Source organism: uncultured Bacteroidales bacterium (assembly GCA_964646255.1). Classification (GTDB taxonomy): domain Bacteria; phylum Bacteroidota; class Bacteroidia; order Bacteroidales; family UBA10428; genus UBA5072. Next base: position 266 of record CAZYDI010000280.1, read on the forward strand.
AACTGGTTGACAGCGACAGTGTTACAATGGACTTTAATCACCCCCTGGCCGGAAACCATTTGTATTTCAAAGGTGAAATTACCGATGTTCGCCAGGCTTCAGAAGAGGAATTAATGCATGGTCATGCACATGGCGACTGCAGTTGCAGTGGCGGATGCGGTTCATGTGGTGATGGTGAAGGCGGTTGCTGTTAAAAGTGAAGTGTAAAATCGTCCCAGTCCTTCCAAACCGGAAATTCAGCACGATAAGTATCAAGGGCATCCCATGAAAGGACTACAGGTAGTATTCCAATTTGGGATGTCTTGATTTGGGCCTCAATATTGCCTTTGGGATCAATAACGATCGAATTTCCATTGTATGTGATGTTATTGTTATCACGACCGACACGGTTTACCCCGATTACGTAGCTCATATTTTCAATTGCCCTGGCCGTAAGCAAAGTAGTCCATATTGGATCTCTGTGTGAAGGCCAGTTGGCTGTATTGATAAGTACATCATAGTCATTTCTGTTTCTGCTCCAAACCGGGAAACGAAGATCATAGCATATATTAAAGCATAAATTCCAGCCTTTCAGAGGCACAATCATCCGGTGCATTCCCGGAGTATATTTGGCTTCTTCTCCATCAATCGTAAACAAATGTCTTTTGTCGTACCAGGTGAAGTTTTCGAATTGATCAATATAGATCAGCCTGTTATAATATTTTCGGCCTTCTGTAATTACCATACTGCCCGCCATAGCACATTGAAACGCAGATGCTTTTCGCTTCATCCAGCGAATGGTTTTCCCGTCCATGGGTTCGGCAACATTAGATGGCTCTGTGCACAAACCGGTTTGAAACATTTCAGGAAATACAATAAGGTCAGGCGATTCAGTCATACCTGAAAACATTTCGTCATACATTTTCAGGTTGGCATCTGCATCTTCCCAAAAAATATCCGGCTGAACAATAATTACATTGAGGTTTTCGTGCATGGCAATCAGATTTTTCCCGGAAAATCATTTTCAAAACAACGGATGAGTTCGGTTGATTTTTGAATGGCATCGGCTACCAATTCGGGCATTTTATCCAGTCCCTTACCGCTTTTGGCTGATTCCTCAATGGTGACCAAAACATCTTTAAGGGTATGGGCGCCCAAAAATGAAACACCCGGTATCAATTTATGGGCTTCACGACCGGCCGCTTCATATTTTTGCTCATTTACATATTCCTTCATCCGTTCAAGAACAGGCGGAG